>NZ_KQ969240.1 GCF_001578805.1 Streptococcus sp. DD10 | reverse complement strand
TTGTGAAGTAAAAAAATCGTCATAAAGGTTGATATAAGGGCATTTTTTTGTCAAATTTCACCGCTTTTTATTTGCGTACTTTCTCGTACTTTGTTATAATAGAGTGAGGTATGAAAAGATGAGAGTTAAACAATCAAAGTCAAAAAACACTATCAACTACGCTATTATTAAAGATATCAAGGTTGGAAATAAACGGACTTCTACTATCGTAGAAAACCTAGGCAA
>NZ_KQ969239.1 GCF_001578805.1 Streptococcus sp. DD10 | reverse complement strand
CAGATTGAAAGGGGGTAAATTATGCTTGAATTGACACAAAAACAAGCAAATTGTATTGAATATATCAGAAAAGCGGTTTTTGAACCAGAAATCAAAGAATTGTTAGAAAATCCAGAATTAATCCAGCAAGCTTTGCTTATCGGCTACGTGATCGTTGATGAAACTTGAAGCTATGGAAGTCTTGCGACAGTTTGCGCCTTGTCCTGAATATGTTGAGGGTTTTCATT
>NZ_KQ969238.1 GCF_001578805.1 Streptococcus sp. DD10 | reverse complement strand
GAGATCAAAAAACTCATCCACTCTTTTCTCCTGAAAGTGAAAAAGCAAAAGCTGATAGAGGTTATAATAATTAGCGAGCTCTTCTGAGAAATTCAGTATCTTCCTAACAACTTCATGTGGGATCAAGGTTTGACGGAAAGTCTTTGAATAAAAAGGGTTGAGAGATAACTTACGGCTGTCTTTTTGCAAGAGTCGCCAGTGATTTTTCAAGGAACGATAGGGGAGAGACTTC
>NZ_KQ969237.1 GCF_001578805.1 Streptococcus sp. DD10 | reverse complement strand
TGGTGTCACTGCTTTCTTCTCTGTAACGGAAGATGGGGTTGTTACGACTCCTGTTAGTTTGTCAGCTACTTTTGGTGTGCTGTCTTCACTATCTGGGATTCCGTCGTTATCATCATCTGTATCCGTCTTATCTGGAATACCATCACCATCTGTATCTCGTTGGATGGTTACTGGAATCTTAACAGTTACTTCCTCTTCACCATTTTTCAGTTTAACTGGGATTTCAACTGTA
>NZ_KQ969236.1 GCF_001578805.1 Streptococcus sp. DD10 | reverse complement strand
AAGCAATGGCGGTCATGGAGTGTTGCTCTATCAGTTTTTGGGTAATTTTCTGGTGAATGATACGAGGAATTTGATGATTTTTCTCTACCAAGTTGGTCTCAGAGACTAGCATTTTTCGGCAGGATTTGCACTGAAAATGACGCTTTTTGAGACGGGTGAGTACCTTATAGCCCACATAATCTAGATAAGGGAATTGAGAGGCTTTCTGGAAGTCGTACTTGCCCATCGAACC
>NZ_KQ969235.1 GCF_001578805.1 Streptococcus sp. DD10 | reverse complement strand
CCAGGTCAACCAGTAGATCCATCAGATCCAAACTCACCAGTATGGCCTAATACTGATGCTGTTAAGAACCTTGAAACATCTAAGACAGTAACACGTACAATCAAGTACCGTTACAACGATGAAAATGGTGCAGAAGTAACAGCTGATGTTGTTCAAACAGTAACCTTCACACGTACAGCAAACATCAACTTGGTAACAGGAGATGTGACCTACGGTGACTGGTCAGCAGCTCAA
>NZ_KQ969234.1 GCF_001578805.1 Streptococcus sp. DD10 | reverse complement strand
TTTAGAAATATAATAACGAAGGGTGAAAGCGATCGAGAACGATTTTAGCGTTTGGAAGTGAAACAGTCTGGTAGACTGTTTCAGCCTGAGCCTAGAAATTCGAAAGCGAAGTCGTTTGGCAATATCGTAGTAGGGGCTAAACATATCCATAGTAATGATTTTCACCTGACAGCGAACGGCTCTATCATATTTAAGAAAGTGATTTCGGATAACAGCCTGTGTTCTACCTTTAAGGACAGTGATGATATCGAG
>NZ_KQ969233.1 GCF_001578805.1 Streptococcus sp. DD10 | reverse complement strand
GTTTTTCGGCTCTATAATATCTATAGTTGATAACTCCATCACAGATATCATAGAGCTTTTCGATTTCACAAAAAAGCCCATATAACTTATAATAAAAAGCGACGAAACAACTCATTAGAAAGAATCACATGGAGACACTTAATCTTACCACAAAACTCCTCAACATTAATGAGTCTAAGTTCCCTTATCCCAAAACAACTGGTATGCCTACTAGAATTCTCCTTAAAAAGCGACGTTTCAAGTGCTATCAGTG
>NZ_KQ969232.1 GCF_001578805.1 Streptococcus sp. DD10 | reverse complement strand
CTCAGGCTAAAACAGTCCACTGGACTGTTTTACTCCAACATCTTAGCCGTGCTATGAATCGTGTCCGTGTTCAAATCATGAACCAATTCGATAGAAAATCCCATGAATACAAGGCTATCAAACGCTACTGGAAGCTTATACAGCAGGATAGTCGTAAACTAAGCGATAAACGATTTTATCGCCCTACTTTTCGTATGCATCTAACAAACAAAGAGATTCTAGACAAGCTTTTTGAGCTATTCAGAAGACTTGAGACACC
>NZ_KQ969231.1 GCF_001578805.1 Streptococcus sp. DD10 | reverse complement strand
ACCGTAAAGTTGTTCCTGCTGCTCCAAAACAAGAACAATCTAAACCAGCTCCAGCTAAACCAGCTAAGGAATTACCGAATACTGGTACAGAAGATCACGCTAGCCTTGCAGCGCTTGGACTTCTTGGAGTATTAAGTGGATTCGGTCTTGTAGCTCGTAAGAAAAAAGAAGATTAATCTTCTTCTTGAATCAAAAAGAGTCTGAGACAAAAAGGATTCACAAAAAAAGCAACGACTAGTTATCTAGCCGTTGCTTTTTTTG
>NZ_KQ969230.1 GCF_001578805.1 Streptococcus sp. DD10 | reverse complement strand
TCCTTTTGATAAAATAAAACCATCCCACATAGAAAGGAGACGGTAAATGTATATCATCACTCGGGTAGTCTAGTTGGTTTATGACTAACTGTAACTACCCACGTCCTAGAGTTTTCTAAGGTTTGCTCACCTTCAAAATCAACATCCCTAGAAACCTCTACACTCACATCGCTTTCTGGAAAGCGGTCAATATAGGCTTGGATGCGTTCTTCCAAGCCTTTTATCTTTGGATATTTATTTTGATAGATTTTGATATCATTAACA
>NZ_KQ969229.1 GCF_001578805.1 Streptococcus sp. DD10 | reverse complement strand
AAGTTCCAGCATTGTTGTTTAGATTTTGTATAGCAATCTTAGCTGAAGGTTTTGGCAGGTTAAGGTTAACCTGTTGTCCACCAAGTCCAACGAGATTACCATCTGCTTCCACCATGTAGACGTGAGAGTTGTAAATACCGCTTTCACCCTTGTGTTCGCTAGCTTTGACAGTGAACTTGTAGTCCCCGTTTGCTTGTCTTTCAGCAGTTTTCCAAGCGATGTCGTCTTGTCCATTTTTCTCAGTCCAAGTAGGAACAGATATAGCACGGATA
>NZ_KQ969228.1 GCF_001578805.1 Streptococcus sp. DD10 | reverse complement strand
GAGGAGCCCAACAAGAACTCATCTTACTGATTCTCCCAAAACCAGCTTCATCTTGGTACATCAAACGTACTTTGTTATAAGTCCCCTCCTCTTTAAAGCGCTTACTTAAGGTCTCGAATGTAGATTTTATTTTTAGACGTCTCAATTGTTTGAGCGTCTGCCTTCTTGGGATGTTCAGGTCTAGGAGTGACCGTTCGCCAACCATGGCGTTTCAGAAGATAATAAAAACCATCACGTGTGGAAGTGCGACCAATCTCTTTTTGATAGGCTTCAAATAACTGAGTGACAG
>NZ_KQ969227.1 GCF_001578805.1 Streptococcus sp. DD10 | reverse complement strand
CTTGACCAAAGCTCAATCCGCTCTTGCTGAAGCACAAACTGCATCAAGTGACGCAAAAGCTAAACTTGTGAAAGCAAGTTCAGACTATGCTACTGCACTTGAACTCAAGACCCAAGCTGAAAAGACACTCAGCGATACCATGGCGACACCAGTTCAAACGCAAATCGCTGAAAACAACTTGCGTCTGGCAAACATCGCTTTGGAAAATGCCAAAACTCGCCAAGCGGACGCTCAAAAAGCTGTTGATAACTTCTCAGCTGACTTGGCTGATAAGAAAACAGCTCTTGACAACGCT
>NZ_KQ969226.1 GCF_001578805.1 Streptococcus sp. DD10 | reverse complement strand
GCGTTTCACTGGTGTAAACTGTAAGTAGTCACACAAACAGAACCCGAGGAAAAACTATGAGCTACTCCCATCTTACCATAACCGACCGAATAAAGATAGAAACTTACTTGGATTTAGGTTTGAAACCTTGCCAAATTGCAAGTAAACTTGGCGTCCATAAGTCCACCATTTCAAGAGAGCTAAGTCGATGCAAAAATAGTTACTCCGCAGCCTTAGCACAGGAACAGTACGACCACAGGGCCAAGCAAAAAGGTCGAAAATCTCGTTAAGAGGCTCTTAAAACCTTCACTTCAGACAGAGGG
>NZ_KQ969225.1 GCF_001578805.1 Streptococcus sp. DD10 | reverse complement strand
CCCTTCATCTTGTCTCCTTTCCTGCAACAAAAAAGCACCTAGAAAACTAAGTGCTTAACTTAGGCGGGACCGCCGAATGTCGCCCGCATTTCTCGACACATCTTGGACAAGATGCCGCGTTGGAGACGGATACTTTTCAACCTCTAAGTTCAATATCATTATACTACATATCCAACTCAGAGTAAAGAATAACCCCCTCACGTTCCAATTTATTTATCTTGCTCTTACCTAGCTTGTGATAGTGTATGATAAAGCCACCGTTACCATCGGGAATGACCACTGTCTCCATAAAACGATTCGGGACTTTGACAG
>NZ_KQ969224.1 GCF_001578805.1 Streptococcus sp. DD10 | reverse complement strand
TCCAAATAGAGTCTGTAAGAAACCTTGTAATGATAGCTTGTGAAGCACTCCATACTGTGAATGTCATACTTACGCAAATAGTAGATGAAGTAACGCAAGTGCAAACTTTCCCACTCATATCGGTCAAATTTTAGATAACCATATGCTACCTCTAAAGTAGAATAAAATTCTCTGTATTCTGTGTAAACTGCTTCAATCATAACAATCTCCCTTCTTCCTAAATTTAGTATAGCAGAAAGAATGCAGGATTAGATCATTTTTTCTAAGATGTCACTTTTGGCGTCTGAAATGTCAAACAAAGGAGCAGATGACTCTGCTCTTTT
>NZ_KQ969223.1 GCF_001578805.1 Streptococcus sp. DD10 | reverse complement strand
GATCCGGTTGTTCCAGATAAACCAGTAGACACTCCAAGCGATCCAGTTGTCCCAGATAAACCAGTTGACACCCCAAGCGATCCAGTTGTTCCAGATAAACCAGTTGATAGCCCAACCGATCCAGTTGTTCCAGATAAACCGGTCGACACTCCAAGCGATCCAGTTGTCCCAGATAAACCAGTTGACACCCCAACAGATCCGGTTGTTCCAGATAAACCGGTCGATACTCCAACTGATCCAGTTGTTCCAGATAAACCAGTAGACACTCCAACAGATCCAGTTGTTCCAGATAAACCAATTGATACCCCAACCGATCCAGTTATCCC
>NZ_KQ969222.1 GCF_001578805.1 Streptococcus sp. DD10 | reverse complement strand
GCTCTATAATTTCTGTAGTGGGTAAAACTACTGTAGAGATTATAGAGCTTTTTGATACTCTTTCTAAAATCTCTTCAAACTACGTCAGCTTCGCCTTACCGTAGGTATAGTTACTGACTTCGTCAGTTCCATCCACAACCTCAAAGCAGTGCTTTGAGCAACCTGTGGCTAGCTTCCTAGTTTGCTGATGATTTTCATTGAGTATGAGTGTACACAAAAAGTCCCATAAGAATTATAATGAAAAGCAACCAAACTATCATTAGGAAGAACTAATGAGACTTATGAAGAATACCACAGAATTAATCGGAATTAAAGATTAAAATATCATTATTT
>NZ_KQ969221.1 GCF_001578805.1 Streptococcus sp. DD10 | reverse complement strand
TTTGGCAAAGTTCAAGTTAGCCAGCAAGAAGTCTTCTCTGGGTGACTTGTAGTTCAAGCATTTTTTAGGATAGTTGTTAATCCAATTTTCGATAAATGCGACTTCTTTAGGAGTCGTTTTCTTAGTTCCTTAATGAAATCGAGTACTAGCTATAAGCTAGTTGAACCATCTAATTTTTAGGAGGGCTAGGTGGCTAACTTCATTATAGAACTTTCGGTCTTTTGTTTTTCGAAACTTTGTTAATTTTAAAATCAGGTTTTGATAGCTCTTAACATAAAAAAGGAGAAGACGAAAATCCGCCTCTCTCGATGCTAATGAATCATAGTTCTCCCTATTTTC
>NZ_KQ969220.1 GCF_001578805.1 Streptococcus sp. DD10 | reverse complement strand
TGGTGTCACTGCTTTCTTCTCTGTAACGGAAGATGGGGTTGTTACGACTCCTGTTAGTTTTCTTGCTGGAGTTGTTACTGTATGTCCTGCATTTGTTGGTTGACCACCTGGTACAGTGATAACTGGAGTCCCTTTTGTTGGTTCTGTTGGTAATTCACTGTTTGGAATTTTGCCTGTTCCATCCTCGCCTATTACTACTGGTGTCTCCACCCCTGGAATTGTCACCGTAGTTCCTGGTGGGTATGATTGGTCATCCGCTTGTTTTGGTTCTACAATAACATTTCCATCACTATCTTGTGTCAACTCTACTCGTGGATTCTTCTGAGCTGGTGTCTCCACATTG
>NZ_KQ969219.1 GCF_001578805.1 Streptococcus sp. DD10 | reverse complement strand
CTTGAAAAAAGCACGGAAAAATTTGGATTGGTTGATTGAGGAATTGGAACATGAAGAAAATCATAATTGAAACAAGTGATGACACGTTGATTCATGTCAATGGTCAGCATGTGACGATAAACGGTCATGATGTGTCTGATGCTTTGAATGATGTCAAAATTGAACGTTATATGGACAATGCGATTGCACGCTTGTCATTTTATGGGAAGATGGTGAAATGATGAAAAAACAAGAATTGATAACACGCTATGAGAGATTAGTAAATACTTGCGCGACTGGTTGGTGTCGGTCGGTCTATGCTGATGTGCTGGAAGATTTGAAACAACTAGATGAATCTGAAAAAGTCAAAA
>NZ_KQ969218.1 GCF_001578805.1 Streptococcus sp. DD10 | reverse complement strand
TGACTGACTCCTTAATGTTAACTAATGATACTATTATATCATAAAAAGGAGGGCGGTTCATGCAATTGGTGACAGATATTTGTGTTGGATTGTCAACGAAAAATGCGGATAAGATATTAAAACAATATAGACGATTAGCCCGTATTGCTGGTGAAGCATATTGCCCTAAAGTAACTGCTTCTTACTCAATTGAACCGAAGTCTTCCGGTGGTGGGGTGAATAAAGCAACAGAGATGATGGTTGTTCGTAGAGTCGATGCACAGATGGAGCTTGAAGCGATGGCGGAGGCGATTAATAGTTTGTCGGATTTAGAGTATTGTAGAATTTTGATTGAACGGTATTGTCGTAAAA
>NZ_KQ969217.1 GCF_001578805.1 Streptococcus sp. DD10 | reverse complement strand
TGGCTGACTCCTTGATAGTAACGTACAATACTATTATATCATAAAAAGGAGGGCGGTTCATGCAATTGGTGACAGATATTTGTGTTGGATTGTCAACGAAAAATGCGGATAAGATATTAAGACAATATAGACGGTTAGCTCGTATTGCTGGTGAAGCATATTACCCCAAAGTAACGGCTTCGTACTCAATCGAACCGAAGTCTTCCGGTGGTGGGGTGAATAAGGCAACAGAGATGATGGTTGTTCGTAGAGTCGATGCACAGATGGAGCTTGAAGCGATGGCGGAAGCGATTAATAGTTTGTCGGATTTAGAGTATTGTAGAATTTTGATTGAACGGTATTGTCGAAAAA
>NZ_KQ969216.1 GCF_001578805.1 Streptococcus sp. DD10 | reverse complement strand
CGCTTGCTCTCTCCTTTTAGAGGTCGCCCCATTTTCTTTGCCATAACTATCTAGTAAAATACCAAATAGCCAAGGCAAGGACGGCAATGCCAACAACACCTTGAACTTTTTCTTTCAAGGTCGTCCGCTCAATCGTGATTTCTGCACGCTTGAACTTCTTGTGGTAAAGTACATTGTCTTTCATTTGCTTTTTACCTTTCCTTATGCTAGAATGAACTAAACAACAGGGTTTGGGGCTTTCGCCCCTCTCCCATTAGAATTTGATGGTTATCTTAAGGAATTTGAGGTTGAGTTCGATTGTGACCTCTTTCGCTTTGGGAAACCATCTTTTTTTCTTGTCGTGTTTAGCCATCTGCTAAG
>NZ_KQ969215.1 GCF_001578805.1 Streptococcus sp. DD10 | reverse complement strand
GGCACTGCACCCCAATGATGGGACAAGAGAAAACCCCTCTTATGCGGCCAGTTTTCTGTACTCTACAGGAGACAGATCGTTTAATCTTTGTTGAACTCTAGTTTCATTATAAAATATGATGTAATTCTTGACTATATCTGTTATACTATCTTTAGTCAAGTTTTTCCACTTATGGAGATAGAAGGTTTCAGACTTGAGAACAGAATGGAACCATTCGATACAGGCATTATCTGCTGGTGTTCCTTTTCGGGACATGGAGCGGATGATGCCTTTTTCTGTACAAGCTTGATAGTAGGCTTTTGAAGTGTAGACAGATCCCTGGTCGCTGTGTAAAAGTGCTCCTTGAGGTAGCTCAAGTTGATG
>NZ_KQ969214.1 GCF_001578805.1 Streptococcus sp. DD10 | reverse complement strand
ATTCAGCTTTTTGTTCAGCATTCATCTTTGCTAATTTCTTAGCTTCATCAGCTAGCGCTTCTTGCTCTTTCTTCCACTTGGCAAATTTCTTGTCAATGATAGCATCCACATCCGTGTATTTCTTCTCTTGTTCTACTGTCTCATTCTCAGGTTCTGCAGATACCTGTTCTTGACCAGTAGAAACATCCACCTCCGCTTGAGTGTCCCCACCATCAGCGAAAAACTGTAAAGAACGCAGATTCATCTGAATCCGTGCCTTAAAAGTAGTTTTGTTCATTCGAACCTCCTATGTTTACAGTCGTCCCCGACTTTATTTTCCATAGCTTTTTCCGTCTTCCATGCCTGGACATCAAAAAAAAGAGGTCTCACCTCTTCT
>NZ_KQ969213.1 GCF_001578805.1 Streptococcus sp. DD10 | reverse complement strand
CAGTATGAAGAAACAGGACGTTGGAGTCTAGAGGGAAAAGTATAGCGGTTAAACGCATTGCATTGGAAATTGCAATAAGGAAAATGATAGGATAGCATATAAAAAAACTTAGGAACAGCTGCTGAATTACTATTAAGTGCAATTCCAGGATTAAACGCGACAGCAGCAACTTTCATTGCTGGTGTTGGAAAAGCTTACTTCGGTGCTGAAAATGGGCTTATTGCTAGAATGAGACCTGTAACTAAACCGGCCACACAGTATTCTGGTCAAAAAACCTACTATAAAGTTACAAGCTGGAGAGCAAAGATTATGGAATGGTTAATTGAGTTGTTAGTTGGCTTAATACTTCTTTTTTCTTCAGTATCTATTTTAGTTGG
>NZ_KQ969212.1 GCF_001578805.1 Streptococcus sp. DD10 | reverse complement strand
AACATATCCATCGTGATAAACTGCACCTGTTGTCGTACTTTCAATGGATACTTCAAAAAGTGGTTTCGAATAGTGGTTTGGCGGCGATTATCAAGGAAGGTTATGAGTTCGTTGGACTCATAGTTTTGAGCCACAAAAGCGAGTTCCCCTTTCTTGAATCCAAACTCACCCCAAGACATGACGCTTGGGAGCTTGTCATAATGCTCCGTGAAAGTAAACTGGTCAAGCTTACGATAGACAGTGGAGGTCGACACACGAAGTCTTCTGGCAATATCCGTTAGAGACACATTCTCAGTTAGGAGTTGTGCAACCTTTTGTCGGACTAGATTGGAGATTTGGCAGTTTTTCTCAACGATTGATGTCTCAGCTACCGTGACTC
>NZ_KQ969211.1 GCF_001578805.1 Streptococcus sp. DD10 | reverse complement strand
CCAAAATTCTCCCGTTTTTTCGGTGGGGATTTCATAACCAAAAACATCACGAAGTTTGGTTCCCCCCCACAGTCTTTCTTGCACGACAGATTGTAAAAATAATGGTTCTGACATAACATCTCCTTACTAAATTACTAATGGTTTCATTGTCTATATTATCTTCCACTTTTTAAATAAAATCAAGTCTGAAATTAAAGAAATAAAGCTGTTTTTATTCTTTTTATACAAAATTATTTTTCCAAAGCATCAAGCAATATCTCTTTTTTATTTTTGTAGATGCAATATAAGTAAACAATAAACCTTGCATCAACAGACATCAGAAACAGCTCCAAAATAATACTGCAAAGCAAGATGGACTTACTAGAACCACTTCCCCCGACA
>NZ_KQ969210.1 GCF_001578805.1 Streptococcus sp. DD10 | reverse complement strand
GAAGTAACCCTTGAGAATGGCACTACACCCCAATAATGAGACAAGAGAAAAACCCTCTTATGCGGCCAGTTTTCTGTACTCTACAGGAGACAGATCGTTTAATCTTTGTTGAACTCTAGTTTCATTATAAAATATGATGTAATTTTTGACAATTTCAGTTATACTATCTTTAGTCAAGTTTCTCCACTTATGGAGATAGAAGGTTTCAGACTTGAGAACAGAATGGAACCATTCGATACAGGCATTATCTGCTGGTGTTCCCTTGCGGGACATGGAGCGGGTGATGCCTTTTTCTGTACAAGCTTGATAGTAGGCTTTTGAAGTATAAACAGATCCCTGGTCGCTGTGTAAAAGTAGCCCTTGAGGTAGCTCAAGTTGATT
>NZ_KQ969209.1 GCF_001578805.1 Streptococcus sp. DD10 | reverse complement strand
TTGAAGAGAGTTTTCGTATCATGAAGCAGGAACTACGAGCCAGACCCGTTTATCTCAGTCGGTCAGATAGGATTCAAGCACATTTCACTATTTGTTTCCTAGCACTAATGATTTATCGTCTCTTGGAAAAACAACTAGGAGAAACAGTCACCTGTTCAGAACTCATCCAAACCTTACGCAATTACAAGTTCAAACATCTTTATGGAGCGGGATATCTTCCAACTTACACCAGAACAACTATCACGGATCAACTCCACCAAGCATTTGGCTTCCAAACTGATTTTGAGATTATAAGCGAAAAAAATATGAAAAAAATTTTTAAAAAACCAAATCTAGATAAAAAGTACGCATTTTTTAAAAAGAGAAAAAGAGCTCCAAAAAGCTG
>NZ_KQ969208.1 GCF_001578805.1 Streptococcus sp. DD10 | reverse complement strand
TCAATGGAGTTACGGCACCGTCAGCTGCTGGAGTTGGAGCGGTGGTAGCCCCTACACTTGCCTTATCTGCCACATATCCTGCCACGACACCTACTTGAACCTCTGGCAATTCTTTATCTGTACTTGTCCAGTCACCGTAGGTTACTTTCTTAGTTACCGCATTGTAATGAGCAACTCGAGAGAAGTGGGCAGTTTGGACAGTGTCGTCCTTAGCCTTGGTTTCTGCACCGTCTGCGCTGTCTTTCTTGACATAGCTGATGGTACGAGTCACCTCTTTCTTGAGGTCGCTTTCTGCCAATCCTTCTGGCCATTGAGGTCCCTCTGGGAATTCTGGAAGGAGTGGTGTACCAGGTTTCTTAGGCTTAGTCACATCTACTACCAATTCATG
>NZ_KQ969207.1 GCF_001578805.1 Streptococcus sp. DD10 | reverse complement strand
CTGACAGTGGACTTTAAAACATTTTTTTCCAATCCTTGAATAACTTCTTGAAGCTTATCAATGACAGCTTCCAATGATGGGAAAGCCTTATTTTTAAAACCTCGTTTTCGAATTTCTTTCCAGACTTGTTCAATAGGGTTCATTTCTGGTGTATAAGGTGGGATAAAAGCCAACTCAATATTACTTGGAATCTCCAAGGTACTTGATTTATGCCATATAGCATTATCCATTACAAGTAAAATATAGTCATCTGGATAAGCTTGTGAGACTTGCCGTAGAAATTCATTCGTCCACTCAGTATTGCATCCTCCAGCAATAAGGAAAAAGGAATCACCTGTCTGAGCATCTACTGCCCCATAACAATAGCGATATTCTCGCATATAATGACTAGGAATGCTAGGTCGAATTCCCT
>NZ_KQ969206.1 GCF_001578805.1 Streptococcus sp. DD10 | reverse complement strand
AACAGGCTTAGATGGTGAATGATTTGGTTCAGTAATGATCGCTTGACCTGGTGTTACAGCCTTCGGCAGGTCTTTGTTTGGAATCTTACCAGTTCCATCTTCGCCTATTACCACTGGTGTCTCAACTCCTGGAATTGTCACCGTAGTTCCTGGCTTATAAGTAGTTCCATCTGGTTTAACTGGTGTGATAATAACGTCTCCATTGTCATCTTGTCTCACATCAACTTTACCTGGCACTACTGTATCTGGAACTTTTGGTGTGCTGTCTTCACTATCTGGGATTCCGTCGTTATCATCATCTGTATCCGTCTTATCTGGAATACCATCACCATCTGTATCTCGTTGGATGGTTACTGGAATCTTAACAGTTACTTCCTCTTCACCATTTTTCAGTTTAACTGGGATTTCAACTTTG
>NZ_KQ969205.1 GCF_001578805.1 Streptococcus sp. DD10 | reverse complement strand
GAAACTGTTGCAAGTCTAGAAGTGACAAATGAGTCAACTGATAGCACAGTATACGTTATCTACACACCAGTAGCACCAACTTCAACACCAGCGACATCAACTGATATCCAAGGTAAGACACAAACAGGTACACCAACTTACAAACACGCTGACGGTACTGAGTTGAAACCAACAACAGACAACCCAGCTAAGTTCGTTGGCACTGAGGATACAACTATCCCAGCTACTAAGGATGGTAAGACAGTTGGTACTTACACAATCGATCCAACTGGTACAGTAACCTTCACACCAAACAAAGACTTTGTTGGAACTCCAGATGCAGCTAAGGTAGTTGTAACAGACCCTACAAATGGTACAACTGTCGAATCAAGCTACACACCAACTGTAACACCAGTTACACCAACAGGTGTAGATAC
>NZ_KQ969204.1 GCF_001578805.1 Streptococcus sp. DD10 | reverse complement strand
CCCTTGTTCTTGAAACGAGGACGCTTATTGAAATTCATTCCAAAAAGGAAAGATGATTAAATACAACTTTCAAAAACCTTCTAAAATTCCTCTTTTCGAACAAGCTAGAACGCCAACATTACTACGTCTGAAGAAACGTTGTTTCCAGTGTAAAAACTGTAGGAGGGTCACGGTAGCTGAGACAGCAATCGTTGAGAAAAACTGCCAAATCTCCAATCTAGTCCAACAAAAGGTTGCACACCCCCTGACTCAGAAAATGTCATTAACGGATATTGCAAGAAGACTTCGTATATCGACGTTCACTAAGCTTGACCAGTTTACTTTCAAGGAAGATTATGACAAACTCCCTACGGTTATGTTCTGGGATGAGTTTAGTTTCAAGAAAGGGGGACTTGTTTTTGTGGCTCAAAGCTATAAAA
>NZ_KQ969203.1 GCF_001578805.1 Streptococcus sp. DD10 | reverse complement strand
CCAACAAACTCATAACCATCCTTGATAATCGCCGTCAAACCACTATACGAAATTATTTTTTGAAGTATCCATTGAAAGCTCGACAAAAGGTCCAGTTTATCACAATGGATATGTCTCGAACTTATATACCACTGGCACGTAGACTCTTTCAAAAGGACAGCCGTATGTTATCTCTCAACTCTTTAATTTCAAACTGTCTTTAGGACTTTTCTTAAATACAAACAATACATCAAAAATGCATTAGAAGCTGATTATTCAAACGCAAAACTTGAAGTAACTAACAAATTATTCAAAGATATCAAACGGTTGGGATTCTGATTTAGAAATTTCATCAACTTTAGAAAGCGTGTTTTCATTGCTCTAAACATACAAAAAGAGAAGACCAATTCGGTCTTCTCTAGATGTTAGCTTTTCATCAACCTACTACAGTTGATAAAGAGCC
>NZ_KQ969202.1 GCF_001578805.1 Streptococcus sp. DD10 | reverse complement strand
ATCTTATTCTAAGGAGTTTTTAGTAAGAATAAGAGTTTCTAGATTGTTCTTTTAAATACGATTTTAGTGCCTTTATCATAAATCCGGTGAGCTAGTTGATTAGCCAAAAACCTCTGTTATAGCAGTTGTACATTATATACTATAGAAATTATAGAGTCAAATAAAGTAAATGGATGGATGAGTGTATGACGTAAAATATGCAAAATATATGAGTTTATGCTTGCTAAAATTTGAGCAGATTTTAAAAAACTATACTTTAAATTTTCTTTTTCATCTGCAGTATGGGAACTGTAGAAAATGTTATATTGAATGTTCAGCTAAAAAGTGGTTTGTGATAATGCTATTTTTAAATTTAAACTGCTGAAAGGATGAATCCACTAATCACGAGGGATTAACGAGGGTACATGCTTTGTTTCTGGAACTTACCAAGATTATTTGATAAATTG
>NZ_KQ969201.1 GCF_001578805.1 Streptococcus sp. DD10 | reverse complement strand
CTCTAAAATAATGGTCGCTGAGACTTCTATCGTCAAGAAAAATCACCAAATCCCTCGTATCATCAACCCAAAAATTGATCAAAAGTTGATTGAAAAGGCTTCTATGACCGCCAGCTGCCATTTCAACTTCAACCGTCATTCGCAAGCTTAATGGGTTCCACTTTGAGTGTAACTTTTCGTATGAACTTAACGAATAAAGAGACTCTTGACAAACTATTGAGCTATTCATAAGACTTGAAATACCACTACAATATCTATCAGCTCTTACTTTTTCACTTTCAGAACAAGGACCCTGAAAAATTCTTCGGACTCATTGAGGACAATTTTAAGCAGGTTCATCCTTATCAAGCGCAATGCCTTGGGTTTTCGGAACTTTGACGACTTTAAAAAACGAATTTTCATCGTCCTAAACATCAAAAAAGAAAGGACGAAATTCGTCCTTAGAGTTGACAAAGAGCCAAAATATTGTCT
>NZ_KQ969200.1 GCF_001578805.1 Streptococcus sp. DD10 | reverse complement strand
AATAAAGTTTGATAGATACTACTTTTCTTGATTTTTCTTGCGACGATTAGTAGTTAAACCTGCTAATCCTAACAAACTGAATAGACCAAGAAGCGTCCATGAGCTAGTATTTTCAGTTCCTGTATTTGGCAGACTTGCTTCATTTTTAGTGGCTGGTGAGATTGGTTGAGTCCTAGCTTCTGACACTCGTACTACTTGAGGAGTATCACTTGCTTGTACCTCAGGTGGCAAGAACTCTTTGAATTCTGGAAGTTTTTCTTGAACAAGCGGAACGCCTTTTTCTGTGATAATTGGGACATTCTCTTCTGGATAAAACGGAAGTACATCTTGTTCAGTAGGTGTTCCCTTAGCTGTTACTATCTTAACTTTTAGAGTAAAGACTTGACTTGGTTGAGCATCTCCATCATCAAGATGGTCGAACATAGTTTTATCGTCTATATCTATTTCATCAAGGAAGTAACCTCGTTTCGCCAATTCTTTAACCTTAGCCAAAACTG
>NZ_KQ969199.1 GCF_001578805.1 Streptococcus sp. DD10 | reverse complement strand
CTTCATCTGTCGTTGTCTTCACAAACTCGTAGCCTGGGATATCTTTCTTAGGTTGGTTACCTTCTTCGTTTGGTGAAACTGGATTACCATTTTCATCTACGAAGGATGTTGTAGTTTTAACTACTTTACGGTATACGTGAGTTGTGTTGCCATCTTTATCTGTCGTTGTCTTCACAAACTCGTAGCCTGGGATATCTTTCTTAGGTTGGTTACCTTCTTCGTTTGGTGAAACTGGGGTACCATTTTCATCTACGAAGGATGTTGTAGTTTTAACTACTTTACGGTATACGTGAGTTGTGTTGCCATCTTCATCTGTCGTTGTCTTCACAAACTCGTAGCCTGGGATATCTTTCTTAGGTTGGTTACCTTCTTCGTTTGGTGAAACTGGGGTACCATTTTCATCTACGAAGGATGTTGTAGTTTTCTTGACTGGAGTATAGATGACATAAACCGTGCTGTCTTTACTATCGACAGTAATCGATTCAGCTGGCACATTTGA
>NZ_KQ969198.1 GCF_001578805.1 Streptococcus sp. DD10 | reverse complement strand
GGTATACAATTCTTTTGGGGAACGCTCCTATGTCACAACTCAATCTATCAAGAAGTTAAAGAAAGAATACAGAGACTGGGCTTTGGATAAAAGTGGTTGGCGAATGGTTGGGGATAAGAAGCCTATCTTTTACAATCTAGATGAGCTAGAACACAGAGAAGAATTAAAAAAACAGCTCTTCTTTAAAGAATCTCCTTTTTATGATGAAGACTTACCAAATCAACGCTTGATTGTGACCTTTTCTACTAAATATCAAGACTATCATCGAACGATACGAGAAAAACAGATTGAACGGGCTAGTAAGTTACTAGGCAAGCCCAGCCAAGCTACCAAGAAGAGACAAACCGATTTTAAGAGATTTCTGAAAGAAACAAGTACTACTAAAGAAGGGGAAATCGCCGAGAAAGGGATTCTAACTCTTGATGAGGAACGGATTCAAGAAGAGGCTCAATATGATGGTCTCTACGCCGTAGCTACTAATCTAGATGAAGAGATTCAGACAATTGTAGCCATCAATCAAAGACGGTGGGAAA
>NZ_KQ969197.1 GCF_001578805.1 Streptococcus sp. DD10 | reverse complement strand
GATGTACAATTCTTTTGGAGAACGTTCCTATGTCACAACTCAATCTATCAAGAAGTTAAAGAAAGAATACAGAGACTGGGCCTTGGATAAAAGTGGGTGGCGAATGGTTGGGGATAAGAAGCCTATCTTTTACAATCTAGATGAGCTAGAACATAGAGAAGAATTAAAAAAACAGCTCTTCTTTAAAGAATCTCCCCTTTATGATGAAGACCTACCAAATCAACGCTTGATTGTAACCTTTTCTACTAAATATCAAGACTATCATCGAACGATACGAGAAAAACAGATTGAACGGGCTAGTAAGTTACTAGGCAAGCCCAGCCAAGCTACCAAGAAGAGACAAACCGATTTTAAGAGATTTCTGAAAGAAACAAGTACGACTAAAGAAGGGGAAATCGCCGAGAAAAGGATTCTAACTCTTGATGAGGAACGGATTCAAGAAGAGGCTCAATATGATGGTCTCTACGCCGTAGCTACTAATCTAGATGAAGAGATTCAGACAATTGTAGCTATCAATCAAAGGCGGTGGGAAATTG
>NZ_KQ969196.1 GCF_001578805.1 Streptococcus sp. DD10 | reverse complement strand
GCTTTGAAAAAATAAAAAGAGGTATCCAAATGGAAAATAGAGACCGTCCAATTTTGAAACGAGTTTTTTTCTCAGAGATAGAAATTCGCATATTGGAAAGATTAATGGCAGAAGCGAAGTCCCCTAACTTTTCATCTTACGCACGAAAACATTTATTAGTTCCGACGGTTATCAATATCGATACAAACGGTTTTGAACAAATGACCTATCAGTTGAACCGAATTGGAAACAATGTCAATCAGCTAGCCAAGGTCGCAAATAAAAACCAAAGAATTGACAGAGAACAGATAGAGGAATTACAAAAAATGTTACGAGGGTTAGATCGTTATGTAAAGCGGACCATGAAATCGGCACTTAAGGAAATGAATCAAGCGATTTATGCCGAGAAAACTTTTGACAATAAGCGGTAGCAGAGTACGCTAGTACGTGCCGAGCCGAAAGGCTTTAGCGTTTCGGATGGACACGGACAAAGGACGTCGCTACTGGTTACTTGTTGTCAAAAGGAAATTGGAATAAAGTAAGCGTACTTGAGTTT
>NZ_KQ969195.1 GCF_001578805.1 Streptococcus sp. DD10 | reverse complement strand
GTAAAATATAGTGCAACAAAAAAACTCATAGCGTTTCATTGGTGTAAACTGTAAGTAGTCACACAAACAGAACCCGAGGAAAAACTATGAGCTACTCCCATCTTACCATAACCGACCGAATAAAGATAGAAACTTACTTGGATTTAGGTTTGAAACCTTGCCAAATTGCAAGTAAACTTGGCGTCCATAAGTCCACCATTTCAAGAGAGCTAAGTCGATGTAAAAATAGTTACTCCGCAGCCTTAGCACAGGAACAGTACGACCACAGGGCCAAGCAAAAAGGTCGAAAATCTCGTTTGACACCAAAGTTAAAAAAGGAAATTGAGAAGGGGTTAAAAGCTTCTTGGTCACCTGAACAGATTTGTGGTCGCTATCAGCTTGAACAAAAGCCAATGGTAGCTTTTAAAACCATCTATAACTGGCTCTATGCTGGTTTGATTGATCTGGATTTAAGCGTCCTTCGTCGTAAAGGAAAGACTCAACAACCAAAAGAAACACGTGGGACATTTAGGATTGGCACGTCGATTGCCAAACGTCCTAAAGAA
>NZ_KQ969194.1 GCF_001578805.1 Streptococcus sp. DD10 | reverse complement strand
TGGTTCAGCAGGACCTAAGGGTCAAGTTCAATCTGGAACACCAACCTTTGTACCAGGTCACTCAGATGTACCAATGGACAACACTGTTCCTGCTACATTTGAAGATGGTACAACAACTAAGGTTGTTCCAAACGAAGGTACTTACACAGTTGATCCATCTGGTAAGGTAACCTTTACACCAACTCCAGACTTTGTTGGAACCGGTACAGGTGTGACAGTTGTTCGTAAGGACACTAACGGTACAGAAGTGAAAGCTAAGTATACACCAACTGTTTACGAAGTGAAGTCTGATACTCAAGTTGCAACTGTAACTTACAAGGACAATAAGGGAACTATTCTTGGTGAAGTTGATATTCTTCAAGGTGATTCTGGTTCTGAAATGAACTACTCAACTGAAGCACGTATCAATGCATTGAAACAACTTGGATATGAGCTTGTTTCTGACGAGTTCACGAAGGCTGATGGTAGCAAGCAATCATTCGATAATGATACAAATACTGTTCAAAAATTTGTTGTCACTGTTCAACCACGCCTTGTTCCAGTTATTCCAACGGATGTCACACCAGTT
>NZ_KQ969193.1 GCF_001578805.1 Streptococcus sp. DD10 | reverse complement strand
GATAAATTGTAAAATATAGTGCAACAAAAAAACTCATAGCGTTTCATTGGTGTAAACTGTAAGTAACCACACAAACAGAACCCGAGGAAAAACTATGAGCCACTCCCATCTTACCATAACCGACCGAATAAAGATAGAAACTTACTTGGATTTAGGTTTGAAACCTTGCCAAATTGCAAGTAAACTTGGCGTCCATAAGTCCACCATTTCAAGAGAGCTAAGTCGATGCAAAAATGGTTACTCCGCAGCCTTAGCACAGGAACAGTACGATCACAGGGCCAAGCAAAAAGGTCGAAAATCTCGTTTGACACCAAAGTTAAAAAAGGAAATTGAGAAGGGTTTAAAAGCTTCTTGGTCACCTGAACAGATTTGTGGTCGCTATCAGCTTGAACAAAAGCCAATGGTAGCTTTTAAGACCATCTATAACTGGCTCTATGCTGGTTTGATTGATCTGGATTTAAGCGTCCTTCGTCGTAAAGGAAAGACTCGACAAGCAAAAGAAACACGTGGGACATTTAGGATTGGCACGTCTATTGCCAAACGTCCTAAAGAGGTCAGGGATCGTGAGACC
>NZ_KQ969192.1 GCF_001578805.1 Streptococcus sp. DD10 | reverse complement strand
GGCTATCTCTTCCTACAAGACCTCTATCATCAATTAGGTCTGCCTAGAATTAACAAAGAAATCCAAAAACGACATCGTTTTAATTTCTCTCTAGATGATATCCTATCTCGCTTGATTTATGGACGGATTCTAGCTCCTGCTTCAAAACGATCTACCCTAGAATTTTCAAAAACTTTACTCGAACCTAAAGAATTTGAACTCCAACACTTTTATCGGGCTCTTGAAGTGATTTCTAATGAAACAGAGTTTATACAAGAACAAACCTATCAAACTTCAAAAAAGATGACCCAACGACAGACAGATGTTCTCTACTATGACTGTACTAACTTCTATTTTGAAATTGAAGCTGAAGATGAGGAAGGGCTTCTGAGACAATACGGTCCATCTAAAGAACATCGTCCAAATCCAATTGTGGAGATGGGACTCTTTATGGACAAACAAGGAATTCCCCTAGCTTTCTGTACCCACCCTGGAAATACAAATGAACAAACGACTCTTAAACCATTAGAAAGAAAGATTGTCAAGGATTATAAGGCTTCAAAATTTGTAGTCTGTACAGATGCTGGACTCTCATCAAAAGCCAATAA
>NZ_KQ969191.1 GCF_001578805.1 Streptococcus sp. DD10 | reverse complement strand
TGCATCCTTTTTTTCAGACTGTCTTTAAAACCTTCTTCAAAGATAAAGAGAAAATTGTCAACGCTCTTCAACTACCCTATTCTAACGCCAAATTGGAGGCCACCAATAATCTCATTAATCTCATTAATCTCATTAAACTCATCAAACGCAATGCCTTTGGTTTTCGGAACTTTGAAAACTTCAAAAAACGGATTTTTATCGCTCTAAACATCAAAAAAGAAAGGACGAAATTTGTCCTTTCTAGAACTTAGCTTTTCTTCAACCCACTACAGTTGACAAAGAGCCATTTAAATGAGAAGCTAGTTCATAACCCGGCTCATGTGACGAACAATGTGCAAACAGTGGATGGACAATTTTAACAATCAACAACAGCCCTCTAACGGTATTGTAATGAGGGCTAGATATATTCTTGGTAATGAATTTTACTTGATTTCTAATCTTTTTACAAAAGAAATGGAACTAATCGCGAATAGTCTCTCGTTCTGAACGTTTGCGTTCGAGTGGTCATAAGGTTACGAGTAGGGATTTTACTAAGGCTGAAAATGACTTGATGAGTCTCTATAATCTTCAAATGAAGACTAGTCGATTAGAGG
>NZ_KQ969190.1 GCF_001578805.1 Streptococcus sp. DD10 | reverse complement strand
GGATAAACCAGTTGATATGCCAACAAATCCAGTTGTCCCAGATAAACCGGTCGATACTCCGGCAAGTACTCTTCGCATCTTGCAGGATAAAGAAACGGGTGTGGCTGTCATTGGGCGTCCGAGTGAACTGGGAGCAGCAGTGAGTCTCCGTGTGACAAAAGTTCTCGATCAGTCTTTGATGGAAACTGTTTACGACGCTTATGACATTAGACTCGTTGATCAGGAAGGAAAAGAAGTGCAACCAAAAGGAGCTGTTCTCGTGCGTCTTCCGGTACAGACTGGAAAAGTAGCTGATCAGGTGTACTATGTTACTACAAGTAAAGAATTACAGGCATTGAACTTTAGCCAAACTGACCAGTATGTCGAGTTTGCGACTAGCCACTTTAGTATTTATGCTGTGGTTTATAAGTCTGCAAATGAAAGTTCTGAACTTAACCAACATCCAGTTACTAAGGAACTAACTAGTGTTGTACGTTCAACAGAACAACCGAATCAAGCAGACAAACCAGTCAGCGAAGCAAAAGAATTGCCAAATACAGGTGATAGTTCTAATCGTAACCTTATTTTCTTAGCTAGTCTGTCACTAGCACTATCTAGCGTTTTCTATCTGAAAACTAAGAAGAGATAA
>NZ_KQ969189.1 GCF_001578805.1 Streptococcus sp. DD10 | reverse complement strand
TCCTTTCTGTTGGATTTGTTAGATTTCTCAACCTTACATAGACTATTATACCATTTGTAACGCATTAAGTCAATACTTTTTGCGTTACTTTTTTATTTTCAACAAAAAGTTCTCGCCCCCATTCATTATTCAGTTTTCAAAGAACATTTTTACATCTTACAAACCAAAAATTTCTTTAAACTCAACTAGTTTTTCATCACTAGCTTTCAGCTCCTTATGAGCCCATACATCAAGTGTTGTCATGCGGCTACCTCCTTTTCTATCCTCCGACTTTATTTTTTTCGGCTGTTTCTTTCAAGATTTCAGCACGCTTGTGTTCGTCTTGCTGATATTGCATATTCAGCTTATTCAAGATAACCTCCTGCCGCTGGTCAACCTCTGCATTGTTTAACAAACTCTTGCGATTCTCTCGCACTTGTTCTTGCAGATAGCGAATTTCTTCAGATTGATTATTCAAACGAGTAAGAATCACCAACAAACCAACACTCAAAAGACAAGCAAAACTAAAAACAGCAAGTTGTAAATGTCTTATTTTATCAATCAAAAATTCACCTCCTCAACCTCGATTCCTTCGCAATCAAACACCCAGCCGAAGTTGGCTTCTTCTAGCTCTTTGCGGGTGTGGCGTGCACGATAGGGTTTAGACTCGCTAGCTATTCCAAAGAACCATTTATCAAGATTTTTATTGTAACTAAGATATCCGTTGATACGATTCATACCTTTCATCTTCACCAAATACCGCTTCTCTAC
>NZ_KQ969188.1 GCF_001578805.1 Streptococcus sp. DD10 | reverse complement strand
AAGCTCTGTAGGTCCTAAGAACACTCCTCAATCTGGAACACCAACCTTTGTACCAGGTCACTCAGATGTGCCAATGGACAACACTGTTCCAGCTACATTTGAAGATGGTACAACAACTAAGGTTGTTCCAAATGTAGGTACTTACACAGTTGAGCCAGATGGTAAGGTAACCTTTACACCAGTAACCAACTACGTTGGAACACCAGAAGGTGTTGTTGTGGTTCGTAAAGATACAAATGGTACAGTGGCGAAAGCTACTTATACCCCACGTGTTCTGTCAGAAGACGGTACAGTTATCGCTAAGTATGTTGATAATGAAGGGAATGAAATCGCTGATACAACTGTTGTTGTTGAAAACGAAGAAACTGGTACTTCTTACACATCATCAGCTAAGACAATTCCAGGCTATGTCTTGACAGAAACTCCAGCTAATGCAACTGGTACTGTTGCAAATGGCCTAACGACTGTTACTTACGTATATGAAAAAGCAACTCAAAACGCTACAATTACATACGTAGATGTTACATCTGGAACAGAACAAGTTCTCGGTGATGTTGATAGCGTTTCTGGTAAGTTCGAAGAAGCAATCAACTACTCAACTGCAGAACGTATCGAGGCACTTCAAAAAGCTGGTTATGAATTGGTAAACGATGGATTCACAACTGAAAACGGACGTACATATGATGCAGATGATACTAAGAATAACTTCAAGGTATCCGTTAAAGAACGCATTATTCCAACTACACCAGATGTTGTA
>NZ_KQ969187.1 GCF_001578805.1 Streptococcus sp. DD10 | reverse complement strand
TCGCTTAGCATTTGGGAGTTTAGCTCAGCTGGGAGAGCATCTGCCTTACAAGCAGAGGGTCAGCGGTTCGATCCCGTTAACTCCCATAGGTCCCGTAGTGTAGCGGTTATCACGTCGCCCTGTCACGGCGAAGATCGCGGGTTCGATTCCCGTCGGGACCGTTGGAATTTAGTATTCCAAAAAAAGACTCGTTAGCTCAGTTGGTAGAGCAATTGACTTTTAATCAATGGGTCACTGGTTCGAGCCCAGTACGGGTCATATATGCGGGTTTGGCGGAATTGGCAGACGCACCAGATTTAGGATCTGGCGCTTAACGGCGTGGGGGTTCAAGTCCCTTAACCCGCATTAAGAATTTAATAAATGAGCCGGCTTAGCTCAGTTGGTAGAGCATCTGATTTGTAATCAGAGGGTCGCGTGTTCAAGTCATGTAGCCGGCATAGTTTTTTTATATAGTTTGCGAACGTAGTTCAGTGGTAGAACACCACCTTGCCAAGGTGGGGGTCGCGGGTTCGAATCCCGTCGTTCGCTTGGCTGGAGAAGCCGGGGTGGCGGAACTGGCAGACGCACAGGACTTAAAATCCTGCGATTGGTAACGATCGTACCGGTTCGATTCCGGTCCTCGGCATAAAATAGCACCCTTAGCTCAACTGGATAGAGTACCTGACTACGAATCAGGCGGTTAGAGGTTCGACTCCTCTAGGGTGCATTTAAGTTTAAACTTAAATGCGGGAAGTAGCTCAGCTTGGTAGAGTACTTGGTTTGGGACCAAGGTGTCGCAGGTTCGAATCCTGTCTTCCCGATTTT
>NZ_KQ969186.1 GCF_001578805.1 Streptococcus sp. DD10 | reverse complement strand
CAGCATGGTCAAGGCCTTATCCGTCACTACTTGGTCAATAACGCCATCTCCCATGATCTGGGCAAAGTCCCGCACGCGCTTAAGGAGACGATTGGCAATCCGAGGGGTTCCCCGACTACGGAGGGCCAAGTCAGCTGCCGCCTCGTGGGTGATTTCCATCTCAAAGATATCAGCTGTCCGCTCGACGATTTCCGTCAAATCCGCATGCTCATAATATTCCATGTGCCCCGTAATACCAAAGCGAGCTCGCAAGGGATTGGACAGCATTCCAGCTCGGGTCGTAGCCCCGATCAAGGTAAACGGAGGCAGGTCCAGATGGACACTTCGGCTCGACTCTCCGGCCCCAATCATGATATCAATGTAAAAATCCTCCATAGCGCTATAAAGGACTTCCTCCACTGCCATGGGCATACGGTGGATCTCATCGATAAAGAGAACATCGCCCGGCTCTAAGTCATTAAGGATGGCCACCAGATCCCCTGCCTTTTCAATGACAGGACCAGAAGTCTGCTTGAGATTGACCCCTAGTTCATTGGCAATAACAAAAGCCATGGTCGTCTTCCCCAACCCAGGAGGCCCAAACAAGAGTACATGATCCAGAGCTTCGTCCCGCAATTTGGCTGCTTCGATAAAAATCTGGAGCTGGTCCTTGACCTTATCCTGCCCGATATATTCCCGTAAATACTGGGGGCGCAGGGTCCGCTCGACCAACTCCTCGTCGCCCATCAATTCATTGTCTAAAATTCTACTCATGTTTCTATTATAGCAAAATTCAAACACATATGGGGATTTTCAATTTAGGAGTTTTCGAGCTTTTCCCGGGACTTTGACAG
>NZ_KQ969185.1 GCF_001578805.1 Streptococcus sp. DD10 | reverse complement strand
AAGTTTATGGTCTGATTCCAATGCTTAGTCTATCATTTTTGCCAATGTTTTCTCAATCGAGCACAGAAATCAAGAATGTTATGGAGTCTACTTTTTTGGGAGTTTACGTTGACTTCTTTAACAAAACTGATTTTACTTTAAATTTTGATAGCTTGAAAGTAACTATTATTTGGATTCTAGGCTTGTTTATTCTTAGCTATTGGAGTTTGAAAGGAAAAAGATTATTCAAACTTCCTAAAATTACAAAAAATAAATTTTGCTTAAAAGGCATGATTAAAAATTATTAGAAAGGGGAATGTTATGCCATTTATTTTGATTCCTATTGGTATTTCGTTGTATGTTTTATATAATCGTCGCTAATAAAAAAATAGCTTAGGTTATATTGTTTTTAGAAGAGAGGAGGAAAGGCTTATGACACTTATTGCAGGTATTGCATTTGGAATTTATCTATATACTCAAATTCGCTAATTATAATTTATTGGATTTGATGTTTTGAAAAAGAGAAAGGAGACTGATATGTTTGCTGTTGGTGTAATTATAGGATTTGGAGTAGCATGGTATGCTGCTCATCACTAATTGAAAAGACCGTTTAGGTCTTTTTTGTTTTATCTTGAAGTTGATTTTTAAAAGTGTTAAAATAAAGAAAAAGTTTCGAACAATTTTACGAAAGAGGTGTATTATGACGACTTTGCCAGTATCAGAGTTAAGAAATTATAATCAAGTTTTGAATGATGTTAGCTATGGTGAACAGGTTATTTTGACAAAAAATGGGCGAGCTCAGTATGCGGTAGTGAATATAGACGAGTGGCAAAAACAAAAAGCAAAATTACGTCTTCTTGA
>NZ_KQ969184.1 GCF_001578805.1 Streptococcus sp. DD10 | reverse complement strand
TAAACAGCTTCGCTTTCGAATTTCTAGGCTCAGGCTGAAACAGTCTCCCAGACTGTTTCACTCCCATGTGCTAAAATCGTTCTAGATCGTTTTCACCCTTCGTTATTATATTTCTAAACTCAGGCTAAAACAGTCCGCTGGACTGTTTTACTCCAACATCTTAGCCGTGCTATGAGTCGTGTCCGTGTTCAAATCATGAACCAATTCGATAGAAAATCCCATGAATACAAGGCTATCAAACGTTACTGGAAGCTCATTCAACAGGATAGTCGTAAACTGAGCGATAAGCGATTTTATCGCCCTACTTTTCGTATGCACTTAACGAATAAAGAGATTCTAGACAAGCTTTTGAGCTATTCAGAAGACTTGAGACACCACTACAATCTCTATCAACTCCTACTTTTTCACTTCCAGAATAAAGAGCCTGACAAATTTTTCGGACTCATTGAGAACAATCTAAAGCAGATTCATCCTCTCTTTCAGACTGTCTTTAAAACCTTCCTCAAAGATAAAGAGAAAATTGTCAACGCTCTTCAACTATCCTATTCTAAGGCCAAATTGGAGGCCGCCAATAATCTCATTAAACTCATCAAACGCAATGCCTTTGGTTTTCGGAACTTTGAAAACTTCAAAAAACGGATTTTTATCGCTCTAAACATCAAAAAAGAAAGGACGAAATTTGTCCTTTCTAGATATTAGCTTTTCGTCTACCCACTGCAGTTGAAAAAGAACAGGGAAATCCAACTCTCTGAGTCATACTTTCCCTGCTCCTTCACCTAAAGTTTTGATTTTAATATTCTGAAAATAGAACAAAATATTACACTTTAAAAGTTATTAGACTTTCATTAGCCTTGATTTCTCTTC
>NZ_KQ969183.1 GCF_001578805.1 Streptococcus sp. DD10 | reverse complement strand
AAGTGTGTCGAGCACAAAGTCTGTATCTTGGCACTCGGAGATGGTATAAGCTACTATTTCACGATTATAGAGATCCATGATCGAAGATAGATAAAGTCTACAGTTTCCAAAATAGAGATAGGTGATGTCTGTGACAAGCTTCTCCATAGGCTTGTCTGCCTGAAAATAACGATCCAGCTTATTGTCTGTTACATGGTAAGGCTTCCCTAATTTAGGTCCCTTCTTGGGACGGACACGGCAAAGACATCCCTTTTCCTTCATAATACGATAGACCTTCTTGCGATTAACGACGAGGTTATAAACTTTCTTTAGTAAGCGAGTGATGGTTCGATAGCCGTAAATAAAGCGATTTGCCATACAGAGTTGTTCGATTTTATCTGCTACTTCGTCTCTTTTCTGAGAATTCTTACACTCCTGTTTCCAGCGATAAAAGGTGGAGCGTTTGACTCCGAAACACTCTAAAATAATAGATACAGGGCACGTTTTCTTATACTCTTCCACTAGCTTGATAAGACTTACTTTGTCGATTTTCTTACCAAGCTCTGATACTTTTTTAGTAATTCTACCTGCAAACGTAACTGTTCGACTTCAGATAATTGTTTCATTCCTTTACCATAAGTATATTGTTTCCCCACAGGTTGGTGGAAACGGTACAATTCATCATTCTGATACCAACGCCACCAGGTCTTGACCTGACTAGCATTTTTGATACCGAGGGTATCCATGATAACCTTATTTGATTTACCTGCCTTCTTCATTTCGATACAGGCTAGCTTAGTTTCTACTGAATATGCTTTTTTGACCATAACAAAACACTCCCGTTTCTAGTTTACCAGATTTCAACAGGAGTGTTTTCTTGTGTCTCATTTTATGGGTGCAG
>NZ_KQ969182.1 GCF_001578805.1 Streptococcus sp. DD10 | reverse complement strand
TGAAATAGGGAGAACCATGATTAATTAGCATCGAGAGAGGACGAGTTTCGTCTTCTTTATTTATTATGGCTTCAAGCCAGGTCTTCACGGAGAGAAAATGAGTATAGAAATCATAAGTTTTTGTCTAGAGATATTACGTCAGTACAGTAGAATTGAATGAGAAGGCTGTAGCGAAATACATTCGAAAACAAGAGAAGGAAGACATTGCACTTGACAAGTTAAGTGTAAAAGAATACGAAGAACCGTTTTCTGATAGTGGATTTAGAGCAAGATAGAAGTCCGTTTTACGTGCATTAGTTAAGTATTCAAGTAACCTGAACAACGTTTAGTCAGGGTCTTTAGACGCAGCTGGATTTAACGCCTTATAGGCGGTGTACAAGTCAGCCGTGAAAACGGGTGGTTTATGACTTTTGTGCTCAGGAATTAACAGTCACCCTTTGACTGTTCATTTCTGAGCCTAAAAATAAAAAAGCGAAAATTCTATCACAAAACTACTCGATATCAAAGACCCAAACATCAAAATTCTAGATATCATCAATAAGGATACACACAAGGAAATCCTAGCTAAACTAGACTACGATGCCCCATCTTGTCCTCATTGCGGAAATCAAATGAAGAAATATGACTTCCAAAAACCTTCTAAGATTCCTTACCTTGAAACAACTGGTATGCCTACCAGAATTCTTCTGAAAAAGCGTCGTTTCAAGTGCTATCAGTGTTCGAAAATGATGATCGCTGAGACTTCCCTAGTCCAGAAAAATCATCAAATCCCTCGTATTATCAACCAAAAAATTGCTCAAAAGTTGATTGAAAAGACTTCTATGACTGATATTGCTCATTAGCTTTCCATTTCAACGTCAACTGTCATTCGAAAGCTCGATGACTTCCGCTTTAAACA
>NZ_KQ969181.1 GCF_001578805.1 Streptococcus sp. DD10 | reverse complement strand
TCATATCAGCATTTAGGGGCTCTTTGATTTCGAAAAACTGTCAAAGATGGGATTATACTACATATCCAACTCAGAGTAAAGAATAACCCCCTCACGTTCCAATTTATTTATCTTGCTCTTACCTAGCTTGTGATAGTGTATGATAAAGCCACCGTTACCATCGGGAATGACCACTGTCTCCATAAAACGATTCTTCCTATTCGGAATCGAAGCATACAACAAAAATGAACCATCATGATGTTTGCTATTATCTGCTATAACATTTGGTTTCTCTACTGCATCTATAATCAAGAGCATTTCATCAAGGCTAAACTCTTGTCCATGTTTATCTAAAATTCTTTCTAACGAACGCTTTTCAAATCGTATATTTTCACCGGCTAAACTACCTAAAACAGGATTATTTGTCAATTTCCCAATATTATAATAATCATACTTAGATACAAAAGAGGCACTATCTGATCTCCAAAATTCAGACATTTCGTCTTTGAATTGTTCCAGACTAGCCCCTTCCCCCTCTATCTTCTCCCACATCTTAACACGCTCAGAATAAGGTGCAGTCGTACAGCGACAATGAGGGTGAAAAGGCGCTGCATTGCTACCAGCTACCATTTCAGAAGTTTTAAAGTGTTCACCATCAAAAGGGGCGCATATATTACAAGCCCCTGCTTCAGCTAACACCTGATACTCTTCTATGTCATTCGCATTGTAATTCGCTTTCTGCGCTTCTGAATACACCCGTGCCGTTTCCGTTACAGCCAACCGTCTAGCATAGTTGTAAGAAGTTTTAAATTCCTTTTGAAGCTGTTTGATAAGTATATCAGCACCTTTACCACGAAGAACAGCATCTTGTACACCTTTTCTTACAACATCACGAAGCACATTTTGCCTATCCCATATATTGCTCGACCAACTAGCG
>NZ_KQ969180.1 GCF_001578805.1 Streptococcus sp. DD10 | reverse complement strand
TTCTTCCTTGAAATCTTGGCCTACGATGAAACAATCGCTGACGCAGGTTCTGCAGAATACGCTAAAGTCAAACCGCACAAGGTTATCGGTGCTATGAAAGTCTTCTCAGACCCACGCTTTAACATCGATGTCTTGAAAGTGGAAGTGCCAGTCAATGTCAAATACGTTGAAGGCTTTGGCGATGGTGAAATCGTGCATACTCGTGAAGAAGCAGCGACCTTCTTCAAAGCGCAAGATGAAGCAACTAACTTGCCATATATCTACTTGAGTGCAGGTGTGTCAGCTAAACTCTTCCAAGAAACCCTTGTCTTTGCCCACGAATCAGGCGCAAACTTTAATGGAGTTCTTTGTGGCCGTGCAACCTGGGCTGGATCAGTGGAAGCTTATATCAAAGATGGTGAGGCAGCAGCTCGCGAATGGCTTCGCACAACAGGATTTGAAAACATTGACGAACTCAACAAAGTTTTACAGCAAACAGCGACTTCGTGGAGAGAAAGAGTTTAACTTGAAAAATGTTTAGGTCAATCCGACAATAAATTTGTTGTCGGATTATTTTTATATAGAAGAATTAGTTGAGATAAATAAAGTATAAAATTACTCAAACCGGCCATGGAAATAACATTAGAAAGAGAAATAAAAATATAAAAACCTATTGACAATAAATCAGAAAATTGATATACTTTTTGAGTACGGCTGGTTTAGCTCAGTAGGCAGAGCGCATCCATGGTAAGGATGAGGTCGCCGGTTCGATCCCGGCAACTAGCATAAAATAACGTAAAAACCCTTGGTTTACA
This sequence comes from Streptococcus sp. DD10, assembly GCF_001578805.1. Taxonomy (GTDB): domain Bacteria; phylum Bacillota; class Bacilli; order Lactobacillales; family Streptococcaceae; genus Streptococcus. The sequence goes on along the minus strand of NZ_KQ969180.1, from coordinate 168 downwards.
AGGGTTTTTTAGCTACTTGTTAGCTATAATAGTTTTGACTCAAATTGATTCATGATTTAAATGGCTCTATAATATTTGTAGTGGGTAACCCCCTATAGATATTATGGAGCCTATTTTATTGTAGAAAAAAGTCCCATAAGATCTATAATGAAAAGCGACGAAACCATC
>NZ_KQ969179.1 GCF_001578805.1 Streptococcus sp. DD10 | reverse complement strand
TGCTAGTTGGTCGAGCAATATATGGGATAGGCAAAATGTGCTTCGTGATGTTGTAAGAAAAGGTGTACAAGATGCTGTTCTTCGTGGTAAAGGTGCTGATATACTAATCAAACAGCTTCAAAAGGAATTTAAAACTTCTTACAACTATGCTAGACGGTTGGCTGTAACGGAAACGGCACGGGTGTATTCAGAAGCGCAGAAAGCAAATTACAATGCGAATGACATAGAAGAGTATCAGGTGTTAGCTGAAGCAGGGGCTTGTGATATATGCGCCCCTTTTGATGGTGAACACTTTAAAACTTCTGAAATGGTAGCTGGTCACAATGCGGCGCCTTTCCACCCTCATTGTCGCTGTACGACTGCACCTTATTCTGAGCGTGTTAAGATGTGGGAGAAGATAGAGGGGGAGAAAGGTTCTGTTATGGAGTTGCAGGAGGACGTTTCTAAGGCATTTGGAACAATCGTTAATAATCCTAATGTCGCCAGAGCTGAGTTGCAATCTTTATTTAAAGAGAGTTATAACGTTGGGCGATTGGTCTCTCATCCGATTTTAGAAAATTTTGGTAATTCTATGGTGTCTATAACTGACCACATGCTGTCTTATATTCTGACTGAGCATAGGGGGCAGGTGGTAGAGGCAGATTTTGCATTTTTACCTAGCTTGATTTCTTCTCCTGACTTTTTGGCGACTGATATTCGTATGGGAAAAGATACATTCTTGTTGAATGCGAAATCAGATAAAAATAGATTTTTAGAAGCTACTATCATGAATAAAGAAGGGCAAACGGTTGTTCACTTTATGAGACGAGATGGGAAGAAAAACAATAAGAGGCTGAAAAAAATTGTCAAAAAGTCTAAAAAACATGATTTTATTGATAAAAAGGTGTATAATATAGGTGAGGAATAGAAGTAGAAAAACATCGGGAACTACACACCTGAAAAGGTATCTGAAAAGTGGGGAAGTCCCGTCCCACCTATATCCTAAGCACCCAGTTTTTCTAGGTGCTTTTTTGTTGCAGGAAAGGAGACAAGATGAAGGA
>NZ_KQ969178.1 GCF_001578805.1 Streptococcus sp. DD10 | reverse complement strand
ATACTAAATAAAAATCAAAAAGCATGGTATAACAGAGTTATGAAACTTACATCCGCAGAAGAAAAAAGAATCAACTCACTTTTAAAAAAGACCTCAAAACCAGCGTACCTCAAACGTCTTCAAATAGTCTTATTCCGTTCTAAAGGCAAGACATACAAAGAAATTACAGACCTTCTAAATTGTAACCCAAGTACTGTCACCCGTACCTTAGCTAAGTATAAAGAAGGTGGCTTAGATGCTCTGATTAAAGAGACACGAGGAGGTAGAAATCGTTCTTACCTCACCTTCGAAGAGGAAAAGGACTTTTTAGCTAAAGAAAGGAAAAAAGCTAGCAAGGGAGAGCACGTTACCATTGAAGAATTATATCGTGCTTATCAAGAAAGAGTTGGGAAGAGTACTACACGAATGGGGTTCTACTACCTCTTATCTCGTCATGGCTGGCGTAAAGTGACACCACGCCCAGAGCACCCTAAGAAAGCAGACGCCCAAACAATTGTAGCGTCTAAAAATAAAATCTACATACAAGAAGCTAAGAAAGCGCTTTAAACACAGTAGACGTTTCAAAAAGGTACGCATGATGTATCAAGATGAAGCCGGATTTGGTAGAATCAGTAAAATTGGCAAGTGTTGGGCACCAGGGGACGTTCGTCCACAAGTTCCGAGTCATCATATCCGAGAATTTAGATATTGTTATGGGGCTGTAGACGCCCATACAGGAGAATCGTTTTTCTTAATTGCAGGAGCTTGTAATACAGCTTGGATGAATGAATTCTTAAGACAGTTATCTCTTGCTTATCCTGATGACTATATCCTGCTGGTTATGGACAATGCCAATTGGCATAAGTCAAAGACACTAGAAATTCCTTCCAATATTGGTTTTGCATTTATTCCACCTTATACACCTGAAATGAATCCCATTGAACAAGTTTGGGCTGAGATTCGAAAACGAGGCTTTAAAAATAAGGCATTTGAAACACTGGAATCAGTGATTAATAAACTTCAAGAAGTGATTCAAGGTCTGTCTTGGGAAACTTTAAAATCCATCGTCAAGAGGCAATGGACTGATGCGCTTTTTGATTTTGAA
>NZ_KQ969177.1 GCF_001578805.1 Streptococcus sp. DD10 | reverse complement strand
ATTTCCCATCGTTGCTCCTTTCAAAGCATAAGAAAAGCACCTAGAATTTTCTAAGCGCTTAATACCAAGCAACTTGCCCTGATTCTTTCAAGCCGCCATCTTCATTTTTTAAATTTATGATACATTTTGACACATAATCAAAACCATATTTCGGGGGATTATTTCTCTTTACCTCACGGGTAGAAGGATTAAATTCAAAAATCTCCCTTCTACTCACATCACCCTCAGGAAAGACCTCATAACGGTAAAAATCATTCACAACTTCAATCAAATTAAATTTTAACATTATTCTTCCTTTCCAAATATCGAGTCAAAGCTTTACCATAATTATAGGTTTCATCTGTTTTAGCATGAGCAGTATCATAATCCATATTCCCTCTAATGTACATATAATCATGCTCTAAGCGCTCATGTTTCAATAATATCAAGTCATGTGATTGGATATCCTTACCAGTAATCAGACGCTCCCACGACTCTGCCATATTGACTTCTGGAAGAAATAAACTTTCCCCATCTTTTAAAATATGGATATCATTAAAAACATGATTAAAAGCAATATCAACATCTTCTTTGGTAAAGTCTTTCATTTCCTTAAACTTTCCAATGTTCGAATAAATTTTTCGCTTTTCTAATTCTTGATTACTATTTTTTATTTTGTCATACGTAAGATAAGCGTGCTTTTCTGCTTTAATAAAATCTTTTGGCAAAATATCATCATTCGATTCATCACGAAAATAATTTCTTGCACCAGATTGAATAGGTAAACCTACACCTTTGAATATTTCTATTTTAGCACTTTTTTTAGATTCTGCCCAACGTTTAGTATGAACATTCTGTTTCTTCCCATTACCAGGATGATAGTCAACAGTACACCGACAATTGCCATGCCGTCTATATATATCCTTAGGAACTTCTGGATAATTGTATGAACCCTCTAAACTCTTGCACCATTTACATGGATGACCGACAACTCTTCGAACGATTTTGGGACTCAACCCCACTTTGTGATGGAACTCCGCATTTATTCGAATCCAATCATCAACAATTCTCTGACTAAAATTTACAATTGGGTCATCAAGCAACCATTTTACATCATCAAAACTTTCCTCACTAGCTAAACGATTGACCAGACCATCAATTCTGTCTCGATTGAGTTCAGGCACCTGAGC
>NZ_KQ969176.1 GCF_001578805.1 Streptococcus sp. DD10 | reverse complement strand
AAAAACTCCCCACACCGCCGACCAAGCAAAGTGTGAGGAGAGAACGATTGTATAGTAAATATCCAGAGTGAAAATCTGACCTCTTTACTATACCCATTTTATCAAAAAAGTGAGGTAAAAATCAAATGGCATCATACAGAAAAAGAGATGGCTCATGGGAGTATCGCATCTCCTACAAAACGCCCGATGGCAAGTACAAACAAAAGTCAAAACGTGGTTTTCGTACCAAGAAAGAAGCAGAGCTAGCAGCTGCACAGGATGAGCAACGGCTGACCGAAAACTTTCATATCGACACCGAGATAACCATGGCGGATTATTTTGAGAACTGGGTAGGCATTCACAAGCAACCCCATATCGCAAAAGGCAGCCTACGCTCCTACCAGCAAACCATCAGAATTATTAGAGAGTATTTTAAAACAACCAAACTAAAAACTATCACTTCAACCATCTACCAGCAATTTCTTAACGACCTTGGAGAGAGATATTATCAAGCCACCCTTAGCGCTATCCACCACCGAGTCAAACGTTCCATCAAGCAAGCCGTAGCTGATGGTTACATTTTACGGAACTTCACCGAACTATCACAAGTCAAGGCTAAACAAAGAGAGAAACCATTAGAGGATAAATTCTTAGAGCTAGATACCTACCTATCACTGATTGAAACATTAAAGTCAGACACATCAAACCGTGATTACATGCACCTATATCTTCTAGCCGTGACAGGTATGCGACTAGGTGAGTCTCTTGGTCTGACATGGGATGATATAGATTTCAAAAACAGCCTCATCAACATTGATAAAACTTGGGATATATATGACAACGACGGCTTTAGACCGACCAAAAATAAACAGTCCGTCCGAAAAATACCCCTTGACTCCACTACAGCTCTACTACTCAAGAAGTACAAACTGGCAGGATGGATAGCAAACGACCACGACAGACTATTTCCAAGGGTAAACCACTCATGGCTTAACAAGATGGTAAAGGAACTGACAGGGACAAATATACACGTTCACTCACTTCGACATACCTATGCAAGCTATCTCATTTCAAAAGACATTGACCTCTTGACCGTATCAAACTTGTTAGGACACAAAGACCTAACCATCACATTACAGACCTACACCCACCAACTTGAAGCTAAAAAAGAAAAAGAATTTGAAGAAATTAAAAAACTTTTTGGGTGAATTTTGGGCGACAAACAACACAAACACTATAAGAAAGGGATTTATAAGACTATA
>NZ_KQ969175.1 GCF_001578805.1 Streptococcus sp. DD10 | reverse complement strand
TGCCGTCCTCTTGATTTAGGACAATCTTTTTAGGTTTTTTCTCTTGATTTTGAGAGTGTTAAAAACTGTTGGATTTTAGATGAATACTTGTTATCATGATAAAACACCATTCCCGGAGGGGATGGAACTGCTCATTCTTAATTTACAATACGAAGTTCTTTGTCAAGTTCGACGGATCCAAAAATTAGTAAAACCTTACCTCTTGCTCAATCTCAGTTTATCTTGACGGAGAAATTAGCTCAGTTTGACCAGATTAGTCTGGCTTATTGGACTGTTTTTTAGTGATCAAGAAAACAAGGCTGATTCGACAATTCCAAGTGTAACACCATCTACCGATAGTAGTAAACCAATCACAGAAGTATTGGACAATAAAATTTTCACAGCCAAAGATTTTCCAGGGTATACGGATGAGCAAATCTTGGCCGCTCAGGTTTGGTATAGCTTGACAGATGGACAGTATCCGTTTTCGTTCTATCGTAAGGAAGCAGGGACGCCGATTAATTACCACAATGGTATTGGGAAATCCTATCCAAGTGTAACCTACCATTTATACGAAGATTCCAAGCGGTCTTATGCCTATCAGACAGTGATTGATTATGCAGATAATGGAGATGGAACGATTACACTGTATTCTGTTCCAAAACATTGGCATGTACCAGATTCTGAGGCAGAAGCAGTGACAGAAATAATCTTAAACACTGCTAAGATTGTTAAGTTGAAACCAGCAAACAAAGCTGCTATTAGTCGGATTTTGGCAACTGTAAACTTTAAAGCAGATGCAGATACAGGGGCAAGTAAGCAACAGCCTCAAGGAACAAATACAAGTTCAGGTTCATCAGAAGGTCTTATCAATAAGGAGCCAGTTTCACATAAAGAGGAGCAAAAGGTCGAAAGTCAACTAAAAGGGGACGAAAACAAAGAGAAGAAGTCGATAAAAGAAGGTGAAAGAAGCAAAAATGACAAAGCAACCCTCCCACAAACAGGTGAACAACTACAATCCTTTGGTTTAGAAGCGCTCATACTTGCAGTACTAGGATTAGGAGGTCTCGTCTATAAAGGACGGCATAATCGGTAAACGTAAAAAGCAAGATCCATAGCATTTATCATGAGTTTAAAAAGTTTTAAGAGGTAAGGGCAAAAGGGTTTGTTTTAGAAAAACGCAATGTTCAAATCTTTTTATTTTTGAGCTTATATTTTTATCCTATCGTCTTTTTAAACCATTTATAAAAAAATATTAAAACTAAAGTGAACTGCA
>NZ_KQ969174.1 GCF_001578805.1 Streptococcus sp. DD10 | reverse complement strand
CTTCTCATAACCATAAAACATCTCAGACTTAAGAATTCCAAAGAAGGATTCCATCATACCGTTGTCTGGACTATTGCCTTTACGTGACATAGAGGGTTGGATTCCTTTCTCCTCTAAAAAATGATGATAGAAATCATGTTGATATTGCCATCCCTGATCACTGTGTAGAATAGTTTTCTCATAGTACTTCTCTGTAAAGGCTTGTTCCAACATCATTTTTACTTGTGCTAAGTTGGGCGAAGTAGAAAGATTATAGGCGATAATTTCACTGTTAAAACCATCTAAAACTGGTGATAAATAGAGTTTTTGGCTGCTTGCTGGAATGGCAAATTCTGTCACATCTGTGTAGCACTTTTCCATTGGTTTTGAAGCTTCAAACTGGCGTTGAATAAGGTTGTCGGCTTTCTTACCAATATCTCCTTTGTGAGAAGAATACTTGCGTTTCTGCCGGATTCTAGCTTGTAAATTGAGTACATTCATCAACCGCTGAACCCTCTTATGATTGACCAAAAAGCCACGATTTCTTAATTCTAAATGTATCCGACGATAACCATAATTTCCCTTGTGTTCGGTAAAAATAGATTGGATTTCAGCTTTAAGCCCTTTATTCTTATCTGGTTTGTCTAGCTGTTTCAAGTGATAATAGTAGGTCGAACGAGCGAGTTTAATGGTTTTTAGAAGAATATCTAACGAAAACTCAGTGATTAATTCTTGAACAATTTCTGTCTTTCTTCTTTCTCTTTTTCCTCCTTCAATCGGAGTTCTCTCAACTTTTTTAGAATAGCATTCTCCGCTCTCAGATATTCATTTTCTGCTTGAAGACGCTCTAACTCTGTCATTTCTTCAGGTTTCTTCTTTGGTTTGCGTCCCATTTTAGGTATCCTTCCTCTTGTTTTCTCAACAATAGTATACCCATTTTTCTTGTATTGTGCCAGCCAATTTGGAAGCATTCCTTGGGTTGGGAGCGCATAATCAAGGCTTACACTTCTTTGTGAACGACCTTCAATTAAGACTTTATCAATAATCTCTTGTTTTAGTTTGGGAGAGTAATACTGATTCTTCCTTTTTCTAACGACCTCTATTCCATAGCGTTCAATCAATTTAATCATGTACTGAAGATTAGAAATCTTTATCCCAAATTGATTTGAAAGTTGGTTGAAGCTTTGACCTTGCTTTCTAAGTTCATAGATCTGAACCTTATCCTCATATGTTAATTTCATAATAAAAACACCCCAAAAGTTAGATTTTTCTGTCTAACTTTTGGGG
>NZ_KQ969173.1 GCF_001578805.1 Streptococcus sp. DD10 | reverse complement strand
TATGAACACTTCTGAACTATCCCTATAAAATTATATAGAACTATATACACCAAAAAGGCTGATTTACAGCCTTTTTTGTTCTTTGTTGATATATCGAGATATTTCTTTTTATAAAAATTTTGGGCGAATTTTGGGCGAAAATATCATTAAAAATTTTTAAAAAATCCCTTCAAAACGCTTGACTTTCACGGTATGCCGTGGTATAATATAATCAAGATAAGAAAAGGAGGTGAGGAAGTTGAACCAGTTAGATGAATGGCTCGCAAGAGCTACCGTTGTTGTCGGGATTGCAGTCGCAATCTCAAAAGAGAGTCGCTCTTGGTACCAAGTGCTAAAAGAGCAAAAGAAAAAAGCGAAAATCGCTCCCAAGTTTTGCAGACGGCGGAAGAGATAATCGCTAAAGGGGAAGAGAGCGAAAGCTCTCCTTGCCTTTCATTATAATCTAAAACGAAAGGAAAATCAAGATGAAACTAATATTTATTATTGCCATTATTGCTATCTTGATAGCATGGTATGCAGGAGACAAGAAAAAATGAGACAAACCATTCAAAACCTACTAGACAGCCCCATTTCTACCACTACCATCGCAAAAGGCGCAGACGTGCCCTGGTCAACCGTCGCTGACCTCAGAAAAGGAAAAACAAGCATGGACAAAATGGCGCTTCTAACGGCAGAAAAGCTCTATGAATTTGCTACAGCTAATAAGCAGTGATCCCCATCACTGCTTTTTCTTATACCTGCAATTCCTCACGGATTGCTTTTTGCAACAGTTGGCTAAAATTGATTTTATTTTCTTTTCCAACTTCCACAAGCCAGCTTGGCAGCGTAACAGTCTTATTGACAATCTTAGACCGTTCACGCTCTCGTACCAGCTCCGTGTCCACGGAAATAGCCTGAATCACATCTTCATCACTTGCTAAATGACTTGCAAGTGCCTTGAATGAGGATGCTTTAGGAAACTCTTTGCCCTCGTCTTCAAACATAATAGTATAGATTTCAAGGACTTCACGAGCGTTAAAAATAGCTTCATTCAAGCTATCAGCTTCACTAAATGCTCCAGGAAAATCAGGGAAAGAAATAGTATAGCCACCGTTTTCTTTATCCACTTCAAACAATGCTAAATAAGTGTATTTCATAATATTAGATTAAGCCAATGAATAGAGTACTCCAAAATGGGCATGGGGAGAAGGAGTTCTCACTCCCCATACAAGACTTTGAGAATATTGTTCAGGGTGCCAGGTTTGTAGTCAGCTTGCCTAGGTTTTGGAATCGTTGTTTGCCGTCCATCTGGATGTTTCCAAACTTCGTGTGACCCTTTGCCAAAGTTAGTTTTACTAAAACCTTGCTTCTGAGCAATTTTCTTAAGCTCTCGCTCATTCATTGGCTTATCTCCTTTCCTTATCTTTAACTATATTATACACTTGTTTTTAACATTTGTCAATACGAAAACACTTGTTTTCAACAAATTTATTTAACC
>NZ_KQ969172.1:2563-4714 GCF_001578805.1 Streptococcus sp. DD10 | reverse complement strand
AAGATTATCTTTTGTTTTATGAAATCTTAGAAAATAAAAAACAAGTTAATGTGATCCGACTTCTCCCAGCTAGAACGAATTGGATGTCACAAATTTTAAAGTCATTTGAGTGAAGAATGGTATTTGGCGGTGAATTGATTTAAAAAATCGAAATATGGTATAATAGATGTATTTATGAATCAGTATGCAATTATAGACCGATTGGGTTATTATTTTATTGGTTATGGTGAAAAACATTTCCCAGAATATAGTAAAGATTCTTTGCAAACTCAGTTATATCCTTCTGAAAGTTTAGCGTAATATATTGCTCAAAATCTAGGACCTTCATTTCGAGTTGTGTTATTGGATTGATTATTTCTAAATTTTGAGTTTAGAGGGTGAATTTCTCCTGAACGGAGAAAGAGGGCTGATAAGCCCTTAAAAGCAGGCTTTTGCCTGCTTTTTTCTTATCTTGATACATATAGAAATAACGTCATTTTATTTTTTGCTTCTACAAGCTTCTATAAACCGCATGGTTGAGCTGTTTACGGGCGCAAAAAAAGTTTGAAATCTTCATAAAACTCTGGTATAATTTTAAGTGCTTAAATCAAAATTACAGAATAGGAGAAGAGTACAAACTTTTTCGCAATATATTCTTTTTTGTACCAATCATATGAAAGGTATTTGTACTCAAATTATATCATGGAGAATAAACAAAATCAAGCCTTAAAAATTTTTAAAGACAAAACAAAATCTGGTAAAGATAAAAAGTGGCAAGAACGGAAATGTAAAAATATTGAGTTAGCAAAACAACTGGAGGAACTCGGTTACCAATCGTTTCGCCGTGTTTATCTTTGTGCTGAGGTTTTAAAATTTGTCGAGCGAGAAGATGGCTCGCTGAAATTATATCAAACGTATTTTTGTAAAAATAAGTTATGTGCAATTTGTAACTGGAGACGGTCGATGAAATATTCTTATCAGGCAGAGCGAGTGATTGAAGAAGCCTTAGTTCGTTATCCCAAAGGACGTTTTCTCTTTTTGACTTTGACAGTAAAAAATGTGACTGGAGAAAATCTAAATCAAACTTTATCTAAAATAACTGAAGGTTTCCGTCGGTTGATGCAATATAAAAAAGTTGATAAAAATTTGATTGGTTTTCTTCGAGCGACTGAGGTAACCTATTCTCAGAAACGAGAAGACTATCATCCTCACTTGCATGTGTTATTGATGGTGAAGTCTAGTTATTTTACAGGAAATAGAGGGAATAGCGAAAATTATATATCTCAAGAAGAATGGACAAAATTGTGGCAGAAGGCTATGAAGTTAGATTACACTCCCATGGTCGATATTCGAGCCGTAAAAAATAAAGCAGTCGAAAAAGATAAGGGATTTAAAAAAGCGATTTTAGAAACCGCAAAGTATCCAGTCAAACCATTTGACATGGAAAAAGATAAAGACGGAAATAAAATTATCTTGAGTGAAGATGAAAAATTACAAATAGTTGATGATATGATGAATGGTTTACATCGAAAACGACAAATTGGATTTGGAAAACTCTTCAAAGAAATTAAAAAAGAAATGGACTTTGATGACATCGAAAATGGAAATTTAATTCAAACTGGAGACGAAGAGATAGAAAAAGTTTCAGCAGTTCGACAAATTATTGCTGTATGGAATTGGCAGAGAATGAATTATTTTATCAAAGAGTGACCTCTAAAAATTTTTAGAGGTTCTTTTTTTATTTTTTAAGATGTCCTCAGAAGTCCCAAAATTGATTTTAAGTGAGTTTAGGTATTTCAAGGGATAAATACAGGCTCGTTTTATTAAAATCGATTCTGGACGAAAATAAGGGCGAAAATAGGGGGTATTTTTCTTTTGCAAGCATCTGATTTGTCAGGACAAATCAAAATTTTAAAGTCCACCTCTCCCCCATTTTACGAAAACAAGTATCGTTTAAAAAAGAGAAAGCTGTCTTTAAAATGTTTTTGGGGTTCACCCCCAAGCCCCTCGCTTCGCAAATTTTAGAAAATGATTTCAAAGAAATCATTTTGTTAGGGATTTTATTTTGGAGCAAAAAAGTTTAATAAAAACTTTAATAAAGAATTTATTAAAGTGTCTGTTATAAAAGTATGATGGAATTTAGTTTATACTAGCTTTGAAAAAAATAAAAAG
>NZ_KQ969172.1:0-1098 GCF_001578805.1 Streptococcus sp. DD10 | reverse complement strand
GACAATGGGAAAACTGAATTGTTAGGTAAATCCTCTCAAAAATTGACTCCATCTGATTTTGAAGAGCTAGGTTTGGTAGGAGATACGAGTGGTTTTTATGAAAAAATGACTTTATATAAAAATATTTTGTTTTTTGCGAAACTATACGGAGTTTCTAAAGCTCGAGTTGATGAAGTTTTGAAACAAGTAGGTCTGTTTGAAAGTAAAGATACTGTAGCCGAGAAACTTTCTACAGGTATGCGTCAACGAATGCTTTTGGCTCGTGCTTTAATCAATTCACCTAAAGTTTTATTTTTAGATGAACCAACGAGTGGTCTTGATCCAACAACATCTAAAAAAATTCATCAGTTGTTGCAGGAATTGAAGCAACAAGGAACGACTATCTTTTTGACGACGCATGATATGAACGAAGCAACTCTTCTTTGTGATGATCTAGCTCTTTTGAATAAAGGACATCTTGTAGAACAAGGGAGTCCAGAAGAAATTATTCAAAAATACAACAAAGAAAAAAATGTTGAAGTAACTTATTCTGACTTCACTAAGAGAAAAATTAGTTTTCGTGATTTAGTTCAAGAAGATTATACAAAAGTTGTTAAAATTCATTCATGTGAGCCAACTTTGGAAGATATTTTTATCACATTGACAGGAGAAAAGTTAAATGTTTAGACGGATTTTAGCCTTGATTTGGTTGAGGACACAAGTGCTATTGAGTAATAAAAATACTTTGGTACAAGTTTTGTTCCCGTTTGCTATGGTGTTGATGTTCCAACATTTTATGAATACAGATGGAACACAAGGGAAAACATTGCTTTATAGTTGTTTGACAATGGCTTTCTCTTTCTCGTCAGGTTCGATGGTTTCTAGTTCAATTGCAGAAGAAAAAGAGAAGAAGACGTTTAAAACTCTTACTTTGAGTGGTGTTCGTCGTGCAGAGTACCTTCTTTCAGTTCTTTTTTACCCAGTTCTTTTTGCTTTGGCTGCCATCATTGCTTTCCCAATGATGGTGGAAGTTGAGTTTGCAAAAGAATATCCTGTATATTTTGTTATTGTTTCTTTGGTTGCTTTGTGTACGATTCTTGTGAATTTATTTGTCGGAGC
>NZ_KQ969171.1 GCF_001578805.1 Streptococcus sp. DD10 | reverse complement strand
GATAAAAAAAGATAAAAAAAGTGTTGACAGCATAATCAAGACGTGATATACTAATATAGTTGTCGCGTGAGAGACAAGAAGAAGCGACAAAGACCTTTGAAAACTGAACAAGACGAACCAAACGTGCAGGGTTACGAAAGTAACCTGTCAATAAAATAAATCTGTCAGATGGACAGAATGAGTTAAGAACTCAAACAAACATTTTTAATGAGAGTTTGATCCTGGCTCAGGATGAACGCTGGCGGCGTGCCTAATACATGCAAGTAGAACGCTGAAGGAAGGGGCTTGCTTCTTCTGGAAGAGTTGCGAACGGGTGAGTAACGCGTAGGTAACCTGCCTGATAGCGGGGGATAACTATTGGAAACGATAGCTAATACCGCATAACAATTTTTGTTGCATGACAAGAATTTGAAAGGGGCAAATGCTCCACTATCAGATGGACCTGCGTTGTATTAGCTAGTTGGTGAGGTAACGGCTCACCAAGGCGACGATACATAGCCGACCTGAGAGGGTGATCGGCCACACTGGGACTGAGACACGGCCCAGACTCCTACGGGAGGCAGCAGTAGGGAATCTTCGGCAATGGGGGCAACCCTGACCGAGCAACGCCGCGTGAGTGAAGAAGGTTTTCGGATCGTAAAGCTCTGTTGTAAGTAAAGAACGAGTGTGAGAGTGGAAAGTTCACACTGTGACGGTAACTTACCAGAAAGGGACGGCTAACTACGTGCCAGCAGCCGCGGTAATACGTAGGTCCCGAGCGTTATCCGGATTTATTGGGCGTAAAGCGAGCGCAGGCGGTTAGATAAGTCTGAAGTTAAAGGCTGTGGCTTAACCATAGTATGCTTTGGAAACTGTTTAACTTGAGTGCAAGAGGGGAGAGTGGAATTCCATGTGTAGCGGTGAAATGCGTAGATATATGGAGGAACACCTGTGGCGAAAGCGGCTCTCTGGCTTGTAACTGACGCTGAGGCTCGAAAGCGTGGGTAGCGAACAGGATTAGATACCCTGGTAGTCCACGCCGTAAACGATGAGTGCTAGGTGTTAGGCCCTTTCCGGGGCTTAGTGCCGCAGCTAACGCATTAAGCACTCCGCCTGGGGAGTACGACCGCAAGGTTGAAACTCAAAGGAATTGACGGGGGCCCGCACAAGCGGTGGAGCATGTGGTTTAATTCGAAGCAACGCGAAGAACCTTACCAGGTCTTGACATCCCGGTGCCCGTCCTAGAGATAGGATTTTGCTTCGGCACACCGGTGACAGGTGGTGCATGGTTGTCGTCAGCTCGTGTCGTGAGATGTTGGGTTAAGTCCCGCAACGAGCGCAACCCCTATTGTTAGTTGCCATCATTAAGTTGGGCACTCTAGCGAGACTGCCGGTAATAAACCGGAGGAAGGTGGGGATGACGTCAAATCATCATGCCCCTTATGACCTGGGCTACACACGTGCTACAATGGCTGGTACAACGAGTCGCAAGTCGGTGACGGCAAGCTAATCTCTTAAAGCCAGTCTCAGTTCGGATTGTAGGCTGCAACTCGCCTACATGAAGTCGGAATCGCTAGTAATCGCGGATCAGCACGCCGCGGTGAATACGTTCCCGGGCCTTGTACACACCGCCCGTCACACCACGAGAGTTTGTAACACCCGAAGTCGGTGAGGTAACCTATTAGGAGCCAGCCGCCTAAGGTGGGATAGATGATTGGGGTGAAGTCGTAACAAGGTAGCCGTATCGGAAGGTGCGGCTGGATCACCTCCTTTCTAAGGAAACACGGAATGTACGTTTGGGTCTTGTTTAGTTTTGAGAGGTCTTGTGGGGCCTTAGCTCAGCTGGGAGAGCGCCTGCTTTGCACGCAGGAGGTCAGCGGTTCGATCCCGCTAGGCTCCATTAACAACGATAGAAAGTTGTTAAGAGAATGCACATTGAAAATTGAATATCTATATCAAATAGTAACAAGAAAATAAACCGAAAACGCTGTAAGTATTTAATGAGTTTTCTAATTTGAAAGAATTAGGTTAATAAGGTTAAGTTAATAAGGGCGCACGGTGGATGCCTTGGCACTAGGAGCCGAAGAAGGACGTGACAAACGACGATATGCCTTGGGGAGCTGTAAGTAAGCGAAGATCCAGGGATTTCCGAATGGGGGAACCCACTAGCTGATGGCTAGTACCCATATCTGTTAAGGATATGAGGAGGAAGACGCAGTGAACTGAAACATCTAAGTAGCTGCAGGAAGAGAAAGCAAAAGCGATTGCCTTAGTAGCGGCGAGCGAAACGGCAGGAGGGCAAACCGAAGAGTTTACTCTTCGGGGTTGTAGGACTGCAACGTGGACTTAAAGATTATAGAAGAATGACATGGGAAGGTCAGCCAAAGAGAGTGAGAGCCTCGTATTTTAAATAGTCTTTATACCTAGCAGAATCCTGAGTACGGCGGGACACGCGAAATCCCGTCGGAATCTGGGAGGACCATCTCCCAACCCTAAATACTCCCTAGTGACCGATAGTGAACCAGTACCGTGAGGGAAAGGTGAAAAGCACCCCGGGAGGGGAGTGAAATAGAACCTGAAACCGTGTGCCTACAACAAGTTCGAGCCCGTTAATGGGTGAGAGCGTGCCTTTTGTAGAATGAACCGGCGAGTTACGTTATGATGCGAGGTTAAGTTGAAGAGACGGAGCCGTAGGGAAACCGAGTCTGAATAGGGCGCTTTAGTATCATGACGTAGACCCGAAACCATGTGACCTACCCATGAGCAGGTTGAAGGTGCGGTAAGACGCACTGGAGGACCGAACCAGGGCACGTTGAAAAGTGCTTGGATGACTTGTGGGTAGCGGAGAAATTCCAAACGAACTTGGAGATAGCTGGTTCTCTCCGAAATAGCTTTAGGGCTAGCGTCGACATAAAGATTCTTGGAGGTAGAGCACTGTTTGGGTGCGGGGTCCATCTCGGATTACCAATCTCAGATAAACTCCGAATGCCAATGAATTATGGTCGGCAGTCAGACTGCGAGTGCTAAGATCCGTAGTCGAAAGGGAAACAGCCCAGACCACCAGCTAAGGTCCCAAAATAATTGTTAAGTGGAAAAGGATGTGGGGTTGCACAGACAACTAGGATGTTAGCTTAGAAGCAGCTATTCATTCAAAGAGTGCGTAATAGCTCACTAGTCGAGTGACCCTGCGCCGAAAATGTACCGGGGCTAAAACAATTTACCGAAGCTGTGGATACCTTTAATAGGTATGGTAGGAGAGCGTTCTATGTGTGGAGAAGGTGTACCGTGAGGAGCGCTGGAACGCATAGAAGTGAGAATGCCGGTATGAGTAGCGAAAGACAGGTGAGAATCCTGTCCACCGTAAGACTAAGGTTTCCAGGGGAAGGCTCGTCCGCCCTGGGTTAGTCGGGACCTAAGGAGAGACCGAAAGGTGTATCCGATGGCCAACAGGTTGATATTCCTGTACTAGAGTATGTAGTGATGGAGGGACGCAGTAGGCTAACTAAAGCGTGCGACTGGAAGTGCACGTCTAAGCAGTGAGGTGTGAATTGAGTTAAATGCTTAGTTCTATAACATTGAGCTGTGATGGGGAGCGAAGTTTAGTAGCGAAGTTAGTGACGTCACACTGCCAAGAAAAGCTTCTAGCGTTAATCATACTCTACCCGTACCGCAAACCGACACAGGTAGTCGAGGCGAGTAGCCTCAGGTGAGCGAGAGAACTCTCGTTAAGGAACTCGGCAAAATGACCCCGTAACTTCGGGAGAAGGGGTGCTGACTTTAAGTCAGCCGCAGTGAATAGGCCCAAGCAACTGTTTATCAAAAACACAGCTCTCTGCTAAATCGTAAGATGATGTATAGGGGGTGACGCCTGCCCGGTGCTGGAAGGTTAAGAGGAGGGTTTAGCGAAAGCGAAGATCTGAATTGAAGCCCCAGTAAACGGCGGCCGTAACTATAACGGTCCTAAGGTAGCGAAATTCCTTGTCGGGTAAGTTCCGACCCGCACGAAAGGCGTAATGATTTGGGCACTGTCTCAACGAGAGACTCGGTGAAATTTTAGTACCTGTGAAGATGCAGGTTACCCGCGACAGGACGGAAAGACCCCATGGAGCTTTACTGCAGTTTGATATTGAGTGTCTGTGCCACATGTACAGGATAGGTAGGAGCCTATGAGATCGGGACGCCAGTTTCGATGGAGGCGTTGTTGGGATACTACCCTTGTGTTATGGCCACTCTAACCCGGATAGGTGATCCCTATCGGAGACAGTGTCTGACGGGCAGTTTGACTGGGGCGGTCGCCTCCTAAAAGGTAACGGAGGCGCCCAAAGGTTCCCTCAGATTGGTTGGAAATCAATCGCAGAGTGTAAAGGTATAAGGGAGCTTGACTGCGAGAGCTACAACTCGAGCAGGGACGAAAGTCGGGCTTAGTGATCCGGTGGTTCCGTATGGAAGGGCCATCGCTCAACGGATAAAAGCTACCCTGGGGATAACAGGCTTATCTCCCCCAAGAGTTCACATCGACGGGGAGGTTTGGCACCTCGATGTCGGCTCGTCGCATCCTGGGGCTGTAGTCGGTCCCAAGGGTTGGGCTGTTCGCCCATTAAAGCGGCACGCGAGCTGGGTTCAGAACGTCGTGAGACAGTTCGGTCCCTATCCGTCGCGGGCGTAGGAAATTTGAGAGGATCTGCTCCTAGTACGAGAGGACCAGAGTGGACTTACCGCTGGTGTACCAGTTGTCTCGCCAGAGGCATCGCTGGGTAGCTATGTAGGGAAGGGATAAACGCTGAAAGCATCTAAGTGTGAAACCCACCTCAAGATGAGATTTCCCATGATTATATATCAGTAAGAGCCCTGAGAGAAGATCAGGTAGATAGGTTAGGAGTGGAAGTTGTGTGAGCAATGGAGCGGACTAATACTAATAGCTCGAGGACTTATCCAAGATAAGTTACGATAAAGTAACTGAGAGATATTTACAGAGAGTTTATTTTATGTTATACTATAGGTATTCAATTTTGAGTAGGTATTACTCATAGTTAAGTGACGATAGCCTAGGAGATACACCTGTACCCATACCGAACACAGTAGTTAAGCCCTAGAACGCCGGAAGTAGTTGGGGGTTGCCCCCTGTGAGATATGGAAG
>NZ_KQ969170.1 GCF_001578805.1 Streptococcus sp. DD10 | reverse complement strand
AAAGAGAGAGACACTCCTTTTTTAGAAACTTAATTCAAGAATGTGACGGATTGAAAGAATAAGGACAGAATAAATCAGGGAATAGTATCATCTTTTGACACTATTCTGCAAGATTTTCTTTATTTTTGATAGTATAATAGAATCATCAATCGAAGTGAGGTAGTATCATGACAAAACAAATGACATTTCCAAAAGGCTTTCTCTGGGGCGGTGCGACAGCAGCCAACCAATGTGAAGGTGCCTATGATGCTGATGGGCGTGGTTTAGCTAACGTTGACGTGGTGCCAATTGGCGAGGATCGTTTTCCTATTATCACTGGGCATAAAAAAATGTTTGACTTTGAGGACGGCTATTTCTATCCAGCTAAGGAAAGTATCGATATGTACCATCGTTACAAGGAAGATATTGCTCTCTTTGGTGAAATGGGCTTTAAAACCTACCGTCTTTCTATTGCTTGGTCACGTATTTTTCCTAAGGGGGATGAGGCTGAGCCAAATGAAGCTGGGCTTGCCTTTTACGAGGACCTCTTCAAGGAATGTCACAAGTATGGCATTGAACCTTTGGTGACGATCACACACTTTGATTGTCCCATGCACTTGATTACCGAGTATGGTGGCTGGCGTAATCGTAAGATGCTTGGCTTCTATGAAAATCTCTGCCGTACCCTTTTTACACGTTATAAAGGTTTGGTTAAGTACTGGCTCACATTCAATGAAATCAATATGATTCTCCATGCACCATTTATGGGAGCAGGACTCTGCTTTGAAGAGGGTGAGAATGAGGAGCAGGTTAAATACCAGGCAGCTCACCATGAATTGGTAGCTTCGGCTATGGCGACCAAGTTGGCCCATGAGATTGATCCTGAAAATAAGGTCGGTTGTATGTTGGCGGCAGGTCAATATTATCCAAATACAGCCCATCCACGCGACTATTGGGCGGCCATGCAAGAAGACCGTAGTAGCTACTTCTTTATTGATGTTCAGGCTCGAGGAGAGTACCCAAACTATGCTAAGAAGCAATGGGAACGTGACGGCGTTAAGATTGAGATGACTGAAGAAGATTTGGCTCTTCTCAAAAAGTATACTGTTGATTTTATTTCCTTCTCTTATTATGCTAGTCGTGTGGCTTCAGGTGATCCAAAAGTGAATGAAAAGACTGCTGGAAATATCTTTGCTTCTATCAAAAATCCATATTTGGAAGCTTCAGAGTGGGGCTGGCAAATTGACCCACTAGGTCTTCGCATTACCCTTAACGCTATTTGGGATCGTTACCAAAAACCAATGTTTATTGTTGAAAATGGTCTTGGTGCTGCGGATACACCAGATGAAAATGGTTATGTTGAAGACGATTATCGTATCGACTACTTGGCAGCCCACATCAAGGCCATGCGTGATGCTATCAATGAAGATGGTGTAGAGCTTTGGGGCTACACAACATGGGGTTGTATTGACCTTATTTCTGCTGGAACTGGTGAAATGAAGAAACGTTATGGCTTCATCTATGTGGACCGTGACAACGATGGTAATGGTAGCCTTAAACGCTCTAAGAAGAAATCATTTAACTGGTACAAAGAAGTTATCGCAAGTAATGGTGCTTCTGTAGAGTAAAGAAACTAGGAAAAAGAGATTTTGATTTTAGAAGAACTCAATGTTCAAATATTTAAAATAAATAAGCGAACAGATTAGAATTCTGAATATCAGAAAACTAAATTTGTTCGCTTTTTATCTTTGAGGGTGGAGTTTGTTTTAGTGTCTTTTGAAAGAGCACTAAAACTCAAATTGCTTTAGTTAAATAGTCGGAGTTTATTTCTTTTTTAGAGAAGACTATGATTTAGTTCTCCCAACGACTTCGGGTAAAAAGGAGAGCTATAAGAGTCAAAATAGCAAAGACAGCAGTGGCAATCCAGTACGGAGTGTCTAGTGTTGTGGAGCGACCAGACAGATTGACGATCCCTCGGAAAAGGAAGCCGACTATCGTAATTGCTATTGTGGAGTTCCAAAGGTTGTAGCTCAATCGAGAGAGATTTGGCATAACTTTTAGACTGATAATGAGTCCGATACCACCTAATAGAGGTAGGATTGGTAACCAAGTCATATGAAGAGAAGTTTCTCCAAAACTTTTTGAGAGGTAGATTTGGCTAAATATCAGTAAAAAGATAGTTAATATGCTGTAGGTAATAGCCGTTCGTTTCAAACGTCTCTTTTGTGGGTGAAGTGCAGAACGTTTTTTGATAGTTTGTGTAGGATTAGTAACCAAAGTAGACAATATCGCTCACCGACCTTTCTGATATAGAGCCATTAGTTGTAGGTTTGTTAATAACTTGACCGTTAAAATAAAGTGTAGAAGAACCACCTCCGTCAAGATTATATGCAGTTTTTGCTCCGTAAGATTTCATCACTTCTGCCAGTTCATATAGAGAGAGACCGGCACTTTCAGAAGTACGTCCATCTGATACGACGATAATGTAGTGATTTTCATCGATAATACCGATAGCAGTACGTGGATTAGAAGACATAGCCTGACCAACTTCAGAGTTTGTCGATACTGTGATTTCCCCATTTTCAACTAAGGATGGGCCGAAAGCAAGCAGATTGGCAACTCCCTTATCAAGCAATTCTTGGGCCGTCGTTTGATTTTCGTAGATGATTTCAAAGTGTCCATCACTGAAAATAGCAAGGTCGCCATTTTCAGCATCATCACGAACGGTATCCCGATAGATAACCCCGTTTTTAATGACATAACCCGTTGAGTTAGCACCGTAGTAATCACCGTTTACAGCAAGGATAGCATTGTTAGCTGCAGCAGTTTCAGAAGTTTTAGCTGTTACATTGGTCCCGTAGGTATTTTGAGCTAGAGCTGTTTTAAGGTAGTCACTTGATGTGGTTGTGATATCTGCGATGTACACTTGGGTATTAGCGACTGTAGTTTCTGTTAAGTTGATGCTAATGTTCCCGTCAGAGTAGCTGCTATCCGTGATTGTAGCATTTGAAGCGGCTGTTTGAGCAGCTTTGGTATCTTGAGTATTTGCTGCTACGGTCGTCATGCTTTCTGACAGGACAAAGGTTTTTAGTAAAGTATAGCTAAATCCGCTAGTCAGTAAGAGTCCAAAAACAGAAGCATAAGCATAGGATTTTTTTAAGAATTTCATGAAGTTATGATTTTCCTTTCTTTGAAAATAAATTTCTTTTGAACGAACCAAGAAAGAACAAACAAAAGGAGACCGACAATAATTTTAACTAGAAGAAGGTTTAAACCAAATATGTGGTAAAAGAGTGTAATTAACATCGTATCTAGAATGAATATGGTGAGAACAAGGCCAGCATACCCAATTCCAGTTTTACTTAAGCTGTCCTTATTTTGGAATACCAAATTTTTATTAACTGAAAAGTTAAAGATAGCGCTACCTGTTCGAGCAATTGTATTAGCAAGTAAGATTCGAAGCACAGATGGAACAGCACTCAAAATAAAGATAAAGAATACATAGAGCAGATAATCTATTAGAAAAGAAGCGACTGAGGAAAGAGCAAATTTAAACATATTTTTGTAGATGATTAGTCCATCTTGTATTGGACGGAAGTGCGATCCGCTGTTATCATCGATATAGATGGTTTCGATAGGCACTTCTAAAATGGTCAATTCACGACTGGCATCCAATAACATATTCATTTCATACTCATAACGTTTTCCATCAACTGCTAGCATGAAATCAAGTAGAGAGGTTGAGAAGGCCCTTAATCCAGTTTGAGTATCGGATACAGCAATTCCAGTTTGTAATTTGAATATTTTTTTAGTTAGTTCATTTCCAAATCGACTTCGGAACGGAACAGAGCCTGAAAATGCCCGGCAGCCTAGAACTAATCGATGAGGTTGATTTCCGGCGACACTTGCTACAGCACGGATATCGTCTAGAGAATGTTGCCCGTCTGAGTCAGCTGTTACAACAACTCCTGGTCGATTGAGTCGTTTAATGTAAGCAAAGGCAGTTTTCAGTGCTTGTCCTTTTCCTTTATTCGTTGTATGAGAAATAACTGTTGCAAAATGTTCTGCCTCACGAAAAATATCTTTATAATTTATACCACTGCCATCATCTACAATGACAATGTGGTTAAAGTATTCCTTATCAACCTTTCTTAGCAGATCGAGTAAAGAATGATCAGGTTTATAAGCTGGTAAAACTAAATAGTTCATAGAGTACCTCGTTCAGTATTGATAGGACTATCATACAAAAGTGAGCTTAAATCTAACTGATATCAGTTAAGTTTAAGAAAACAGAAAGCTATCTTTAAGGTTTTAAAAGTCAAAAAGAGAGTGAATTATATAGAAGAAAAGAATTTGTGATAAGTTTTTCTGGTATTTAAAATAGAAAGAAATCAATTTTTTTCTATTTAGAGAGCGTTGTCTTTAAAAAAATAAGAGGGAAGAAGGTTGAATAGATGTAAAAACGTAATTTAATTTTTGAAAAAGTATTGACAGAGATAACATTCCGTGTTATACTGTTTATGTTGTGTAAATGGTCCGTTGGTCAAGGGGTTAAGACACCGCCTTTTCACGGCGGTAACACGGGTTCGAATCCCGTACGGACTATATATCTTAGGCTACTCTTATGAGTAGCTTTTTTCTTTCTCAAATTGTTTTGCATGTATTCACTTTTATCGTTTGGAAAGTTGCTTTTTATAATGGTAATTTTAGTCTATCTTATGAGAGGATACTTGAGAGAATATGTTTTGATAAGAATCCAGTTATGACAATGGGTGAAATGAATTGTAAATTTAGAATAGGAACAATTCTAAATTTACAATATCGGATTTAAAACAATAGTTGATTTCTTAAAATAGTATGCTTCTTTTAATTCCCGAAAGTTTTGTTCCATGATGAGAGTCAGTCTTTTCTTATCAGATATGAAAAATATTTTGTTGGCAAGAATTGTTTTATCCTGTTCGTTGACAGAGTCTTCTATCACTTTCTTTTTCAGTCTTTTGAGATTTTCCGTATCCCATAAAGTCGGGATTTATGGTATAATGTTACTCGGAGAAGAGTAAGCTGATTAGGTATTTCTATCGTTCAGTTACTTGTAGACATTTTTTAGTAAGATAGTTAATTGACAGAATGGATGTTTTGTTTAGCTATTTTAGAATCAAATAGAAAACTTGTCGTATAAAGATTTTGTTAACGTCTTCGTTACGACAGGCTGAGTAGGTGTTATCATGTTTCGTTTTATAAAAAAGGAAAAAGAGTCCATCTCCATTGAAGCTCCTAAACATATAGGAGTGATTATGGATGGGAATGGTCGTTGGGCAAAAAAACGGATGCAACCAAGGATTTTCGGTCACAAAGCTGGTATGGAAGCTCTTCAAAATGTGACGATTGCTGCAAAGGAACTTGGAGTTCAGGTGTTGACAGTGTATGCATTTTCAACAGAAAATTGGAATCGTCCTGAAAAAGAAGTTAAGTTTATCATGAATTTACCAGTTGAATTTTATGATCGTTTTGTACCAGAACTGCACAAAAATAATGTAAAAATTCAAATGATTGGTGAGGTTTCGCGTTTACCAAAAGAAACCTATGAAGCTTTGCTTAAAGCAGAGGAGCTAACGAAGTTAAACACAGGTTTGATTTTAAATTTTGCCCTAAATTATGGTGGACGTGCAGAGATAACACAGGCTATTAAAGAAATTGCACAAGATGTACTAGATGCAAAATTTAATCCAGGGGATATTACCGAGGAGATGGTGGCAGATTATCTACAAACCAGTAGTTTACCACGAGTTTTGCGAGATCCAGATTTGATTATCAGAACGAGTGGAGAAGTTCGATTAAGTAATTTTTTACCGTGGCAGTCTGCTTATAGTGAGCTGTACTTTACGGATGTACTTTGGCCAGATTTTGATGAAAACTGCTTACGGGATGCAGTGTTAGAATATAATAAAAGAAACCGACGTTTTGGAGGGATTTAAGGTAATGGACAATGATTTACGGACACGCACACTATCAGCAGGAGTAGCTTTAGCGCTTTTTTTACCCCTGTTGTGGTTTGGAGGAGTTCCTTTCCAGCTTTTGATTGGCTTACTAGCTATGTTTGCAACTCACGAATTGTTAAGTATGCGGGGGTTGGAAACGTTTAGTATTGAAGGGGTTCTTGCTATGTTAGCTAGTCTCGTTTACACGCTACCTCTTGAAACCTATCTCCCTTTTCTTCCAGTAGATGGCAATGTAATTGCATATGGTTTGTTGGTTTTACTCCTTCTTGGAACTACAGTTTTTGTACCCAACTACAGCTTTGAAGATGCTGTTTATCCGATTGCAACCAGTTTTTATGTAGGATTAGGTTTTAATTCTTTGATTGATGCTCGTATTGCTGGATTTGATAAGGTCTTGTTGGCT
This sequence comes from Streptococcus sp. DD10, assembly GCF_001578805.1. Lineage (GTDB taxonomy): Bacteria > Bacillota > Bacilli > Lactobacillales > Streptococcaceae > Streptococcus. Next base: position 4,740 of record NZ_KQ969170.1, on the reverse strand, counting down.
CTTTTTGTTGTTTGGGCTAGCGATAGTGGAGCCTATCTAGTTGGGCGCAAGTTTGGAAAGAAAAAGCTTGCACCTCTGGTTTCTCCGAATAAAACCGTTGAAGGTGCTTTGGGAGGGATTGTATCTGCCGTGGTGGTTAGTTTTGTTTTTGCTCTTTTAGATAGCTCGGTTATTCGACCATACAATCTTCTAGCTCTCCTCCTTTTCAGTGTTTTCTTTAGTATAGCAGGTCAATTTGGAGATTTAGTAGAAAGTGCGATGAAGCGACATTTTGGAGTTAAAGATTCGGGCAAATTCATTCCAGGACATGGTGGAGTTTTAGACCGTTTTGACAGTTTACTTTTTGTTTTTCCACTAATGCATTTTTTAGGTTTTTTCTAATATGAAATCTATTTTTCTTATGGGAGCTACGGGGTCAGTCGGTGAGCAAACACTAGAAGTTTTAGCTAGTTATCCTCAACGTTTCTCCCTCTATGGTTTTAGCTTTTTTAGCCAGCTTGAAAAAGCAAGAGAAATCATTCATCGCTTTTCACCAGTCCTAGTAGTGGCAGGAGAAGAAGAATCTGCGGAGTGTCTAAAGAAGGAATTTCCAACTATAAGGATTCTAACCGGGGAAAACGGGTTGGAGGAAGCAGCAGTTTCGAACTATAACTTTTTTGTCAATGCTATTACAGGTAGTAGAGGACTTTTGCCTACACTTGCAGCTATTAGGAAGAAAAAGGAAATAGCTTTGGCAAACAAAGAAACGCTGGTGATGGCTGGTGATTTTATAATGAGTGAAGCCAAGAAATATGGGGTGACCATCTTACCACTTGATAGTGAACATTCAGCTATTTTTCAAGTTATGCAAGGAATTTCTGCTCCAAGTCAAATACGAAAGATGGTGATTACTGCCTCAGGTGGTAGCTTCCGTGATGTGACTAGAGCAGAACTCTCTAGTGTCACGAAGGAAGCGGCACTGACACATCCTAATTGGTCTATGGGAGAAAAAATTACAATTGATTCAAGTAGTATGGTTAACAAGGGACTTGAAGTGATTGAAGCGCATCATCTATTTGGAATCTCTTACGATCAAATAGAAGTTATTCTACATAGAGAAAGTGTAGTTCACTCTATGATAGAACTAGCAGATGGTGCTATTTTAGCCCAGTTAGGGGCTAGTGATATGCGGCAACCAATTCAATATGCATTGACCTATCCGGAACATCTCCCAATTAAAGAGGAGACAGCTTTTTCTCTGGTAGACTTAGCCCAACTTCATTTTGCTCCTATGGATTATGAACGTTTCCCCATGTTGGCTTTAGCTTTTTATGTTGGCAAACGTGGAGGGACTTTTCCAGCAGTATATAATGCAGCAAACGAGTTGGCAGTCGAGGCTTTCCTAAATGAAAAAATATCTTATCTGCAAATAGAAGATGTGATAAAAAAGGCAGTATCAGAGCATGTTGAGGTGGAAAAACTTACTTTAGAAAACATTCTAACAGTTGATCAAAAAACGCGAGAAAAAGTAGAAAGGTGGCTGACATGTCCGCAGGAATTATAGGATTTTTAACGTTTCTTATTATATTTGGTGTTATCGTTGTTGTACACGAGTTTGGGCACTTTTATTTTGCAAAAAAATCAGGTATACTGGTTCGCGAATTTGCAATTGGGATGGGACCTAAGTTGTTTTCTCATATAGGGAAAGACGGGACAGCTTATACGGTTCGAATTCTTCCGCTAGGTGGCTATGTTCGCATGGCTGGCTGGGGCGAAGATAGTACAGAGATAAAAACGGGTACTCCCGTGACGCTTAGTATGAATGCTGATGGAATCGTCACTCGAATTAATCTTACGAAAAAACAAATCGATCCAACGGCATTACCAATGAATGTAACCAGTTTTGATTTTGAAGAAAAATTGGAAATAAGTGGGTTGGTAATTGGAGAAAATCAGACCTACAAAGTAGACCATGATGCAAGTATTATTGAGGAAGATGGAACAGAAGTTCGTATTGCACCATTAGATGTTCAATACCAAAATGCAACTATCTGGGGACGGCTAATTACAAACTTTGCTGGTCCGATGAATAACTTTATCCTATCTTTGGTTGTATTTATTGTTCTTGTTTTTCTGCAAGGTGGTGTACCAAACTATGATAGTAATCAAGTACAGGTTAGTCAAGATGGAGTATTGGCTCAAGCAGGTTATAGTGGAACGCTTGAGTTAGAAAGTTTGAATGGGCAAAAAATTACAAATTGGGAAAGTTTGACGCAAGCCATGCAGCTGGCCACAAAAGATGCTGAAATAGCACCTGAATTAAAATTAACCATACAAACACAAGGTGAAAAAAAAGAGATTCAAATTACACCTAAAAAAGTTGATGGAAACTATGTAATTGGTGTGCAACCCGTCCTTAAAACAGGGTTAGTTGATAAGTTGTTTGGAGGGGTCGCAATGACAGTCTCAGCTGCTGGAACGATACTTCAAGCATTGCGTGATTTGATTGCAAGTTTTAGTTTAGACAAATTAGGTGGACCTGTTGCGATTTTTCGTGTGAGTAGTCAAGCGGCTCAAAATGGTTTGAATAATGTGCTCTATTTATTGGCATTTCTCTCTATTAACATTGGAATCTTCAATCTTATTCCAATTCCTGCACTGGATGGTGGTAAAATTCTACTGAATATTGTAGAAGCGATTCGCAGAAAGCCACTAAAACAGGAAACAGAGACCTATATTACGATGGCTGGTGTCATTATCATGGTTATTCTAATGATATCTGTCACATGGAATGATATTATGCGTTTATTTTAAATTGTAAATGAAATGAAAGGAAGTTATATGAAACAAAGTAAGATGCTCATCCCAACTCTTCGCGAGATGCCAAGTGATGCACAAGTTATTAGTCATGCACTCATGCTTCGAGCAGGTTATGCACGCCAAGTCTCAGCAGGGGTCTATTCTTATCTCCCTTTGGCGCATCGAGTAATTGAAAAAGCCAAAAATATTATGAGGCAAGAGTTTGAGAAAATTGGAGCAGTAGAGATGTTAGCCCCAGCTCTTTTAAGTGCCGATTTGTGGCGTGAGTCAGGACGTTATGACACCTACGGTGAAGATCTCTATAAATTAAAAAATCGTGAAAAATCAGATTTTATTTTAGGGCCAACCCATGAAGAAACCTTTACAAGTATTGTTCGTGACTCTGTGAAATCTTATAAACAACTTCCATTGAATCTCTATCAAATTCAACCTAAGTATCGTGATGAGAAACGACCTCGTAATGGGCTACTTCGAACTCGTGAATTTATCATGAAAGATGCTTATAGCTTCCATTCTAATTATGACAGCTTGGATGTCACATATGAAGACTACAAGGCAGCTTATGAACAAATTTTCACTCGAAGTGGTTTAGAATTTAAAGCGATCATTGGTGATGGTGGTGCTATGGGAGGGAAAGATAGCCAGGAATTTATGGCGATTACGCCAGCACGTACCGACCTTGAACGCTGGGTAGTACTTGATAAATCGGTTGCTTCTTTTGATGAAATTCCAGAGGAAGTTCAAGATGAAATTAAGGCAGAGCTTCTAAAGTGGATGGTTTCGGGTGAAGACACGGTTGTCTATTCTGATCAGTCGAACTATGCAGCTAATCTTGAAATGGCTACTAGTCAATACAAAGAAAGTAATCGAGTTGTTTCAGAAGAAGAACTAGTGCGTGTTGCAACGCCAAATGTTAAATCGATTGATGAAGTGGCAAACTATTTAGATATTCCGAAAGAGCAAACAATCAAAACACTATTTTACATGGCAGACGGAGAACTGGTTGCAGTGCTTTTGATCGGAAATGATCAACTAAATGAAGTAAAATTGAAAAATTATTTAGGAGCAGATTTCTTTGAACCTGCAAGTGAAGAAGAAGTAGCTACTATTGTTTCGGCAGGTTTTGGTTCACTCGGTCCTGTCGGTTTGCAAGAGAATGTGAGAATTATCGCAGACCGGAAGGTACAAGATGCTCGCAATGCAGTTGTTGGGGCCAATGAGGACGGGTTCCACTTAACAGGAGTCAATCCAGGTCGTGATTTCACAGCAGAGTATGTAGATATTCGTGAGGTATGTGAAGGAGAGGTTTCGCCGGATGGACAAGGAGTTCTTCGTTTTGCGCGTGGAATTGAAATTGGACATATCTTCAAATTAGGGACTCGCTATTCGTCAAGTATGGGGGCAAATGTTTTAGATGAAAATGGACGTGCAATCCCAATTATCATGGGAAGTTACGGCATTGGTGTCAGTCGTCTCCTATCAGCTGTTATGGAACAGCATGCCCGTCTTTTCGTTAATAAAACTCCAAAAGGTGATTACCGCTACGCTTGGGGAATCAATTTTCCTAAAGAATTGGCACCATTTGATGTACATTTAATTACAGTTAATATCAAGGACGATGAATCACAAAAATTGACGGTTGACTTGGAAGAGAAGCTTCAAGTAGCTGGTTATGAAGTTTTGACGGATGATCGCAATGAACGCGCAGGCGTGAAATTTAGTGATAGTGACCTGATTGGACTTCCGATTCGTGTCACAGTTGGTAAGAAAGCAAGCGATGGTATTGTTGAAGTTAAGATAAAGGCAACAGGGGATACAATTGAAGTACATGCAGATAATCTACTAGAAACCTTGAAAATTTTGACTTCAACAAACTAACGGTTTGTTTATGATCAAGAGAGAGTTTTTGAATAAGAAAAACAAAGTCTATTTGGAAATTTC
>NZ_KQ969169.1:14426-24191 GCF_001578805.1 Streptococcus sp. DD10 | reverse complement strand
TTTCGTCTAGGATAACTTTTGTATCTTTGGCTGGTGTAGTAACTTCTTTTGCTGGAATTTCTTTTTTATCAGCAATATATCCTGTTAAAACAGTTACCTCTACTCTATCCCATGTTTTATTTGTACTTTCCCAATCGGTATACGTAACTTTTTTCGTTACAAGATTAACTGTTGCTTTTCTAGTAAAGGTAACCGATTGTTCAGTAGGATCCTTTGCTTTTTCTTCCGTAGCAGTATCTGAATCTTTCTTCACATAAGAAATGATACGTTTTGCAATCGTATTCAAATCAGAATTAGCCACTCCCTCAGGCCATTTCAAGTCTGGAGTATCTCCATTTGGATTTACCGGGCTATCTTTTTCATGTGGTGTTGATGAAGGAACCTCAATTATTCTAGGTTTCAAAGTGATTTCAAATGTTTGAGATGGTTTTGAAACACCTGCTTCAATATCCTCTCGTTCATCAAAATTAGGATGAACACCATTTACATGGTAAGCGTCACTTTCAACTTCGTAACCTTTTTTATTAATTCTTTTACCTTATTGGTGATTTCATCACTATTTGGTAATGCTGTTCCAGCTTCACCTTCTAACTCTACTATTTTAGAATGTTTATCATCAGTTGTTTTAATAACTACATTTGCTTTTTGATTTTTAACTACGTATTTATAAACAACTTCTATAGGATTTTCTGATAATACTCCATTTGAATTATTTGGCAAATCTGTTTTAACAAGTTTATAAATTACACCATTTTCAGTAATTTCTTCTTCAGGTGTAACTGAATAGTTGTTCCCAACAATATTTTCTAATTTTGCTGTACCATCTTTTGAGACTGTTTCTCTAATCACAGAAGAGATATTATTAGATTTCACATATTTTACGGTAACTTTCCCATATTTAGCTTCATCATATGCTGCTACAATATTAGACACCGCATCATAGACCGTTCCGCTGGTTGCTGTTCTATTATATGGACTATTTTTTAGATACTCTTTAAAAACATAGTATTTATTATCTGTTCCTTTTATAATATAAGGTGCAGTAGCTGTCGTTGTTTTGCTATTCTCGTTTTGAGATTCTTCTATCTTTGTCGTATTAATTGTTTCTGTTGCAACCTTAGCGTCTGTAAAATCTTTTGTGGGAGTTGCGGTAGCAAATTTATCAATTTCTGCAGTTCCATCTTTCACAATTGATTTTGCTTTTAAAATTGGACGATTATTTCCAGCGTTAATATAACGCATGGCAACATTTCCAAGCTCTAAATATTCTGTTAGCCACGTTCCAGAAGTATCAAACTCATTTTTCTTAGGATATTTCCAATCAAATTTCACTGCTGGTGTAAATTGACTATTTAAATTTCCTTCGTCACCATCTTTTGTGACAGTTAGCTCTTCTTCTGTAGGTCCAAAAGTTTTATCATTCTTATTATATAATTTAAAAGTATCTTTTACAGGTTCTCGTGAAACACCCAATGCTCCCCAATTTACTCTATATAAAATACCTTTACTTGCTGTTCCTCTTACAATTTTTAATGTTACTTCATTCTCAGATAGTTTAGTAACTTGGAAATAAACATCTCCTCTAGGTTCTTTTAAAATAACGTCATTTTCATTTATTTTTGAATTTGCGGTTGTAATATCATTTTGTAAATTCGCCTTAGCTTCGTTAAAATTACCAATCTTAACAAATTTATTTAAGTTGTTATTTTTTAACTTAATTTTTATCGTAGTTCCTGCTTCATACTCATACTTATTAGTTCGAAATTGTAATTCTTCATCGTGAGATAATAATTCTCCATTTTCACTAATATCCATCGAACCTGTAGTAGAAATTATTGAAGGAGCAGTTTGATTATCGTCTTGTTTAATCTCTGTCCTATTCATAATGTATGTTTTTTCTACAACTGGCTGGTCATTGATAAGGATCTTACTTGTTACTTCTTTATCCGTACTAATTTGTGGATAACGTAAACTATAGTTATTAATCGAACCTGTAAATGAAACATCAGTTAAACTTTCAATAGCAGAAGTAAACTCATACGTAAAACGAGTTTTAGTACCTCTATTTTTAATATGTGCATCTTCTTTTTCTTGTAGTGAAACGGCATCATCCCGTTGCGCCCAGTAAGGTGTTTTATTGCGAGATGCGTTAGCGCCATAAGTTTCAGAATAGAGTTCTTCCGTTTTTATTAAATTAGCAAAATTTTTTCCATCTTTACTTAAAGCCTTAGGTAAACTATCTCCGTTTCCTAATTCTTCAAAAGTAATGCTAAAGCTATCTCCCTGTTTATAAGCACCGTCTTTGAATTTCAGATTATAACTAATGTTATTAACTCCTGAATAGCTTCCCATTCTAGGTTCTGTTGAAATAGAACCACTTGCTGTAATTTTTCCTCCATCAATTGCTACATCATTGTTAGTTTGTGTTTCTGGTGTTCTAAATCCACTTTCTCCTTGGTTAGGGAGGGCTTGACCATTGCGTGGATCACGACTTCCTGAGTTAGAAATAGAAGCTGTAGCTGGTTTGGTAACAGCTTGTACCTTGTAGCCTTTGGTAACCAGTTTGCTCTCTTCCTCAGCTGGAGTTTGTGGCTCAGTGGCTGCAGGGCTAGGGGGAGTTGTCGTTTCGACAGAGTTTGTCTGAACTTCTTTTCCTGCTTCTTGTTCAGCGACTGGATCTACTAGTGGAGCAGGAATTACTGGAGTTTTTTCAGTTTCTGGACTTGCTTGGGGAGTAGCCCCAGTAACAGCTTGCTTATCTGTCTGTGCTAGCTTACTAGGGATAGCTTCCCCAGTAGTAGAAGCCTCTTTCTCCTGCCCAGATGGGTCTGTAGTAACTTGTCCTACTTCTTCAGGAGAGCTTGATAGCTGTTCCGCTTGAACCGTTTGGTTCATACCGATTAGAAAGGTTCCTAACAGGACTGAAGCTGCCCCGATAGAGAACTTCCTTATAGAAAAACGTTGAACACGTTTGTTAAAAAAAGGATTCATTCTAAAATTTCCTCCATCATATTATATTAACGATTTATTATACAATAAATATAAATTAGAGGCAAGGGAGGAAATCTTCAATTTCTTTAATCTTTTAAGGGATATTATGATAAATAAAGAATGATATATATATATATATATATATGCATGTATTTCTGGGAAGAGGAAGTGAAAATAAGGGGAGTTTTAATTTTTTGTAACATTCAATAAACTTACATAATTGGTAGAATTTATAATAATTACAATTATATTAATTTTTCGTTACAAATAAGTTGTGCATCAGTTCACTTCTTCAAACTTCTATTTATAAGTAAGTAGTAATAGAAATCAAGGTAATACTCTTTCTAAAATCTCTTCAAACCACGTCAGCTTCGCCTTACCGTAGGTATGGTTACTGACTTCGTCAGTTCCATCCACAACCTCAAAGCAGTACTTTGAGCAACCTGTGGCTAGCTTCCTAGTTTGCTCTTTGATTTTTATTGAGTATAAGTGTTAAATAACTGAGTGTCTTGAAAACAGTTCCAAAGTTTTGTTTGATTTCTGAATAGTTTTCTTATGATTGAGGGTGTATTGCAAAGTATTACCTAATTTGACCTAATTTTGGAAAATGAGCAAACCACATTTTATAATAGACATCCTCTGCATCATCTCCTAAAAATTCTTGAAAACTAAGCTACTAAGATGTTGATTATGATGGTAGAGGGTTGATGCCTTGCTTCTTAGATTTGCTCGATAAAAATGTCCAATAATAGGTCAGATGACTATCATTTTCAGAATCCTATAAGACCTATCATCCGCACGAAGCAAGGTGCAGAGTTACTAGTTTTTCGCAAAAGGTTATAAAGGACTTTAAAATAGTACTGACTTGTCTAGATAGGTCAATTACTGTTTTTTAACGAGTGATAGGTAGATCTAGCTTGTACCAATTCTCTTTATGATGGGAATTAGAGACGTTTAGATTGAACTTTTGTTGGCTGGTGTGAGCAATGATAGAAGTTGAACCGAAATGATGCGTCTAGCGACTTTTTTAGATAGGAGCTTTGATACTTTTATCCTATATTTCCTCAATAACATAGGTGGAAAGTATTTTTATGCACATGTTTTATAGTAAAAATAAAATTTCGTTAAGAATTAGTCAAAAAATATCCTTATTTCAGATATTTTTATTGCAAAATATCACCAATATGTGTATAATAATAGCTGTGATAGCTGTGATAGCTGTGATAGCTGTGATAGCTGTGATAGCTGTGATAGGGAGGATTCTACCTAGGACAGCTCATTTATCTACTAGTTCACAGTGCTTGGATTCTTTAGAACCCAAGTTTTTTATCGCAGTTGTACATTCCCAAAAAGGAGGAAAAAATGGAAAATCAAAATCACTCTCTGGATAGAGTGGAGCATAAGCAGAACGATAAAATCTTGCGCTTCTCTATTCGTAAGTATAGCTTTGGTGCGGCATCTGTAGCTGTCGCGGCTCTGATGTTTTTGGGAGCTCGTGTAGCGAGTGCAGACACCCTAGCATCAACTACTGCTACAAATGTTGAAGCAGTGGTAGGAGATGTATCGGAACAGACTTTACCGAGTGTTACTTCTTCAAGTGAGGTAGTAGTTGAACAAAATGATACAGAAAAAAGTTCGGTTAATGGAACGTCAGCTACCCTAAGCGATGCAGTTCAGGAGACTCCTGCAAAGGCAGATACGACTCGTCTAGCCCAGTTGCGCCTTGAGCTTAAGGACTTGCTTGCCAATAAGGCAGGTGCGGATCAAACGGCTCTAGCAGCGGCAAAAGCAGACCTGCAAGCGGCAGAAGCGCTTTTGGCAAAGGCTGATGCAACTCAAGCTGAAGTAGACGTCTTGGTAGCTCAGTTGTTGACACGCATCGAGACCGTTAAAGGGCTAGAAGTTCCAGTAGCAGATGCTAAGTCTGAAGCCTCTAAACCTGAAGCAACAAGTACAGAGCAAGCTCCTGCAACAAAAGAAGTAGCAGAAGAAAAAGCGGTAACTGAAACACCAGTCGTCGCTGAGGAAGTAGAAACGACAGAAGCAAAAGCGAAGCTTCAAGTCTCTATCGGCCGTTTGGAGCAAGCAATCGCTCAAACTCCTGACCATGACTTGACACGAGACATCTTAGAAAAAGCAATCGCTCAAGTAACAGCTGCTAAGGCAGTTTTGGGCAATGTCCAAATCAGTCTGCGTGAAATTGAGGACATGAACCGTGCTGTGAAAAAGAACGAAAGCTCTGTTATGATTGCACGCAACCGCTTGACATCTGGACGCAATGATGTTCGTAATGGTGCTGCTATCCCAGAAGGTTCTACCCTTCGTGCAGGTGAAGAAGCAACATATAATAATGCTGTTGGTCTTTACTTTACAAAAGAAGGAGATGGCTCAGGTTATCCACCTGGAACCATGTTATTTAGAGATCGTCGTGAAAATACAGCAGATAACCAACGTGTAAGTGATGTAAAAAATACAGTTAAAGTTGTTGTTCAACGTAGTGGAGATACTTACGATTGGCAATTAATTTTTGATAATGATCCAGTAGCTCACCAGCAGGCTCACGCTTACTTCACAGTTCCAAAAGGTCATAATGTGATAGACGGTTCGGCTTCGCTTACTACCTATTGGGGTGGGGACCCTACTAAAATAGCGGTTAACACTCTAGGACAAGTTAGCCGTAACCTGGATCAAATTTTCAGTATGCACTTAGGAAACATGGCTACTGCAAACTATGGATATCCTGGTGGTGGTATTATTTGGTCTTCAAGAAATGCTACAAAAGATGGATTTTGGTCGGGTTCAGAAGGGAAAGTACAGACCCTTAAAGATATCATAGCAAATGAAAATCATCCATATTATACACGTACAGGTGGAGCGCGTACTACAACAGAAAAAGATGTTCTTTTATCAGATTACTTGTCGGATTGGATTATTCGAAATACTGAAAAAGTATATCACTTCCAAATCGACTACCGTGGTGCAACTAAAAACAGTTTCCCAACGTTTGTAATTCGTTACAAAACAAAAGCATCTGAAGATACACCATTAATGTATGCAGCTGGATTACGGTCGTATGAGTTTGCCTACCACCGTAATGATATGCAATGGTATGGGCTTCCAAGTCCGAAGGTGACAGGAAATGACCAGACCATTGAAAAAGGGAAGGAAATCCGTTTAGAGTTTACAACTAAGGATGATTTGGCAGGTTTTTCACTTGGTGATGCGAAGCTAGGTTACAATACAGCTAATTCCATTACACTAGTAGATAGTGCCTTGAAGCTGGATAATCAAAAAGTTGAAATTCAAAAAGTAAGCGACTATGAACATAAGCTCATCCTGACAGGTCGTGTCATGTCAGACGCTAGTGACACTGGTTATAAAGTTAAGGTGAAATCTGTTAACAACGTTGGACAAAGTGCTGAACATACAGCTACTATTAAAGTTACTCAACCGAGTGATACACAAGCACCAACTTTAGAAGTAACGCCAGCAGAACAAACTGTAAGAGTTGGAGAAAATATCGTCTTTAATATAAATGGTCAAGATGATACTAAGGTGAATTTAGATTTTTCAGATATATTCAATAAATATGGTAATCATATGTCTACGTTAAAATCTAATTATTCAGTAAATACTGATAAACAAAAAACACTATCTGTTAATCTTGGAGCAGCAACAGCAGCTGATATTGGAGAAAAAACAGTTACCTTTAAGGCGAAAGATGACTATGGACATGAAACTGTTAAAACAGTAAAAGTAAAAGTTATTGCAGCAACTAAAGAGAATGAAACAAATAATCCAACAGCAGAATCTCTTGAAATAGGAATCAAACAACAACTAACAGATGCGGCAATTATTTCAAAAGTTAAAAATTATCCAAGTAATGCAAAGTTAAGTGTTAAACAAAAACCTGATACAGATACAACAGGTAACAAAACAGCTACAGTTGTTGTAACTTATTCTGATAATTCAACTGATGAAGTACCAGTACCTGTAGTAGTTAGTGATACAACACCACCAAAAATTTATTGGGTAAAAGATGATGGTAGCAGAGTTGAGTTAGGTAAGACTCATGAAGCAGGACAAAATATAGTTATCCCACTATTCCGTGGAGATGCTATAAATACTCGTCTTATAACAATAGATGATAGTGGTAGAGTAACTGACTTTAAAGTAGAAAATCTTCAAAATGGTTTTAGTTTTACACCTGTAAATGGAACAGCTTCAGAAGGAAGTCCGCTTACTCAAATCGTAACAGGAAATGTTGGTCTAAATGTAACGAAAGGTAAGTATACTGCTCGCGCAATATCAACAGATGGTACCAATTCAACGACAGGACATTTTGTATTTGAAGTACACGAGCAAGCTGAAAAATACACGCCAGAAGCAAATACGCTAACTGTACCATTTAACCATACAATCACAGATGATGAGGTTAAAGGAAAAGTTATTGCTAAATCTGGAACACCAGCTTTCCCAACAGGAACTACTTTTGAAGTAGTTTCAAAACCTGATACCAACACCACAGGAACGGATAAAAAAGCAGTTGTGAAGGTTACTTACCCAGATAAGTCAAGTGAGAATATCGATGTACCTGTCCATGTCGGAAATGACTCAGCAAGTAGATACCCACTAATAGGTCAGACAGCCATTGTTAAAGTTGGAGATTCACTAAAGACATGGCAAGGACGTGTAGATTCTAACCAATACACAGATGCACCAAACGGACGTGGAGTTGATGTGACATGGGGTTGGGAAGGTGAAACTCCGAAAGTTGTTCAAGATACAGCAGGTGTCTTTAAGTACACAGCAACAGCAACTCATACAGACACTTCAGTAGCTAAATCAAATCCACAAGTAACCATCATCGTTAAACCAAAAGATCCAACAATTGAGACGGACTTAACAGGTAAAGCAGAACTACCAAATACAGAAGTGGTCGTAAATGTTCATGAAGGCGTAAAAGATGGTTCTACTGTCACTCTTTACGGACCAGATGGATATGCTATCGGAACAGGTACTGTACAAGGTGGTAAAGCTACGATTACAGGAACGATTCCAAAAGGTAAGATTACAGCTAAAACAACTGTTCATACAGATAGTCAAGATGTAATATCAGATGCTAGCCAAGGAAGTGAAGCTACGACAAACAAAGCTGCTCTATATCCTATCAAAGGTAAAACTACAACGGTAACAGTAGGAGATAGTTTGGCAACTTGGAACGGAAAAGTTGACGGAAATATTTATACAGATGCTGGACCAAACGGTAAAGGTATCGGAGTTGAATGGGGCTGGAAAGGAACTGCACCGAAAATCGTTCAGGATACGGCAGGAGTTTTCAAATATACAGTAACAGCAACTCATACAGATAAAACAGTAGCTGAGTCAAACCCACAAGTAACCTTCATTGTTAAACCAAAACAACCGGTAATCGAAACAGACTTGACAGGTCAGTCAAACAAAGAGAATGTGCCAGTAACTGTTAATGTCGGAGAAGGGGTGAAAGATGGTTCAACAGTAACGCTTTATGGACCAGATGGAACAACTGTCATCGGTACAGGAACTGTAACAAATGGTAAGGCAACTGTCACAATTACAGGTAAGGTACCAGTAGGAAACATTACAGCTAAAACAACGGTGAATACACCAGGTGAATCGGATGTAGTTTCAGACTCAAGTCCAGTTAAGCCAGCGACAAACATCGTTCCAGTAGCTAAGACACAAACAGTGGGTCATAATGATCAGCCATCTGCTAAAGATAGTATTGGAAATAACAAGGACCTTCCAGCAGGAACAACATACACATGGAAAACAACACCAAATACGGCTACACCAGGGAATAAAGATGGACTTGTAACGGTAACTTATCCAGATGGTTCAACTGTAGATGTTCCAGTTACAGTTACGGTAACGCCTCAAAAGGATATTTACTCTCCAACACCTGTTAATCAAACAGTTGGTTTGAATCAATTACCAAAAGCAGAAGATAGCATTGGTAACAAAGGTAGCCTTCCAAACGGAACAACCTATACATGGAAAACAACGCCAAATACCTCTACATCAGGTGATAAACCAGCAGTAGTACTTGTGACTTATCCAGATACAACAGTAGATGAAGTGCCAGTACGAGTGAGGGTAACACAAGTTTCTGATGATTATGCACCAAGCTATGATGAGACAGATGGGAAACCAGGTGCCAGCGTGCAGATTCCAGTCAAGGAAGCAGCTAACAAGCCATTCCCTCAAGGAACAAGGTTTACGAGTGATGATTCTGCAATTCAGGTTGATGATCAAGGGCGTGTAACCTTTACTGTACCAAGTGATGCTCCTGTCGGTAGTGAAATCACAAAAACTGTTACAGTTACCTATCCAGATGGAAGCAAGGATACAGTTCCAGTGACAGTTTTGGTGAAGGATCACGATAAGGACGCTTACACACCACACTATAATGATGGTAGTGGTAAACGAGGGGATACAGTTACAATCCCAGTAACAGAAGAAAAAGGTCGAGAATTACCAAATGGTGCAAACTTCACCAGTGATAATCCTGTAATTCAGGTTGCTGAAGATGGAACGGTTACAGTTACTATTCCAAATACTGCTAAACCAGGAGATGAAATTACAGGGACTATCACAGTCACTTACCCAGACGGTAGTGTGGATCCAGTTTCAGTTAAGATTACTGTGTCTGAAGATTTAACAGGAGTCGTAACAACCCCATCTTCCGTTACAGAGAAGGAACCAGTGACTCCAGTAGTGGTTGTAACACCAAAC
>NZ_KQ969169.1:11117-12351 GCF_001578805.1 Streptococcus sp. DD10 | reverse complement strand
AACGTGGAGACACCAGCTCAGAAGAATCCACGAGTAGAGTTGACACAAGATAGTGATGGAAATGTTATTGTAGAACCAAAACAAGCGGATGACCAATCATACCCACCAGGAACTACGGTGACAATTCCAGGAGTTGAGACACCAGTAGTAATAGGCGAGGATGGAACAGGCAAAATTCCAAACAGTGAATTACCAACAGAACCAACAAAAGGGACTCCAGTTATCACTGTACCAGGTGGTCAACCAACAAATGCAGGACATACAGTAACAACTCCAGCTAAAGGTGTTCAAGCTGTTAATGGTGAATTGCCACAACCATTGGAATTATCAGAACTGCAGCTTATTATTACTAAATGGCTTGATGAAGAAGGTCGTCCATTGAAATCAGAAGTCTCTGCAACTCCAGAGGATATGGCTCGTGATTTAGCTGCATTTGAACATGGTAGTTTTGCTGGCTATATCTTTAGCGAAACAACTGTTGAAGAGAATGTAGTGACCCATGTCTTTAGAAAAGTTGCATCTAATGGTGGCGATACATCAGATGATTTCATCCCAGTGGTTCCATCAGAGAAAACCCCAGTCAAGAATTTGGATAAATTAACAGATGCTGAAAAAGCCGCAGTTAAGAAGAAAGTTGAAGATGCGAACCCAGGTAAGACAGTCACAGTTGATGACAAGGGTAATGCAACTGTAACTGATCCAACAAGCGGTAAAACAGCAATCATTCCATCGACAGACTTGGTGGAAAAATCAGATGATTTCATCCCAGTGGTTCCATCAGAGAAAACCCCAGTCAAGAATTTGGATAACTTAACAGATGCTGAAAAAGCCGCAGTTAAGAAGAAAGTTGAAGATGCGAACCCAGGTAAGACAGTCACAGTTGATGACAAGGGTAATGCAACTGTAACTGATCCAACAAGCGGTAAAACAGCAATCATTCCATCAACAGACTTGGTGGAAAAATTGAAAGAAGATACGAACACAGCTAATAAACGTACAGTATCGTCTAAAAAAGTCTTGCCAAATACAGGTACAGCAGATGCTTCAACAAGTATTGCACTTGGAGTGATGGCTGCAGTAGCAGGTCTAGGACTTGTTGCGAAACGCCGTAAAGAGGAAGACTAATATAAAGTTTCAAAGTTCTTGCTAACATTTATTGACTAGATATATGTCAGCAGAATGAGAAAACGGGCTCCGTAGCTTATGGATTTACATAAGCTACGGGGGCTTTTAT
>NZ_KQ969169.1:6659-10383 GCF_001578805.1 Streptococcus sp. DD10 | reverse complement strand
TGTAGATGACTGGCTAACAGCGTAATTGTCCTATATACTTTGGTATTGGGCGGTTAAGCTCCATCCTTTTCTTCGTTAATTGATTCTATTTATGCTAAAATAGAAGGAAGATGAGAAAAAGGAATGCCATGATTGTCAAGTTTGACCGAAGTGGGTTGATAGTACAGATGGTATATGGAGCCTTTTTCTATCCTGCTATCTTTACTAAGAGTTTTATTGGATCGTAAAGTTAGTTCTTTCTCTCATTCTTCTCTTTCCCATTCATGTCAGCCTTTTGGATTATCAAGTACAAGGTCAGAAAATCTTATTGAAACTAGATGAATAGTCCATGACCGATTCTAGAAAACTGTTTGGTCGAAAAAGTTTTGCCATTCTCTTATCGGATATTGACTTTGTTAGGAAAGATTGGTTCAGTTTAATGGAGGATATTGAGCATACTTCAACTCTTGGTTTTCTATTAAAACGTGTAGAATACTTTTTTGACAATGAAGCTGAGGAGCTAGACAAGGAGAAGTATTGCGTGTTCAGGATTGAATTCAAGGATTGGAAAACAGCTGTCACCTTTGATAAAAACTGGGCTATCAAACAGTCAAAAAACGATTGTTAAGATCTATCGCATCCGAATTCCTGTGGAGAGAGGAGAGGGTTTCTTGTATCAAGAAATAAATGATTACATAAACGAAAGGAATGTCATGATTGATAGAAAAGACGATAATAAATTTCATTTGGTTTCAAAATATGAACCTTCCGGCGACCAACCCCGAGCCATTGAACAATTGGTGGACAATATCGAAGGAGGAGAAAAGGCCCAAATCCTCATGGGGGCAACCGGTACCGGAAAGACCTATACCATGAGTCAGGTCATTGCCAAGGTCAATAAACCAACCTTGGTCATCGCCCATAACAAAACCCTAGCCGGTCAGCTCTATGGAGAGTTCAAGGAATTTTTTCCGGACAATGCGGTCGAGTACTTTGTCTCCTACTATGACTACTACCAGCCAGAAGCCTATGTACCGTCCAGTGATACCTATATTGAAAAGGATAGCTCAGTTAATGATGAGATCGACTATCTGCGGCATTCGGCAACGGCAGCCCTCTTAGAGCGTAATGATGTCATCGTTGTTGCATCGGTTTCTTGTATCTATGGGTTGGGAGATCCTAAAAATTACCGGGATAATGTTGTCAGCCTTCGTCCCAATCAAGAAATCTCTCGGGATCAACTCTTAAATGACTTGGTTGATATTCAGTTTGAACGCAATGACATCGACTTTCAAAGGGGGCGTTTCCGTGTGCGCGGAGATGTGGTGGAGGTTTTTCCCGCTTCTCGCAATGACAATGCCTTTCGGATCGAGTTTTTCGGTGATGAGATTGAACGCATCCGTGAGATCAATCCTCTGACAGGACAAGTCCTAGCAGATGTCAGCCATTTGGCTGTCTTTCCTGCGACCCACTTTGTCACCCAAGAAGAGCATTTAGAAGAAGCCCTCGCTAAAATCGAAGCTGATATGAGGGCGCAAGTGGAGCAGTTTGAACAAGAAGGCAAACTGATCGAAGCGCAACGCATCCGCCAACGCACAGAGTACGACATTGAAATGCTGCGGGAGATGGGCTACACCAATGGGGTGGAAAACTATTCCCGCTACATGGATGGTCGTAAGGAAGGCGAACCGCCTTATACTCTACTCGATTTCTTCCCAGAAGATTTCCTCATCATGGTGGACGAGAGCCACATGACCATGGGACAGATCAAGGGCATGTATAACGGAGACCGAGCACGAAAAGAAATGCTGGTCAACTATGGTTTCCGTCTGCCATCAGCCCTAGATAACCGTCCCCTTCGTCGGGAAGAGTTTGAAGGTCACGTTCATCAGATCGTCTATGTGTCAGCCACACCAGGGGATTATGAGAAAGAGCAAACGGATACCGTCATTGAACAAATCATCCGTCCAACTGGACTGCTCGATCCAGAAGTAGAAGTGCGACCAACCATGGGGCAAATGGATGATCTCCTAGGGGAAATCCATGCCCGTGTGGAGCGAGGGGAGCGGACTTTTGTTACAACTTTGACCAAGAAAATGGCAGAAGACTTGACCGATTATTTCAAAGAAATGGGTGTCAAGGTCAAGTACATGCACTCGGATATCAAGACCTTGGAACGGACAGAAATTATCCGTGATCTCCGTTTGGGAGTCTTTGATGTCTTGGTTGGGATTAACCTGCTGCGAGAAGGGATTGACGTTCCTGAAGTCAGCCTGGTTGCCATACTTGATGCAGACAAGGAAGGTTTCCTTCGCAATGAACGAGGGCTCATCCAGACCATTGGTCGGGCTGCGCGAAATAGCGAGGGCCATGTCATCATGTATGCTGACACGGTGACCCAGTCCATGCAACGGGCCATGGATGAAACAGCCCGTCGTCGTCAGATCCAGATGGCCTATAATGAAGAGCATGGCATCATCCCTCAAACCATCAAGAAAGAAATCCGTGACTTGATCGCTGTAACCAAGGCAGCTGTTAACGAAGAGGAAAAAGAAGTGGATATCGCCAGCCTCAACAAGCAAGAACGCAAAGACCTGGTTAAAAAGCTGGAGGGACAAATGCAAGAGGCCGTCGAAGTGCTTGACTTTGAACTGGCTGCCCAGATTCGTGATATGATGCTGGAAGTCAAGGCCTTGGATTAGGGGCATATGATTAGTATAGGAAGGTTAAAGAAAGAAGATTAGATATTTCTATGGGAAATGACCTATTAGCGATTTTATCCAATAACAAGGACATCGCAACTGTCGAAACAGACTGAAGTTCACCTTTCTAGAAAGTCATTGAGACTAGTCAAGCCCCCAAACTGGTGATAAAATAGTGCTAATTGAAATGTTTAGATTGGAAACGTGATGAACTGCTTATAAGCACAGCCTGTGGTGGTACAGGCTCTTTTAGCAGGTCTCTTTACATGGTGTTGTACCATCTTGGGCTCTGCAGTTGTCTTTTTCTTTAAAGTGGTCAGCCGTAAACTTCTCGATATTATGATGGTTTTTGCGGCAGGTGTCATGCCCTTTGTCGTTGTCGAAGAGCTGATCCCGAACTCCCAGACCAATGGCAATACAGATGTGGCGACCCTAGGTCTCATGGCAGGTTTTGTTATCATGATGATTTTAGATGTCGCCCTTGGATAAGGCCATCCCTATACTAGAAGCTGGTTCCAGTCGTACCAGCTTCTTTTTTTGCACCCGCTATAGTTGACAAAGAGCTGAAATTTCATCAACTTTAGAAAGCGTATTTTCATAGTTCTAATACTCAATGAAAATCAAAGAGCAAACTAGGAAGCTAGCCACAGGTTGCTCAAAGCACTGCTTTGAGGTTGTGGATGGAACTGACGAAGTCAGTAACCATACCTATGGTAAGGCGAAGCTGATGTGGTTTGAAGAGATTTTCGAAGAGTATAAACATACAAAAAGAGAAGACCCATCCGGTCCTCTCTAGATGTTAGTTTTTCGCCATCCACTACAATTGACAAAGAGGCAATAAAGTTTAGTCCATTTTTTTCTGAATGGTCAATCCCAAGCTCAGGAGTATCCCTCCAAGACCAAGAATCATCAATGTTTCATCTTTGCTATCAGAAGTCTTTGGTAACTCCTTGATAAAGCTTTCGGATAATCCAATAAGACTAGCATCCGCATCACCTTTTGGAGTAACAATATCTAAATTCTTATCTCTTTCTTCTGACACT
>NZ_KQ969169.1:4897-5503 GCF_001578805.1 Streptococcus sp. DD10 | reverse complement strand
GGCTTTCGTCCCTACCAAGATAACTTGGTTAACTGGCTCTTTGGTAATGCGATTAGATAGCTCACGACGAACTTCCCCATCATCTTCACGGCTGATTTCTGTAATAACAGTACGTTGCCCTTTCTCACCAGGAATCAAAATCTTAGTTTGCCCTTTTGGTAAATCGATGCTGTCACGAAATTCAGTAGTAAAATCAATATCCTCTGTACTAATTTCTGCACTTGGATTTTCTGCTACAGGGGATAATTTCCCATCCTCAGGTAAGAATCCACTGATAACCTTAGTCCCTTGATAAACAATGGACGGGGTAGCAGCAGTGATAACCTCGCTAGTTTGAGAGAGGATGATATCGGTCCGCACACCATGGTCTGTTTCATAGACAACTGTCGTCTTACGTTGCCCTACCTGACCTGAAACAGTTCGAGTTTGCCCTTTGAGAAGGTCGGGATCTTCACGATACTCAATCGTTGGGGCAATCTCTTCTGTGTTAACCACACGGTCTTTCCCCTTAATAGGCTTAGTCCCAATGAGAGTAATTTCAGAAGTAGGCGAAACTAGATTCTCTTCACGAACAGAGAGAACTTTGTCCGTTTTCACTCCATCCAA
>NZ_KQ969169.1:0-4467 GCF_001578805.1 Streptococcus sp. DD10 | reverse complement strand
GGTTTGGTAAGTTGTCACAACCTCCTTGGACCCGACACGACCTGCTTGTTTTAGCTGACTCTGGTCGGTGTAAAGGTCTGCACTGGTTTCGGTTAAGCGTTCATAAGGAATCGATACCGTTTCTCGAACTTCGACTTGTCCTTCTATGGCTATAACCCGAATGTAGTCAATCTCCATATTATGAGTAAGATCTTTCGGTAGTGCCAAAGCATAACCAGTCCCGTCTTGAGTCAAGGCTAGATTTCTTCCTTGGTAACTAGCTTGATAGCCTGTTACAACTGGAGCTGATGGTATATCAGTTCCAACACGACCTGCATTGTTAGTATCATTAGGATAAGTGATACTTACCGTTTCAGATGGTAATTTCAAGACCCATTGTCCCAATTTACGGTAGCGAATTGCCTCTGTTTGCTCAGACGTATTAGGATTACTAGCCAGCTCAGGTTTACCTAATTCATTTGCTAGATAGCCCTGTATCACCGGAGCTGCAACTGCTGCAAATTTGCTCTTCTCAGTGACCCATCCTGTGTAGAAAACATTTTTCGTAACAAGATTCACAGTAGCTATACGTTTATACTGAATGTTTTCATGATGTGCTGTAGCAATTTCCTTACCTGCTACATCCAAGAAACGAACTGTCCGACTAACCGGTTTCGTCAAGTCTTTCTCTGTCAAACCAGAAGGCCATGTGAGCGTTAACTGACTATCTACAAATGCCCCACTTTCTTTAGGATGTTCAGCTTCAACCCTTTCTATCCTTGGCTTAAGGGAAATTATAAACTGAGTGACTACACGACTATCGTCCCCATAGATAGGATTTTCAATTTTATGAAATTCATCTGAAATAATCTGGTAGCCATTATTCAAAAATGATGATATCTCTTTATCAATGGGACCCGCATCAATCACTTCACCTGTTTTTCCAGTTAGAGAAAGGGTAGATAAAGTGGCTTTATTAGCTTGATTAACAAACCGAACCAAGACTTTTTGCTGATCCTTATCATAGCGAATGTGAATATCTTTTGTGACATCACTAGCAGGACTTGGCGGTAGATAACCTTCTGTTGGACGTGCTGTATTTTTTAACGTCAAGTAAGTTCCATCTTCTCCAATCGCTCGGTAACCCGTTACATAAGGAATCGAAATCATACGATAATCACCGATAGTGCTCGGACTCAAGGAGCTATTTGGATAAGAAATTCTGCTCGTTTCCGAAATTGGGTTTTGGATCACCCAAGCACCTAACTTTTTATAATTGATGTGCTCTACCACGGAAAGCGGTAAGGAGGTTTGACTATCGCGTTCAATCTTTTGACTAGCAATCATCGTTTTATCTGATAAATATCCAGCCTGGATAGGTACGACAAGTCTGTCAAATTCTTGCTGAGTGAGTGTCCAAGGACCATAAGTGACTGCTCCTGTTACAAGATTGACAACAGCATTTCGATTATATATAACTGTTTGTACCGTATTTGGAAATGCGGTTCCATCATCTGCAACATACTGCACCGTTCGATCTACTGTTTGATTTAAGTCATTATAGCTCAAACCAGAAGGCCATTTCAGTTCATTATTGATACCAGGGTAGAGTAGAGTTCCCATAGTTTTCGGATCTGTAGGTTCAACTGTACGTGTACGGATTGGCAGACGAACCTTGGTCGTATCTAGTGGAATATCTGTAACACTATCTAATGTGCCTACCTGAATCCCTGTCACAACAGCCCCTTCATCCTCAGGTTTCCACTGGAAGAGCAAGGTACGATTGTCATATTGGGTGACAAAAGGTAGTGTTCGACCATTTGATAGAGTCAAAATCAAACCTTTACGTGCAAGCACTTCACCATCATAACGGATAGAAACTAAGTCATCATCAGTCGTCACCTGAGCAGAAACTGCTCGAACTGTAGGATTTAAAAAATCCCAGTTAAACTTTCTAAAATAGAGCGTATAATCATTTTCTTGCCCCTCACTATGCTCATAAAGAAGGCCGAACTCACCGTTACCCAAATCCTGAACAGAATTATAAGCAAACTTCCCAGATTGGACTAGAGTATGTTTAATCCACTTCAGATTCCCATCTGCCTGCACTTCTGCAAGGTGAGCATATCCATTGGCACGTCCGCTACCATTCGCATTGACTAAAACAATATATTCCCTTCCGTTTTGGATAGTGTGAGCTGCTGAAAGTTGTACATAAACATCTGGAATATCACGAACTGTTTCAACAGTACCCCAGCTAGCACCGCCATCTGTACTAGTAGAAAATTGAACCCTACCATTCCGATTGCGCATAAACATCTTGAGAGTACCATTATTTAGTTCAACAACGCTAGCTTCTGTTAATTCAGCAGCTGTGTTTTTCATTGTACTAGAATCAATTGTTTCGCCTTTTACAATACGACCATCATTAGGAGAAGTTCCCATCTGCCAAGTCAAACCTTGATCATCTGAATAAATCACACGAGAAGATTGTGACCCATTTAAATGAGAAACATAGTTGGTACTATACATCGGTACTACAAGTCTCCCTGCATATTGACCGTTTTTTAGAGCAATACCTGCACCTGGACCAGTTCCCAAAAATTTCATCCAATCTTTCTTAACCCGGGGGGTAATATCTCGTGGTGCTGACCACGTTTTACCATCATCACTACTCTCAGAAATCCAGATAAAGTTATCCTTAGCTACACGAAATGGTGCTGTTGCTGTCGGATTAAAGTAGATATTCCCAACTAACTGGCTACCATTATATAAATCACCAGTATCACTATATTTATCCGTTGACTTAGTGGATTTAGTTATAACATGATAGCTTGTCTTTTGGTTTTTACTATCGTAGATAAAGCTATCTTCTCGAATAGTATATTTTTCATTATCCTTATAAACTATTTGGTAAGTTTGACCATTAACAATTGTATAAGACTCTTCACGGCTTTCAGACATCCCAAAGATACCTTGTCCCTCTGGGAATACATCATAAATAGAATAGATTTTTTTTGTCTTTGGATCTTGAAGTAAGGTCATATCAATTGAAACCGGTGACCCCACATTAGCACTTCTAGCTGCTGGATTATCTCGAATATTTAAAATATTTATCCGTTCACCCCATGTTTTTCCGCCATCCACACTACGACGGACTACCATACCGATATCACCCCAGTCAGCAGAATGCAAGCGACGCTCATCTGCCCCTGCGATAATAGTCCCATCACTTGTTTTTAATAAGGCAGGGATACGATAAGCGTGGATTCCCTCACTATTTTTCTGGCCATTCAATCCAGACTGAAAAATCGCTTGCTTTTCTGTCAATTCAGCTGGACTAAGAGCTTCGTTTCCCTGAGGGTCTCGAAGAAAAATAGCACTTCGTTGTGCTACCTCTGTATTACTAAAAGCATAATCATAAATTGTTAAATTACGAATATCTAGATTAGTGCCCCAAACTTTACTATTTCCACGTTGCATTGCTCCCAACTGCATATTAGTCAAGGTTTGCATAGCTGTCAAGAAAAGACCTGATTTAGTAGAGGATTTTGATAACCTACCATTGACGTAAAGTCTTGCCTCGCCAGCATCTGTATTTACATTAGGACGCGAGATAGTAAAAGTTAATGAATTCCACTCGTTTGGACGAATTTTTTCCTTTCCGTCTTCAAAACGGTCATACTGATAATTACCCGTTTTTCCGCTTCTTGCCTCTACAACAGGAGTATTTCCACTTACTCCTAAAAGGAAATACTCATTTGGATTTGAGGTACTAGAGGTAGAAAACACGCTATATAAATTAGGTGTCGTTTCTGTCGCTTTAAATTCAACATGAATAGTTGCATTGGTCAAATTTTTGATTTTATTCAAGTCTGTACTAAGATCAATGCTCTTTTCTGTCTTATCACTTGTCACAACATCGTCTACGACTGCCACTTCTGAAGGCTTAAATATCTCACGAGCAAAATAGTCATCTTCTTTTTTTAACTCATCAAAACCAGCTGTAGTCTTGACTACCGGTGCTGTTATTTCTGTATCTGACTGGGTAGGAGTTGCAGATGAAGGAGAATCAACAAGACTAGCTGCTGTACTGTTTTCTGCACTAGCAAAGCTTTCTGTAACTGTAGGGGTTTCCTCTATCTCAGATGCACTAACAGAATGAGCTAGCGCACCTCCGAAAATCAAAGCTGTCCCTAGTAACACTGAACAAAGACCTACCTTGTACTTACGCAAAGAGAATAATTGTCGCTGATTAAAGGAGCACGTCATCTTTTCTTTCATATAAACCAATTTCTAATCCTTTTAGAAGATAACTTCTAAAAGGAGAGGATGCTATTTTTGTAAACATGGCAAATGTTTATCAAATTCCTCAACAACTAAGTATAGAGTAATCTGCCCAACAAGTCAATTTTTAGATACGATTCCCACGCATACGCATGAAAACTGGAGCAGAGTCAAGAAACACCAAAAAGATGTAGAGGCAAC
>NZ_KQ969168.1 GCF_001578805.1 Streptococcus sp. DD10 | reverse complement strand
TTGGTTTGGAGTTGAATAATATTATTTTTAATCCCTGCTTCAGACAATTTTTCAATAAATGGCTCGTACAACTGTTTGGTTTTATCAAGTTGATTTTGACGTGATTTTAAAGTATTACCGATTAAATTATTTATGTTGTTGGTAATAATTGTCCTATAATCATATCTACCACTGGTATAATCTGAATCTAGTTCAAATTTACCATCACTGTTTTTGGTGACCCAATTGATTTTCCATCCACTTCTAAAAGGTGCGATATTTCTTATATGGATAGTATCAGTATCATTGAATCCACCAGAAGAACTTGTAAACTTGATTGTTGGCACATTATGTTCTTTTTCATAATCACTCAATTCCTTGGACATACGTTCAAGTTCAGCTTGTTTATTAGAATCAATATTACCTGTTTTTTCATAATCTGTCTGTGCATCCGCATAATAGTTACTGTATTCTTGCACAAGATAAACATACTGCAAATCATTAACAAGATAATCAATAGCGTTATTAACTTGGGTTTTGTCATCAGCAAGGGTCTTCTCCATATCAGAGATAATAGTTGATGCATTCTGACTGTAAATAATTGTGTCGTTATCTTTTGCGTCAGGGAACGAATGTGTAAAGTATGCTCCTCCAGCTTTAGTCGAACCAGAATTATTTTGATATAAGCCTATTTGAACATTGCTACCCGTCAGAAGATTATGATAGTGTCCCCAATCAGAGTGAGCATCTTGGAATGCCCACTGCAACATCTTATAAGCAAATAGCGTGTTTAACTCAGTAAATGTCATGCTATTTTTCAAGAATCCACCAGTAGGGGCAATGTTTTCTGTAAAAGCTCCCGTAGCTTTTTCTACATCTCCAAATCCTCTATGTCGTAGCTCAATTCCAGATTTATTTGCATTCTCAGGCTTATTTGCAAAGTTGTTCCAAGCCTTAATGGCTTTCATACCTAAATCAATACTGTTTTCTGTGATTTTATTGATTGTAGCAAGTCCACTAATTTTACGAAACGCATTTAATTGAGATGTAAATGCGATATTTAATGCCTTATAATCATCCCTAGACAAGACCAACTTCCCATTTTGCAAAGTATACGTCTTGTTGAAAGCTTGTTCCCCAACTAATGCCTTGATAAATTGCTGAGAATCATTATCAATATAGAAATCTAGCATATCAAATAGATTTTCCTCAGCATAACGTTGCGCTTCATTATCTTTCTCTTCGCTTATTAGACGATTGAACTCTACCATTTTAGTCGTAAACTCAGCAGTTCTATCTTTGAAGTAAATTTCACCTGTTTTATCTGCTATTTCAGCATTGATAGCTTCGTAGATATTTGCTGGCTTTCCAACATTACCCAATGCTTTTTTAGCAGTGTCTGCAACATTTTTAGCATCTGATAATTGTTTATCCGTCCGATTGACTTCATTTTGTGCTCTATCAAGGACGGCTTTCTTCGTTTCAACAGCGTCATTTTTAGTTTTGACATCTGTTTCAGCGGATTTAATAGCGTCGTTACGTTTAGCGTCTGCTTGCTTAGCTGTTTCAACAGCAGTTGTTGCAGTTGCAACGTTATTTTCAGCGGTTTTAACATCCGCTTTAGCTTGGTCAAGGTTGGCTTGTGCTTTCTCAAGACCAGTACCTGAGATGGCATCTTGGGCAGATTTAACATCAGCTTGTTTAGCGGTTACATCAGCGTCAGCTTGGTCTTTTTCCGCTTGGGCTGTATCGACAGCTGTTTGAGCGTCTGACACAGCATTAGTTTGGTCAGCGATTTGAGCTGTCACTTGGTCTGTCTCCGTTGCATTAGCTGTCTGGTCGGCAAGATTTGCAGTCTGGTCAGCTTTTGCAGCAGCGATGTTTTCAGGTGTTGCTTTAGCTGCGTTTTCTTCTGCTGATTTGACAGCGTCTTGTGCAGAAGTCACACCCGCTTGTGCGTCAGTTACAGCTTGCTTAGAGGATTCAGTTGTTGCCTCAGCTTGGTTCAACTCTGCTTGCTTGTCTGTTACCACTTGTGTTTGTGTGTCAAGAGCAGATTTTGCAGTGTTTGCATTTTGAGTTGCTTGTGTTTGTGTGACAACTGTACTTTCTGTACTTGCATCAGCTGGTTTGCTTGTAACTTCGTCCGCAAGAACTGTCGTACCTGTCGCAGTCGCTAACAAAGTAGCTCCAGCTACCATGGTTTTTAATCTCTTGGTCATAAATCTTGATTCTCCTTTAGTGCTAATAGGATTGGTTTGACTGTTAAGTCAAACCATGGTATACGTAGTATATCATGCGATTTTACCCATTTTACAGCACTATTTTAACACATTTTTAGTTTATAGACGGGTGTTTTTCTCGGAGAGAAAAACAAGAAAAAACCTTGATTTCTCAAGGTCTAACATTCTTATTATTAACCACTACAGTTGACAAAGAGAACATAAAACTGATGAAGCAAGTCTTGCTAATCACCAGTTTTCTACTTTACAAAGAGACACCAAATTGCTTTAAACTATCTAGTTCGATAGGAGTGAGTCGACGCCATTCCCCCTGTTTCAAATCAAAATCGAGCTCAAGAGGTCCCATAGAAATCCGTTCCAAATCCACTACTTTCTTTCCACAGGCTGCGACCATTCTCTTAATCTGATGAAATTTTCCTTCTGCAATTTCAATTTCTACATACGACATCGCTGTTTGATGATCGACTTCTAAAATCCGCAACTTGGCTGGAAGAGTTGTGAAATCTTTTAAAACAATCCCTTCCTTGAAATAATCCACATCAGACTGGTTCATAATTCCTTCAATCTTAGCACGATAAATTTTTGCCACATGTTTCTTTGGTGACAGCATCGCATGAGCTAACTTACCATTATTGGTCAAGAGGAGAAGTCCGTGGGTATCGATATCTAAACGTCCAACGGGAAAGATTTCCTTATGGCGTGCTCTATCATCAAGTAAGTCAATTACTGTCTGATGACGTTCATCCTCTGTTGCTGAAATAACGCCTTTGGGTTTATTAAGAAGATAATAGCAAAATTCCTCATATACCAACTTCTCTCCTCTAAAGAATACCTGATCTTTTTGGGGGTCCAGTTGAAATTTACCTGTAAGTTTGTCATTTCCATTAACCGTTATCTTCTTCTGCTTAAGGAGTTGCTTGACTTCTGTTCGACTCCCTACTCCACAGTCCACTAAAAACTTATCTAATCGCATAGTTTCATTATACCACGAAAGCGAGTCTTACTCACCTTTTATCCTTGATTTTAGAGTAAAAGCCAACCCAGCTACCCAAAGAAGAACAAAGGAAAAACACAAGAAAATGGCCGTGAAAGAAGGAAGAAACCAATCCATAACTCTCAACACGAAAGGACTAAAAGCTCCTCCCAGATTACACCCGATCAACACATAAGAAGTTGCCTTATTCAAGATTCCAGCTGGAAGCCGGCCTGACATCGCATTAAAAATCGCCGTCAAACAGATACTATAGGTAAAACCAGCCAAAAGAGCTGCAAGAGTTAGAAACCATGTATTCATTGAAATAGCCAAAAAAAGTTGACCTAAAGCAAAAGCTAAAGTAGCAATAAAAAGCAGATTCTTTTTAAACTGTTGAAAAAGGGGAGCAAAACTGAATCCTGACAGAATCCCAATCAACTGCATCGCAGATAAAATCAAACTAGCTGTCTTAGCTGTTCCAAAACCAGAATCAATGACCATATTAGGTAGCCTTAAACTAATAGCTGTATTGATACAAATGATAACACATGCAATGACCGCCAAAACCAGACTATATTTTGTTTGCCAACTAGTTAAATGAGTCCGCTCTTTTCTACTTCCCTTTGTCAATTCCCTTTTCTTATAGGGAACAAATAGGAGGAAGGCGACCAAAATGAAAATAGCAAAGATGTATATAATAAAACTCATCCTCCAACCATAGGTTAGGAGTAAGCCTACACACAAAGTCAGTAGCGCTGACCCCACTACCTCAGCAGAACCTCTCAAACCAAGCATCTGCACCCGTTCCTTCCCTTGATACCGCTCGCTGATGATGGAAATAGCCTTAGCATTAATCAGCCCAGTTCCCATACCAAGTCCTAGCCGAGACCAAAAGATAAGCCAATAATCCTGAATAAAAACAGGAACTAAACCACAAAATGCAACCAAAATCAATCCAGCGATAATCATCTTTCTTTCAGACAAGATGCGCTCAATCATGCCCGTTAGAACAAGCATTCCTAATACCCCAAAAGAAGGGACTGATATGAGTAACTCTACTTGGCTAGCATTATAGGTTTGAAAAAATTCCTTCATCTCAGGTAGACTACTCGAAACTGAAAAGGATGAAATCAACATAAAAGACAATAGTAAAATCGTCCCTTTCTCCATTTGTCTTCTCACAATAACCTCCACTAGCATTTTTTTATAAAATCCAGTATAATCAATCTGAAAGGATAAAAATAGGACATATGTCTTAAAAACAGGATGAAAATCATTACAAACACAATAAACCTTGAAGCAATTATTCAGGAGTATCAGCTTCAGCAAATATTCCCACCAGACTGTCTAGAGAAACTCCAAGTTATTGTCTATGAAAAGAAGGACTATATTTGTAGACAAGGAGATGAACTAGAACAAATCTCCTATTTCTTAACAGGAAAGCTCAAAATTGTTCATAGTCTCGCTAATGGAACCGATATGATCTTACATATACAGGAAGAAGAAGGATTACTGGGTGAAGTGGAACTTATGCTGGGAAAAAGCTGTGTTTCATCTGTCATCGCTGACGAAGATAGCTTAGTCGTCCAACTTCCAACTCCCCTATTTAAAAAAAGATTACTAGAGAGTTCTCTTTTTCTGCACCATATGGGAAAAACACTAGCTAAGAAATTGCATTACAATAATCGCATTGCTCCTACACACATCCACTACTCTTTGCAAGAACGCTTAGCCAGTCATATCCTAAATCAAATCAAATACAGTCCCATCTTTACCCCTAAACTAAGTCAATTAGCTGATAGTTTTGGTGTCAGTTATCGTCATTTACAGCGCGTGTTGAAACAAATGGTAGATGACGGTTGGTTAGAAAAAGACAAAAAAAGTTACCACATTCGTAATCTAAAAGAGCTAACCAAAGTGGCTATAAAGGAATCACCTTTTGAATAATTGCCTGCACCTTTGCATATTCAGTATTTTAAGGTATAATAGATAAAACAAGAAAGAATCGTAAAACCAAAGGAGAGACAATGTCTATTATTGACAAATTAACAAAACCAGCCCATCTCATTGACATGAAGGATATTATCCGTGAAGGAAATCCTACATTGCGAGCAATTGCTGAAGAAGTTCCCTTTCCACTAGCTGACCAAGATATCATCCTAGGTGAGAAAATGTTGCAATTCTTACATCATTCTCAGGATCCTGTTATGGCTGAAAAATTAGGATTGCGTGGTGGTGTTGGACTTGCTGCCCCCCAGCTAGATATCTCAAAACGCATCATTGCGGTACTCGTGCCAAATCCAGAGGACGAGGAAGGAAATCCCCCATCAGAAGCCTATTCTTTGCGTGAAGTCCTCTATAACCCTAAAATCGTCTCCCACTCTGTCCAAGACGCCGCGCTGGGTGACGGTGAAGGCTGTCTGTCTGTTGACCGTGAAGTCCCAGGCTACGTTGTCCGCCACGCCCGTGTGACAGTCGAGTATTTCAATAAAGACGGTGAAAAGAAACGGCTCAAACTCAAGGGCTACAACTCCATCGTAGTTCAACACGAGATTGACCATATCAACGGAGTGATGTTCTACGACCGTATCAATGAGAAAAATCCATTTGAGATTAAAGAAGGTATGCTGATTTTAGAATAAACAAATAAAAATAAGACCTTTGGCTATTGCCAAAGGTCTTATTACTTATCTCAACTCCCTCGTTGCCAGAAAATAACAAGAAGAATCATAGCCCCTAAAATAGATGGGATAATAGCTGTCCCAGCATGGACAGGTCCCCATGTTCCAAAGAGTACTTGACCTACAAAAGCACCAAACCACCCGAGAAACATTTTACCAAAACAGCCCATTTGTTCTCCTCGATTAGTAATAGCTCCTGCCAATAAACCAATCAAAACTCCAACTAACATACTTCCCAACATAGTTCCTCTCCTTCTATACTCTAAGCAGCTACAAGTATGGATGGATTAAATCGCCCAATCCCCATTTCGGAAGATTGCCACACGGGTTCCATCCTCACGGATACCATCAATATCCATTTGATTAGATCCAATCATAAAATCCACATGAACATCTGAACGATTGAGACCAGCTGCTTCTAATTCCTCCTCTGAGAAGTTTTCTCCACCTACTACACTAGTCGCATATGCAGCTCCAATAGCCAAGTGATTCGAGGCATTTTCATCAAAAAGAGTATTAAAGAAAGTGATTCCTGACTGAGAAATCGGACTTGGATCTGGAACTAAGGCAACTTCACCAAGACTACGTGCGCCGTCATTCTTAAAAACAAGATCCTGCATCACTTGTTGCCCTTTATCAGCCGTTACTTCAACGATCTCACCATTTTTAAAGGTTACCTTAATTCCTTCAATGATATTTCCGTTATAACTCAAAGGTTTCGTTGATGTTACATAACCATCTGCACGACGGAAATCTGGTGCAGAAAAGACTTCTTCAGTTGGCATATTTGCGATAAAATACTCACCTTGAGCATTTGGACTACCAGCAGACTCCCAGTAGTGATTTTTAGGCATTCCTAACGTTAAATCTGTACCTGGTGCCTTATAGTGAAGAGCAGTGAACTGTTCTTTATTCAAAATCGTAGCTTTTGAACCTAATTTTTCTTCATGTGCCTTCCAAGCAGCTACTGGATCATCTTCATAGACACGACAAGTTTTAAAAATTTGATCCCAAAGAAGATCGATAGCTTCTTCATCACTAGCAGCATTCGGAAAGACCTTCTTAGCCCACTCAAGTCCAGCAGCCGCAGCTACGGTCCAACTCACCTTATTGGATTGAGTGGCAATACGCATAGGTTTCAATGCTTGACCCATCGCTTTAGCATTAACAGCCAATTTTTCAGGGTCTACACCATTAAACGCTCCCGGATCTGACGAACGTACCCCAAGACGACTTGCCTTCTTATCTAGAAGATAATTCATTTCAGCTACCTTATAATCTGGAATACTATCCAAACGATTCATAGGCGCATGAAGAAATTTCTCTCGAGTACTAATATCATCTGCCCACTGGATAATGACTTCATGGGCACCTAAAGCGTAAGCTTCTTTGACAATCAAATGTGCCAACTCTCTTTGCTCCACATCAATCGCAAGGGCTACCGTATGCCCAGGTTGCACATTGATGCCATTTGCAACCAACAATTTAGCATATTTTTCTAGATTTTCTTTAAAATTTGGTAAAACCATTTTATTCTCCTTTAATTTTTTGAGATTACCTTTTTAGTATATCACAAGTTTCATAAAAAAAGGGGAGTAACCCGCTACTCCCTTTATCTATTGAAAGAGGCTGAGGTGAAAAAATTTCGCTGCACTAATGGAGTAAAGAAAGCAGTTTGCAAAAAAGTCACTTTAAAGAAGTCCCTACTAGCTATCTCTTTGATATATAATGACTAAATTACTAGGATAAAATACAATGAAGAATTAATACAGCTTCAGCTCCCTCGTCTCTATTTCTAAGCTCAACCCTGCCTTTATGCAGTTTTGCAACTCTACATACAAAACTTAGTCCAATACCATAATGTTGCTCTTTATACGATCTAGCTTTATCCATACGATAAAAGAGCTTTCCAAAATTAGTTAAAACTTCATCTGGAAATTCCGAACCATTATTCCATATACCTATTTTCAATTCCTTTCCCTCTTGCTCTACTCTAATTTTAATTTTAGGATTCTGTTTATCGGCATATTCCAAAGCATTGGTTACAATGTTCTGTATTGCTCGAATCAGAAGAGATAGATTTATATAATATCTTTCCGTTCCGTTCACATTTTGTTCAAAAGAAAACGTCATCTGATTTTTTATCAAAAAAGAGACTTCTTTCTCTAATTCATTGATAAAATCTGAAGAGGAATACTCCATCCAACTTGTCTCATCATCATAATAGGTTTTCGAATAGTGAATCAATTGATTGAAATAATCTAGTAACTGTTGACTAGCTCTTTCTATATCTGCTAAGCATTCTTGAGATTGGTCGTTTTCAGTTATCGCCTGCAAAAATTCCACATTTCCCCTAATAATGGTTAAGGGAGTTTTTAAATCATGAGAAGCTGCTGAAACCTGAAACATCAAATCTTCTTTCTGCTGTTTCTCATCAACTATTAATTGTCGAATTCTATCTTGCATCAAAATAATCCGATTTCCTGTCTCACGAAATTCTTTAACCGTTAAACTTTCTGTACATTCCCTCTCCAACCACATACTATTTTCATAAATCAAAGTCATTTCATAACTCAGTTTTTTCAACAATTTTCCAATGTGATAACTTATTAGAACAATCAATAAAACACAAATATATATCCATGATGACACATTGAAAAAAATTGATAGAACACCACTATTGTTTAGAGGTTTCCCATCTTCATTTATTTGTATAGATACTGAAGCTAAGGGAATAAGATAGACCATTAGTAAGCCAAGACTAAACTGCCAAATAATTCTCCAACAGGTTTCTCGAATTAATTGTCTAAAACTTTTGATTCTACCCATTGATATCCTCCACCATACAAGGTTTTAATTGGATTTAATTGATAAGGTTTCAGCTTTTGACGAATTTGATAAATGTACTCTGAAACCGAACGTAACAGAGCTTCTGAACTTTGTGGATATAGATAATTATAAATTTCCTCAATAGAATATATTTTACTTGGGTTGCTTGCCAAAAGATTCACTATATCAAATTCCCTCCTTGTCAGGGCAATCTTATCATCGTTTACAAATAGTTCCTTACTATCCGTATATAGTATAAGCTTCCCAATCTTTATTTGATGAACATTTCCTTTAGTCCGTTCTTCACGACGTAAGTGCATTTTAACACGTGCTAACAATTCTTGCATACTAAAGGGCTTCATAATATAATCATCAGCTCCTGCATTGATTCCAGCTACTAAATCTTCATCCATATCCTTAGCAGTTATAAAACAGATAGGAACAGTTATCTGCTCGCGAATCATCCGACAGATTTCTAAACCACTAACAGGCATCATAATATCTAATAAAATCAAATCGAATCCTGTAAAATCACAAAGATCAATCTCTTCTATCTTATTTCGTATAACTACTTCGTATTTTTCATATTCTAGTACTTTTTTTATTAGGCGAAGAATAGCAAGATCATCATCTACCACCAAAATTTTATAAGCCATAACTCACCCTCCTAACCATATTATAACACTAACCGAGAAAAAGACAGGATATCCCCTGTCTTTAGCCTACATTTCTTCCTATAAGTATCAGTGTAGCAAATACAAAAACAATTAATAACCAAACTATTTGTAACCCTAAGCCTTGCCACACTGGATAATAGAGCGACAAGGGATGGGTATAAAAACAATTCATACTAGCTAGTAATGGTAAATTTCTAAAAAAAGAGCTGAATTGTAGTAACATTTGTCCCAAACCCAATAAAAGGGATAAACTGATTCCCAGAATTAAGATAAAAGACTGGGAAATAAATACAAAAATACCACTTAAAAGAGAGAAGGTTAGAATAGAAATACAAGCTGGAAATAGGACTGTCAGAACATTTTTAATATCGCTCAAAAGATTAATATTGTAGTATCCTTGCGCGATTAGTATGCATAATGATATTACAGCAACCAACAATACAATTTCCATACATAATACAATAGCTAGTTTACAGATTATAAATTTCAAACGATTTGGACAGGTAAGAAAACTGGTACGAAGGCTAGAACCAGTAAATTCTTGACCTATAAATAGAGTCGCTAAACTAATGAAACCTGCCTGTCCTAAATAGAGACTTTGCAGTAGCTGTTCCAAAACAAACTGTAGGGTCAACTGGTCTGGCTTACTATTTAAAAAAATAACCATCGCCGGAACACACAGTAACAGAGCACCTATAATCAACCAGTGCCAAGGGTTCATCATAAACTTGAGATACTCACTTTTAAGTTGCTCTTTCAACTTATTCACCTCCTCCGATATCTAACTTAAGTAAGCGGTAGATTGCTAAAGTCAAGAATGACAAATTCCAACAAAGTAAAAGTAAAATATTTTGCAAACTATTATACTCTAAAATTTGAGGAGATGTAGCAATCAATCCTTGCCCCAATGCAACTGGAAGAAATTTTGCAGCCGATATATAGTTTGCTAAGAATGTTCCTAAATTGTAGACTTGAGGAAGCAAAAATAATAGAGGAACAATGGCTGTTTTAAATGTCAAAGCCATAATATAGGCCAGCAGTCCCAACAAGGTCCAAGCTATACTGGCTAAAAATATATAGAACCAAACTGTCCCATTTAGTGAAAAAAGCAATAAGCCATCTTGTCCTAAAACATAATGTGTCATGTTAATCGTCAAGAATATTGATAGAAAGGAAACGAAAAAAGAAAATATAAGCCAAACTAATGTTTTTGAAACTAGGAAAGTGCTTCGATTTGTAATAGAGAGGAGGCTTGTACGAATCGCAGAGCCTTTGTACTCCTCGGCTCCGTAAATTGATCCAAGGATAATCATAATAAAAACACCAAATAAAGTGACATCAAAACCTAAAAATTCAATAGGAGGTATGGCTTCTGCTAAATCTGAATTTGTCTCTGGTGTAGCATGGATACCAACTGAAACAATTTGAGAAGCACCAATATTTGCTAAAAACGTTTGAAATACCAGTATCAAGAATAGTACAATATGAGTAGCTCTCTTATAAAGTAATTTCAATATTTCAGAATGAAGAGAGTAAATAAGTGCCATGTTACTTTCCTCCCTCTGTTAAAGTAAAGAAGACTTCCTCTAGTGAAGAAAGATTTTTCATCACTTCTTGTAAAGTCCCTTTTATAAGAACTTTGCCTTTATTTATGATAACTACATCATCTGTTACTGCTTCCACCTCCGATAATATATGAGATGACAGTAAGACGGTCTTCCCTTCTTGAGCTTGTTTTTTTATAAACTCTCTAAACCACCGAATTCCTCTTGGATCCAACCCATTTGTCGGTTCATCCAATATCAGATACTGAGGATTTCCTAATAGAGCTGTTGCAATTCCCAAGCGTTGTCCTTCTCCTAATGATAATTTTCCAATTTTAGATTTTTTCTTATGGCTAATATCCACCATATCCAAGACTTGCTCAATTCGCTGACTGGATATCCCATTACTAGCAGCAACAATTTTCAAATGTTGATAAACACTTCGATCATCAGGAGCTCCTACACTGTCAAATGAAGCTCCTACAATCTTCAGAGGAAATTTTAATTCCTTATAAGTTTGATCTCCAATTTTGGTAAGACCAGATGTTGCTTTGTCTAATCCTAATAAAATACGTAAGGTTGAACTTTTACCAGCTCCATTTGGTCCTAGGAAAGCAGTCACTCTACCTGCTTTTGCTTCAAAAGAAATATCTTTTAAAATTTGAGTTTGATCATACGACTTACATAGATGTTTAATGATAATACTTTGTTCCATGATGTACTCCTATGACAGTTATTAGTTGAGTTTTTAACAACAACTATATCATACACATTCATTTTCGGATTTTTTTCAGAATTTCAAGAAAGCAGATGCCATCTCGTAAATACAGCTCTAATCAACCAATTTCTTGCGCATCGCCTCGTTTTTTTATATACTAGTGGTATTACTGAAAGCAGAGGAAACCCATGAAATATCTGATCACGATTACTCTACTTGCCTTAATTGGACTGGCTCTTTTTTTCTGGACTTCACAGAAAAAGCCGACAACCAGTCAGCAGGAAACTACGCACAGCAACACGACACAAGTGGAAGAACGAACAGTCTCGTCCCTTTCTCCAACAGAAGATATTGTAGAGGAAGCCTATTCGGTGGCTTATGACGATAAAAATCTTGTCGGAACCATCACAGCCCCCCGCGATTATCAAACCAAACAGTTGCCAACCATTGTCATTTCACACGGCTTTAATAATACCCACGACATGTATCGGAGTTATATGCAGGCGCTAGCCAAACAAGGCTTTCTGGTTTATGGCTTTGACTTTTATGGTGGAAGTCGTCGGTCAAAGAGTGGAGGACAGGACATGCTTCAGATGTCTATCCAGACCGAGTTGACTGATTTGAGCCAAGTCATGGACAAACTCCGCTCCGAAAGCTTTGTCAATCCTAAGCAGATGAGCTTGATTGGAGTCAGTCAGGGTGGGGTGGTGGCGAGTCTCTACGCCAGCACTTATCCAGACCATGTGCATAAGTTGGCCCTGATCTTTCCTGCCTTTGTCCTTTTTGATGATGTCAAGGAAACTTATCAAGAGCTTGGGAGCCCAGCCTTTGAAAACCTGCCAGACAGCCTGACCCACCACGGATCCACCCTTGGGAAAATCTACTTGATCGATGCCCTAGATGGAGATGCCCCTACCATTCAAGAGAAGATCACAGCTCCGACCCTTATCGTTCATGGTACAAATGATACCATCGTCCCTTACCGCTATGCCCTAGAAGCCAGTCAAACCATTCCAAATAGCCAATTCGTGACTGTGGAAGGCGGCGGTCATTGGATCGACGATACCTTTAGCCAGACGGCCCTGCCCGCCCTTCAAGAATTTTTGAAAGATTAAGAAAACACCGTCTGATTTTCTATCAGATGGTGTTTTTGTTCATGGTGAGAAATCGCATGCTCTTATAGATGTTTTATAGAAATTAGGCTTGGAGAAGAGCTTGAGCTTGTTTTTCAAGTCCAGCAATAGCTTGTTCGTTCAATACAAGTTCCCCTGTTCCCCATGCTTCTGGATTTACAGTTGTTCCAGTAAAGTCTCCGACAACTTGCATCCGAACAAATGGAAGGAGAGCTTGGTAAGCACCAAACAATTGTTCGTGACCTGCATTCGCTACAGAAGAAACCGTCACAATCTTGTCTTGAAGAGCTGATGGACCACGAGTTTCTGACAAATCAAGCGCACGACTCAACCAGTCAATCAAGTTTTTCACTGTACCTGGGATGGCAAAGTTGTAAACTGGTGAGAAGATCCAGATAGCGTCTGCTGCAAGAACTGCATCACGCGCAGCTTGAACTGCTGGCAAGGTTGGTGTTTCTAAGTCTTGGTTCATCAACGGAATGTCCTTGTAGTCCAGGTAAGTAACGTTTGCTTTTCCAGCAAGCAAGTCTTCTGCTTTTTTAGCCATTTGATGGTTAAATGAACCCTCACGAAGGGATCCGACGATAAATAAAATGTTTTTCATGTTTGTTTCCTCTTTCTTCTTAAACAATTGTTTCATTTGGTTAATGATATTCATAAGAACCTTTCTTGTTGTAATTTTTTTTATTACATTCTCTATTATACTCTATTTAAACGGAATGTCAATCGATTGGCTCAAAAAATTACTAATTATTGTTATTTTTAAATACTGATCCATTCGATTTAAAATTTCCCGTTCGTGTTTGCTGCTTCCGAATCAGCGATGACGTCTGCAAGAACATCCCAATGTTCTGCGATTTTCCCATTTTCTACACGGTAAAGATCATAGAAAGCTGTCTCTTTTCCAGCCAAGTTTCCTTCACTAATAACCAAGGCAAAGTCACCTTGGGCAAGGACTTGGTGCGTTGTTTTATAATCCATATTGATTCCCATTTGGGCCATCTGTTGAAGAGAAGCTTTAAAGCCTGAAACTGTGTCAACCATATCAGCATTATGCTGGATATAGTGATCACCATCAAAGTATGAGTCCAATTTTTCAGGATGTTGACCATAGATAATATCATCGATATAAGTCGAAACCAGTTTCTTAGTTTCTTCTCCATTCACACTGGTATCAATTGTCGCTGCACCATCAAACTGTGTGTGACCACTGTAGTTAGCGTCGCGAACAGGGCTAAGATTGTCCCAGTGCTCCGTGATCATACCTGCATCATCAAATTTGAAAACATCAAATCCGACCATTTCTTGTCCACCAAAGTTGTAGACACTATGTAAGACGACGGTATTTCCATCTTCAAATTGACGCTTAATATCAACAGTCGCAGCACTTCCACCGTTTTTAGCTCCTTCCATGATTTGAAGGAAACCGTCCAAGCCTGTAGCTACGGTCTGATTGTGTTGAATATAGTCTTTTTTCAAAACTTGCTTAGCAATCCCCGTATCTCCCGTTTCAAAGGATTTCAACAAAGCGACTGCTTTTTCTGTATTGCTCATTTTTGAAATTTGCTTGGTCTCTTGTAATGTTACTTGTGCTGATTGTTGTTGGTTCATATAATAGATTCCTCCTGCTCCTAAAACGACAACTGCTGTTACTCCTGCGATCCATGTTTTTGTAGATGTTTTCATTTTATTACCTGTCTTTCTATAATGTCATTGCGGCTTGTACGAGGGCACTATCAACAACTTGAATAAAGTTGACAACTTTTCCCGCCTCGTCAAATCGATAAAAATGTGCAAAGTCTGCTCTAAAAAATTTATTGGTTTTCTTGTAAGTCCCACTGTATTGCCCGTGAACGACGACTTGATTCTCACTCACAAAATACGCTTTTGGTGTCGCCTGATAGTCCATCCATTCTGAGCCTAGACGACTATGAACATGGTCAACAACCGCATCAATCCCATGGTAAACACCACCATAAGGGAAACCTTCTGCCTCTTTCCAGACCAATTGGTCTGCAAAATAAGCTTTAAAGTCCGCTATCCGCCCTTCAGCCATTGCTTGGTAAGACTGGGCTACCAATTCTTTGTAATCAACTGTCATTTCTATCATCCCCATACCATTTCACCTGTTATAACTTTGGCACTCATGTCGAGAACTGATTCGTTGCGAAGATTTGGAAAACGCTCCTGAATTTTTTCTTTAAAAGTTTCTGAATCCTGAACATAACCTTTTAGTTCAATCGCGTACTCAATATAGTCTAGCGAGAATTGTAAGGCTTGATTGTCAAAGGAACGACTCTCATCACCATGGCTCACAACTACTAAATCGGCATCCAAAGCTAATAATTCACGCAAACGCCCTTGCCAGTCACGTAATTCCTTTATAGTTGGTGTATCTGCAAGGAACAAGTGACTTTCGTTGAACACATTAACTCCACCGATAAGTGTTTTTGTCTCTTCATTCCAGAGATTGACTTGGGATGGCTCAGATCCATACAATTTCCAGCTTGTTCCTTGAAACTCAATGACTTGCTCAGTCATGACAGATGGAATCACGACATTTTTGGGTAGATTGTCTCCCAGAAAATCACGCCAAACTTCGAGTTTGTTTTCTACAGTCGCTAAGATATGTTCCACCACAAAAGGTGTCGCTACGGCTACAACCTCTGGAAATGCTGCCTTGACTTCTTCTAAACCAAAATAATAATCTGGATCCCCATGGATAATGAAAATCTGTTCTAATTCTAGCTTGTTTTCTTTGAGATATTCCACGATTTCTCGGCCATCTGAGAGTCTAAAACGTGCCCCAACCAAGAAGGCTTTTTGCTTACGAACCACTAAGGTCGATGTGACCATGAAGCCCATCTCATCAGCTGTAAAAACATGTAATTTCGTGCCATCAGACAATGTAAAATCTTTAGCCATTTTCTTTCCTCCAAATATGTTTGTTGTTAGGTGTTGTTTTTACTTACATGTTTTATTATACGCGAAAATAAAAAGCGTTCAATCAGCAATAAATGACAATCTGTTGCTTATCGAACACTTTTTAAGAATCTGTATGGTTTACGTATGATCAAATAAAATGAGTTGCTCAGTCTCCGTCATCCAAGATGCTAAATCTTCCTTATTTTCACGACAACCACCCAAAACCCAACGATTAGCGGTAGCTACAATGCTAGCCTTTAAAACATCCTGTTTGTACAAGGGCCAAACATCGTCTCCAGTCTCTCTTGGAAAAATACTTTGGAAATAAGTAGCGACAATGTCATCAAACCAAGCCGAGCTTAATTTTCTTTCTGCCATCAATTTGAACAATTCTTGATTTTCCTCAACATAAGTCAGAATGGGTAAGATATGGTCAAAACTATCTCCCTGCTCCCAGTTTTCTTGTAAGGTTCGAGCCGTCAAATCCTGAATCGCAGCAGAAAACTCTTCTCCTACCTCCATTTCAATCTTCTCTAACAGATCGTACTTATCGAGATAGTGGGCGTAAAAAGTCCCTCGATTGATTTCCGCTGTATGAATAATCTCTGCTACTGTAATTTTCTTGAATGGTTTTTCAGCAAGCAAACCTAGCACCGCTTGACGAATGGCTAGCTTTGTTTTTTTGATACGCAAATCTTGGGGCATGATATTCTCCTTTTTCTCTATTATACCAAAAAGGGCCGGCAAAACCGGCTCTTCATGATTTATTCTAATCTAGATGCGATAAACTTTGATAAGTTGCTTCTAGTTCTTCCACTGTTTGGGCCTGCCCTCTTAGGTCGTAATAGCGACCATCCTTTTCAAGGATCAGGGTCGGATAGCTAGTCACCCCCAGCTCACGTGCTCTCCTAAAGTCAGGATGGGGTGCTCTGGACTGCCAAGCTGTCTCAACCTCTGGTAAAAGGATCATAGGATCCAGATCAAATTCGCCAATCACGTTTTCATAGGTCTCAAGGTCTGACAAGAGCTGTCCTTTCTCATAAAAGGCTTGCTGCATCCGGTAAGCAAGCGCTACTTGCTCTTCTTGTGGGATATAGCGACGAAGGACTCCAAAAGCCTGAGCAGCACGAAGGGAGTCAATCGGTAAGTCTTGAGTAAAGGTCGCTTTAAAAGCCTCGCCAAACTCAACTCCATATCTCCGAGCAATCTCCTCGTTCATGGCATCATATGCTCCCAGTTGGCGCGTGTTTTTTTCATTTCCACCCGTAAAGAGTCCACCAGAGATCATCTCCAGTTCAAGTTCAGGATGAGCTTTCATAAAGGGTGCTAAGATCTTGTCAAAACCATAACACCAGCCACAATAGGCGTCCCAAATATAGTAGACTTTCATGCACTAGCCCTTTCTCACACGGGTTAGGATCCCATCTGGATCTTCGAAGATAAGTTCATTGGAGGTCACCCAAGTGATGGGAGCTCCCTCTTCCTTGGCAGCTGCTGCAATGACAAGCAGGCTTTCCTTCTCTTCCACCTCGACAACATAGGAGGCAAGACCTGGCATGTCTTTCTCACGGTGCGCTAGCTTTTTCCCACCCCATTCATTGACAGCTAGATGGTGGTGGTAATCGCCTGCTGCGATCCAACTGGCATTTGGAATGCTAAACTTATCTTCTAAACCGAGCACTTGCTGATAGAAACGACTGGAAGCCTGACTATCCTTGACAGATAGGTGAATATGGCCCATGCGCGTTTCTGGATCGATAACAAAAGGATCCACTTCCCGTCCCAGCTCATAAATATCCTGGGCAGCCAATTCCTCCGTCACCCCGACAATGCGGCCGTCCTCACGAATATCCCAAACTGACACTGGCTTGTCTCGATACAGCTCAATGCCATTACCTTCCAAGTCTTCTAAGTAGAGAGCTTCGCTGTAACCATGATCCGCCCCACCGATGAGGGGAATCTGCAACTCAGCGATATGCTTAAAAACATCCCCCAAAGCTTCTCGGCTCGGCAAGAGAATGGCCAGATGATAAAGGCCATAACTGTCCTTTACAAGTTCTCTTCGATCGGTCTCTTTCAAGTGAACCAAGGGCTTGCCCCCGGCACCTAGAAGGACTTCCCGGTCTGACTGCGATAAAATCTCCAACCCGATAATCTGATGGTAAAAGGCTGTCTGTCGCTTCAAATCCTGAACGTTCAACACTGCTTCTGCTAGGTAAATGTGGCTATTGTAAGCATAGGTCATATCAATTCCTCTTTTCTATGTTGTAACTATTTAATTTACATCAATTATACACCGAAAATTTGAAATGTCAAGAGAAAGGATTGGGAGGATTGAAATACAGAAAAAACCTAACAAGATAGGAATTTCATCCTTCTCGTTAGGTTTATTTCCCCCTAAAACAGACTCAGCTGGTTATCCTATAACATTTTGACTAAACTTATCGTTTTATCTAAATAGAGGAATTTAGTCTCTCTAATGACTTACTTTCTATAAATTTATTTACTAAAATCAAAATATCATTTTCCATTCCTCTTATTTGAGATGGTCCCCAATCAGAGCCACTTTGCTCTGTTATTTTAGCCATTAGTTGCAGTTTTAAACTTTGCCTGTAAAAATTATTTCGCCACTGACCAAACTTTGTACTAGGATTCAGATTGCCAAATCTAGAATTTTGACTATCGGTAATGATACAGAGATTTCCAAAAGAATGAAGATAGGCAGTTGGCAAGTTATCCCAACCATCTTCCCCATTTGGATGCTGAGGATACCAATGCTCAACAGAACGACGGTAAGCAAATTTAAAATCATTAAAATTGATTTTATAATCATCTGATGATGTATTGTATTCTTTTGCTAAGCTATCTCTATTCTTCCAAAGTACATAGTCCACAAAGTTAAAGGCATAGACAGGAATGTCGCCGTAGCTCCTGAACTGCCCATTTTCTGCAAACAAGCGACTCTCCGCATACCGAACTGCCATCTTTTCTAGAAAGTCTCTAAAATCCTTTCCAAAATCTTGCTGGTGCAATTCATCAATATGCTCAAATAAAAACTGTAAAATTTCATACAACCAGCGACTGTCACGATTGGCTGTGAAGGTCACCGCA
Organism: Streptococcus sp. DD10; assembly: GCF_001578805.1. GTDB lineage: Bacteria > Bacillota > Bacilli > Lactobacillales > Streptococcaceae > Streptococcus. The sequence continues at coordinate 10,517 of NZ_KQ969168.1, read as the reverse complement.
AACATAGATTGGAGGAGGATGATATTTTGATTGACCTTGCTATCTTCAAAGGTATTATGCGTATCTCGCTCACGAACATAATACCATCCACCTTTTTTATTATTTTCTTCTGCATATACAATTCTTTTCAATTGCCATTCGGTCTCATTTGATGAATCCAATAAAACATTTTTCACGACAAATGTATCAAAAATATGTCGCACCATCAATAGCTGTTCTGCAAACTGCTTGATCCAGCTAGCTTCCTTAGAACCCAAATCAAACTGTTGGAGTAATTTTTTATCATCAAAAGAAACATCTGCAGACCCTTGCATAAGATAAAGGACATGTAACAAAAAGGTTGGAAAATCAATAACCGCTGTATAGTTAGAAAACTCACGCTCTTGAGTGTTATCCACATTCCGACTTCCGGAACGATTTTCAAGGCTATCAATCAATTTTCGTCTATCCGTTTTTTGTATATCTAGCTTTTCAAAAGCTCCAACAATGTTAAATTGATTAAAATATTTCCCAAACAATCGCTCTTTTTCCTGATCAGAATCATTCGGACGCACTCTCCTTTTAAACTGAGAGATCACTGGTCTATCAAAATCGGCACAGGCATCCCAGATTCTCGCAAATTTCTGCGCTCTAATCTGGTCATCACCAAATTTCGCCATCATCTGTGCCTTTAGGATTTCGTGAGCCTCTAGTTGTTCTCCACGGGAGTTAAAGCGTTCAAAATAGAGATTTAAATCCAAGTTTTGAGGCAAGATACTGCGAAAAATGACTACTTTGTCAAAAAGGAAGTCAAAAAAATCTTGATGATCAAATTCACGTTCTTTCAATACCTTATCCAAGGCCTCCTTGGCATGACGATAACCACGAATCAGTTCATTTTCATCTTCTTCAGCAATTTCCTGATGATGAAAGAGCTTTTGAATAACTTCATTGGATTTTTTCCGAGCTGGAAATGATAGGTTCATAGTAGGGAAGCGATCAAAGCCGAACTCATGCTTCAAAACTAAGGCAAGCAAGTTGAGGGCAGTTGTCCGTTGTTGACCATCAATGATTTTAAAAAGATTTCCCTCTCGGTTCACCACCAACGTTCCGATGTAATAATTTTTTCTACCTTCTTCCACAAAAGCATCCGCAAAAGCATCCGCCACGTCATTGAGTAACTGTTCAATCTCATCATAAGTCCAAGCGAAATTGCGCTGATAGAGAGGAATGACATACTGGTCTCCACTCAGCAATTCACTCACAAATAAACTAGTATGTGTATCTACCACTTCTTTTCTTCCTCCTTTACAATATCATCAACTGTATAGTGTTCAAATCTATCTCGGTCAATCTTCATCAAAAAATCAGTAGGACTTGTTGCAGTTGCCAGCACCAGAAAGAGTTTCTGAACTGGCTGTTGACGAAATCTGCCACCTGCTGCATAGTTTCCCAAGGTACTATCATAAATAACTTTTGATTTCACACGAGGATAGTAGGCCCAGATAAACAGCGTTTCCACTACCTCTCTGGTTAACTCACTCTCCCCAAAACGCTCTATAAAGAGAATGCAAATGTTTAGAAAAAGGTTCTGACAGCGAAGATAGCGACTTTTTGAACTATTAAATATCTTCCGTACACCATCTGGCAAATCCAGTTTCTCTTCCACATTGTCTTTGGATTCCTGTAATAGGAGTAAATCTTCCAAGTGTTTCCTATACCCTGTTATGACTTTATGAGCATTCTCAATGTATTTAAAAAACTTTTCACCATCAATAATCGGCATCGTCAAAGACAGTGGAAAATTCCCATCTGAGAGACTATCAAGCTGACGGTACAGTTCTAAATAAGGATACTGCTGGTCTAAGTCAACACCCTTGAAATCATCAATAAAATCCTCAGTAAAACGTAGATAAGAGCCATAGCGCCTCTTGGTTAGACCGGTCTCACCCCTAGACCAGCGCTTCATACGAAAGAGATACTTATCAAATAAATCCCGCAAGCTCAAATCCTGGTTTTCCACAAAACTTTCCCACATCTCCACAATCTTTTCATCATCTGCATTTTGTTTCCGCAGGTGATAAGCTTTAAGCAAGTCATGGGGTTCTAGTGATTTTCCTCGATTGTTTTGAGAATCAAACAGCTGGAAAGCCTCTGCCAAACGGTCTTCAGGCATGGTAATGCAAGAAATGAAACAGTTTTCCAACAAAAATTGACAAACAGCCTCTGCCTCTTTCCTACCAACAAGCTGGATCAGATTACGCCACTCAGCAAGATTTTCCTGGGCATGGTAGCAAGAAATGTCACCATATTCTGCACTCAGCAGTTTATCTGCCCCCTTGAAGTCCTCATGTGCTTCTAGAGCATATAAAAACAAGGAGATAGAAATCAAGCGTTGCTGACCATCAACAATATCTAACTGACCATCCTTTTCATGCAAAATAACCGAGCCAATCTGGTACTCGCTCTTACTCATGGCATCACGCACATCATAGAAAAGATTGCGAATGTGTTTTCTCTCCCACTTATAAGGGCGCTGGTAAGAGGGAATGTGCAAATTTTCCTTGGAAAGAATGTCCCCAACTGAGTTTGATGTGAATAAAATGTCCATGTATCTCTCCTTCGTATCTCTTATTTTACCTTTTAAAAACCACAAATTCAAGCGAATCTGTGGTTTGAACGAGCTAATTCTTTATAATAACACTGGCATTTGGAATATTTTTAGCATACTGCTCAGCAGCTTCTTTAGTCCAGAAACCTTGGCCAATCATATTCCCAAACTGGTCAATAACAATCCACTCTGTCATGTGTCCCCACCTCCTTTACAGTGATTACTTTTAGATTAAGTATTGACTGAGAAGTCAATACTTGTTAGACGTAGTATAACAAGATTTTTCTCGATTGAGTCGCAAACTTCGGTTTGGGTTGAGTCGTTCAAACAGCTCCTCCAACTTCTCTTTGTTCCAGATGTCGGAACTTGATACAAAGTTTCCTTGTGCGTCTTTGTAAGAGATAATCCTTAGGGTCATGGTCTATTCTCCTGAATTATTCGTAAAGATAGATAATGTCATCACAATCTACCCTATCTTTTATCAATTTATTTAATACTGTAAAGTCCAATTTATTGCCATGTAAATAATCTCTTTCCTGAAATTTCAAATGACTAATTAACAATATGGGGATATTCAAATCAATAGCCAAATTTTTCAAACATCTACTAATCAACAGTTCATCATTTTTCTCTCTAGTTTCTAGTTTTTGATGTTCCAAAATTAGTTGTAAATAATCGACAACCATTAACTGAATATCACCAACACTTTGGCACAATTCTATGGTGCGATGAATCATATCATTGATTTTAATTCCTGGTGTATCATCAATATAGAGACTATTCCCATTATCAAATATTGCCCTATCCCATTTATAGCATGCCTCTGTTTTGATATTTATAGGAGTTGCATCACTACATTGCTTTATCAAACCTATGACTAAACTTTCCGTGCTCCTTTGAAGTGAAAAGCAGATTACATTTTTGTTTTGTAAAATCACATCATAGATGACTTGAAAAGATAGTCTGCTTTTACCAATGGCTGGCTTCCCAGTTAAGACAGTGACATTTCCCTTTTGTAAACAAGTTATTCTATCGCCTTTCATTTCCAACTTCAGCCGTCGATGAGGATACTTCTTACAATACATCATTTGTAATTTTTCTTCTGTCCAAACCATAATTCTCTCTTCCTCCTTTTACTGATTTCAGTATACACCCTCATATAGACAGCAATTGTCCACTTTCAGAAAAAGAACAAAAGAAAAGATGACAAATCTGCCACCTTATCTATCACTTCTTCCGTTCAATATCATTGGGATTTAACGGAAGTTTATTCAAATCTTCAATAAATTCACATTGAAACTCATTTTTAGCATCATTCAACATAATTGGAAACAACTGAGTAAGGACTTCAACGTCCATCATTCGACCACGAGCTGACGATAATGACATGTTATAATCGAGAATTAAAGGAGTTAAACCAAAACGTTTTCGTTCTGGATAGATTCTTCGAGCAAGCTCTAACGTATCTATGTAAGTATTATCCATTAAAGATAAGTTGCAATGATTATATTTTTCATTGAGAAAATCCATATCAAAAGTAATATTATGCGCTATAAGGGGAAAATCTCGAATAAAGGATTGAAAATCTACTAACACATCATGTAATTTTCTTGCGTTTTGAACATCTTCGTTAGAAATCCCCGTTAACTCAGTAGTAAAATCTGATAAAGGACGCCGAGGTTTGATAAAATGATTAAATTCTTCAATCTTATCTCCATTAACAATCTTCATTGCACTGATTTGAATTATATCGCATTCTTTTTTATCCAAGCCAGTCGTTTCAATATCAAATACAATATAGGGCATTGCATCAAGTTCTAAGTCCCTTACCTGATAAACTACAAATGTTTCTTCCATGTTTTTTCCTTGTTATTTATACTGCTCCATCATTTCTCTAATCGTTTCTTTTAAGTCATCTACTAAAACCTGTGGTGATAAGACCTTAACAGCTTCTCCTTGTCCCAGCAACCATCGTTTGAGACCTGGAGTGTGCTGACTTTCTAGTTTGAACCGTGTCCATTCACCATTTTCCCCCACTATCTTGGCAGTCGGAAACTGGTCAAGGACGATGGTCGGGTCGTAGAGAAATTCCAACTCAAGTTTCACTTTCTTGCTCATAAAGGCATCTACTCGTTGGTTACGAATATCACCGTCTCGGAACTTATCTCTATACGGAATTATGGGTTTGGGTTGGTTGCTCCATTTCCAAGATAAAATACGATCCACTCTCAGTGTGATATAGGTCTCATGTTTCAGTTGATAGGCAACGACATAAAAATAGTGGCTATCATAATAAAGAGAGACGGGCAAAATCGTCTGTTCCTTAGAAGTCTGGGTATAAGGGCTTTGGTAGCTGATGTCCATCACATTCTCCCGACGAATGGCCTCTGATAAATCCCAAATCTTGTCCACACGATTTTGTTGGTCAGATAGAGGAACATAATTGAGTTTTTCACTGCCAATAATCTGTTCAATCTCTTTTTGTTCTTCACGGGACACTAAAGATAGTAAATTTCTCAGTAAATCCTCATTTTCCTCTTGATTCAAGGCTCGATTTTCTAACAAAATCTTTGCAATAACCAAAATATCCTTTTTGTTAAATATAGCCTTCCCCTGAAAAGCGTAACTATTTGTTTTCCGACTGTAGACTAATTCACTCGCAATATGCAACTGACTTGCTAAAAAATCACGTAACAAAGCAAGATCACGTTGAATAGTTTTCTCGCTCACTGCAAATTCATCTGCCAGTTCTTTTTTTCTCAAGTGCGCGCCAGCTTGCAAGCGAAGAAATATAGTCAGCAATCTTTCTTGGTCGTTCATCATTTTTTCCTCGTTTGATTATTTTTCAATGAGTGACAGACTTACTATCAATCCCAATTTAAAACGTAATGTTAGTTTTGGATTAAAATTCTCTAATTCATCTACCTCACATGAACTGGATAGGATGATTTGTTTCTGTTGGCGACGAAGTAAATCAAAAATGGTGATCAATTCGTCCTGGACAGAGATAGCCATCTCGCTCAAGGCTTGAATGTCATCCAAGATAAGTAGATCAAGATTAGAGTAGCACTTTCTAAATTGTTCTAAATCACCTATTTTTGATGCCTCTAAACACTCATCGGCAAAATCCTTAGCTGATATATATTTTACTTGTGTGTTTGGATTTTCTTTTAAAACTTGATTTCCAACCGATTGAATCAGATGCGTTTTCCCAGCACCAGGTTGACCATAGAGATAAAAGGGATTGTAAAGAGTTCCCAAATTCTGCACAACCGCCAAGGCTCCTACTTTGGCCCACTCATTGCCATTTTTTTCTGTAAAATTTTCAAATTGGTAGTTTTCATTGAAGCCGTGTTGATTCATTTGCATTCCCTCTTCCTTTATTATACACCAAGTATAACAAAATAGATGGACAAAATTTGTCCATCTATATCTTTTATCAAAACAAATCATCAAACAAACTCAGCTGATTATCCTCTGGAATATTACCCAGAATCCCCATCTCGTCCATCTTTTCGACTAGTGTAGAGGAAAGACCTCCCCGCTTGCGGAGCTCAGTTTTAGAGAGAAATTCTCCTTCTGCGCGCGCCTTCACAACTTGCTTCGCAACGTTTTCTCCCAAGCCATCCATAGCTACAAAAGGTGGTATCAGAGTATCACCATCAATTAAGAACTCGGTTGCATCACTACGATAGAGATCAAGCTTACCAAACTTAAGCCCCCTTTCCCACATTTCATTGACGATTTCGAGTGTGGTAAAAAGGTCGATCTCTACATTAGAGGCTTCATTGTTCTTCCGTTTTTCAGAAATTTCTTCCATCCTGCGCTTGACCGCATCCAACCCTGCACCCATGGTTTTGATATCAAAAGCCTTGGCACGAATAGAAAAGTAAGCGCAATAATAGTAAATTGGATGATGCACCTTAAAGTAGGCTACACGCAGAGCCATCATAACATAAGCAGCCGCATGGGCTTTAGGGAACATATACTTAATTTTCCCACAGGACTCAATGTACCATTCAGGCACATTATTTTCCTTCATAGCCTGAATATATCCGTTACGCTCCTCATCAGAAATTTTCAACCAGAGCCCTTTCCGCACCCGTTCCATGATAGTAAAGGCCATCTTAGGTTCCAGTCCCTTGTGCATGAGATAAACCATGATGTCATCCCGACAACCGATAACAGTTGATAGGTCCGCAATTCCCTGCTTGATGAGATCTTGTGCATTACCTAGCCATACGTCCGTACCGTGGGACAATCCTGATAACTGGAGCAGTTCTGCAAAGGTCGTCGGATGCGTTTCATTGACCATCCCTCGAACAAAGTTAGTTCCAAATTCAGGAATCCCTAGCATTCCAGTCGGTGTGCCAATCTGCTCAGGTGTCACACCCAGTACTTCTGTCCCCGAGAAGAGAGCCATCACTCCCTCATCATCCATAGGAATTTCATTAGGATCAATACCAGATAAATCCTGAAGTTTCCGAATCATAGTTGGATCATCATGACCTAAAACATCGAGTTTCAAGACATTCTCATCAATATCATGGAAGTTAAAATGGGTTGTCTGCCACTCAGCTGTGACATCGTCTGCAGGATACTGCACAGGTGTAAAGTCGTACACATCCATATAGTTGGGAATAACAACAATCCCCCCAGGGTGCTGACCAGTCGTCCGTTTTACCCCCGCAGCTCCTTGCGCTAGGCGTTCTACCTCCGCATCCCGATAGAATTTTCCATAATCCCGCTCATAACCTTTGACAAAACCATAAGCTGTCTTGGCTGCTACGGTACCAACTGTTCCCGCACGAAAAGCATATTCTGAACCAAAGATGTCCCGCACGTCCAAGTGAGCGCTCGGTTGGTCTTCCCCCGAGAAGTTCAAATCAATATCGGGAACCTTGTCTCCATCAAAACCAAGGAAGGTTTCAAAAGGAATATCCTGCCCATTTTTACTCAGTTTGTGACCACAGTTTGGACAGTCCTTATTGGGCATATCAAAACCTGAACCATAGGATCCATCCGTGATAAACTCGTTGTACTGACACTGACCACAGACATAATGTGGTGCCAAAGGATTAACTTCAGTAATCCCAATCATAGTTGCAACAAAACTGGATCCAACTGAACCCCGTGACCCCACTAGATAACCTCGTTCATTGGAACGCTGCACCAGCATCTGGGAAGCTAGATAAATCACAGCAAAACCATTTCCCAGAATGGAAGTCAATTCCTTTTCAATCCGCAGATCAACAATGTCCGGCAGGGGATTTCCATAAATCTCAAAGGCCTTTTGATAGGTCAACTCCGCAACCGTTTCCTCCGCCTTCTCGATAAAGGGTGTATAGAGGTCGCCCTTAACCACCTCAACTGGTTCAAACGTCTCTGCTAGAGCATTGGTATTTTCGATGACCAATTTTCTAGCCAAGTCTTCTCCTAAAAAGGCAAACTCATCTAGCATTTCATTTGTTGTTCTAAAATGAGCTTTAGGAAGTGGTGCTGGTTGTGCATTCTCTCCTCGACCAATAGGACGATTAATCTTCGCTCCTTGACCCAAACTCCGGACAATAATCTCACGAAAAATCTCTTCTTCCGGTTCAATATAATGGACATTTCCCGTTGCAAGTACAGGCTTTCCAAGACGATTTCCCACCTCTATCAAACTCTTGATAATTGACTGGAGTTCATCCATATCCTTGATTTGCTCTTGGGAAATCAAAGGAGCATAAATTGCTGGAGGCATGACCTCAATAAAGTCATAATACTTAGCCACTTCAACAGCTGCTTCTACTCCTTTAGAAACAACCGCATCAAAAACTTCCCCTTCTGAGCAGGCAGAACCAATAATTAATCCCTCACGATGAGCATCCAATACCGTCCGTGGTATCCTTGGCACCCCTTCAAAATACTTGGTATTGGATAGAGAAACCAGCTTGAAAATATTTTTAAGCCCTTTCTGATTTTTTACATAAAGGGTAGCATGTTTAACTCGTGCTTTTTTAAAGGAATTTTCATCTACTAGCTCAGTATTCAGCTGAGATAGATTGGTCACGCCATATTTTTCTTCTACATCTCGGATAAAGATAAAGAGCAAGCGCCCAGTTGCTTCGGCATCATAATTAGCCATATGGTGATGCTCAAGAGCAACTTTAAACCGCTTGGTTAATTGTCCCAGACCATGACGTTTGTATTCTGGATAGAGATTGCGGGCAAATTCCAAGGTATCAATCACTGGCTGACTAATAATAGGTAGCCCATACCGTTCATAGTTCACATTCATAAAACCGACATCAAAGCTAGCATTATGAGCAACAAGAACAGTATCTTGACAAAAATCTTGAAATTCTTTCAAAACTTGTTCCAGTGGCTTGGCATCACGCAGATGTTCATCTGTTATCCCTGTCAACTCCGTCGTAAAGACTGACAAAGGATGTCCAGGATCAATAAACTCATCAAACTCAGCAATGATATTCCCTTTATACATCTTACTAGCTGCAACTTGAATCAAATTATTGTAAACAGCAGATAGACCGGTTGTTTCCACATCAAATACAACATAAGTAGTATCAGTCAAATCTATATCCACAGGATTATATACAATTGGAACCTTATCTTCTACGATATTGGCCTCCATGCCATAGATAAGCTGTATGCCAGCTTTTTTTGCAGCTTTGTAGCCATGTGGAAAAGATTGAACATTCCCGTGATCAGTAATCGCTACTGCTTTATGACCCCAATTTACCGCAGTGGCTACAATATCCTCGACTTCTGGCAGAGCATCCATAGTAGACATATTAGTATGCGCATGAAACTCAACACGTTTTTCACCCTCAGGCATTAAATCTTTTCGCTCATAATGCGTTACTTCTTGCACATCTTGAACATTCATAGTCAAGTCTCGTGTGAAGTTATTCATTTCTATATTTCCACGAACTCTCAACCAAGAATTTTTCTTAATCAGATCAAACTTAGCAGCCTCTTCCTCATTTTTAAACCATTTCTGAAGAGCAAAGCTAGACGTGTAGTCAGTCATTTTAAAATTTATCAAGACACGACCTGTCCTGGTTACCCGTTGTTCCACGTCAAAAACTAAACCTTCAAAGACTAGACGATTCTCCTCACTTTGAACATCCACCATCCGAGTGATTTCGGCTTTATCTAGCTTGGTCTTAGCCATAGTTCGCTTGGTTTGAAAATCAAAGGCAGGCTTTTCCTCCATAGGTTGTGAACCTATCAGTTCAAGCGATTCCAGCGCACGCAGAGTTTCATCATTAGCCTGCCGAAATTTCTCTTCCTTATCTGCCAAAAACTGCTCTTTCTGCTGCTGAGTCAGCTCTTCATCCATCACTACTTGACAATTAAAACGAGGAAAACCAAACTTAGTTAACTGCTCAACAAGATTTGGCAGATGATTTTTACGAAAATGCTCAGTGTCAATACTGGAAGGACCACTGATAGATAAAACATCACCATTAACCTTCACCAGCAAACCCTGAAAAAGAGAACGAAATCCCTGACTGGAACAAGGACCAGTTGCAAAAGACTCCTCATAATAAGACTGTAACAACTCATTGGTGAAAGAATTACTTTTGACTTTAATAGAAAATATAGCTTGATTTCCAGTCTTTGAAAATTCGTTTTGAAGAGCAGAAGATAAACTTTTAAAAATCTCAATCGGCAAAATTTTCGCGAAAACAAAATGAAACTCCCATACCTTGCTAGCTCTATGCACAATGACTTTCTCAATCTCTGCCCCTTGTAAGGCATCTGACTCACGATACTCTAAAGGTAGGTCAATCTGATTCATCAAAATATCAAACGTATTTGACAATTTTTACACCACTTTCAATACTTCTATTAGTATATGATACCTATCTAAAATTAAAATATATTAGATTATACTACAGATAAGAGACAAATATTGTCC
>NZ_KQ969167.1:31665-41996 GCF_001578805.1 Streptococcus sp. DD10 | reverse complement strand
GAAAAACCTTATCTAAAGTATCAGTAAAAATAGAGAGAGAGTGTTTATTTTGAAAAAAAGCCTACCTCTCTTTGAGACTGTATGAGTCTAGCACCGACTATTATACCAAAATTCCACTTTAACTTGAAGTTTTTAATAGAAGATAAACTATTGGAAATTACTTTTTTTAAAAATAGGTTCTATACTTGACAAAAATTGGTCTATACCATATAATAAAATAAGAAAGTGAAAAGGAGTTTAGCAATGAAAATTATTCAAGTAGCGACGCAAGTCGAAGGAGGCAAGATTGCTTTTGAGATTTTGAAGGAAAAGTTAGAGGCTGGTGCTAAGGTCTTAGGATTGGCGACAGGTTCTAGTCCGATTGAATTTTATAGACAAGTGACAGCTAGCGACCTTGATTTTAAGGAACTTATTAGTGTTAATTTGGATGAATATGTGGGGCTATCTGCAGATAACAATCAGTCCTACCATTATTTTATGAAGGAAAATCTTTTCCATGCTAAACCATTTAAAGTTTCCTATCTGCCAAATGGTTTAGCAGAAAATCCTGAAGAAGAAGTGCAACGGTACAACCAGATTTTGGCTGAACATCCTGTGGATTTGCAGATTTTGGGTGTGGGTCGTAATGGCCATATCGGCTTTAATGAACCTGGGACTAGCTTTGAAAGTGAAACCCATCTGGTGGACTTGCAGCAGTCAACCATAGAAGCCAACAGCCGTTTCTTTGAAAGAATAGAAGATGTACCGACACAAGCTCTATCAATGGGAATTAAAAATATTTTAGCGGCCAAGACCATTGTTCTTTTTGCATATGGTAAATCAAAAGCCGATGCTATCAAGGGCATGGTAGAAGGACCAGTGACAGAAGATCTACCAGCAAGTAGCCTGCAAAACCATGATGATGTCATTATCATTGCGGATAAAGAGGCTCTTTCAGGGGTGGAGGAACAATAAACAATAGGAGATGTAAGTTTAATGCTTCGTCTCCTATTTTCTGTGGAGATTTAACTAGAAAACGTTTGCAATTATTTGTGATGTGATTTATAATATTCGTGTTAAATGATTTTTTAGGAGGGATTTGTGATGGAAAAAGGTTTCCGTTTACATAAAAAACGTACAGGGCAATGGATTTGTCTTGCAGGTGCATCGCTTGTTTTTGTAGCTGGAGCTACGGAGCTTGTCTCAGCAAATGAAAAAGCTTGGGTAGCTCGTACTGTAGAAATGGTTAAAATAGACTTGAAAGAGAGTAAAGACTCTACTACCTACTTAATTAAGTGGGGAGATACTTTGTCTGTTATAGCTAAAGCGGTGGATATTGATATGAATATCCTTGCTCAGATTAATAAGATTGCTAATGTGGATCTTATCTATGCTGGCAATAAGCTTTCTATCAGTAAGGACGGACAGCGTATTGTAGTTGATAATGGAGAAGTAGCCCAAGCATACCGTGTGATACAACCAACTGCTACAGACTCAGAAGAAGTACCAGAGGCTCGAGTGGAGCATGTAGCAGAATTTAATAGTAAAAATACAGAAGAAATTCGTGACTTTATCAATAAAAATCAAGTTGATATAGTTACCTCTACGAAAACTCACAATGATGCAAATAAACCAGCAGAACTCCCTGACAAGCTCACTGTTGAAACAGGAGAGAACCTTAGCGGACTAGTAAAAAATGATACTAGTGTTGTTGTACTTCCATCTATAAGGGAAGAGATTTTATCGGAGACATCACGTGAGGAGACTATTGAAGTACCAACTAGTGAGGTCTCAACACAACCAAAGACGGATACTCCTTCAGAACCAGTATCCTCTTCGGGAGTAACGGAGTCTGCTAGTGAAGTATCTTCTCCAAATGTAGATAAACTAGCTTCTGAGGCAATAGATTCTGTAAGTGGTGATTCTTCTCATGGAATAAGTTCAGAAAATGTAGAGGTAGTAAGTGACCAAGCAAATGGTGAAACCTCATTTCGATCAGTACCAATCATCGAAAGAAATATAAGTCCAGCTACAGAAAATTCAAGTCAACCGATTGCTAGTACCGTTACAGTAGTTGAACGAGTGGTTCGCTTGACAGAGGGGGTTCCTTATCAGGTTATTTATCAAGAGGATGAAAATCTCTCAGTAGGTCAAACTATCATTGTAACAGAAGGAAGCTTAGGCGAAAAAATTAGTATGCAGAAGGTTGTTATCAAGGATGGAGTTGAAGTCAGTCGTGAAACAACCTCAATAAATGAAATAAAAGCACCTGTTAATCGTGTTATTAAAGTTGGAACTAAGAGAGCGGTAAACACCTCGATAGTAGTGACACCTGAAAACGAAACTGAAGCTGCATCAATCGTCGTCAATCCACTTCCGATAAGAGAAACGATTTATACAGAAGTCACAGATAGTGCTAAAAAAGATGTGGTGACTGACGATAAAGTTTTAGACGAGATGGTTAAGAATGTCAAAAATAGTGTGTCTATTCCAACTATGTCTAGTGACAAATTAGCAACGGCAAAACTTGTTGAAATTTACGACAATACAATATTTGAAGGTCGTCGTGAACTTGAAAATATTCAGGCTTCTTTTGTTACAGTTACGATAAAACGAAAACGGGAACTGCAGGATAAAGAGGATCAAGTGGAAACGCTGATTAGTAAAGATATTCCAGTCATTACAGGAATAGTGAGAGTTGGGACTCGCAAACCTGGATTTGAAACTGTAAAAGCGGATGGTGGTTTAGTAAGTTTATCTTCTGATTTACCAAAAGAAGAGTTGGCTAAGATTCAAGTTTTTGATAATAAAGAAACTGTATTATCAGATAGAATGTCTGGGCATTTAGGAAGTGCTATTACTCTTGAATACAAGGGAGACTTAGCAAAAACAGATATAGGACTTGAAATTAAAGCAAATAATTTAACAGTTCGTAGTCAACCTAGTATTTATAAGTACAATGAAAAAACTCAGTTATTAGATGAATTGTCGACAACTGTTAATGGGAATATGGCATACGCACCTATTTCTGAGTCTGGAACGTATATAGTAGCAGATAAAACAGAACAGGATAAAACTGTTCAGAATGCTCCGTTACTTGAGAGTAAGAAAACTGTAAAAACTGGTCGCTCTATTGCCTTTGTATTGGATAGTTCAGGTAGTATGAGTTCTAATGATTCTGAAGATAAGCGTATTAGTCTATCGAAAGAATTAATTAATCAGCTTGATTCTTCTAAAGATAAAGTGGCCGTGATTGACTTTGACGACTATGGAACTGTACTAAAAAATCTGGGTAGTAATTTTGATGAAGCAAAAGATGCTTTGGAAAAAGTTGACAGTTCAGGGGGGACAGATTTGTTATTAGGGCTTCATACTGGGCTACATGAACTATTAACTGATAAATCTAATAACAAAAAGTCGATTGTGTTCTTAACAGATGGTGAGGATAATTCCCGAATTAGTCAGTATGATGAATTGTTAAAACAAGCTAATGATAATAATATTTCAATTTATGTTGTTGGTCTTCGTTCTGTCGACGAAGTTTTGTTAAGAGAAATTGCGAACAGAACAAACGGAAAGTATTACTATGCAGAGGAGGCGAATGGCTTACCAGAAATCTTTAAACAAGTAGAGGTTGATACTATTGCTGGCGATACCAATAATGATAGGATTTCTGCATACTATACGAAAGAAATTTTTAAAGGAAATCTGTTATCGGGAACTGGAGAACAATTATTTAAGTCACAGGTAGAAGAATTTCGCAGTGAACTAGCTAATAAACATGGCATTACTAACTATGATAAATTATCGGAGGATAAGAAGAAGGAGTTGCTTAATCCTTTGATTGATAAGATGGATGACTCTGTGTTTGAAAATGTTTTAGACAAAGATCCTGATGGTGATACATTGGTTAATGGTAATGAAGCTAGACCAGAAATTAATAAAAAAACAGGTAAAGTTTACTTATATCTTGTGAGTCACCCAAATCAAAAAGATACCGATGGTGATGGGATAACGGATGATAAAGACAATACACCTAGAGGTAGTCTTGAAAAGAATTTAGCTATATATTCTAATTCAGATGATACCGATGGTGATGGTTGGTCTGATGCAGATGAAAATAGAGAAAAAGATTCCTTTGGTCAAAAGTTGAATCCGTCAGAATGGAATGTAGATAGAAGAGACCTAGCCATTTTTGCTGCACTTGCTTATTTTGATAAAAATCAGAAAATAACTTTGCAAGATATTTTTAATAACCCTTCCATCTTAAATCAGAAAAATGGTAAAGATTTTGGAAATGACAATTTGTACGGTCTGCTAAAATCAGAGGATTTTGAAATATTCAAAAAATGGGAACTAGTAGCAGAGTTAGAAAGCGAAGCTGTTGATATAATTACAACTAAATCTAATTTAGTTATCTTTAAAAATAAAAATACTAAAGATATTGTATTGGCGTTTCGCGGAACAGATGAAGCACCTCAAGAATTAGTAAAAGATTTGACTATACCTCTAGGGAATAAATCATTTGCAGATAGTGTAGAGAAACTACTTGAGTATTCTAAGATATATTTGAATGATAATTATAGAAATGTGTATATTACAGGTCACTCTTTAGGCGGTTATCAAGCGTATATTGCAGCAAGTAAATTATTTGGTAATTCTGAGCACAAAGTCATTAGAGTGACTAATTTGAATGGTCCTGGTTTGCCAGATTGGTCAATCAAAAATGCTAACGATGCATACAATTCAGTAAATGATATTGTGAATTTACCAGCTAAAGAAATTATTGAGTTAAGAAGTGTTGCTAATCCCTTCATATCTAGAATAAAGAAAGTTTCTGATACTTTATTCAATGTTTATTCTTTAGCCAATAGGTTGGTTAATAAAAATTATTTTGATAATTTATACAATGTTTTACAACAGAATGCATCAAAAATTGTGTCCCTTGTTACTGATGCAAAAAAATATCAAAATGATACAAAGAAGGATACGAACTTATTGAATCTGTCAGCTGAAAGTATGGAATCTGGACGTAAATCAGGAAGTGTTTTGGCTTCTTGGATAGGTCTAGGGAATGGTTTCTGGCGTAATACTATAGAAAATATAGGTGGTCTAACATCTGTGTTCACAAATGTTCCTACAAATTTCGTAAGCAATTCCATTGGAAATAAAGTTAATGAAATTTTAGGAAATATGTCAGATGCGATTTGGGGAAAAGGCACAAAACATCCTACCAACTCCCAAAAATATAGTGTAAGGTATGCTAAGAAATTTTCTTCGGAAGATTATGGCTTTGTAACAAATGCACTATATTCTCATTATCTACCTTCCTTCTTTGCAAGTAAAGATTTTAACCAAGGTAAACGTTCTTCGACTGATTTATTTTAGAATAATATAAAAAGGATTAGTCAATTCAACGGCTAATCCTTTTTTCTAATTCTGAGGAATAAGATGAAGCGGGGCAACCCGCTTTTTTGTCAGCTCTGAAGAAATTCTGAAAAAACTATGGTAAAAAAGCATTCCAGATTTTCCGTCTGAAATGCTTTCTTTTTAATCAAAATACAACAAATCCTTGTTGGTGTTTGTAAAGATGTCAAAGCCATCCTTGGTCACGACACCACAGTCTTCGATACGGACACCGACCTTGCCAGGGATATAGATTCCAGGTTCAACAGAGAAACACATGCCTTCCTCGATGACCATGTCGTTTCCTTCCATGATAGATGGGAATTCGTGGACATCCATACCGATACCATGACCTAGACGGTGGTTGAAGTACTCTCCGTAGCCAGCTTTTTCGATAACAGTACGTGCTGCCCGGTCCACTTCATGAGCAGTTACACCAGGTTTGATAAAGTCTAGGGCAGCTTGTTGAGCTTCTAAAGTCAAGTTATAGATGTCTTTTTTGAACTGGTCTGGCTTGCCAACGGCAACAGTCCGTGTCATATCGGAAGCGTAGCCATTGACCATAACTCCCAGGTCAAAGAGGAGGAGAGCATTATTTTCCACCTTATTTGCACCAGGGATACCGTGTGGATTGGCAGCATTGTCACCAGTCAAGACCATGGTTTCAAAACTCATCTCATAGCCTTCCTGTTTCATGGCAAAGTCAATCTGCGCGATGATGTCTGTTTCGGTCTTGTCAAGGGAGATATTGTCAAATCCAACCTTGACTGCCTTGTCAGCGTATTGTCCAGCGACAAACATCTTTTGGATTTCGTCTGCTGACTTGAACAGGCGCATTCTGTTGATGCGAGGGGTCAGGTTTTCAAAGTTTGCACCCTCAAATACGGTACGTAGACCGTGGTATTTAGTTAGGATGAGATTGTCAAACTCGACAGAAACGGTTTTGAAGCCGTGAACTGGTAAGGCATGCTTGATTTTCTCCCAGGGATTTTCAGAGTCCACATAGCCCACAACAGTGAAATCCACAGAGCTAGATGCCCTCTCAACTTCAAGAGCAGGGACAAAGAGCAGAGGTGCGTGATCGGCAAAGACAAAAAGGAACATCTGGCGTTCATGAGGGTCACTGTAAAAGCCAGTTAGATAGTTAATGGTGACGGGGTCAGATACGACAGCGACGTCCATTTTTTCATTTTCGAGATACTCGATGATTTGATTGATTTTAGACATAAGCTACCTTCTTTCTACCCCTCTATTTTTGCAAAAAAAAGAAAAAAATCAAGATAAAGGAGAAGGAAATTCCAAGAAACCAAAAAGAAAAACGAAAATCTAGCGAGATGACATATTTTTTATGTTTGAATGCTTAAAAATGAGTGATAAGAACCTAGATAGATTACTTACCAACTTTGTTGTTCGTAAACTCTTTTTCAAAAAAATATTAAAATACTTGAAAGTGTTTACAATTAGTGGTAAAATAATTTTGGTAGGAAAATGAAAACGAAATTTTCAATATAGAAAGGAAAAAGAATGAATACAGACGATACTGTAACAATTTATGATGTCGCTCGAGAAGCTGGTGTATCGATGGCTACGGTTAGTCGCGTTGTTAATGGTAATAAAAACGTCAAAGAAAACACACGAAAAAAAGTGTTGGAAGTTATTGAACGTTTGGACTATCGCCCGAATGCAGTTGCACGTGGACTTGCAAGTAAGAAAACTACGACTGTTGGGGTAGTGATTCCAAATATTACAAACAGCTATTTTGCAACTTTAGCCAAAGGGATTGATGACATTGCAGAAATGTATAAATACAATATCATCTTGACTAATAGTGATGAGGACGACGATAAGGAAGTCGCAGTTGTCAACAATCTCTTTTCAAAACAAGTAGATGGTGTTATTTTTATGGGCTACCATCTAACAGAGAAAATTCGCTCAGAGTTTTCACGTTCACGCACACCGGTTGTTCTTGCAGGTACAGTAGATGTGGAGCATCAGTTGCCAAGTGTTAATATTGACTACGCTAAAGCAACTGCTGATGCTGTGGAGGAACTTTCTAAGAGGAATGATAAGATTGCTTTTGTTAGCGGTCCTCTAGTAGATGATATTAATGGGAAAGTTCGTTTATCTGGATACAAATCCGGATTAAAAGCTCAAGGTCTGACATATAGTGAAGGTTTAGTATTTGAGTCAAAATACGGTTATAATGATGGCTATGCAATGGCAGAACGTTTAATCGCATCTAAAGCTAATGCTGCTGTAGTAACTGGGGATGAGTTGGCTGCAGGTCTTTTGAATGGATTAACAGATAGAGGGATTCAAGTACCTGCTGATTTTGAAATCATTGCGAGTGATGATTCTCAAGTTACACGCTATACTCGTCCTAGTCTAACTTCAATCAGCCAGCCTCTTTATGATTTAGGGGCGATTAGTATGCGTATGTTGACAAAGATTATGCATAAAGAAGAATTGGATGAACGTGAAGTCTTACTATCACATGGAATTACAAAACGCCAATCGACAAAATAAAAAATGAGGAGTGAGTGAAACAGAGCTTTTCTTGTTTCCCCTTCTCTTTTTTGCTATAATAGTTTTATGAAAGTATTGCTCTATTTAGAAGGTAAATCCGTACTAGAAAAATCAGGTATTGGTCGAGCGTTGCATCATCAGATGCATGCCTTAGATTTGGCTGGGATTCCTTATACAACAGATATTTTAGGAGATTATGATGTGGTTCACATCAATACATACGGTCCCAGAAGTTTTCTACTTCTTCATGCTGCAAAAAAAATGGCAAAAAAGTCATTATGCATGGACATTCGACAAAGGAAGATTTTCAAAATTCGTTTATCGGTTCTAATTTTTTTGCTCCTTTTGTGGGTAAATATTTAGCTCATCTTTATCAAAAAGCGGATTATGTGATCACGCCATCAGAATATTCAAAACGGTTGATTCAGTCTTACGGAGTGACGACACCGATTATTGCAGTGTCAAACGGAATCGATCTCGAAAAATATGGTAAGGATGAACACAAAGAAGAAGTATTTCGTAGGTATTTTGGGATTGAAAAAAATACTCCTGTAGTTGTTTGTGCAGGTCTGTATTTTCGTCGTAAAGGTATTGAGGATTTTGTTAAAGTAGCAGAAAAGATGCCTCATGTACGCTTTATCTGGCTCGGTTCGATAAAAAAATGGCTAATTCCTAAAAAATTAGGGATATTGTCAATGGCAAGCATCCAGCTAATGTTAGCTTCCCTGGCTATTTTAAAGGTGCTGTTTTTCAGGGAGCGATGAGTGGGGCAAGTGCTTTTTTCTTTCCGTCTTATGAGGAAACAGAAGGGATTGTTGTTTTAGAAGCTTTTGCCAGTCATCAACATGTTGTCCTTCGAGATATCCCTGTCTATGAGGGGTGGATTGATGAAAAATCAGCGGATCTTTGTCATAATGTAGATGAATTTGTTGTGGCTCTTGAAAACATTATCCAAGGAAAGACGGATAAACGCGAAGAAGGCTTTAAGGTGGCTCAGAGTCGCTCGATTGATGACGTTGCGCAACAGTTAGTTGCGGCATATAAAGAGGTATTGGAGATTTAAATGCGAATTGGTTTATTTACAGATACGTATTTTCCGCAAGTTTCAGGTGTAGCGACAAGCATTCGTACTCTAAAGATGGAGCTTGAAAAGTTAGGTCATACTGTATTTATCTTTACGACAACAGATAAGGATGTGGACCGCTATGGGGATTGGCAAATCGTTCGTATCCCGAGCGTTCCTTTTTTTGCTTTTAAAGACCGCCGAGTGGCTTATCGGGGTTTTTCAAAAGCTTTAGAAATTGCAAAGCAGTATCAGTTGGATATCATTCATACCCAGACAGAGTTTTCTTTAGGACTTTTGGGGATTGCTATCGCAAAGGAACTAAAGATTCCTGTTGTTCATACTTATCATACTCAGTATGAAGATTATGTGCACTATATTGCGAAAGGATTGATAATTCGACCAAGTATGGTGAAGTATATGGCTCGCAGTTTCATGAGCGAGTTAGATGGTGTTATTTGTCCTAGCGAAATCGTTTACGACTTGCTGGTCAAATATAAAATTGCTGCTGAAAAACGAGTGATTCCTACTGGTATTGATCTTGCAAAATTTGAGCGTCCAGAATTGACTGGTGTTGTCATTGCAAAATTACGTGAAAAATTAGGGATTGACCCCAAAGAAACCATGTTGTTGAGTTTATCGCGTGTTTCATACGAAAAGAATATCCAGTCTATTGTTGCAGCAATTCCAGATGTTTGTCAAGAAAATCCCAATATAAAATTAGTTGTAGCTGGTGACGGTCCTTATCTAAATGATTTAAAAGGACAGGTAAATCGTTTAGGCATCGAAGATAAGGTAATTTTTACAGGGATGATTCCGCCTAGTGAGACGGCTCTTTACTACAAGGCAGCAGATTTCTTTGTTTCTGCCTCAACTAGTGAGACCCAAGGCTTGACTTACTTAGAGGCTTTGGCCAGCGGTACGCCAATTATTGCTCATGGGAATCCTTATCTAGAAGGTGTAATCGATGATCCTATGTTTGGTCTCCTCTACTATAAGGAAAAGGATTTAGCAGGAGCCATCCTAGAGGCTACTCTTTCAACTCCAAGACCCCAAGAGAAGAAATGGGCACAAAAGCTCTATGACATCTCCGCTGAGAACTTTGGGAAACGTATGTATGAGTTCTACTTGGATGTTTCTATCTCAAGAGAATTTAAGAAAGATCATCATCAAGAAGCAACTGCTAGACGGCTAGCACGATCGATTCGTACCCTTCCACGCAAAGCAATGGCATTACCGGTTAAAGGTTCTGTCCGCATGTTAAAAGCTTCACGGAAACAAATTAAAACGATTCGAAAATACTTGGAGTAGTTATGGTGAAGGAACTAAAACATCAATTTATATTGGTATTAGTTTC
>NZ_KQ969167.1:24550-31422 GCF_001578805.1 Streptococcus sp. DD10 | reverse complement strand
ATCGACAATATTTCCCTGTACTTTTATTTATTTTTCTGCTGTCCTTACTCTACGCTGTTATTTATGGTTTTAGTTGATGTTGCTTGAGTTGGATAGTTCTACTATTTTTTGTTCTGATTCTGACAGTTAATGAGTGGATTGTTGTTTATTATATAATTTACCTCCTCTTTGCTGTGTTAGCTTTAGTGTTTGGGAAATTTCTTTTTGAAATAGAAAGAAGTTGCAGCAAAAATGAAATCAAACAAAGTAATTATCTTGTGGGTCGATAAAAAATAGAAGAAATCAAATAAAGCAACACATTGTTCTGTGTCAAAATAATTTCAGTTAAGTAATAAAACGAATAGGTATCGATCCCGATTTTCTAGGAGAAGTTATTTATTTGTTTTATTGCTTGCTTAATTTTTAACCATCTGACTTTTTTAATTATCACTTATTTTGCTTTTGCATTTTTTAAAACAATCTGTTATACTAATAAAGTTAGTTAGGGGTCGTTACGGATTCGACAGGCATTATGAGGCATATTTTGCGACTCGTGTGGCGACGTAAACGCTCAGTTAAATATAACTGCAAAAAATAACACTTCTTACGCTCTAGCTGCCTAAAAAACAGCAGGCGTGACCCGATTTGGATTGCTCGTGTTCAATGACAGGTCTTATGATTAGCGAGATACGATCAAGCCTTGTCTAGCGGCTTGATAAGAGATTGATAGACTCGCAGTTTCTAGGCTTGAGTTATGTGTCGAGGGACTGTTAAACTAATACATAACCTATGGTTGTAGACAAATATGTTGACAGGTGTTTGGACGTGGGTTCGACTCCCACCGGCTCCATTATTCCTTTGCATTCTTTCGCAAAACTTGGTAAAACGTTGTTAAGTCAGCGTTTTTTTTATTCTTGATTTTAAAAAAATACTGGCGGTGGTCATTTTGTTAGTAACTCCCTTATTCAGACCAATCTTGCAGCCTATGTCAATCAGACAATGGGGGATATTGATAACCTCATCAACACAACGCTACCAAAGAGTGTGAGACAGGTGTATCAGTCCATCATTGAGGAGGCAACAGCAAAGGTTGTCACAGGTCTTGCAACATCAGACAAGGCTATTTCAGATACTGTCATGAAGTGGGCTAAAAAAGGCTTTTACGGTTTTACGGATAGTCAGGGCAAGCGTTGGAGAGCTGATACCTACGCTAGGCAAGTTATCAAGTCCACGGCTTGGCGTGTCTATCGTGAGGTTAGAATGGCTCCAGCTGAGGAGTTGGGTATAGATACCTTTTACTATCACAAAAAGGCCACGGCAAGAGAGATGTGCGCTCCTTTGCAACACCAGATAGTAACTACAGGGGTTGCTAGAACGGAAAAAGGGGAGCGTATTTTAGCATTATCAGACTACGGCTACGGATACGCTGGAGGCTGTCAGGGTATTAACTGTACTCATGAAATCACTCCCTTTGTTGTGGGTACTAACTATAAGCCTGATTTGAGGGAGGATGTCAAAGATATAACCTGAGCAGGCTATCGAAAATGCCAACGTACAAGCTAAACAGAGAGCCCTAGAGCGTTCTATCAGACAGTCGAAGGAATATCTACACGTTGCAGAGAAACTGGGTGACAAAGAGCTGATAGACAAGTATAAAAACAAGGTTAGGATCCAACAGGGAGCCATGAGAGACTATCTCAGACAGCACCCTTTTCTACACCGTGATTACGCTAGGGAAAAATATTATGATGAGCCTTATCATAAGACTAAGAAAGAGGTCGAGGTAAGACGTGAACTAGCCAAAATGGAAAAGCACAAGGCAGAACAAAAAGAAATGCGACAACGTTTCACTTCTGCTGTGAAAGATGGTATAATTAAGGCAGAAATCAACGAACAGAAACAAGCTGACCACATCAGAGGTACTAACGAATGGCATAGGAGACTTGAAACTGACTTAGCTAATGGTAAGCAGTTTGAACCAAGTTATTTGACGGTATCAATGGAGGAGGCAGCCAAACTTATTAAACGTTACTCTGGCACAGGGAAGTTCTTGTATAAAGAAGACCCTAACTACATTCCTAAAAAAGAAATCATCAAACATGATAACAAGGTTGGCGTGTATATTGACCAATCTACAGGAGAGATGTTTGAAACTGATAGCTTTAGAATACATTACAGGAAGACAGGAGCACATATTGTCCCAACGTATGGAGGTAAGCCGTGAAATTAT
Source organism: Streptococcus sp. DD10 (assembly GCF_001578805.1). Taxonomy (GTDB): domain Bacteria; phylum Bacillota; class Bacilli; order Lactobacillales; family Streptococcaceae; genus Streptococcus. The sequence goes on along the minus strand of NZ_KQ969167.1, from coordinate 29,213 downwards.
GGACTTTTTTAAGACAAAACGTGAAACTTGTGCTTAAAGATGGCTCAATCGTTTCAGGTTTTGTCCAAGAATACTGTAGTAAAGATGATAATGATGAGGAAGTTGACTCAGTTGGCTTAGATGTCAACGGTACTCTTTATGAGTATTTTGAAACTGAAATCATTAGTATTTCATTAACTTAGCGCTTAGTTCAATCTAGGCGCTTTTCTTATACCCAAAATCAGGAGGAAACTATGAATAAACGTATCAAAAAGAAACGTGAACTTGAGAACCGTCTAAAGAAAGCAGAGCAAGCTGTGGAGTACTTGCTTTGTCAAAACAATCAACTTTGGTACATTGTTGATGAGATGAAAGAAATCAACTCACAGAACACAGAGGCTACTAACAACCGCTTTGACCAGATTGAGGCGGAGGTTAAGGCTCTCAAAAAGACTCAGAAAAAGTCTTGGTTTAGTCGTAAATAAGGAGGGCATAAATGCACTATCGCAAAAGACCAGTCATGATTGAAGCTATCCGATTTGATGGAACAAACTATGAAGAAGTCAAATCTTTTATCGGTCAAAGCACTCTATGCTCTAATCTTAGCGTTGTCATTCCAACCTTAGAGGGGAATATGGTTGCTCAAAAAGGCGACTATATCATCAAAAGTGTGCACGGTGAATTTTATCCTTGCAAACCTGATATTTTTACAGAAACATACGAAGAAGTAGAGTATCTGAACATTTTAGACACTCTGTAGGAGGTGGTCACTCATCTTGACTGGTAGGAAAGACTACTCTATACCGTTTGGAAATCCAAGCGGTTTTTATTTTGCCCTGGATATGGCGTAAAAGTGTCTGTATCTCAGTCCCTCGTGACGTAAAACAAAGGAGTTAAGGTATGAGCCTTAAACGTGAGATGTTAGTTGAGGCAGGTATTGAGGACAAGGCTGTCATTGACAATATTATGCAAGCGTACGGTGCAGGCATTGAAAATGCCAAGTCACAAGCTAAGTCTGAGGTGCAGGCAGAAAATGACAGCTTGAAACAACAGCTTGAGCAACAGAACCAAGCTATCAAGGACTTGCAGGCAAAAGAGGGAGCTAGTGAGGAAAGCAAGCAGCAGCTGGCAGACTTACAAGCTCAATTTGACCAGTACAAGACGGATAGTGAGGCGCAGCTTGCTCAGGTCACTAAAACTAATGCTGTAGCACTTGCTTTGAAAGATGTGGGAGCTTACAACTCTGAGGATTTGATGAGAGTGTTGACTCTTTCCGAGGATACTAAGAAAAAAGGAGAAAGTTTCTTGTAGAAAAGTATTAATACCAATTTAATGATAAAGGTAGAGGATAGAAGTAATGAAAGAGAAAAATGAGGAAATGAAACTGTTTGTAACGTGATGATAATTGATTGAAAACGTTTTAAAACTATGTTATAATGGAAACATACTATATTATAAAGGACAAAGACATTTGACAAGGTAGGTTATATGCCAAATAATTGGGAAGAATTTCTAGATCCTTATATCCAAGCGGTTGGAGAATTAAAAATAAAGCTAAGAGGGATTCGAAAGCAGTATCGAAAACAAAACAGACATTCTCCCATTGAGTTTGTAACGGGACGAGTTAAGCCTATTGAGAGTATCAAAGAAAAAATGGTGCGCCGCGGTATTACCGATGCCAACCTTGAGCAAGATTTACAAGATATCGCTGGATTGCGGATAATGGTACAGTTTGTTGATGATGTTAAGGAAGTGGTGGAGCTACTTCATAAACGACAAGATATGCGAGTGGTGCAAGAACGAGACTATATTAATCATCGTAAGGCATCGGGGTATCGTTCTTATCATGTTGTGGTTGAATATACAGTAGACACCATTAATGGGTCGAAGACGATTTTGGCTGAGATTCAAATACGTACCCTAGCCATGAATTTCTGGGCGACGATTGAGCATTCTCTGAATTACAAATATCAAGGTGACTTTCCAGAGGAAATTCGGCATCGTTTGGCGACGACTTCTAAAATTGCTTATGAGTTGGATGAAGAAATGCGTAAAATTCGAAACGACATTCAAGAGGCACAGGCACTCTTTGATCCCTTACACCGAAAATTAAATGACGGTGTTGGAAATAGTGATGATAGCGATGAAGAATACAGATAAAAAAATTTCCATAATTAGTAATTGGCGTCCTCATAGCCAGATAGTAGCAACAGAATTGAAAAAAAAGTTACGACAGGCGGACTTTACGCTTACAGATAAGAATCCAGATGTTGTTATTTCCATCGGTGGGGATGGGATGTTGCTTTCTGCTTTTCACAAGTATGAAGAGCAGCTAGATAAGGTTCGCTTTGTTGGAGTTCATACGGGGCATCTAGGTTTTTATACGGATTACCGCGATTTTGAGTTGGATAAACTGATAGATAATCTTAAATTAGACACAGGAGCTAAGGTTTCCTATCCTATTTTAAATGTAAAAGTATTTTTGCAGGATGGAACGGTCCATAATATCAAGGCACTCAATGAGGCTACGATTAAGGCAGTCATTAAAACCATGGTGGCAGATATTTCCATTAATGGCGTTTGTTTTGAGCGTTTCCGCGGAGATGGTGTGTCTGTTTCAACGCCAACGGGCAGTACAGCTTATAATAAATCTCTCGGTGGAGCTGTTTTACACCCAACGATTGAAGCCCTTCAGTTGGCTGAAGTAGCGAGTCTGAATAATCGTGTTTATCGAACACTGGGCTCTCCTATAATCGTTCCTAAAAAGGATAAGATTGAAATTGTTCCACAACACCAAGATGAGTATGTTTTGTCTATCGATAATGCCGCTTATCGATTTGATAAGATTCAAAAAATTGAGTATCAGATTGATCACCATAAGATTCACTTTGTAGCCTCTCCAAGCCACACTAGCTTTTGGAATCGTGTCAAGGATGCCTTTATTGGCGAGGTGGATGAATGAGGTTCGAATTTATAGCAGATGAGCATGTTAAGATTAAGACATTTCTCAAAAAACATGAGGTTTCAAAGAGTCTACTTGCAAAAATTAAATTTCGTGGCGGTGCTATTTTAGTGAATGGAGTGGAGCAAAATGCGACTTATTTACTAGATATAGGAGATGAGGTAACGATCCATATTCCTGCTGAGCTAGGATTTGAAACTCTTGAAGCAGTAAGGAAAAAGTTGATTTTGGTCTATGAGGATGATCACTTTTTAGTGTTGGATAAACCAGCTGGAGTAGCTAGTATTCCCAGTGTGAATCATTCAAATACGATGGCTAATTTTGTAAAAGCCTACTATATTGATCAAGGGTATGAAAATCAGCAAGTTCATATTGTAACACGTTTGGATAGAGATACATCTGGTCTGATGCTTTTTGCAAAGCACGGTTATGCCCATGCGCGATTAGACAAGCAACTACAAAAGAAAACGATAGCGAAACGTTATTTTGCTTTGATTAAAGGTGAGGGGGAGTTGGAGCGTGAGGGAGAAATCATTGCCCCAATTGCTCGTGACGAAGACTCTATTATTACGCGTCGAGTCGCCAAGGGTGGTAAGTACGCTCATACAAGTTATAAAGTTCTTGCCTCTTTTGGTAAGATACATTTAGTTGACATTCAGCTTCACACAGGAAGAACCCATCAAATTCGTGTGCATTTTTCCCATATTGGATTTCCACTTCTGGGAGATGACCTATATGGTGGAAGCATGGAAGACGGTATCACACGACAAGCGTTACACTGTCATTCACTAACGTTTTATAATGCTTTTTCAGAAAAGGAATTACATCTTGAAAGTCCGATTCCATCAGATTTTCAATCAGTTATTGATTCATTAGTTAATATAAAAGGAGACAAATAATGAAAATTTTTGATTCAATTAAAGAAGCGCTAAAAGGTAAGGAGGTACGCATTGTACTTCCTGAAGGAGAGGAACCACGTATACTTCAAGCAACAAAACGTTTGGTAAAAGAAACAGATATCACTCCAGTCCTCTTGGGAAATCCTGAAAAGATCCGTATTTACTTAGAAATTGAAGGAGTGACAGAAGGGTATGACATCATAGATCCTGCTAACTGTTCTTGTTTTGAAGAGATGGTAGCAGCTATGGTAGAACGTCGTAATGGTAAAGTGACAGAAGAAGAAGCACGGAAGTTATTGACAGAAGATGTCAATTACTTTGGAGTTATGCTTGTTTATATGGGAAAAGTTCAGGGAATGGTTTCTGGAGCGATTCATTCAACGGCTAGCACAGTTCGTCCAGCATTACAAATTATTAAGACTTTGCCTTGGGTATCTCGTACCTCTGGAGCTTTTTTGATGGTAAGAGGAGATGAACGGTATATTTTTGGGGACTGTGCAATCAATATTGACCCTGATCCAAGTGTTTTGGCAGAAATTGCGGTGAATTCTGCGACAACTGCTCAAATATTTGGTATTGATCCTAAAGTAGCTATGCTGAGTTATTCAAGTAAAGGAAGTGGCTTTGGCGAGAAAGTAGAGAAGGTTGTTGAAGCGACTCGGATTGCCCAAGAGATGCGTCCAGACCTAGCTATTGATGGTGAATTACAGTTTGATGCAGCTTTTGTTCCAGAAACTGCTGCACTTAAAGCACCCGGAAGTTCTGTAGCTGGCCAAGCAACTGTGTTTGTTTTTCCAAATATTGAAGCGGGAAATATCAGCTA
>NZ_KQ969167.1:9018-24312 GCF_001578805.1 Streptococcus sp. DD10 | reverse complement strand
AAATATTGAAGCGGGAAATATCAGCTATAAAATGGCTGAGCGTTTAGGCGGATTCTCAGCAGTAGGGCCAATTTTGCAAGGATTGAACCATCCTGTTAATGACTTGTCAAGGGGTTGTAATTCAGATGATGTCTTTAAACTAACTTTAATTACGGCTAGCCAAGCAGTAGGTCACTATTAATAATGTCAGAAAGTGTGGGGTGGCCACGCTTTCTTTTTTTATGCTATACTATTTTTATGTTAGATTTAAAAAAATATGGAATTGATATGTGGGATGAGAAAAAAATAGCCTCATTTCGTGAGAAACTTCTGAACTGGTATGATGAGAATAAGAGGGACTTGCCTTGGCGACGTAGTAATAACCCTTATTATATCTGGGTTTCGGAAATTATGCTACAACAGACTCGGGTAGATACGGTCATTCCTTACTATAATCGATTTTTAGACATGTTTCCTACTATCATGGACTTAGCACAAGCTCCTGAAGAGAGTCTATTGAAAGCTTGGGAAGGACTGGGTTATTATTCACGGGTGCGTAACATGCAACAAGCAGCTCAGCAGATTATGTCAGAGTTTGATGGGGTTTTTCCTGATAAATACAACGATATTGCAAGTCTTAAAGGTATCGGCCCTTATACGGCAGGGGCTATCGCAAGTATTGCATTTAATTTACCGGAACCAGCTGTAGATGGCAATGTGATGCGGGTTTTAGCACGACTTTTTGAAGTAGATTATGATATTGGAGTTCCAAGTAACCGTAAGATTTTTCAATCCATGATGGAGATACTAATTGACCCAGTGCGTCCTGGTGATTTTAATCAAGCGTTAATGGATTTGGGTTCTGATATTGAGTCTCCTCTTAATCCTTGTCCAGAAAAAAGCCCAATCAAGGATTTCAGTGCTGCTTATTTGCACGGTACTATGGATCGCTATCCAATCAAAGCACCCAAGAAAAAGCCTATTTCTATCTATCTTAAAGCCTTCATTATACAAAACTCCAAGGGACAATTCTTATTAGAGAAAAATGAAACAGAAAATCTACTTGCCGGTTTTTGGCATTTTCCTCTTATTGAAGTTGATCGATTTGAAAACAATCAGCTAGATTTGTTTCATTCCAGTCAAGAGGTTGGAATGGATAATTTGGTGTCTCTTCCAAAAGAGAGTTTTTTGCAAGATTATGATTTGGAGATAGAATGGGCCAATCATTCTTTTGATGAAGTGAAACATATTTTTAGTCACCGAAAGTGGCATATTCAACTTATACATGGTTATGAACGAGAAGGAAAAATTTTTGAAAATCGTCAAGTAGGTTGGTTTTATCCGGATGAATTCGAACGTATCCCTCGAGCTAAGCCACAACAAAAGATATGGGAAAGCTTCCAAAAAGCTTCAAAATAATAGCAAAAAAAACCACTATTTGGTGGTTTTTTGTATTTCCATCACCAAAAATGATATATTTTGACAGAAAATGAAAGAAAAGTATTGACAAGTTCAAAAAAACAGGTATAATAAGAATCGTAAACGTTTTCTAAAAGAGGTGATACTATTTTAAAGTCAGAACGTAAGCAAGTGATTTTAGAAGAAGTCAATAAAGAACAGGTTGTATCATTAGACAAGTTAGTTCATTTATTGTCGACGTCTGAATCAACTGTTCGTAGGGACTTAGATGAGTTAGAGTCTGAAAATAAACTTCGCAGAGTTCATGGAGGTGCGGAAAGCCTTCACTTTCTACAAGAAGAGGAGACCATTCAGCAAAAATCAATCAAAAACGTTCAAGAAAAACTGGAGATAGCAAAAATAGCAGCTTCTTATATACAAGAACAAGATGTGATTTTTATTGATGCAGGAACGACTAACAGTCTATTGATTGAACAATTACCCTCCCTTCCGATTACAGTTGTGACAAATTCTATTCACCATGCAGTAAAGCTTGTTGATCGAAATTTCAAGACAATCATCATTGGTGGCTCTGTGAAACATGCGACAGATGCGAGTATTGGTGGTGTAGCCCTTAATCAGATAGGACAGCTTAATTTCGACAAAGCTTTTCTTGGCATGAATGGTATTGATGAGGAGTTTTTTACAACTCCAGATATGGAAGAGGGAGCTGTAAAGCGTTCAATTTTGGAGAATGCCAAGCAGACTTATGTCTTGGCAGATGCGTCTAAAGTTGGTCAAACCTCTTTTGTAAAAGTAGCACCAATTCGGCGTGCTAGCATTATCACTACTCACGAAGACAATGAATTACTCGAAAAAATTAAGGGAAAGACAAAGGTGATTCAAATATGATTTATACTGTTACATTGAATCCGTCTATTGACTATATTGTCCGCTTGGATCAAGTGGCAGTTGGAAGTGTCAATCGTATGGACAGTGATGATAAATTCGCTGGTGGTAAGGGGATCAATGTTAGTCGTGTCTTGAAACGATTGGATATTGAAAATACAGCCACAGGCTTTATCGGTGGGTTTACAGGAAAATTCATCACAGATACGCTAGAAGCAGAAGCCATCGCAACACAATTCGTAGAAGTATCTGAGGATACTCGGATCAACGTCAAAATCAAGGCAGACCATGAAACAGAAATCAATGGAACCGGTCCATCAGTGAATGAGGAACAGTTAATCGCCTTGAAGAAGATTCTTTCTGGGCTGACAGCAGCAGACACAGTGGTGTTTGCAGGATCAAGTGCTAAGAACTTAGGGAATGTCATCTACAAGGAATTGATTGCCCTAGCACGCCAAACCGGAGCCCAAGTGGTTTGTGATTTTGAAGGGCAAACCTTGATTGATAGCTTGGACTACCAGCCACTCTTGGTCAAACCAAACAATCATGAGTTGGGAGCTATCTTTGGTGTTGAGCTAAATAGCTTGGACCAAATTGAGCAGTACGCGCGTGAGTTACTGGCTAAAGGCGCTCAGAATGTGATCATTTCGATGGCAGGAGATGGAGCTCTCTTGGTTACTCAGGACGGATCCTACTTTGCGAAGCCAATCAAGGGTAGCGTGAAAAATTCTGTGGGTGCTGGGGACTCAATGGTCGCAGGATTTACGGGAGAGTTTGTCCGCTCGGGAGATGCAGTAGAAGCCTTCAAATGGGGGGTAGCTTGTGGAACAGCAACCACCTTCTCAGATGATTTGGCTACTGCGGAGTTTATTAAAGAAACATATCAAAAAGTTGAGGTAGAAAAACGATGAAAATTCAGGATTTACTGAGAAAAGATGTCATGTTGCTGAATTTGCAAGCAACAGAAAAAACAGCAGTCATTGAGGAAATGATCCAGTCTTTGGCAAATAACGGCTATGTGACAGACTTTGAGACCTTTAAAGAAGGGATCTTAGCGCGGGAAGCACTTACTTCTACAGGTCTTGGTGATGGAATCGCTATGCCGCACAGCAAAAATTCAGCTGTTAAGGAAGCAACCGTTCTTTTTGCAAAATCAAACAAGGGTGTGGATTATGAAAGCTTGGATGGACAGCCAACAGACCTCTTCTTCATGATTGCGGCTCCAGAAGGAGCAAACGATACTCACTTGGCAGCTCTTGCAGAATTGTCTCAATATTTGATGAAAGATGGATTTGCAGACAAACTTCGCCAAGCGACTTCAGCAGATGAAGTGATTACTATCTTTGACCAAGCATCAGAAAAAGCAGAAGAGCCTGCTCCAGCTACAGCTGTTTCAGAAAATACTGATTTTATCGTTGCTGTTACAGCTTGTACAACAGGTATTGCTCACACTTACATGGCCCAAGAAGCCCTTCAAAAAGTAGCTGCTGAAATGGGGGTTGCGATCAAGGTTGAAACCAATGGTGCCAGCGGTGTTGGTAATCAATTGACGGCTGAAGACATCAAAAAGGCTAAAGCAGTCATCATCGCAGCGGATAAGGCAGTAGAGATGAACCGTTTTGATGGCAAACCCTTGATTAATCGTCCAGTTGCTGACGGGATCCGTAAGACAGAAGAGTTGATTAATTTGGCCCTTTCTGGAGATGCAGAGGTTTACCATGCTGCAAACGGTGCTAACACAACGCAAGCGAGCGAAGAAAAAACAAGTCTCGGTGGTGCCTTCTACAAACACTTGATGAGTGGTGTTTCTCAAATGTTGCCATTCGTTATCGGTGGTGGGATCATGATTGCCCTTGCCTTCTTGATTGATGGTGCTTTGGGTGTTCCAAATGAGAGTCTTGGTAATCTTGGTTCCTATCATGAGATTGCATCTATGTTCATGAAAATTGGTGGCGCGGCTTTTGGCTTGATGCTTCCGGTTTTTGCAGGATACGTAGCCTACTCTATCGCTGAAAAGCCAGGTTTGGTTGCTGGTTTTGTGGCTGGTGCCATTGCTAAGGAAGGTTTTGCTTTTGGAAAAATCCCTTACGCAGCTGGTGGCGAAGCAACTTCAGCTCTTGCAGGTGTTTCCTCTGGTTTCCTTGGAGCTCTTGTGGGTGGATTTATCGCAGGTGCCTTGGTTCTTGCTGTTAAGAAATACGTCAAAGTTCCTCGTTCTCTTGAAGGAGCTAAGTCCATCTTGCTCTTGCCACTTCTTGGAACCATCTTAACTGGTTTTGTCATGCTTGCGGTTAACATCCCAATGGCGGCTATCAATACTGCTATGAATGATTTCCTTGCAAGCCTTGGTGGCGGATCTGCTGTTCTTCTTGGTCTCGTTCTTGGTGGAATGATGGCTGTCGATATGGGTGGACCAGTTAACAAAGCTGCCTATGTATTTGGTACAGGTACCCTAGCTGCAACTGTGTCAACTGGTGGATCTGTTGCCATGGCAGCAGTAATGGCTGGCGGAATGGTGCCACCACTTGCCGTTTTTGTAGCAACTCTCTTGTTCAAAGATAAATTCACCAAAGAAGAACGCAACTCAGGATTGACCAACATTGTTATGGGACTTTCCTTCATCACAGAAGGGGCGATTCCGTTTGGTGCAGCCGACCCAGCACGTGCGATTCCTAGCTTTGTAGCAGGTTCTGCTTTGACTGGAGCTCTTGTTGGTCTTGCTGGTATCAAGCTTATGGCTCCTCATGGCGGTATCTTTGTTATCGCTTTGACGTCAAATGCACTTCTTTACCTCCTATTTGTTTTAATTGGAGCGGTGGTAAGTGGTATTCTTTACGGTTATCTTCGTAAACCACTAGATAAGTAAAAATTAATTAAGAGGCTGGGACAAAAGTCCTAGCCTCTTAATTGTTTTTGGATTGTCGAGCAAGACGCAGTGGTTGAGTGTGCTCTACCACGCTGATTTCATCAGCTTTTACAGCCCTACTCAACTGTGCGGAGGTGGGACGACGAAATCGAATTCTAACGAATTACCGATTTCTGTCCCACTCTCTTTTTGCAATTTTTTAAGAAGGTAACAAATAGTAACTCTGTTAAGAACATCTATACAAACAAATTATAAGAATTTTCTACTAATAAATGGTATAATAATAAAAAACGTTTTCAAGAGAAGGGACTGGTATGAAAAGAGAAGAAGTTGAACTTGGTCAAGTTACTGGAATGGTACACTCAACCGAAAGTTTTGGTGCAGTTGATGGACCAGGTATTCGTTTCATTGTGTTTCTACAAGGGTGCCAGATGCGCTGTCAATATTGCCATAATCCTGATACATGGGCGATGGAGACCAATAAATCTCAGGTGAGAACTGTAGATGATGTTTTGCAAGAGGCGCTTCGTTATCGTGGATTTTGGGGTCAAAAAGGAGGAATCACAGTAAGCGGAGGGGAAGCATTACTTCAGATAGATTTTCTAATTGCTCTATTTACCAAGGCTCAGGAACTAGGGATTCACTGTACTCTTGATACCTGTGCCTTACCATTTCGAAATACGCCTCGTTATCTTGAAAAATTTGATCGTTTAATGGCTGTTACGGATTTGGTTTTATTAGATATCAAGGAAATTAATGAAGCGCAGCACAAGATTGTGACCAGTCAGACCAATAAAAATATCCTTGCCTGCGCCCAATACCTTTCTGATATAGGAAAACCTGTGTGGATTCGCCATGTTTTGGTACCAGGTTTAACAGACCGTGATGAAGATTTGATTGAATTAGGAAAATTTGTCAAAACGCTAAAGAATGTTGATAAGTTTGAGATCCTTCCATACCATACAATGGGGGAGTTCAAGTGGCGTGAATTGGGGATACCGTATTCGCTTGAGGGTGTGAAGCCGCCGACGAAAGATCGAGTTCAAAACGCAAAAGACTTAATGCAAACAGAAACATATCAAGAATACCTTAAACGAGTAAAAGGAGAAACTGTGATTTAAGGATGCGTATTTACTATTTTTGTCCTTTATTAAATTTTAAAAAAATGGTAAAATAAGTAGAATAATATTTTTGAGGTAAGAACATGTCTAAGATTTTAGTTTTTGGTCACCAAAACCCTGACTCAGATGCTATTGGCTCATCTGTAGCCTTTGCCTATCTGGCAAAAGAAGCTTATGGCTTGGATACAGAAGCAGTGGCTCTTGGAACTCCTAATGAAGAAACAGCTTTTGTTTTGGATTACTTTGGTGTAGAAGCACCGCGTGTTATCACATCTGCTAAAGCAGAAGGTGCAGCGCAAGTCATCTTGACGGACCACAATGAATTCCAACAATCTGTGTCTGATATTTCTGAAGTGGAAGTCTATGGTGTGGTCGACCACCACCGTGTGGCTAACTTTGAAACAGCAAGCCCACTTTACATGCGTTTGGAGCCAGTTGGATCAGCTTCTTCTATCGTTTACCGCATGTTTAAAGAACACGGAGTAGAAGTGCCAAAAGCACTTGCTGGTCTCATGTTGTCTGGTTTGATCTCAGATACGCTCTTGCTCAAATCTCCAACTACCCACGTGTCTGACCCACAAGTAGCAGCAGAATTGGCTGAAATCGCAGGTGTCAACTTGGAAGAATACGGTCTTGCTATGCTTAAGGCTGGTACCAACTTGGCTAGCAAATCTGCTGAAGAATTGATCGACATCGATGCCAAGACCTTTGAATTGAAGGGCAACAATGTCCGTGTCGCCCAAGTCAACACCGTTGATATTGCAGAAGTCTTGGAACGCCAAGCAGAAATCGAAGAAGCTATCCAAGCAGCAAATGCAGCCAATGGGTACTCAGACTTTGTCCTCATGATTACAGACATCGTCAACTCAAATTCAGAAATCTTGGCTCTTGGATCCAACATGGACAAGGTAGAAGCGGCTTTCAACTTCAAATTGGAAAACAACCACGCTTTCCTTGCTGGTGCTGTTTCACGTAAGAAACAAGTGGTTCCTCAGTTGACAGAAAGTTTTAATGCCTAAGAACTAGAAAAGAATGGTAAAAGGGAGTTTCGGCTCCTTTTTATGATACAATAGATGAAAAGGAGGTGGATAGATGAAGCAAGAGAAGCTATTAACGTGGTATCAAACTATGCTAAAGATACGACAGTTTGAATTGTTAGTAGAAGCCTATAATGAAGATAGGAAGATATATGGGACAAGTCATCTTTATATTGGACAAGAAGCTGTTGCAACAGGAATCATTAGTTTATTGGATTCTCAAGACTTAGTTTTATCTACCCATCGAAATCATGGTCATGCAATTGCCAAAGGTGTAGCAACAGAAGCCATGTTTGCTGAAATTTTTGGCAAAGAAAATGGGACTAATGGTGGTCGCGCTGGATCTATGTTGATATCGGATTTGTCACTTGGATTTATCGGAGGTAATGGAATTGTTGGGGGGAATTTTCCACTAGCCCTGGGACTGGCTCAAGCTATTAGGATGGATAAACGAGACCAGCGAGTAGTTTGTTTTTCAGGGGATGGAGCTGTCAATCAGGGAACATTTTATGAAAGTCTCAATCTTGCAAGGGTTTGGAATCTTCCGATTGTTTTTGTTATTGAAAACAATCGTTATGCCATGAGTACGCCTTCAAGCGAGGTGACATCTGGAACTCTTCAAAGCAGGGCTGAAAGTATGGATATTCCTTACTTTCAGGTAGATGGTCAGAATATCTTTGCAGTAACTGACACTTTTAAGTTAGCTATTCGGACTTTAAAATCGGGCCCAGCTATACTAGAAGCACATACCTACCGATTTAAGGGGCATTCAAGGAGTGATAAAAATGAGAACTATCGTCATTTAACCGAAAGAGAAGGAGTAGCGGATCCCTTAGATATTTTAAAAACTAACTTGATAAAGAAAGGTGTCGCGCTTGATGAGATAGAACAGTCGGAAGCTGGTATCCAACAAGAACTGAAAGAACAAGCAGAGCGGGTATATGCTTCTCTTGACACAGGAGGTAGGGGATGTCAGGTCGAGAATTAACTTATATAGAAGCAGTAAGGGAAGGATTGGCACAAATTCTAGAACGATATCCTGAGTCTTTTATTTTGGGTGAAGATGTGGGAGCTTATGGAGGTGCTTTTGGTGCGAGTCTTGGGTTAGCAGAACGCTTTTCAGGACGTGTTTTAGATACTCCAATATCTGAAGCTGCGATAACAGGTTTAGCAACAGGAGCAGCTCTTCTTGGCAAGCGTCCGATATTGGAAATTCAGTTCTCAGATTTTGTAACAGTAGCTATGGATCAACTTGTCAATCAACTGGCTAAAATCCCCTACCTAATGAATTGTGAATTACCGGTCATTATTCGAATGGCGACAGGAGCAGGTACTGGTGCAGGCGTGCAACATTCGCAGAGTCTAGAAGCTTGGTTTTCTCACATACCAGGCTTACAGGTGATTGAGCCTTCTACGCCTTATGATGCAAAAGGAGCTCTTTTCGCGGCTATTCACTCTAATAAGCCAACATTGATATTTGAACCGAAAATTCTTTATAAGGAGGTGGCACAAGTTCCGATTCAACCGTATTTGGTTGAATTAGGACGTAGCCGAGTTCTTGTTACAGGAGAAGAACTGACCATTATCACGGTTGGTAGTATGGTTCCCCTGTGCCAGCAGGTTGTAAATTCTAGTTTAGTGAGCATACATTTACTAGATTTATTTTCTATAGCTCCTTTGGATAGGGCAGGTATTTTAAAGGCTGCTGAGAAAACGGGGCGAGTTTTGATTGTAACAGAGAGTTACGGGTATTTTGGAATTGCAGCAGAAGTTATGGCCAGTCTGATTGAACAGGGATTTAAAGGGGAAATGAGACGTCTGACGAGCCAGTTTAGCCCAATACCGGCATCGAAACATCTGGAGCAAGCTATTATTCCAAGTCAAGAGGACATTCTACGAGCAATAAAAGGAATGATGAATGAAAATAAGAATGAAAAATGAAATCCAGTTAGACGGCCAGCTAGAAGTAGTAGACCATGTCTATGAGGTGGAAATTAAGGAAAAGGGGGATGTCACTTACCTCCTCTATGAAAATGAGGAAAAAGAGCGAGTGGTATTGAAGGTGGAAGAAGAGGAATTAGTCATGACCCGATTTTCAACTCCTAAGTCTATCATGCGCTTTGTCAAGGATCAGGAGGCGGTGGTGACTCTGCCAACTCCCATAGGTATCCAACACTTTGTGACAGTGACCAGTCAGTATGAACTAAGAGACCAGTCTTTGGTGCTCCACTACCAACTTAAGCAGCTGGACGGTAAAAAAGTGTTTGCAACTTATAAAATGAAAATAAATTGGGGCGAAATTAAAAATAATATCTTGTAGAATAAGTGAAGGATTGATTAAGTAAATCGATGAGAGAGTTCAAAAAGGATTTTTTAGATTTTTCTCTTGAAAAATAGAGTATAATCTGGTAAACTAATAGGGTACTCAAGGGAGTAGCTGGCGGTTTTCCGCGATAGTGTCGTCATTACGAAATTATTTTCCGGCACTGTATTAAACAGCGAGACTTGTTTCTAGGAAACAGGTCTCTTTTTGTTTACTTTTAAGGAAAAGAGACCACGGCTAACTCCGTGAGGGGTTTCATTATAAAGAAAGAGAGAGTAAAAAGATGAAGTCTTTTTATCAAGAAGAGTCGGCTGATGTTTTGCGTGAGCTGGGCTCATCTGTCGATGGTTTGACCACTGAGCAAGTCAAAGCAATCCAAGCCAAGTTTGGTCCCAATGAATTGCCAGAGGGCGAGCGTCCTAGTGCTTTCCAGATTTTCTTGGATCAGTTTAAGGATTTGATTGTCATCATCCTGATTATCGCTGCTCTTATTTCTGGGGTGACAGGGGACTTGGAGTCTTCTGTTGTGATTATTGCGGTGTTGATTTTGAACGCTATTTTAGGGACAACACAGACTCTTAATGCCCAGCGTTCGGTTGATAGTCTCAAACAGCTGTCTGTTCCTAAGGTCAAGGTTATCCGTGATGGGGTTAAGCAGGAGATTGACTCAACAGATGTGACTGTCGGAGACATCGTGGACTTTGAGGCAGGTGACATGATTGTCGCAGATGCTCGTATCTTGGAGGCAAGTTCTCTTCAAGTCAATGAGTCTGCCCTGACAGGTGAAAGTCACGCAGTAGATAAGAATACCGATGTTATCTCAGGTGAAGTAGTAGTCGGTGACCAGACCAATATGGTTTTCACCAGCTCCCAAGTCACTTATGGTAAGGGACGTGCAGTTGTGACTAGCATCGGAATGGAGACAGAAATTGGGAAGATTTCTGCCCTGCTCCAAGGTGCTTCTAGCGGGAAATCGCCACTGCAACGTTCTATAGATGAGTTCTCAAAAAATCTCTCTATCGGGATTATCATTCTCTGTATTGTAGTCTTTGGTCTGACCTACCTTAGCTCTGGTGATTTTGCAGGTGCTGCTATGTTTGCCATTGCCCTTGCAGTTGCGGCGGTGCCTGAGGCCCTTGCCTCTATTATCACCATTGTGGAGTCTCTTGGTTCGCAGAAACTGGCACATGAAAATGCTATTATGAAGGACATCAATGCTGTGGAAACCTTAGGTTCAGTATCTGTTATCGCATCTGATAAGACTGGTACCCTGACGCAAAACAAGATGACGGTTAACGATGTCTATCTGAACGGCAAACTCTTGACACCTGAAAGCATTGACCTGAGCGACCGTTCTGGTAAAATGCTGATGGACACCATGGTTCTGACTAATGACTCCTTTATCAATGGGGATCAGAAAGTTGGGGACCCAACGGAGATTGCTTTGATTGAACTAGGACGCAAGTATGACATCATTGAGCAGCATACTCGTGAACGTCATCCACGTATCTCTGAGTTGCCATTTGACTCAGTACGTAAGTTTATGTCAACCCTTCAAATTATCGACGGAGAAAAACTTATGCTGACCAAGGGTGCGACGGATGAGCTCCTAAAAAAATGTAGTCATATCTTGGTTGATGGACAAGTGCGTGAATTGACAGAAAAAGATGTAGCAGAAATCCTTGCCCAAAACAACGTTTTTGCTGAAGAAGGCTTGCGTGTGTTGGGATATGCTTTCCGTAACTTTGAGGGAGATGAACTCAGCTTTGAAGATGAAAATCATCTGACCTTTGTTGGTCTAACGTCCATGATTGACCCACCTCGTGAGGAGTCTAGGGCAGCTGTTGCTAAGGCTATTCACGCTGGTATCAAGCCAATCATGATCACAGGCGACCACGTGGTGACGGCTCGTTCTATTGCTCGTAAGATTGGCATTTTCCAAGATGGTGATATGGTTATCGATGGTTTGACGCTTGAAGCGATGAGTGATGAGGAACTGGATCGTGACTTGGAGAAAATTTCTGTTTACGCTCGTGTGGCTCCAGAACACAAGATTCGCATTGTTAATGCTTGGCAGGCAAAGGGTAAGATTGTTGGTATGTCTGGTGACGGAGTAAACGATGCTCCAGCACTCAAACAAGCGGATATCGGGATTGCCATGGGGATCACTGGTTCTGAGGTGTCTAAAGATGCGGCGGATATGATCTTGACAGACGACAACTTTGCGACTATCGTCAAGGCTGTGACCATTGGGCGTAATCTTTTTGCCAATATTAAAAATGCTATCAAATACCTCTTGACAGGGAATACATCAGCTATCTTGGTTGTTATCTTGACGACTATCTTGGCTTTCTTTGATACAGCATTTGTGGTTCCTTTCCTTGCTATCCAGTTGCTTTTTATCAACTTGGTAACGGACTCGCTCCCAGCCATTGCTATCGGTACAGAGGCTGGTACGGATGCAGTCTTGGATGAAAAACCACGGGATCCAAAAGAGCCAATCTTGACTCGTGCAACTTTTACTTCTGTGATTGTAGAGGCGATTTTCATTGCAGTAGCAGTTTTTGCAGGTTACATGATTGGGCTAGGAACTGGAACAGGTTATGCAACGACTTATGCTTTCTTGATTTTGTGTTTGGCTCGTCTCTTCCATGGATTCAGCTGTCGAAGCGAGTTACCTTTGTCTAAGATTGGTGTTTTCACCAATCGCAACACGGTCTATGCTTTCTTGACAGGTATGGTTTTAGTAGCTGTAATAGTCTTTATCCCAGTAGTAGGACAAATCTTTGGTGTTCAACCTTTGAATGCTGTGCAGTTGCTGACCATCCTTGCCTTGGCCTTTGCTCCAACGCTTTTGGTTCAAGTAGTCAAAATGGTACGCTATAGATAAAAATAAGAGCTTGAGAAATATCTTTTCTCAGGCTTTTTTGCACAAAATCCTAGTTATTTTTAGCAAAGATGTTATAATAATAACATAGAAAAAAGAAAGCGATTGCATTTATGTTTGAGAGAATCATGTGTTTTTTTATTGGATGTCTGGGTATACTGCTCATGCCAGATATGTTTTATCTAATCAACCACGGGAACTTTCATCAAAACCAGTGGCTTTACCTTGTTCTGTTTGTGGCTTTTGATATTTTTCTGCTTTTTCAAGTGCGTCGCTATAAACTTGCAAATCTAAGTTGGCTAGGTGTACGAGAGTGGGGCTTAGTTGTCGGTCTCTTGTTTCTGACCATCTCCCTACTCATGCTTTATCAGTCTCTCACACCCCAGCATCAATCGGATTCTAGTCAAGGGATAGGAGAGATTTTGCGGTATGGGCTGACTTATTCTTTTGTGATGGATGTCGCATTATTGAATCCTATCATGGAAGAGATTTTCATGCGAGGGCTCTTGCAGGGAGGTGCGTTTGAAAATCGTTGGTGGGGTCTGTTAATGACAGCAGGAATTTTTTCTATTGGTCATGGACCTTCCAACCTCTTTTCCTTTGGTTTTTACGCCTTAATGGGGATGTTTTTTGGGATAGGCTATAAGCTGACTAACAAAATGTGGGTGCCTATTTTCTTGCACATAGGGTGGAACAGTTTTGCTGTATTGCCTCTTTTCTTTGTCAGCTAGGAGACTCTTATGGACACGCTTGTTTTTTTGCCGTTGCTTCTGGTTTTGCACTTTTTAGGGAAGGCTATTCTGCCTTTATATGGAATGATAGCAAGTGCGAAGTAAGCAACGATACAATTTTATTTGTTTTTTAACCGTTAAAAATTCTGCTTTTTGTTAGGAATGGATGCCTCTCATTATGATTTATATTCTTTTATAGGATAATAAGAAGCGTGAAAATAGATGAAAGAATGAAAAAATTTCCTTTTACTGTCTTTTTGTCAGAAGATGTGATATACTAGATAAGTTGCAATTAAGCATGTAACTTCTTTAAAATCATAATATAAAGTTGTTTTTAAAAGTTTAGATCATCCAATTGCGGCAGAAACTATGGGATAGAATTCCCTATACTTACCAACCATTTGGTTGCAAACCGTGTGATAAAGTGGCTTCGCACCACTTTTAGAAAGAAGAAAATTAGTGAAATTTAATGAATTAAAATTGTCTGCTGAACTCTTAGCTGAAATTGAAAAGGCGGGCTTTGTAGAAGCGAGTCCGATTCAAGAGAAAACAATCCCACTTGCTCTAGAAGGAAAGGATGTAATCGGCCAAGCGCAGACTGGAACAGGTAAAACTGCAGCTTTTGGTTTACCAACGCTTGAAAAAATTACTGTTGAACACCATACAATTCAAGCTCTAGTTATTGCCCCGACGCGTGAATTAGCTGTTCAAAGTCAGGAAGAACTTTTTAGATTTGGTAGAAGTAAAGGAGTAAAAGTTCGCTCTGTCTACGGTGGATCTAGTATTGAAAAACAGATTAAAGCTCTCAAATCAGGTGCTCACATTGTAGTCGGTACACCAGGACGTCTGTTGGACTTGATTAAGCGCAAGGCTTTAAAACTAGATAGCATCGAAACGCTTATCCTTGACGAAGCTGATGAAATGCTCAATATGGGATTTTTAGAGGATATAGAGGCTATTATTAGTCGTGTACCTGAAAGTCGTCAAACTCTTCTTTTCTCTGCAACGATGCCCGATGCGATTAAGCGTATTGGTATTCAGTTTATGAAGGAACCTGAGCATGTGAAAATCGCTGCTAAAGAACTAACGACTGATCTTGTTGACCAATATTACATTCGCATAAAAGAAACTGAAAAATTTGATACCATGACTCGACTTATGGATGTTGAACAGCCAGAGCTGTCAATTGTTTTTGGACGTACAAAGCGTCGTGTTGATGAATTGACTCGTGGTTTAAAGATTCGTGGTTTCCGTGTTGAAGGAATTCATGGTGATTTGGATCAAAACAAACGTCTACGTGTTCTTCGTGACTTTAAAAATGGGAACTTAGATGTTTTGGTAGCGACTGACGTTGCTGCGCGAGGTTTGGATATTTCAGGTGTGACTCATGTGTATAACTATGATATTCCACAAGACCCTGAGAGCTATGTTCACCGTATCGGACGTACTGGTCGTGCAGGGAAATCTGGTCAATCTATTACCTTTGTCTCACCAAATGAAATGGGCTATCTTCAAATCATCGAAAATTTGACTAAAAAACGTATGAAAGGGCTAAAACCAGCTACTGCAGAAGAAGCCTTTCAAGCGAAAAAACAAGTGGCTTTGAAGAAAATAGAACGTGACTTTGCAGATGAAACGATTCGTTCAAATTTTGAAAAATTTGGAAAAGATGCACGAGAACTAGCAGCTGAATTTACTCCTGAAGAGTTGGCGATGTATATTCTTAGTTTAACTGTACAAGATCCAGAAAGCCTACCAGAAGTGGAAATTGCGCGTGAAAAACCATTGCCATTCAAACCGTCTGGAAATGGACGTACTGGCCACAATCGTGGTGGAAGAGGAAATCGTCGTGGTGATGAACGCAGAAGAGATCGTCGTGATGATCGTGATGGTGGCCGTCGTGACTTTAAGCGTAAATCGAATAAGAATAGTCGTGATTTTGAAAATAAGGGGAATAAACGTCCACATCGTACATCTAGTGAAAAGAAAAATGGTTTTGTTATCCGTAATAAGGGCGATAAATAAAAAAAGAGGTTGGATTTT
>NZ_KQ969167.1:0-7396 GCF_001578805.1 Streptococcus sp. DD10 | reverse complement strand
TGCAGTTCATTTTTATCCAACCTCTTAAATTTATAATCGTTTCATTTGAACGGGGAAATTAATCGTCTACTTGCGAATTAAAAACAGTTATTGTTGAAATCAATATATTGCCGTCTATGTTTTGAATTTGATGTGGAAGAGAGAAATACATATAAATTTAGGATAGTCTGTTTTTATTCTGACTTCAGTAAGGTTAGATTATAGGGTTAATGTATAAGTCACTTTAGAATTTTATTTAAATTTTTCGATATTTTTTTGACAAAATGTTTGATTATTCTTTTTTTGTTGGAAAATATAGTATAATGAAGATAGAATAATACAAACGAGGAAAAAGTTATGAAAGAAAGTAGACATATCGCTATTCTACAAGAATTAGATCGCAATGGAATGGTATCTGTTAAAGATTTAACTTCCCGTTTGGGAGTAACGGACATGACGATTCGCAGGGATTTAATTGAATTGGAACAGCAAGATTTTCTTGTCCGAGTTCATGGAGGTGCCCATCGCAAGGTGAGAGATGGTCTCATTGAAGCTTCTCATTCTGAAAAAAACATGATTAATGTTGAAGAGAAAAAAATAATTGCTCAAAAATGTGCCCAATTGATTGAAAATGGAGATACTGTTTTTATTGGTTCTGGAACGACGACGGATTTTATTGGTGATTACTTAGAAGATAAGGAAGTTAGTATTGTAACGAACTCTTTACCAATCTTTGAAAAACTTAAGGACAATCCAAATTGTGATATTATATTAGTTGGGGGACGATATCGGGTTAAAACTCAAACATTTGTGGGACAATTTGCTAACAAGCTTCTTCAAGAAATCAAAGTTTCCAAAGCTTTTATCGGAGTAAATGGGATTGACGGTCATAATGTAACGACCGCTAATGAAGAAGAAGGGAATGGAAACGCCATTATACTCAACAATGCTATAGAAAAATATATCGTTGCAGATAATAGTAAGTTTGACAGTTATTCTTTTTATACATTTTATCGAATGGACGATTTAAATGCTGTAATTACGGATGACAATATCACTAAAAGAGTTAGGAATAAATACCAAACTTATACTAAGATTTTATAATTAGTTAGTACGTAGGGCTTTGTCCGAATCGACTTTATATTGGATTGTAGATTCATTGATGTGTAGGATAACAGCTTTAAAATAACAAAATGAAAAGATGAGTAAATTAATTTTTTACTCACTTTTTTATTTTAGTATGTGGTTTTGTTAGTTTTGATGCAATAGTCGAATTTTTTTGAAAAATATTTTTAAGAAAATTATAGTAAATTTTCAGTTTATCTGTTTGAAAATCTAAAGTTTTAGGGTTTCTCTAGCATAAAAGAACTTATAAAGTAAATCAACATATATTTTTCGAACAAAATCAAACAAAAAAGTACATATAAACTATTGACAGCGCTTTTATATAGTGATATAATCATACTGTAAAAGATATCATATTAATAGAAAGGGGAATACGATGGGATTGGATCATTTTTTTGATGAAAAGTTGGTTTTCTGTCTCGACGCTAGCAGTCAAGAAGATTTATTTGATCAAGTTGCAAGCTTGTTAGAGGAAAGACAAATTGTCACTCCAACTTATCGTTCAGCTCTTATTGAACGGGAGAAGGCGTTTCCAACTGGATTAGACATGGCTTTTCTTGGTAAGGATCTTCCAAATGTGGCGATTCCTCATACGGATATTGTCCACAATCTGACAGAAAATGTAGTAGTTGTACGTTTGAGTCAGCCAGTTGTGTTTCATAACATGATTGCACCAGATCAGGAGGTAGCGGTATCTCTGCTCTTCTTTATTATTAACAACTCAAGTTCAAGTCAAACCAATATTCTTGCTCAGTTGATGGATTTCTTTACTTCAAATGGTAACCTTGAAGCCTTGTCTACGATGACGGAAGAAGCTGAAATTTATCGCTATATCACAAAGGTTGTTTCATAAACTAGTTAGTTTAGTTTCTAGAAGTTATCCTGATTGTACTGAAGTACAACAGTGATAGTTCTAAGAAACCATATAAAAATTTTTTAAAATATGGAGGAAATCCAAATGATTAAAATTCTTGCTGCCTGCGGTGCAGGTGTTAACTCAAGCCACCAAATCAAGAGCGCTCTTGAAGAAGAACTTTCAAACCGTGGCTACGATGTCCACTGTGATGCGGTTATGGTAAAAGATGTAAACGAAGATCTCATCAAAGGCTACGACATCTTCACACCGATTGCTGCGACTGACCTTGGTTTTGAACCAGGTATTCCAGTTATTGAAGCTGGACCAATCTTGTTCCGTATCCCAGCTATGAGTGCTCCAGTGTTCGATAATATTGAAGCAGCGATTAAAGAACACGGATTAAGCTAATTTCGTTCACATTCATAAAACCATAAAGAAAAGGGAGGATTCATTATGGATGTCATAATTAATCTAGCCAACACTATATTCAAGCCTATATTGGATATGGGCGGACCTATCATTATGTTGATCATTTTGACAGTATTGGCTTTACTCTTTGGAGTGAAATTCTCCAAAGCTCTTGAAGGTGGTATTAAACTTGCCATCGCTCTTACTGGTATCGGTGCAATCATCGGTATGCTAAATGGTGCTTTTTCTGCATCTCTAGCGAAGTTTGTTGAAAACACTGGTATTCAGTTGAATATTACTGACGTTGGTTGGGCACCACTTGCAACTATCACATGGGGTTCAGCTTGGACACTTTACTTCTTACTTGTCATGTTGATTGTCAATGTTGTTATGCTTGCAATGAAAAAGACAGATACACTCGACGTCGATATCTTTGATATCTGGCATTTGTCAATTACAGGTCTGTTGATTAAATGGTATGCGGATAACAATGGTGTGAATCAAGGGATTTCACTCTTAATTGCGACACTTGCGGTAGTTCTCGTTGGGGTGATGAAAATTATCAACTCAGACTTGATGAAACCAACTTTCGATGACCTTCTTAATGCACCAAGCTCATCACCAATGACGTCAACACACATGAACTACATGATGAACCCAATCATCATGGTCTTGGATAAAATTTTTGATAAAGTCTTGCCAGGACTTGATAAATATGACTTTGACGCAGCTGCCTTGAACAAGAAAATCGGTTTCTGGGGCTCTAAATTCTTTATCGGTTTCATTCTTGGTATTGTCATTGGTTTGATGGGAACTCCGCATCCAGAACCAAATGTAGAAGAATTGAAAAACTGGGAATTGGTCATTAAGTCTTGGTTGAGTCTTGGTTTGACAGCTGGTGTCTGCTTGGAGCTCTTCTCACTTATCGGATCTTGGTTTATTGCAGCCGTAGAACCATTGTCACAAGGTATTACAAACGTTGCTACTAAACGTCTTCAAGGACGTAAATTCAATATTGGTCTTGACTGGCCATTCATTGCTGGCCGTGCTGAAGTTTGGGCATGTGCTAACGTACTTGCACCAATCATGTTGATTGAAGCTGTGCTTCTTTCAAACGTCGGAAATGGTATCCTGCCACTTGCTGGTATCATCGCTATGGGTGTAACCCCAGCTCTCTTGGTTGTTACTCGTGGTAAATTGCTCCGTATGATTATTTTCGGATCACTCTTATTGCCACTCTTCCTTCTTTCAGGAACTCTCATTGCACCATTTGCAACCGAACTTGCTAAAGGTGTAGGTGCTTTCCCTGAAGGTGTGAGCCAATCTCAATTGATTACACACTCAACTCTTGAAGGACCAGTTGAAAAACTATTTGGTTGGGCAATTGGTAATGCTACAACTGGTGATATCACAGCTATTCTTGGCGCTTTAGCTTTCCTTGTATTCTATGTAGGTATCTTTGCTTGGTATAGAAAACAAATGATTAAACGTAACGAAGAATACGCAGCAAAAGCAAAATAATTCGCTCCTATAAAATGTACATTGTAAAAACTGGGTTGTCGATTTCCAAGTTGGAAGTGGTCAGCCTAGTTTTTCTTTTTTAATAAATTCATAAGGAGATTTTATAATGATCGAACTCAAAAATGAATTCTTGACACTTCAGTTTAAAGAGCTAGGAGGTGCTCTATCATCCATTAAGGATACTGAGGGGATTGAATATCTTTGGCAAGGAAATCCAACTTACTGGAGTTCTCAGGCGCCTGTCTTATTCCCCATTTGTGGGAGTTTACGCAATGACTCCGCTATTTATCGCCCCAATGATCGACCGTATTTTACTGGCATTATTCCTAGACATGGGTTAGTACGAAAAGAAATTTTCGAACTGGTGGAACAAACAGAAAATAGTGTTAGTTTTGCGATAGAAAGCACGGAGAGGATGTATAAAAATTATCCATATCATTTTCGCTTAACGATTTGCTATACACTGATAGGGAAGAAAATTCGAACTCAATACATAGTTACGAATCTAGAAAGTGAGAAAACTATGCCTTACTTTGTTGGAGGACATCCCGGTTTTAATTGTCCTTTATTAGATGGGGAAGTTTATGAAGATTACTACCTTGAGTTCGAACAGGAAGAAACATGTAGTGTTCCGCTTTCTATCCCTGAGACAGGGATGCTAAATCTATTAGATCGTAGGTTATTTTTAGACCATCAAAAAGAATTACCCTTAGATTATCACTTGTTTGAAAAGGATGCAGTAACATTGGATCAGTTGGAATCTAGGAGTATTTCTTTGAAGTCGCGTAATCACGAGAAAGGTTTGCGTCTAAATTTTGAGGATTTTCCTTATCTTATCCTGTGGTCTACAACGAACAAAGGTCCTTTTATAGCAATCGAACCATGGCTTGGATTATCAACATCGCTTGAAGAAAGTGATTATCTAGAGTACAAGAAAAACGCTCATATTCTTCTTGCTGGACAAACAGAGGAAGTTGGATTTGAGATAGAAATATTCTAGTAGATGTTCGAAAATAAACATTTAAATGTTGACAATTAACAAAAATAAGTGTATTATAGTTTTGTAAACAAATAAATGTTTTTAAGTAAACAATTTTAAAAATAAATAAACTTAAAGGAGGACAAAAAATGTCTATTATACTTGGTGCAGATCTTGCTGGTTCAAGATTGAAAGAAGTTGTGAAGGATTTTCTGGAAAATGAAAATTTCGATGTCGTAGATGTCTCAAAAGATGGGCAAGATTTTGTTGATGTAACTCTTGCAGTTGCTAAAGAAGTTAATCAAGCAGAAGAAAATCTAGGTATCGTTATTGATGCTTACGGTGCAGGTCCATTTATGGTGGCAACGAAAATCAAAGGCATGGTGGCGGCTGAGGTTTCAGATGAGCGTTCAGCTTATATGACACGTGGACATAATAATTCTCGCATGATCACAATGGGTGCTGAAACTGTTGGAGATGAACTAGCAAAAAACATTGCCAAAGGTTTCGTTAACGGTAAATACGATGGTGGTCGTCACCAAATCCGTGTCGATATGTTGAATAAAATGTGCTAATGAGAGGAGTATTCAAATGAGAATTGCAATTGGTTGTGATCACATTGTGACAAACGAAAAAATGGCTGTTTCTGATTTCTTGAAATCAAAGGGATATGAAGTACTTGATTTTGGTACTTATGACCATACCCGTACCCACTATCCAATCTTTGGTAAGAAAGTTGGAGAAGCTGTAGCAAGCGGTCAAGCAGATCTTGGTGTATGTATCTGTGGTACTGGAGTTGGGATTAACAATGCGGTGAATAAGGTGCCGGGTATTCGTTCTGCTTTGGTACGTGATATGACAACAGCTCTTTATGCAAAAGAAGAGTTGAATGCCAATGTTATTGGTTTTGGTGGTAAAATTACTGGTGAATTGCTCATGTGCGATATTATCGAAGCTTTCATTAATGCGGAATACAAACCATCTGAAGAAAATAAGAAATTGATTGCGAAAATTGAGCACGTTGAAACTCACAATGCCCATCAAGCAGACACTGACTTCTTTACAGAATTCCTTGAAAAATGGGATCGCGGTGAATACCACGACTAAGAGGTGACGTGAATGATATTAACAGTCACAATGAATCCATCCATTGATATCTCCTACCCTTTGGATGAGTTGAAAATCGATACAGTTAATCGTGTTGGTGATGTGACAAAGACAGCCGGGGGGAAAGGGCTTAATGTTACTCGAGTTCTTTCAGAATTTGGGGAATCTGTTGTAGCGACTGGTTTAGTTGGTGGTAAACTTGGTGAGTTTTTGGTGGAGAATATTGACGATAAGGTAAGGAAACATTTCTTCTCAATTCAAGGTGAAACTCGTAACTGTATCGCTATTCTACACGGAGACAACCAAACTGAAATCCTTGAAAAAGGGCCAGAAGTTCTGGAACAAGAAGGGAAAGATTTCTTAACTCATTTCAAGCATCTCCTTGACACTGTGGAAGTAGTAGCTATCTCAGGTAGTCTACCAGCTGGTCTTCCGGTTGATTACTATGCGAACTTAGTAGAACTTGCTAACCAAGCAGGGAAACCAATAGTCTTGGACTGCTCAGGTGCAGCCCTTCGAGCGGTTCTCGAATCACCACACAAACCAACAGTGATTAAGCCAAATAACGAAGAATTGTCGCAACTTCTAGGAAAAGAAGTTTCTAAGGATTTGGATGAATTAAAAGAAGTACTTCAAGCCCCTTTGTTTGCAGGCATTGATTGGATTATTGTTTCACTCGGAGCGAATGGTGCTTTTGCAAAACATGGTGATACTTTTTATAAGGTAGATATTCCTAAAATTCAAGTAGTCAACCCAGTTGGATCTGGAGATTCTACCGTTGCAGGGATAGCATCTGGGCTCTGCCACAGAGAGAGTGATGATGAACTCCTTATCAAAGCGAACGTTCTTGGTATGTTAAATGCACAAGAAAAAATGACGGGACATATTAATGTAAACAACTATGACGCTCTTTATCAGCGTCTAACAGTGAGAAAGGTATAAAAATGGGATTAACAGAAGAAAAACGTAAGTATCTAGATAAATTGTCTGATGCAAATGGCATTATTTCTGCTTTGGCCTTTGACCAACGTGGAGCATTGAAGCGCCTTATGGCTCAATACCAAGAAGCAGAGCCAACTGTTAGCCAAATGGAAGAATTGAAAGTTTTGGTAGCAGATGAATTGACCAAATACGCATCATCTATGCTTC
Organism: Streptococcus sp. DD10; assembly: GCF_001578805.1. Classification (GTDB taxonomy): domain Bacteria; phylum Bacillota; class Bacilli; order Lactobacillales; family Streptococcaceae; genus Streptococcus. The sequence goes on along the minus strand of NZ_KQ969167.1, from coordinate 272 downwards.
TAGACCCTGAATATGGACTTCCAGCTATAAAGGCACTCGACGAAAATGCGGGCCTTCTCCTTGCTTATGAAAAAACAGGTTACGACACAACAAGCACTAAACGCTTGCCAGACTGCTTGGATGTTTGGTCTGCTAAACGCATCAAAGAACAAGGTGCGGATGCAGTCAAATTCTTGCTTTACTATGATGTAGACTCATCAGACGAGCTCAACCAAGAAAAACAAGCCTACATCGAACGGATTGGTTCAGAGTGTGTGGCAGAAGATATTCCA
>NZ_KQ969166.1:34981-50021 GCF_001578805.1 Streptococcus sp. DD10 | reverse complement strand
AATTTATCATAACAAAATAGGCCCCATAATCCCTGCGGTGGGTTTACCCACTACAGAAATTATAGAGCCGTAAACCATCAATCTTAACTACGGAAAAATCAAATGAGCAATTAGTTAAAGAAGTTAATCGAGTTTTAGCCGAGAAACTGAGAGATGAAAAAAATGATGTATCTGTAGAACAAAAGGAAATTGCGAAAAGTTTGCAGACTACAGAAAATGATAAGGGAGAGACAGCATTACTTCCTCAAACTGGTGAAAAATCAGGAGATGTGGCTCTATTTGCAGGTCTAATAAGTCTTGGGTTAGCAGGTTTAGGATTTGTTCCGAAGAAGCGTATCGATTAGTCACTGCAAATTCACTAGATTTTTTGTGAAATCTTTCCTTATATTTACAAAATATGGTATAATAGTCTCGTATAAAATATTTAAAGGAGTCTTTCCAAATGGCAAAATTGACTGTTAAAGACGTTGAATTGAAAGGGAAAAAAGTTCTCGTTCGTGTTGACTTCAACGTACCTGTTAAAGATGGCGTGATTACAAACGACAACCGTATCACTGCTGCCCTTCCAACTATTAAGTACATCCTTGAACAAGGCGGACGTGCAATCCTCTTCTCTCACCTTGGACGTGTAAAAGAAGAAGCGGATAAAGAAGGCAAATCCCTTGCTCCTGTAGCTGCTGACTTGGCTGCTAAATTGGGACAAGACGTTGTCTTCATCCCAGGTGTTACTCGTGGTGCTGAATTGGAAGCAGCTGTTAACGCTCTTGAAGATGGACAAGTTCTCTTGGTTGAAAACACTCGTTACGAAGATGTTGAGGGCAAGAAAGAATCTAAAAACGATCCTGAACTTGGTAAATACTGGGCATCTCTTGGAGATGGTATCTTCGTAAACGATGCATTCGGTACAGCTCACCGTGCACACGCATCTAACGTTGGTATCTCAGCAAACGTTGAAAAAGCAGTTGCTGGATTCCTTCTTGAAAATGAAATTGCCTACATCCAAGAAGCTGTTGAAGCCCCAGAACGTCCATTCGTAGCCATCCTTGGTGGTTCAAAAGTTTCTGATAAGATTGGTGTTATCGAAAACTTGCTTGAAAAAGCGGATAAAGTTCTTATCGGTGGTGGGATGACTTACACATTCTACAAAGCTCAAGGTATCGAAATCGGTAACTCACTTGTAGAAGAAGATAAATTGGATGTGGCGAAAGCTCTTCTTGAAAAATCAAACGGCAAATTGATCTTGCCAGTTGACTCAAAAGAAGCGAATGCTTTTGCAGGCTACACTGAAGTTCGTGATACTGAAGGTGAAGCTGTTTCTGAAGGTTTCCTTGGACTTGACATCGGTCCAAAATCTATTGCTAAATTTGATGAAGCCTTGACTGGTGCAAAAACAGTTGTATGGAACGGACCTATGGGTGTATTTGAAAACCCTGACTTCCAAGCTGGTACAATCGGTGTCATGGACGCAATCGTGAAACAACCAGGTGTTAAATCAATCATCGGTGGTGGTGACTCAGCTGCTGCAGCCATCAACCTTGGCCGTGCAGACAAGTTCTCATGGATCTCTACTGGTGGTGGAGCTTCAATGGAGCTTCTAGAAGGTAAAGTATTACCAGGTTTGGCTGCACTTACAGAAAAATAAGCTGTAAGTCAGAAATCTTTGATTTCGTTGACGCACCCCCGCAAGGCTGATTAGGTAGGTCACAAGTGGTAACGAAGTGAACGATCAATCAGCTACTGCGAAAGGAATAAAGATATATGGAAAAGCGGTTTGTCCGCTTTTTCTTTTACAGGAGAATAGATATGTATGCTATCATAGGAATACTAGACAGCTCGACCCAAGAACAGATTCGCTCTGTTTGGCAGAGTTTGAGTGACAATGGACTGTCAGACTATGCTTATGAGGTGAAAAATAGGGAACCCCATCTGACCCTGGCATCGTTTGAAAAGCTAGACTTGGCTACGATTCAGTCCATCATGAAGAAACTGTCAGTTCATTATGCACCTATAAAATTAAATATCAGTTCGATTTCCTCCTTTCTAGGATCTCCCATCATCACGCTAAATCCTGTAAAAACACCTGAACTAACTGCCTTTCACGCTGATTTACATGGAAAGATTTCAAACTATGTAGCAAGAGCTTCCGCCTATCTTCCTCAATACTGGGTTCCTCACCTTACCTTAGCGAACCGCGTAGCCGAGGACAAACTAGCTTCTGCCTACTTTCATTGTTTGTATCATTGCCCACCTATCTCAGGACAGCTGACAGGGCTAAAACTTATCAAGATAGGAAATGGTCAAGTAGAAGATATTTATGAAGTGCCCCTTAAAATAGTCTAGGGAAATGTTGATAGACTGTTTAAAATTCCTTATTTCTCCTCAAATTTTCTCTGAAATATGATAAAATGGAGGTAGAAAGAAGTAGAAGAATGGATTATTTAAAACGACATAAATTTGACTGGTCTAAGTTTAGATTGGGCATGAGAACTTTTAAAACAGGTGTGGCTGTATTTTTGGTTCTCCTTATATTTGGTTTATTTGGTTGGAAGGGGCTTCAAATTGGAGCTTTAACAGCTGTCTTTAGTTTAAGAGAAGACTTTGATAAAAGTGTTCATTTTGGAGCATCTCGTATATTGGGAAATAGTATTGGTGGTTTTTTCGCCTTGATTTTTTTTCTATTGAATAGCTGGTTTCAAGCCTCTTTTTTGGTCACCTTATTTTTTGTTCCCATTATGACGATGTTAACGATTATGACAAATGTAGCTGTGAATAATAAAGCAGGGATTATTGGTGGAGTTTCAGCTCTCCTAATTATTACCTTATCAATTTCACCTGGAGAAACAGTTTTGTACGTTTTTACAAGAATATTTGAAACATTTATTGGAGTATTTATTGCAATATTAGTAAATTACGATATCGATCGAATAAAGGAATGGTTTTTTAGAAAAAGAAGTAAATGTTATAAAAAGTGACATAAGTTGTTGACGGAAATAAATTTTTATCATATAATGGAACTAGGAAGGAGTTAGTAATGAAAGAAAAAGAACTGCGTCGTAATTTAGCGGTTTTTCCTATTGGATCAGTTATGAAATTAACTGATTTAACGGCACGTCAGATTCGTTACTATGAAGACCAAGGGTTGATCAAACCCGAACGGAATGAAGGAAATCGTCGCATGTATTCCTTAAATGATATGGATCGCCTCTTAGAGATTAAAGATTATATCACAGAAGGATTAAATATTGCTGCGATTAAACGAAAATATGCTGAGCGCGAAGCGAAAGCAAAGCGTGTTATCAGTGAAAAGGATGTTCGTCGAGCACTTCATAACGAAATTTTAAAACAGGGTCGATTTACTACCTCTACTTCACAATTTAGCAACCCGCGCTTTTAGCGTTACTTGTTTCGATTTTTAAGGAGAAAATTCATGGTAATCACAGCAGCTGACATTCGTCGCGAAGTCAAGGAGAAAAACGTTACATTTATTCGTCTGATGTTTTCAGATATTTTAGGAACAATGAAGAATGTTGAAATTCCAGCGACAGACGAACAGCTTGATAAGGTTCTATCGAACAAAGCAATGTTTGATGGTTCCTCTATCGAAGGTTTTGTTCGTATCAATGAGTCAGATATGTATCTATACCCAGATTTGGACTCTTGGGTTGTTTTCCCATGGGGAGATGAAAATGGTAGTGTTGCAGGCTTAATTTGTGATGTCTATACGACAGAGGGAGTTCCATTTGCTGGTGATCCACGCAGTAACTTGAAAAAATCACTTGTTCACATGAAGAAACTTGGTTTTAAGTCCTTTAACCTGGGTCCGGAGCCTGAGTTTTTCCTCTTTAAGTTAGATGAACACGGAAATCCAACCTTAGAGGTAAATGATAAAGGTGGTTATTTTGACTTAGCTCCTACGGATCTAGCAGATAATACACGTCGTGAGATTGTCAATGTCCTAACGAAAATGAATTTTGAAGTTGAAGCAAGCCATCATGAGGTTGCAGTTGGACAACATGAAATCGATTTTAAGTACGATGAAGTATTGCGTGCTTGTGATAAGATTCAAATCTTTAAACTAGTTGTTAAAACAATTGCTCGTAAGCATGGCCTTTATGCGACTTTTATGGCAAAACCGAAGTATGGAATTGCGGGTTCGGGTATGCATTGTAACATGTCCCTCTTTGACGAAGAAGGCAACAATGCTTTCTATGATCCAATGGACCCACGAGGGATGCAATTGTCTCAAAATGCCTACTATTTCCTTGGTGGATTGATTAAACATGCCTATAATTTCACAGCAATTACGAATCCTACTGTTAACTCTTATAAACGGTTGGTTCCTGGTTATGAAGCACCTGTTTATATTGCATGGGCAGGACAGAACCGTTCTCCGCTAGTACGTGTTCCTGCATCACGTGGTATGGGAACTCGATTAGAACTTCGTTCAGTTGATCCGATGGCGAATCCTTATATTGCGATGTCTGTACTTTTAGAAGTTGGACTTCATGGAATCGAAAACAAGATTGATGCCCCAGCTCCAATTGAAGAAAATATTTATATCATGACTCCAGAAGAACGCAAGGAAGCTGGTATTACAGATTTACCATCGACTCTACACAATGCTCTTAAGGCGCTTACGGAAGATGAAGTCGTTCGAGATGCGCTTGGTGAACATATTTACACGAACTTCCTTGAAGCGAAACGTATTGAGTGGGCTAGTTATGCAACTTTTGTTTCTCAATGGGAAATCGATAATTATTTAGATTTGTATTAAAAGTTGAGTTGTAACAGCTGTAAGCTATAGTCAGATTTTTCAATTGATTTTTCTATTTTAAATTAGTCCTAAGCCTTTAAATAGAAGCCGTTGAAAAAGTCTGAACATTTACATTTAAAATAAGTAAAACAACGACATATTTCCATAAAAGAATGAGTGATAGTAGCATATGTTTGTTTTATTTAACCCCTCACTCACGAATTACCGATAAGAACTATCTCCAGTCTACTTGTAGGCTGGGGTGTTTTTGATGATGTTGATTTAAGTATGGCTCGATCAGTTTTGGTTCATGTGATCAAGTGGCCGAATATGGATAGGACTAGTACCTAGAGGAAAGAGGAGATATCAAATAGCGGGTATCAAAAATCAAAACCACCCGTCAAACGGGTGGTTTGTACCAGGGCTATAAGCCTAAATTACCAGCCAGCGCCTAAAGACGCTGGCTTTCACGTTGTTCAAGCCTCATTGCTCTTGACTCGTCACTTGCTTCTTAAAGAGGCTTTAGTATTACTTACCACTATCCCTAAAGGGATCCTCATATTCTTTCACACTTAAGAATCTAGTGCTATATCATGCTTTACTCGTTCTTCTCTTTTCGTACTCGTGAAGAAATCATCCACTGGATAATTTCTTTACTCTTGAATATACTTCTTAATTGTGGCTTCATTGAGTCCAACCGTACTCACATAATAACCTTCCGCCCAAAAATGCCGATTCCCAAACTTATACTTGAGGTTGGCGTGTTTGTCAAACATCATGAGTGCACTTTTACCTTTTAAATACCCCATGAAACTTGAAACACTTATCCTTGGTGGAATACTGACTAACATATGTACATGGTCTGGCATTAAGTGCCCCTCGATAATTTCAACTCCTTTATAACTACACAAGCGATGAAATATTTCTCCTAAACTACTTCGATATTGATTATAGATTACTTTTCGTCTATATTTAGGGGTGAACACAATGTGATAGAACATATCCACTTTGTGTGTGATAAACTATGTGCCTTTTGTTCCCTCAACTTCTTTATTTTTAGGTTTCGACAAAAAACATCCACTGGATAATTTTTCTTCTCCTTTCGCTTTACAATTGGCTTGAACACCTTTATTGTATCGTGTTTGGAGTTTTTTGGGTATAACCGTAGATAGCGCACCCGCATAGCGGGTGGTTTTTTTGTCTCGCACCTAGCGGAGCGAGACGGACTGAAAGTCACATAAAAAAGGAGTGGGACAGAACTTAAAATTGAAAATTTTTAGTTCGTAGTCCCACCCCCGCAAGGATGATTAGGAGCTCTTACGAGCTTGAAAAGCGAAGAAAGAATCCAATCATCTACTGTGTTATGAGTGATGTTTTCATTAACTAGCTATAAACAAGACTATTCTTCATTATCGGGTGTCATAACCATTGGGATAATGATAGGTTCGCGTTCTGTGCTTTCATAGAGGAAGGGTCTAAGAGCGTTCACGATTGCACCATTTACGGATTGGATGCTAGCTTCCTTGTTCTTGAGAGCAATGCGAATAGCATTGAAGAGAATGCGTTGACTTTGACGGATGAGATCACCTGATTCTCGCATATAGACAAAACCACGGCTTAGGATATCAGGACCAGCTAGAATCATTTTAGATTTAAAATCAACAGTTGCGACAGCCAGAACCACTCCATCTTCAGATAAATCTTTTCTATCTTTTAGAACTGCAGCTCCGATTTCACCAATCCGATTTCCATCTACATAGATGTCCTGGGCATTGAAACTACCAGCTATTCGGGCGGAATCAGCTGTTAAGGCGAGGACGTCACCGTTTTTCATGATGAAAATGTTATCCTTGTTAACTCCAGTGTCAACTGCGAGTCCTGCGTGGACTTTTTGCATGCGATATTCACCATGGACTGGCATAAAATATTTTGGTTTAATCAGACGCAACATAAGTTTTTGCTCTTGTTGACCGCCGTGTCCCGAAGTGTGGATGTTGTTGATTTTACCATGAACCACAGTAACCCCAGCTTCTGAGATAGTATTTATCAATTTATTTACACTAGTAGTATTACCTGGGATTGGACTGGATGAAAAGATAACAGTATCGCCAGGTTGGAGTTGTACCTGACGGTGGGTTCCATTTGCGATACGTGATAGGGCTGCCATTGGCTCCCCTTGGCTCCCTGTACATAAAATAAGTACCTCACCTGCTGGGTAATCTTTGATAGCGTTTGGCTCAATAAAGGTTCCTTCGGGTGCTTTGATATACCCTAGTTCCATTCCATTCACAATCGCCTTTTCCATAGAGCGACCAAAGACAGCAATTTTACGTCCAGTTTTTACAGCTGCATCAGTTGCTTGTTGTAGACGAAAAATATTTGATGCAAAAGAAGCAAAAATAATTCGTCCTTCAATATCTTGAATAATTTTCATGATAGACTGTCCAACAACCTTCTCAGAGTTGGTGAAGGTAGGGACTTCGGCATTAGTTGAGTCTGAAAGAAGGCAGAGAACACCATCTTCGCCGAGTGCAGCCATTCGGTGCAAGTCAGCGGGTTCTCCTACAGGTGTAAAATCAAATTTAAAATCTCCCGTACAGACAATTTTTCCTTGAGGTGTGTGGATGACAATCCCGAGTGGTTCAGGGATTGAGTGAGTAGTACGGAAAAAGGTCGCTTTTAGATTTTTAAATGTTAATTCAGTATTATGATTTATCTCATAGAGTTTAGCAGAACGTAATAAACCATGTTCTTCCAGTTTTCCACGAATAAGAGCAAGTGCTAGTGGGCCGGCATAAATAGGAATATTCGCTTGTTTGAGGAGGAAGGGGATCCCACCGATATGGTCTTCGTGTCCATGAGTAATCAGGACAGCCTTGACACGATCAATATTCTCAACGATATAGGAGTAGTCAGGGATAACGTAGTCAATACCGAGCAAATCGTCTTCTGGGAATTTTATTCCAGCATCGACAATAATGATTTCATCTTGATACTCAATACCGTATGTGTTCTTTCCAATCTCTCCAAGACCTCCGATGGCAAAAACGCCAACTTCTTCTGGTTTTAGGGTATAAGACATATTAGAACTCCGTTATTTCAAAGGCACCAGTCTCTTTTTCATACTCGAGGAGCTTGTCAGAGAGCAATTCAATAAATTCGATATTTAATTCAGGACGGTTTTTTTCAACTAGTTCACGGGCTAGGATACGGCCCTCTAGTTCTGAAGAAGCATCGATGTTCAGATAGAGTGAGCGTGTTGTTTCTCGTCGTGGGCTACGTTCTTTTGTTTCTTGGTAAAAAACTTTATAAATCATGTTGTTCCTTTCTATACTGCTGGTCACTTTGCCAAAATTTCAGCCAATTAGGCTGTTTTATTTTCTCTAATTTTGTTTATAGATTGACCGTGATTCGTTACAATTAGTACAATTATATCATAAAAATAAGCAATAGTAAAAGCAGGAATATGAAAATATTCTGCTATGTTTTATAAGTAAATTTGTTGAACAAATGAAATAGGGAGTGATTGTGTGGCAAGGTGAGTAAGATACAGTAAAATATCTTGTGTAAACACAAAAGGAATAAATCCTGTATAGTAAAGTTGCAACACATTACTAGAAAGATTTATTCCTATGACTCAGTTTACCACAGAATTACTTAAGGGAACCTCTAAAAATTTTAAAATGCGATAAGTTTTAGCTCTAGAAACCTTACTAAAACAATATTCTTAGTTTTAAGAGATTAGTTTTTAGAAGTGCCCGTATAATATAATTTGAAATTTTGTTCGGGAAAAAATGAGAGTTCTCCATTGCTTTTACAGTGAAAATCTAATAGTAAAAATAAAGTAAGCTTGCTAAGAATCTGATGAACGAGGCTACCATAAGTATAGGTTTTGTAGTATAATAGTGAGTAAATACCTTTGACAGATCGGAAGAATCATGAAAATATTAGCCTTTGATACTTCGAGTAAGGCACTTTCAGTAGCTATTTTGGAAGATGACCACCTTCTCGCAGAGACCACCTTAACTATCAAAAAAAATCATAGTGTGACTCTTATGCCAACCATTGATTTTCTTATGAAAAGCCTAGATCTGACCCCTAAAGATTTAAATCGCATCGTGGTTGCTAAGGGACCCGGTAGCTACACAGGCCTGCGTATAGCTGTTGCAACTGCAAAAACTTTAGCCCAGACTCTTAAGATTGATTTAGTGGGGGTATCCAGTTTGTTAGCTTTAGTTCCCGAAGATGTTTCAGGATTAGTCGTTCCCATTATGGATGCACGTCGGAATAATGTCTACGTTGGTTTTTATAAGGATGGTAGGACAGTCTTTCCAGAGGGACATATGGCTGTTGAGCAAGTCATAGAAAGACTTGAGGATGCAATCGAGCTTACTTTTGTTGGAGAGATAGAACCCTTTGAGAAGCAGATAAGAGAGTCTTTGCCAAGTGCAAAAATTCAGAGTAGTCTTCCGAATGCTGCTCTTATAGGAAGATTGGGAAGAAAGGGTGTGTCCGAAGAAGTACATGACTTTGTACCGAACTATCTGAAACGAGTGGAGGCTGAAGAAAACTGGCTTAAAACACATGTAGAGTCTGCTCACTCTTATATTCAAAAACTATGATAGAAATTCAGAAGTTGACTAATCGTCCAGATTTGGCAAATGAGATCTGGGAAGTCATGGAGGAAGTTTATACAGGAAGTCCGTGGTCGTTGGCTCAAATTCAGGCGGACTTAAGTCAGCAGCAGACTACTTATATTGTAGCTTTTGGAGTAATGGAAATTATAGGTTTTTTAGCTATTCAAGAAACCGACTTAGAAGTAGAAGTTCTTCAAGTTGCAGTTAAGAAGGCTTTTCGTAGACAAGGGATTGCAAAGCAATTGTTTGCAAATCTGCCTACAGATAAGGACATCTTTTTAGAAGTTCGAGAGTCCAACCAGCCAGCTCTGCTATTTTACAAAAAAGAGAAATTTAAAGAAATCACACGTCGAAAGGGTTATTACTATGATCCTGTCGAAGACGCGGTTATCATGAAAAGAGATTGTAATGAAAGATAGATATATTTTAGCTTTTGAAACCTCATGTGATGAAACCAGTGTAGCGGTCTTGAGGAACGATGATGAACTGTTGTCTAATGTCATCGCAAGCCAAATCGAGAGTCACAAGCGATTTGGGGGAGTAGTGCCTGAAGTAGCTTCTCGCCATCATGTTGAGGTAATTACCGTTTGTATAGAAGAAGCTCTAGCAGAGGCTGGTATCGGGGAAAACGATGTGTCAGCAGTGGCCGTAACCTATGGTCCTGGCTTGGTTGGGGCTTTGTTGGTTGGCTTGGCTGCGGCTAAGTCCTTTGCATGGGCACACGGTATCCCCCTCATTCCTGTCAACCATATGGCTGGTCATCTCATGGCGGCTCAGAGTGTAGAAAAGTTGGAGTTTCCGCTTCTTTCCCTTCTTGTGAGTGGTGGGCATACTGAGCTGGTCTACGTTAGCGAGGCTGGGGATTATAAGATTGTCGGCGAAACCCGTGACGATGCAGTAGGTGAAGCTTATGACAAGGTTGGTCGTGTCATGGGGTTAACCTATCCTGCAGGGCGTGAAATTGATCAGTTGGCACACGAAGGAAAGGATCTCTATGATTTCCCTAGGGCAATGATTAAGGAAGATCATCTTGAGTTTTCATTTTCAGGGTTAAAATCTGCCTTTATTAACCTTTATCACAATGCCCAGCAAAAAGGAGAAACCTTATCTACTGCTGATTTATCAGCGAGTTTCCAAGCAGCAGTTCTAGACATTCTCATGGCAAAAACCAAGAAAGCTTTAAAAAAATACCCTGTCAAGACCTTGGTTGTAGCGGGTGGTGTCGCAGCCAATCAAGGTTTGAGAGAGCGATTGGCAGAGGAATTAACAGATATCAAAGTCATCATCCCACCTCTTCGTCTCTGTGGGGACAATGCTGGAATGATTGCCTACGCCAGTGTCAGTGAGTGGAACAAGAATAATTTTGCAGGTTTAGAGCTAAATGCCAAACCTAGTCTAGCTTTTGAAACTATGGAATAAAAAGTCAGTGAAAGCTGGCTTTTTTTGTTAGGAATTGTTTTTGAAATAGTTGAGCAACCATATAAAAACATGCTATAATGAGAAAAAGCAGTGAGGTATCCTTATGATTGAGAAAATGGAGCTAGGGGAATTTTATAAAGAACTGCGACTCGCTAGGGGACTCAAGCAGTCAGATATTGCTTGCGAGGGCTTGACAGCCTCTCAGTTATCCAAGTTTGAACTGGGCAGGTCTATGCTGTCAGCTGATAAATTGATGCTGGCTATCCGTGGAATAAACATGACCTATGATGAGTTTGGACATAAGCTAAACAACTATCAAGAGTCGTCCCATGTTCGTCTAGGAAGAAAAATCGTTGCCTGTTTTGCACATCAGGATAAGGTGGGTCTGGAGCAGTTGTTGCTAGATATGCCCAAGGAGCAGATGGCGGACAAGTATATCCGCCTCAACAGTATCGTGATAAAAAATGCCATTCACTCCTTGGATAGGAACTTCCCTCTCTCTAAGGAAGATAGGGAGTTTGTGACGGACTATCTTTACGCCATCGATTCATGGACGTGGTTTGAGTTGTATCTGTTCTGTAATACTACGCCATTTTTGAGTGACCAAGATTTGATTTTCTTATCAACCAGCTTACTAGAAAAATCTGAAAGTTTTAAAAATCTATTGCAAAATAAGATTTATATGCGAAGCTGCCTTTTGAATATCATATCAGAATTATTGGAGCGTGGTTTATTTAAGTATATCTCTATTTTTGAAACTGCATTGGAAGAGATATTGACTCCATATGAAGTTTTTGAAAAATTGCTTCTACAATTTTTGAGAAAAATAAAACTATTTTTAGAAACAAAAGGAAGTAACAAAAAAGAGATTGAAGATTTTATTCAATCTCTGGAAATTCTAGAAAATCCGCAGTTGCTTGCTTTGTTGAAATTAAAATTTCAACAGTATCAGGTGTTGTTGGATTAACCACCAAAAAATGGGAAGAAAATAATAATGTCCATTAGAATACCAATAAAAATATATGGTAGTGTCCGCTTTTTCATCTGACTCACCTCCGAAGTTCATATACAAACATTATACTCCTAAAAATAGGCTAAATAAGTTAATCGTATATATGATATTTTGAAAAATAAAAATGTCAAATATGCGATTGTCTCAAAAGGCTCAATTTCCATGCTATAATCATCTTGTAAAATCGTTCATGCAAGTCCTAGGCGCTGAGATGAGGTTACAAATATGTGGCAAAAGCCAAAGGAGAAAAAAGCAAATGTTGAATTTAAAATTCGCAGATATGATGGAACTCACAGAGGTTGAGTTGCAGGAAGTGCGTGGGGGCCTGCTCCAGCTATGTGATTATTGTGGTGGTGGTATGGGGGGATTGTCTTCATACACTAACCCAGCAGGTGCGCCTTCTCTTGGTTTTTTAGAAGTTCTTGGAGGTTATTTTGACCAAACTGACCAATCTGATAGAAGACGTCACTAAATAAATAGGAGATTTAAAAATGCAAAAAGAAACAAGATTTTACTTAGGAACAATCGCGATTTTAATCAGTTACTACCTGATCTTCAACGGCATCATGGACTTAGAAGTTTTCACTACTTGGTCAGATTTCGCTTATTATAGTTTGATGCTAGTATTGACCGCTCTTCAGGGGTTCTTAGCTGTGCTGCTCCTCGTAAAAAGTGGTCGTTGGAGTGAGTACGGAAAGTTCAGATTTCGCTGGTCCTACCTAGGTATCTTGTTTCTTTCTTTTGTATTACTGTTGATTTGGGTCAGTATCAGTAGTATTCTATTTCCTCATACACAAAATGGTCAAGCCTTGCGCGAGATGAATAGTAGTTTAACAGGGGTGACTTATATTTTAGTTCGTTTTGTTTACGGAGCTTTAATAGCACCTATCTCGGAGGAGTTAGTTCATCGTGATTTGTTAATGACATCCTTATCTGAATATAAACGTTATGGTGTAGATATCATAGTGTCAGCTACTTTATTCAGTCTCATGCACATCTTACAGTACGGCTGGGTTTTGACTGATTTTATATTTTATTTCGTTATGGGATTGATTCTCTGCATGGTTTTCCGTTACACACGCTCAGTCTACTGGTCGATTGCGAGTCATGTGCTTTGGAATAGTTTTTTGACCCTACTAGGTGTGTTATTACTGGGTTATTAGAAGTGATAGAGGCCACAATGCCTCATGTTCCATTAAGGCTGGGTTTCCAGCTTTTTTTATTCCTCATAAACATTTGAAAAAACGAGTTATTTTTGGTAAAGTTAAACTAATAAAATGAAAGCGAGAAGATCATGGTACGTTTACAAGATGATTTTTATGATTACGTCAACGGGGAATGGGCTGAGACAGCTGTGATTCCTGATGACAAACCGTCAACTGGTGGTTTTATGGACTTGATCCAAGATATCGAAAACTTGATGTTGGATATTACCGGAAAATGGCAACGGGGAGAAGAGCTGCCTGAAGACAGCATTCTCCAAAACTTCGTCAAATACCACAAGATGGTGGCAGATTTTGATGCGCGGGAAGCAGCTGGTGTCGCTCCAGCTATGCCTTTGATTAATGAAATAAAGGCTCTGTCTTCTTTTGAAGACTATACCAGCAAGTTAGGCACCTATGAACTAGCTGGCAAACCCAATCTCTTGCCATTTAGCGTATCACCAGACTTTATGAATGCCCAAATGAATGTCTTGTGGGGAGAAGCACTCGGTTTGATCTTGCCTGATACGACCTACTATGAAGAAGACAATGAAAAAGGCCCAGAGTTATTGGCTGTTTGGCGTCAAATGGTTGAAAAGCTCTTGGCAAAATTTGATTTCTCAGAGGAAGAAATCAAAGATATCCTGGATAAGGTGATTGCGGCCGATGCAGAATTGGCCAAATATGTCTTGTCAAACGAAGAAAAATCAGAGTACAACAAACTCTACCATCCTTATGAGTGGGCAGATTTCAAGGCCTTGGTCCCAGAATTGCCACTCGATACCTTCTTTACAGAAGTGATCGGGCAAACGCCAGATACTATCATTGTTCCAGAAGAGCGCTTCTGGAAGGAATTCGCACCAACATTCTACTCAGCAGCCAACTGGGAAACCCTTCATGCCAAATTGAAACTCAGTGCAGCTCTTTCTTGGACGTCTTTCTTGACTGAAGAAATCCGTGTCTTATCTGGTGAGTATAGCCGTACGATTACAGGGACACCAGAAGCACGTCCGAAAGAAAAAGCCGCTTTGGCTTTGGCAGAAGGTCCTTATAGCCAAGCACTTGGCCTTTGGTATGCAGGAGAAAAATTCTCACCAGAAGCGAAAGCAGACGTAGAGCATAAAGTGGCGACTATGATTGAGGTCTACAAGGATCGTCTGGGAAAAGCAGACTGGCTCGCCCCTGAGACCCGCGAAAAAGCTATTGTCAAGCTTAATGTCATCACACCACATATCGGCTACCCTGAAAAGTTACCAGAAACTTACGCCAAAAAGATCATCGACGAAAGCAAGACCTTGGTGGAAAATGCTCAAAAATTGGCTCAAATTTCCATCGAGCATGTCTGGCGTAAGTGGAACCAACCAGTCGATCGAAGCGAGTGGCACATGCCAGCTAATATGGTTAATGCCTACTATGATCCGCAACAGAACCAAATCGTCTTCCCAGCAGCGATTTTACAAGCACCTTTCTATGACCTTCACCAATCATCATCAGCCAACTACGGCGGAATCGGTGCAGTCATCGCCCATGAAATCTCCCACGCCTTTGACACCAATGGAGCATCCTTTGATGAAAATGGTAGCTTGAAAGACTGGTGGAAACCAGAAGATTACGAAGCTTTTACTGCTCGGACTCAAAAAGTCATCGATCAGTTTGAAGGACAAGACTCTTATGGTGCCAAGATCAACGGGAAATTGACCGTTTCTGAAAACGTGGCAGATCTCGGCGGTATCGCTGCAGCCCTTGAAGCCGCGAAGAAAGAGGAAGATTTCTCAGCAGAAGAATTCTTCACCAACTTTGCTCGTATCTGGCGCATGAAAGCTCGGACAGAGTACATGCAACTCCTCGCAAGTGTCGATGTCCACGCACCAGGAAAACTCCGTACTAATGTTCAATTACCAAACTTTGACGAATTCTTTGAAACCTTTGATGTCAAAGAAGGTGACGGTATGTGGCGCGCACCAGAAGATCGTGTGATTATTTGGTAAATTAAGATACTAAGC
The DNA here is from genome assembly GCF_001578805.1 of Streptococcus sp. DD10. Taxonomy (GTDB): domain Bacteria; phylum Bacillota; class Bacilli; order Lactobacillales; family Streptococcaceae; genus Streptococcus. The sequence goes on along the minus strand of NZ_KQ969166.1, from coordinate 34,995 downwards.
CCGTAAAAAAAGCG
>NZ_KQ969166.1:31361-34961 GCF_001578805.1 Streptococcus sp. DD10 | reverse complement strand
GCCATGCCCACATGGCAATCTCTCTTTTTCTCGACGCTTTTAGGGCGAGTTCAATTTCGCGATAGTGATTTATCTTTTTTCCAAAGGAAGTAGTCTTGACTTCAGTTAGGCACTATACTGATTTTCTTGACCATGTAGGCCATGCCCACCAGTCAGTCTCTCTCATAATTTTTTTAAAGTGAGATGTAGTGCTTATCTCTTGAGATAAAGGGATCTTTTAAAATAATTGATTGTCATTCAAGGTAAACAGCTAAAGCCGTTCATTTTAAGTGAACGGCTTTAGCTGTTTTATTTTCTTGTAGAATTAGTTTTCATGAAAATCCATTTAAGAATTCCAATAGGAAGAAGACAAAAAATCCACATGGGATTGAATTTTACGGCGTTTGTAGTGTTTGGTAGGGAGAAAAATCCCCCTTTTTCCGTTACAGTGAGAGTCGTTTTGATGTTTGGAGATAGACTTTGGAGTCCATTATCAACGGAGAGTTGATTGTTCTTGACGGTGAGTGTCGGTTGAGTTCCTTTTTTGACGGTGGCATAGAAAGGTTGCTCAAGTTGGTAAGTTTTTCCATTGATTTGATGTTCCCCTGCTGTTAGTATTTCCTTATATTCGTATTCTTGGAACATTTTTTCGGCCAGGGCATTTCCAATGATGTGACGATAACTCTCAGCCAGTTCGACATCATAGTGACCAACTCCCATGATAATCTCAATAAAACGTTGATTACCTCGCTTAACAGTTACACTATAATTATAGTCAGCAGTTGGACTGGATCCTGTCTTTAAACCATCTGCTCCTTTTAGAGCATGTTTTCCTCCTTCTAAAGAAGCGTTGTAGTTATCATAGGTAGCTTGATAAGGGGTTCCTTTCATAACGGTTACGCTAGAGTTTTTTGTATAGTCAAGTGCTTCTGGAAATTCATTGACTAAATGATAGCCTAAAATAGCCATATCACGCGCCGTAATCTCATTAGTCGCATGGTTATCGTAGCGAGTCGGTGTGTAGAGACCACGAAGGACGGAGGTAGGAGCGCCGTTTGGGTTGTACCATTTGCTATTGGTCATTCCGATTTCCTGTGCACGTTGATTCATGAGGTCTAGGAATGCATCAGGATCATTGTCTGATACAGCGTTGGCGATCATGATAGTAGCAGCACTAGACGAAGGGACAAAAAGCATATTAATCAAATCAGAAATCGGATAGTCTACTCCTGCATAGATAGGGACATTGCTGAGGTCAGAATTTTCGGAGATTGCTTGGTCGCTTGCACTAGCCGTAATCACAGTATCGTAGTTCAGTTTTCCATCTTTAATAGCTAGAAAGAGAACGTACGCCGTCATTAGTTTTGCCATGCTACCTGAGTCTCGTACGACATCTATATTATCTCCATAAAGAATGCTACCTGTTTTTGCATCGATTAAGATATCGGCTTTCGGACGATAGAATTCATCCATATTAAAGCCTGTTTCTTTCGTGATGGCGAGAATGTCATCTTGCTGGTAGAGATCATCAGCTAGTACAAGGATAGAATTTAAGAGGGAAACACTGATTAGGGCAAGCAGAACGACTACTTTAAACTTCATATTCTTTTTATCTCCAAGGATTTCTTTTTACCATTATATCACAAAAAGAAGGGCTTAGAAGCCTATTTTTTGTTATAAGCAAGTTTGCACTTCATTATATTTTATTATACCGCCTAAAACCCTTGATAATACTAGCTTTCTGAAAATTAACTAAAATATAAATATATATACACATTCCCCCAAATATCCCCCTAAAGTTCCTAAAAAATGGAACAAAAAATAGACTTTTTCAAGTCTATCAAAATAATTTAATGAGTTCAGCAGGCAAGAAACTAGCACGGTCAAACGTGCTTTTTTAGTTTCCTAAATAGAGGCTTAGGCTTGCAATTTCTTTTCTGCTATCGCTTCTGTTAGAGTTTGAGAAAAATTCAAACCTAATTCGCGTCCTAACTTGTCCGCCCATCTTGGAATAGTCAAAGTTTTTTTGATTGGCTCTTGGCTTCCTAAGTATTGCGCCACATCTACCGTCACCATAGATAGAAAAGATTTTTCAAGGTTATAACTTGACTCAAATTCTTCATCATCTTTAAAAGGGTCGTTTTCTACTAATGATAAGCGGTTAATGTCAGACGGTTTAGGTAAGTCTATATCATTCTCAATATAATCGGAAACCATGATCCCTAACCACTCCGCCCCCATTGCCATAGCGTTTGAAATGCTATCGCCTTGAGTTGCTGAATTTTCAAAATCGGGAAAATGTACAAAGTAAGGGGCTTTTACATCGTCCGTATCGTCATAATAAAACAAAGCGGGGTAAGATACTAACATTTTAAACCTCCATATCAAAAAGCAGGGGCTAGGCTTTACAGCCCAGCTTGCTTTCTTATTCCCCTTTCGGTGTACTTATTCAATTCACCGTGGGGGACTGTGATGGGTCGTTCTCCAGCTTTCTCCATTTTGATATGGGAACCTTTACCGCCCTTGGTTTTCTTCCAACCGTTTGCGATAAGGAGCTTGACCATCTCTTTTTGTGTCATCGGCATAGCGCTCTACCTCCTGACTCTTTTATTTTAACACGTATTACACGTGTTGTCAATACTTTTCAATAAAACTTCCTTTTTTTTCACTCACCACAAAAGCCCCCTAAAATCGTTTCTAAGGAACTTTGCTGTCTATCTGGTCTATTTATCCACCTAACGCAAATGAAGGCTAAAAAAGGGCAAATATAAAGCCTAGCGCACCAATAACGCCCCATCATGGTAAGAATTGCCAAAGTCTAGCAAAATTTCAGCCTTAAGCCATTCATACTCTTCTTTGTCTATTCCTAGTTTTTTGTTTAGCTGGTAGAGTTTTAGCGTTTCTTTTGGGCGCTTCGTGAATAGGTTGGAAAATATTTCACGTTTAGGACTGTTCAAACTGTTCTGGTATGCTTTAATAGTCGCCACTATCTCTGCCGCCTTGTCTTTTAAAACTCCATCTTTTGCCATTGGCTCAGCAAGTTTTAAAAGCGACCGATAAGACTTTAAAAAGTAGTATACACGCTTAGCGGTTTCTTGCTCGTTTATCATCTTTAAAATTTTGCGTTTTTTTGACCGAGGAGGTACTTAAGAAAATATCAAAAATACAAAAGTCCCCCAAATTCGTTTCTAATAGCTTATAGCCGATTCATGTGAAAACGTTGAAAGTAGGTCATCCGCTTTCTAACATTCATTATTGTTTTAAACTTATCCAGCTTATTCAAACGGTTTTTGATCGCCTTCATTTAGCACCTTCGCCTCTAATACTTCTAATTGTTCTATAACCTCAACTTTCTCAACTGCTTTATAAGCAATGTTTAGAATAGTTTGGGCGCTCTGTTGTCTTGCATACGGGCTTACACCCTCATTAAGCATGATTTCTCTCAATACATTAACCGCTTCAACGCTTGCATTTTTTAAAAGAGTGGTAGCTTCTTTAAGTTGTTCGCTACGTCTTTCTCGGTAAAGCCGTTTAAAAGTTGTGTCATTCAAATACTTATAAGCCGTTTGCCTAGTGATTGAACTTAATTCACTAGCTTTCTTTACATTTCCAGTCATAAGG
>NZ_KQ969166.1:24315-30669 GCF_001578805.1 Streptococcus sp. DD10 | reverse complement strand
CAGACAATGGACGAGGTTGTTTTTTGAAAATAGTTGAGTGTAAGCGAGAGATGATTTTTTTGTGGGTATCCAGTTCCACAATATCGTTGTTCTTGGTGTTTGTGCCTGTTATTCCGAGGAGTTTTGTGCTAAGATTAAGCGTGTCCCTGTGATTCTTTCTAATGAGGTTTGAACGCTTTTCATTATAAATCATGTGGGCTTTTTTGCTAAATAGAAAAAGCTCTATAATACCCGCGGTGGAGTTACCCACTACAGATATTATAGAGCCTCTTTTTTTGGGGTAGAATAAGAGAGGTAAGCCAACTGTACCCATACAGATTACGTTTTTTCTTCTTGAGCGACTTTTTTTTCTTGGTAAAATAAAGCTATGACACGATATAAAGCAGTTATTTCATACGATGGTTTTGATTTTTCAGGTTTTCAACGGCAACCACATGCTCGTAGTGTGCAAGAAGAAATTGAGAAAACTCTGACACGGATCAATAAAGGACAAAAGGTTCAGGTTCACGGAGCTGGGCGAACAGATAGTGGTGTTCATGCTTTGGGGCAGGTGATTCATTTTGATTTACCCCAGTTGCGTGATGAGGAAAAGTTGCGTTTTGCTTTGGATACGCAAACACCTGAGGATATTGATTTTATTCGTGTGGAGGTTGTCGCAGATGATTTTCATGCGCGCTACAATAAACATAGCAAGACTTATGAATTTATAGTTGATTACGGTCGTCCTAAGAATCCCATGATGCGACACTATGCCACTCATTATCCCTATCCACTAGAGATAGGAATCATGCAAACAGCTATCAAAAAATTGATAGGGAAACATGATTTTACTGGGTTCACGGCTTCTGGAACCAGTGTTGAGGATAAGGTGCGTACAATCACGGAGGCGAATTTATCGGTAGATGTGGACCATCACCTGTTAACGTTTACCTTTTCGGGAAATGGATTTTTGTATAAACAAATTCGCAATATGGTCGGAACGCTTTTAAAAATTGGGAACGGTCGGATGCCTATTGAGCAGATTGATCGTATCTTAAACGAAAAAGATCGAAATCTAGCAGGACCAACTGCAGCCCCGAACGGCTTGTATTTAAAGGAGATACGTTATGAGTAATGATTTCATTTTAGCAATTTCTGGTAATGATATTTTTAGTGGTGGAGGACTACATGCAGATTTGGCCACTTATACTACGAATAAACAACATGGTTTTGTAGCTGTTACCTGCTTGACAGCTATGACGGAAAAAGGATTTGAAGTAATACCGATTGAACAAAATATTTTTGCTCAACAGTTAGATTCGCTAAAGGATGTTCCATTTGCAGGAATTAAACTAGGACTTTTACCAAATGTTGAAATAGCTGAGTTGGCTTTAGATTTTGTCAAGACCCATACAGCGATTCCTGTGGTGCTTGATCCGGTTCTTGTTTGTAAGGAAAGTCATGACGTGGAGGTTTCAGCTCTTCGTACTGAGTTAATTAAATTTTTCCCTTATGTTAGTGTCATTACTCCTAATCTACCTGAAGCAGAACTACTGACACAAATTAGTATAAAAACCATAGAGGATATGCAAATAGCTGCCCAAAAATTATATGATTTAGGAGCAAAACATGTGGTGGTAAAAGGAGGAAACCGTCTGGACCAAGAAAAAGCTATCGATGTTGTCTATGATGGAAATGAGTTCACGATTCTTGAAGGGGAACTCCTTGAAAAAAATAATACAGGTGCAGGTTGTACTTTTGCCTCTAGTATCGCAAGTCAGCTTGTAGTAGGAAAAAATGTTTTAGATGCCGTTCGCATTTCTAAAGATTTTGTCTTTCACGCTATTCAAAAATCTGATCAGTATGGGGTAGTACAATATGACAACTAATCAAACAAAAACTCTCACCCGTTTAGCAATTCTAGCTGCTTTATCTGTTGTTTTAGGCTATTTTCTCAAATTACCCACACCAACGGGGATGGTGACTTTACTTGATGTTGGAATTTTTTTCACGGCAATCCGATTTGGAAAGCGTGAAGGAGCTATCGTTGGCGGTGTAACAGGCTTCTTGATTGATTTGATATCAGGTTATCCTCAGTGGATGTTCTTTAGTCTTCTCATTCATGGTGCTCAAGGTTATCTTGCGGGCTTAAAAGGGAAATTTCAGATCCTGGGTCTAGTACTGGCTAGCCTGGTGATGGTGGCAGGTTATGCTATCGTATCTGCGATAATCTTGGGGCATGGCTGGGGAGCAGCTTTGACAGAAATTTTACCGAATTTCTCACAAAACTTGGTTGGAATGATTTTGGGATACACCCTTCACCGCCTCGTTCCACAGAAATGGTGAGTGTATGGATTTAGAAAAGATTCAATCAGATACGGAGACAGTTCTTTTAGACGTACTAGAAAAGTCCCAATTACAATCGGGACAGATTTTGGTTTTGGGCTTATCTTCTAGTGAAGTAGTAGGTGGATGGATTGGGAAGAATTCTAGTCTAGAAATTGGGCAGATAATTGTTCACACTTTTTTAGAAGTCTTGCAGGAGCGTGGTATTTATCTTGCTGTTCAAGGATGTGAACACCTCAATCGAGCCCTAGTTGTCGAGAGAGAATTGGCAGAACAAAAGGGACTTGAGATTGTCAATGTTCTTCCAACACTGCATGCAGGTGGCTCTGGACAGTTAGCTGCTTTTGACTTAATGAAAGATCCAGTGGAAGTGGAGTATATTACTGCCCAAGCAGGAATCGATATTGGGGAAACCGCGATAGGAATGCATATCAAACATGTGCAAGTTCCAGTTCGACCTGTCAAGCGAGTGATAGGGAGTGCTAGAGTGACTGCTTTAGCCAGTCGTCCTAAATTGATAGGAGGTGCAAGAGCCAACTATCGTCAAGATCCTCTTCGTAAGGCCTAAAGGCAAAGCTGAATTTATTGATTCGTGGACTGACCTGCGATTCTTTCATTTTGTATCTTGCGGTCCTGTATTAAACGCTGACTAAGAGACTAAATCGAGAATGAAATAATTGTGTTTCTCATTTTAATAGAAATTAGAAAGTCGGGGAAAGCAGACGATTTCTCCGACTTTTTTTGTATCTGTCCCTTGGACTAGGTTCCTTGTTTAAAGAGATGAAACTAAATAAGGAAGAGAGGAAGAAATTGAGGGAGGATCAAATATCAGCAATACTTTGTAAAATTCTCCTTTTTTTAGTATAATGAAAGGAAGACTACATGTATGAGGTAATACAATGAAAATGAAACAAATAAGTGAATCTACCATTAAAATCACTTTGTTGTTAGAAGAGCTAGAAGAACATGGAATGGAAATTTCAGACTTTTTAATGCCCCAAGAAAAAACAGAAGAATTTTTTTACACGATTTTAGATGAACTGGATATGCCAGAAAACTTTCTTGAAAGTGGTATGTTGAGTTTTCGAGTGACTCCCAAACCAGATCGTATTGATGTTTTTGTCACTAAGTCCAAAATAAATCAGAATATTGATTTTGAAGATATGGATGATCTCTCTGACATAAGTGATTTTGCTAATCTGTCAACAGACGATCTTCTTAAGCGTTTGGAGAAGAGTATTATGGCTTATAGTAAGGATGACATGGATGCTGTTCAGCACTTGATAGAGGAAGAAAAGCGAGATGAAGCTCGCTCTGAACAATCAGAGAATAAAGCAGTGGAGGATCCGGCACCTTATATTTACTATATTTTGCATTTCAAGGATTTGAAAGAAGTAGTAGATTACGCAAAAATGATAGACTATCCGGTCGATACATCTGAACTGTACAAGCTAGATGGTGGGTACTATTTAACTGTATTGGTCAATATCGAAAATCATCCTACTGCATACCCTACTTGGCTATTAGCACGGATGAGAGAGCATGCAAATGATAGCGAAGTGAGTCGGGCTGTCTTGCAGGAGCATGGGCGGTTACTTATCATGGATGATGCGGTAAAGAATCTCCAGAAAGTGACTTATTAGTATGATTCCATTTCCATTACAGTATATATTAATTTTAATTGCCACCTTTTTCATGAGTGTTATTTTGACTCCATTGGTTCGACTTCTTTCTTTAAAAATAGGTGCAGTTGATCACCCAAATGCCCGGCGGATTAATAAAAAACCGATGCCAAGTGCAGGTGGGCTTGCTATTATCCTTTCATTTGCGTTGTCTGTTTTGTTATTTCTACCCATGATTATGCCCTATAGTTTTTGGGGGCAGACTTATTTTGATTATATGTTTCCTGTCATTATTGCTGTTTTGGTGATTGCTATCACGGGTTTGGTTGATGATGTGAAGGAACTGTCAGCACCACTTAAAATGTTGGGGATGATTGTAGCAGCATGTATCATTTGGTTTTTCACAGACTTTCGTTTGGATGATTTTAAAATCCCGTTTGGGGGGCCAGTAATTCATTTTGCCCCTTGGCTCTCTTTTATCTTGACGATTATTTGGATTGTTTCCATTATGAATGCGGTCAATTTAATCGATGGTTTAGATGGCTTGGCAAGTGGTGTATCCATGATTTCACTTGTAACGATGGGGATAGTTGCTTACTTTTTTCTACCAGGACATAATCTCTTTTTGCCTGTTACCATTTTCGTTTTAGTGATGGCAATTTTGGGATTTTTTCCTTACAATTATCATCCAGCTATCATCTATTTAGGAGATACGGGCGCCCTCTTTTTGGGATTTATGATAGCAGTTTTATCCCTGCAAGGTTTAAAAAATGCAACTGCTGTTGCCATTGTTACCCCTATCATTATATTGGGAGTACCTATTTGGGATACGTTTATGGCCATTATTCGTCGGACCTTGTCAGGCGAAAAGTTTTACAAACCAGACCGAAATCATTTGCATCACCGCCTTTTGCAACTGGGTTTGACTCATCGGGGAACGGTTCTTGTGATTTATGGTATTTCGATGATTTTCTCGATGATTTCCCTTCTTCTCAATGTTTCAAGTCGGATAGGTGGAGTTTTATTGGTTCTAGGACTTATGTTTGGGGCAGAACTCTTTGCAGAACTAGTTGGAATTTTAGGTGAGAATCGTACTCCTCTTTTAAATATTCTTCGTTTTTTAGGAAACTCCAGTTATCGAGAAGAAGTTCGTCGTAAACGTCGTTATCGTCGTGGTAAATAAGAATAGTTCTAAACAAAAAGAAAGCCTTTTGGGCTTTTTTTTGATATACTAGAGGGGAGTATGGGTAAGAAGTAGTATTCAGAGCTACTATTACTTGAGATACCAATTCTAAAATCGTAACATAGAGAGGAACTATAATGTCAGTATTGGAAATTAAAGACCTTCATGTTGAAATTGAAGGCAAGGAGATTCTTAAAGGGGTCAATTTGACACTAAAAACAGGGGAAATTGCAGCTATCATGGGACCAAATGGTACAGGAAAATCAACTCTTTCAGCAGCTATCATGGGAAATCCAAATTATGAGGTTACGGGTGGAGAAGTTCTTTTTGATGGTGTGAATATTCTCGAGTTAGAAGTTGATGAACGTGCTCGTATGGGACTATTTCTCGCTATGCAATACCCATCTGAAATTCCAGGAATTACAAACGCAGAATTTCTCCGTGCAGCTATGAATGCAGGGAAAGAAGATCATGAAAAAGTATCTGTCCGTGAGTTTATCACTAAGCTAGACGAAAAAATGGCACTTCTTAATATGAAGGAAGAAATGGCAGAGCGCTACCTTAATGAAGGATTTTCAGGTGGTGAGAAAAAACGGAATGAAATTTTACAATTGTTGATGTTGGAACCAACTTTTGCCCTACTAGATGAAATCGACTCGGGTCTTGATATCGATGCGCTTAAAGTCGTATCAAAAGGAGTAAATGCTATGCGTGGTGAAGGGTTTGGTGCGATGATTATCACTCACTACCAACGTTTGCTTAATTACATTACACCGGATGTAGTACATGTGATGATGGAAGGTCGTGTTGTCCTCTCAGGAGGACCAGAACTAGCAGCACGTTTAGAACGTGAAGGATATGCTAAACTTGCAGAAGAACTGGGATACGACTATAAAGAAGAGCTATAATTTTTATTTTTAAATAGTTATTTTTGCTAGTCTGTCTTGTGTGACCTGGCACAGGATCAATCAATCTTGCCCACTAGGATGACTAGTATCAGTTCTGTCGTTTTTAAATAAAAGGCGACGGTCTTAGGTGGTTCTACCACCCGAGTAATTTTTTGCTGTGGTGAAAGTTTTCAAACTGTTAATCGTTTAAAAACTTGAAAAGTTTGAGACTGTTAGTTCAAACTTTAGTCTTGAAATTCTGAAAGGAATTGCTGACATCTGCACCATATCAGAGAAGCATAAAAGGAAATAAAAATTAGAATAGAGTATCTTTTTA
>NZ_KQ969166.1:19114-23966 GCF_001578805.1 Streptococcus sp. DD10 | reverse complement strand
AAATAAAAATTAGAATAGAGTATCTTTTTAGGAGAAAAACATGACCAAAGAAAATATAAAACTTTTTTCAGAAAGTCACGCTGAACCTCAATGGTTACAGGAGTTGCGGCAACAAGCCTTCGATAAGATAGAACAATTAGAATTGCCTGTTATCGAGCGTGTCAAATACCATCGTTGGAATTTAGGAGATGGAACAATCACTGAAAGTGAACCGTTGAGTGATATTCCTGATTTTACTGCCCTTGATAATAATCCCAAGTTAGTCCAGGTTGGAACACATACCGTCTTAGAGCAACTACCTCAAGACTTGGTTGATCAAGGAGTTCTTTTTACAGATTTTCATACAGCCTTAGAAGAAATTCCAGAGATAATCGAAGAGTTCTTTATGTCGTCTGTCAAATATGATGAAGATAAGTTGGCGGCCTATCACACGGCGTATTTTAATAGTGGAGCTGTTTTGTATGTTCCAGATCATGTTGAAATACACCAACCGTTTGAAGGAATTTTCTACCAAGATAAGGAGAGTTCTGTTCCTTTCAACAAGCATATCTTAATTATTGCTGGGAAAAATAGTAAGTTTAGTTATTTGGAACGACTTGAGTCGAAAGGACAGGAGGCTGTTAAAGCAACGGCGAATATCACAGTTGAAGTGATTGCACGCAGTGGTAGTCAGGTGAAGTTTGCAGCCATTGACCGTTTGGGTGAAAATGTTACAGCTTATCTCAGTCGTCGTGGAAAAGTTGGCCGTGATGCTAGCATTGACTGGGCTATTGGTGTTATGAATGAAGGTAATGTTATTGCAGATTTTGATAGTGACCTAATTGGTAATGGTAGCCACGCGGATCTTAAAGTTGTAGCTCTATCAAGTGGTCGCCAAATACAAGGGATTGATACTAGAGTCACGAACTACGGACCAAACTCAGTTGGTAATATCTTGCAACATGGAGTCATTCTTGAAAAGGCAACGTTAACCTTTAATGGAATTGGTCATATTATCAAGGGAGCTAAGGGAGCAGATGCTCAACAAGAAAGCCGTGTTTTAATGTTATCAGACCAAGCTCGCTCAGATGCTAATCCTATCCTACTTATTGATGAAAATGATGTCACAGCAGGGCACGCAGCCTCGATCGGTCAGGTGGATCCAGAAGATATGTACTATCTTATGAGCCGTGGTCTAGATCAGGCAACAGCTGAACGCTTAGTAGTTCGTGGATTTTTAGGCTCTGTTATTGTTGAAATTCCTGTTAAGGAAGTAAGAGAAGAAATGATTGCTACCATTGAAGAGAAGTTATCGAAACGCTAAGGAGTTCTTATGTTAGATAGCCATACTATACGGAAAGATTTTCCAATATTAGATCAGAGTGTCAATGATGAGCCTTTAGTTTATCTAGATAATGCTGCAACAACCCAAAAACCTACTCAGGTGTTAGAGGCTCTTAAGGCTTACTATGAAAATGACAATGCAAATGTTCATCGTGGTGTCCATACTTTAGCTGAGCGAGCAACAGCTTCTTATGAAGCTGCTCGTGAAAAAGTTCGAACTTTTATTAATGCTTCTTCGACAAAGGAAGTCTTGTTTACCAGAGGTACGACAACGGGCTTAAATTGGGTTGCCCGATTTGCAGAGCAAGTTTTGCAAGAGGGTGATGAAGTCTTAATTTCGATTATGGAGCATCATTCTAACATTATTCCGTGGCAGCAAGCTTGCCAAAAAACGGGTGCTAAGTTAGTTTATGTTTACCTAAAAGATGGCTCTTTGGATATGGAAGAACTGGAAGCTAAGTTAACTTCTAAGACAAAATTTGTGGCGATTACTCATGCTTCTAACGTTTTGGGTGTGGTTAATCCAATCAAGAAAATTGCTGAGTTAGCTCATGCTCAAGGAGCTATTATGGTTGTGGACGGGGCTCAGTCAACACCGCATATGAAGATTGATGTCCAAGAGTTAGGTGTTGATTTCTTTGCTTTCTCGGGTCATAAGATGGCTGCACCAACTGGTATAGGTGTTCTTTATGGTAAAGAAGATCGATTGAAGGAGATGTCGCCAATTGAGTTTGGTGGCGAAATGATTGACTTTGTTTATGAGCAATCGGCTAGTTGGAAAGAGCTTCCTTGGAAGTTTGAAGCTGGAACACCTAATATGGCAGGAGCTATTGGCCTTGGGGAAGCGATTGATTACTTAGAAAAAATTGGTATGGATAGAGTTGAGCAACATGAACACGATCTAATCGCCTATGTTTTTCCTAAATTACAAGCAATCGAAGGTTTAACGATCTATGGTTCTAAAGATTTAGCTCAGCGTTCAGGTGTTATTGCTTTCAATCTGGATGATTTGCATCCGCATGATGTAGCCACTGCACTGGATTATGAAGGTGTTGCGGTGAGAGCAGGACATCACTGTGCCCAGCCACTGTTGCACTATCTAGATGTACCCGCTACGGTGCGTGCTAGTTTTTATATCTACAATACTCCAGCAGACTGTGATAAGCTAGTCGAGGCACTAGAAAAGACAAAGGAGTTTTTCAATGGCACTTTCTAAATTAGACTCTCTTTATATGGCAGTTGTAGCAGAACATTCTAAATATCCCCATCACCAAGGGAAAATTGCAGATGTGGAACAAATCAATCTGAATAATCCGACTTGTGGAGATGTTATCAGTTTATCGGTTAAGTTTGATAGTGATAATAAGGTCGAGGATATTGCTTTTGTCAACTCAGGTTGTACCATTTCAACGGCATCAGCCAGTATGATGACAGATGTAGTGCTAGGAAAGAGTAAAGAGGAGATACTAGAGTTAGCTGAAGTCTTTTCTGAAATGGTGCAAGGTCAAGAAAATGCGAAACAAGATGAACTTGGTGATGCGGCCTTTCTGGCAGGTGTTGCCAAATTTCCACAACGAATCAAGTGTGCTACCCTCCCGTGGAATGCTCTTAAAAAAGCAATTGAAGAGTAGGGGGAAACAAAATCGCTAACTCAAAAAAATCGATTTTATCGTCTCGTCTTCGCAACAATGACTAGACTTCAAAAAGCTTGGAAAAGTACATTTGAAATTAGCCAAGACTCTATCTTGCAAGTGTTACTACCTTATTTTTGGAGATTGAGGACTTGTGTTCCCTCCAGTCTCTAGGGATAGTGCTTGCCTTAGTATTTTGCTATTGAAACTAACTGTTAATAATAAAAATGAATGAAAAACGAAAGAAGAAAGGAAAATATGTCTGAAGAAAGAGTAGAACCAAAACCAATTGATCTAGGTGAATATAAGTTTGGTTTTCATGATGATGTTGAACCTGTCTTATCGACAGGAAAAGGACTTAGCGAAGCGGTTATACGAGAGTTATCTGCTGCAAAGGATGAACCTGAGTGGATGTTGGATTTTCGTCTCAAATCATATGAAACCTTCAAAAAAATGCCTATGCAAACTTGGGGAGCAGATTTGTCAGAGATTGATTTCGATGATTTAATTTATTATCAAAAACCATCGGATAAACCGGCTCGTACTTGGGAAGAAGTTCCTGAAAAAATTAAGGAAACATTTGAACGAATTGGGATTCCTGAGGCTGAGCGTGCTTATTTAGCTGGTGCTTCTGCCCAATATGAATCTGAAGTCGTGTATCATAACATGAAAGAGGAATTTCAAAAGTTAGGGATTATCTTTACGGATACGGACTCAGCTTTAAAAGAATATCCAGACTTATTCAAACAGTACTTTGCCAAATTAGTTCCACCGACAGACAATAAACTGGCTGCCTTAAACTCGGCTGTTTGGTCAGGTGGTACCTTCATTTACGTTCCAAAAGGAGTCAAGGTTGACATTCCTTTGCAAACTTATTTCCGTATCAATAATGAAAATTCAGGGCAATTTGAACGCACCTTGATTATAGTGGATGAGGGAGCCAGTGTGCATTATGTTGAGGGGTGTACAGCGCCAACCTATTCAACAAATAGCTTACACGCTGCGATTGTAGAGATTTTTGCTCTAGATGGAGCTTATATGCGCTATACAACTATTCAAAACTGGTCTGACAATGTTTATAACCTTGTGACAAAGCGTGCTAAGGCACAAAAGGATGCGACAGTTGAATGGATTGATGGAAACTTAGGAGCCAAAGTCACGATGAAATATCCATCTGTTTATCTGGATGGTGAGGGAGCTCGTGGAACGATGCTTTCTATCGCCTTTGCGAATGCAGGTCAACACCAAGATACTGGTGCGAAAATGATTCACAATGCTCCACGTACAAGTTCATCTATTGTTTCCAAATCGATTGCCAAAGGAGGCGGAAAGGTAGACTATCGAGGCCAAGTCACTTTTGCTAAGAATTCAGCAAAATCTGTTAGCCATATCGAATGTGATACGATTATTATGGATGATTTATCGGCCTCTGATACCATTCCGTTTAATGAAATCCATAACTCGCAGGTTGCTTTAGAACATGAAGCTAAGGTATCAAAAATCTCTGAAGAGCAGCTCTATTATCTCATGAGTCGGGGGCTTTCAGAAAGCGAAGCGACTGAGATGATCGTTATGGGATTTGTAGAACCCTTTACCAAAGAACTTCCAATGGAGTATGCTGTTGAGCTCAACCGTTTGATCAGCTATGAAATGGAAGGATCTGTTGGTTAAGAAGAGATTGAAAGCTGATTGAAGTGATGAAAAAGAACGAATGAATGTGTTTTGTCTATAGTGATACCGATGAAAGAGAGTTTGGTTCTCTCTATCTAAACGTAAAAAGCATTTCCATATATCTTGTTCACGACCTTTGTAGAGTAAATCAATTTTTTAGCCTAATTTCAAGAGTCTGAGTCTTTACTTGGACTCTTTTAGGTTATTGCGAAAAATTCTGTTAATCC
>NZ_KQ969166.1:0-18931 GCF_001578805.1 Streptococcus sp. DD10 | reverse complement strand
AATTGATTTTAGATTATCACCAGTTAAGGTCTAGTATGAAATGGATTGAAAAGAGTGCTAAAAGAATGGCTAGGAAGTGGAACAACAGTCAATTAAACGTTAGAAAAAACGAAGTTAGGTACTTTGTTGCAGTCTATATTGGAAATCCACGAATGTCGTCTTTTGACTATATAGTAAAAGAGAGATTAAAAAAAGTTGTAGATTTTTTCTACAACTTTTCATTTACATATCGTACGAATTCATTCCACATGACTTTTAAGAAGTTGGAACGTTCTACCTTGTTTTTACTGATTAGGGTTATGGTTTTATTTTCATCCTGAAGGTAGCCTTGCCCAATAAGGTCGTTATCCTCATAGCTAGCGGTTCCAACAGGAATTCCTTTTTTAAAGGGAGCTTCATAGCCTTTATTATCAGTTTTGATGGTAACAGGAACATTGGTATCCGCTCCGAAACGTTGGATGATAATGAGATCTTCTTTAGCTATGGCATCGACATATTGACTTTTTCCGTTGGTGACGAGTGCCCGACTGTTTCGATAGGACTCTCCTTTTGCGATTAAAGTTGTGGGGGTGAAGTTTTGTGAAATATAATCTAATAGACGGGTTGTGACAATAAAGCGAGCATAGATATCCTCGTCCGCACCTTCAGCTCCCAAGACCACGCTAATGATATTCATACCATTTTCGGTAGCAGTAGCAACAAAGGAAGCTCCCCCTTTTTCACTCGTTCCTGTTTTTAGTCCGGTCACCCCGGAACGAACTCTTGGTTGACCTTTTAACATGTAATTAAATGTTTGAAGCTGGGTGCCAGCAAAGTCAGAATAAGGTTTTTGGGTAATATCAAGAACTTGAGGAAAATCCTTCACCAACCTTCTAGCCAAAATAGCTACTTGACGAGCTGACATTGTATTTTCGTCATCTTCTTTACTTCCTGGATAAATTTGTTCTCCTAAAATACTATTATTTAGTCCGGTTGAGTTGATAATAAAGGCGTCATTAATTCCCCATTCTTTTAGTTTATCTCTCATGCGATTGACAAAGGCTTCCTCGCTACCAGCTACTTTCTCAGCTAGAGCAATGGTGGCAGAATTAGCACTAGCAATGAGGGAGGCTTCTAGAAGTTGTTGGACGGTATAATTTCTAGCATCTAATGGCACATTACTGACTTGAGCTGTGACACTAAGATTATAAGGATAATCAGAGATGGTAACAGCGTCTGTCATTTTAAGGTCCCCTTTATCTATCGCTTCATAGACTAGATAGGTAGATAAGAGTGTAGTGATACTGGCTATTGAAACTTGTTGATCCGCCTCTTTCTCGTAGAGGATTTTCCCGCTGTCGGCGTCGATAGCAATAGCTTGGTTGGCAGAAACTGAAAAGTCATCAGCGCCTACTTTGCCTCCAATTAAACAAATCAAGCAACTGATGATGAAAATAATTTGCTTCATACGTTCCCTTTCTAGTAACTTCTTTTTCTATTTTACCACAAATACAGCTAGACTTATAGAGGATAGAAAAAATAAAGTAGGAAATTAAGTGACTAGATACGAGATGTTTAAAAGTACTAGTGAGTAGCGAAATCTCAAGTAAATAGCAAAAGTAAAATGTGTATGTAGTTTTTATAAATATTCTATGGATAAATAAAAGTATCAGAAAATTCTATTAATTGAGATAATTCGGATTATTGTAAGAAAAAATTAAAAAAAGTTGTGAATCAGAATAAAATTCGGATTTCATTTACAAACTATTTTCAAGACTTCTATCAAAGAAAAAATTGTGCAGAGGAAAAACACGGTCATCAAAGCTAAGAGTAGACTAAGTGGGGAAAATCTTAAAAAAATATTAATTTTTTTATTCTAAATTCTTGTATTTTCACAGAAATGATGTATAATATTACAAAATAGATAAAATGGAGAAATCAGATGAAAAAACGAAAATGGCTAATGTTAGCAGGAATTACCTCAACAGCTGCCTTCTTATTGGCAGCTTGTGGTAGTTCCACTAATTCCTCGAATACCTATTCGTATGTTTATGTCAACGAGCCAAATACTTTAGATTATATCCAAACCAACCGTGCGACAACCTCTGATGTCGTTGGAAATCTTGTTGACGGTCTTTTGGGAAATGATCAGTATGGGAATTTTACGCCTGCTCTAGCAAAAGAGTGGACAGTTTCTCAAGATGGATTGACTTATACCTATAAACTTCGTGAGGATGCAAAGTGGTATACGGCAGATGGTGAAGAGTATGCTAATGTAACGGCTAAGGACTTTGTTACAGGAATTAAGCACGCAGTTGATAGTAAGTCAGAGGCTCTTTACCTTATTCAAAACTCAATCAAAGGATTGGATGATTATGTTACAGGGAAAACGACTGATTTCTCAACAGTTGGTGTTAAAGCAGTAGATGACTATACGGTTGAGTACACACTCACTCGCCCAGAATCATATTGGAATAGTAAGACAACTTCAACTATCCTTTTCCCAGTCAACGAAGAGTTTTTGAAGGCTAAGGGAGATGACTTTGGAAAGGTAGAGCCAAACGGTATTTTGTACAATGGACCTTATTTATTGAAATCCTTGACATCAAAATCAACTATTGAGTATGCAAAAAATCAGAATTACTATGATAAGGACAATGTACACATTGAACAAGTCAAATTGTCTTACTTCGATGGTTCAGACCAAGAAGCACTAGTCCGTAATTTTGAAGATGGAGCTTATACAGTAGCTACGGTTTATCCAAATTCCTCGACCTATGCGAAAGTGGCTGAAAAATATAAGGATAATATTATCTATTCACAACAAGATGGAACGTCTTTCTTCTACCATTTGAACTTTAATCGTGAGTCATATAACTACACAGGAAAAACAACTGACGAGCAAAAGAATGCTACCAAACAAGCCGTTTTAAATCGAAACTTCCGTGTTGCGGTAAACTACGCAATTGATCGCACAGCTTACTCAGCTCAGACCAATGGACAGGAAGCAGCAAATAACACGATTCGAAATACTTTTGTTCCACCAACGTTTGTACAGATTGGTGAAAAGAATTATGGACAAGTCATTAGTGATAAGCTAGTTACAGCTAATTCTGAATGGTCAGGAATTGATTTATCGGATGCTCATGATGCCTATTATAATGTAGATAAGGCTAAAGAAACTTTTGCAAAAGCTAAAGAAGAATTAGAAGCACAAGGCGTTCAATTCCCTATTCGATTAGATTTACCGACAAATAGTTCTAGCAAAACATTGGTAAGTCAAGCTCAATCAGTTAAGCAATCTATCGAAACAGCCTTGGGGACAGAAAATGTTATCGTGGACGTTCAACAATTATCAGAGGATGAATTGAATAATGCCACTTATTTTGCTACAACAGCTGCACAGAAAGATTATGATTTAACGACAGATGGTTGGGTACCAGATTATCAAGATCCATCAACTTATCTGGATACTTTAAATACCGAAAATGGGGCGCATATGCAAAACTTTGGTTTTGAACCAGGACAAGACCATGCGAATATTTCTACTGTTGGACTCAACACCTACACAAGTCTGTTAAATACAGCTAATCAAGAAAACAGTGATGTTGCAAGTCGTTATGAAAAATATGCCGAAGCAGAAGCGTGGCTCATTGACAACGGGATTATCATGCCGATGAATTCTGCAGGTGGAACGCCATCGCTTAACCGAACTGTACCGTTTAGCCGCGCTAACTCTTGGATTGGGGCAAAGGGAACTGTATATAACTATAAGTATCTTCAACTACAAAACGATATTGTAACAACCAAACAATATGAGGATACTCGGAAAAAGTGGCAAGAAGAAAAAACAACATCAAATGAGGAAGCTCAAAAAGAATTGGCAAACCATGTGAAATAAGCTTCCTACTCACCTTAAAAAGGAGTGAACTATTATGAAAAAAAAGAGAATGCTTGCACTAGCAGGCCTTAGCCTATTAGCCACAGCCACCCTTGTAGCATGTGGGACTAGTACGTCAAACAGCACAAATACATTTTCCTATATCTATGTTACAGATCCAGATAGTCTAGACTATCTAGTGTCCAATCGTGCCTCTACATCTGATATAACAGGAAACTTTATCGATGGCTTGTTGGAAAATGATAAGTATGGAAACCTTATCCCATCACTTGCTGAAAATTGGACTGTTTCAAAAGATGGACTCACCTACACTTATACCTTACGTGACGGTATTAAATGGTATACAGCAGAGGGAGAAGAATACGCCAATGTTACTGCGCAAGACTTTGTTGCTGGATTAAAGCATGCGGTTGATGGCAAGTCAGAGTCAACTTATTTGGTGGAAGACTCAATCAAGGGACTAAAGGATTATATTAATGGTAAAACAACAGACTTTTCGACTGTGGGTGTTAAAGCAGTAGACGATAAGACTGTCGAATACACCTTGAATCAGCCAGAAAGTTACTGGAATTCAAAACTAACAGCGTCTATCATGATGCCGGTCAATGAAGAATTTCTTCAATCAAAAGGGGAAGACTTCGGTAAAGTTACTCCAGATGGAATCCTTTATAATGGACCGTACATTTTAAGTTCTTATACCAATAAATCATCCTTCGAATTTATCAAGAACCAAAATTACTGGGATAAAGATAATGTTAAAATTGAAAAAGTGAAATTAGCTTTTTCAGATGGCTCTGACCCTGAAGCTTTGGCTAAAAACTTTGCAGATGGTTCTTATACTAGTGCTCGTTTGTATCCAAATACATCAAGCTTTACTTCTGTAAAGGAAAAGTTTGCTGACAATATTTATTACAGTCCTCAAAGTTCATCTACTTTTTATTACTACTTTAACTTAAATCGTCAAGCAATTGAACATACTTCTAAAACAACAGATGCTCAAAAAGATGCGACTAAGCAAGCGATTTTGAACAAAGATTTCCGCCAAGCTATCAATTTTGCCTTTAATCGAACTAACTATAACGCGCAGACTGCTGGTGAAGAGGGAGCTACTTATGGACTCCGGAATACATTGGTTCCTCCAACTTTTGTTCAGGTAGGCAACCAAACCTTTGGTGAGGTTGTTGAAAGTAAGTTGACGGCAAACTTTGGTGAAGAGTGGAGTGGTGTAGATCTTTCTGACGCTCAAGATGGTCTTTATAATGTAGATAAAGCCAAGGCTGAATTTGCAAAGGCGAAGACAACGCTTGAAGCCCAAGGAGTACAATTCCCGATTCATTTAGACATCCCGGTTCCTCAATCTGATAAAAAGTTGGTTCAAGAGGCTCAATCGCTCAAACAATCTGTTGAAAGTGCTCTTGGTACAGAGAATGTTGTAATTGATATTCAACAAATGTCAGATTCTGAACAAGAAAATATTACGTACTTTGCGGATGCGGGTTCGCAAAAAGATTACGATCTCCATATCAGCGGTTGGGGGCCTGATTACCAAGACCCATCAACTTATCTGGATATCTGGAACCCAGAGTCAGGTGGTAGCCTTAAAAACCTAGGTCTAGAGGCAGGTCAAAATACGGATATCACAAATGCTGTTGGTTTAAACGAATATCAAACTTTACTAGAAGAAGCTAACGCTGAAACTAGTGACGTAACGAGTCGGTACGAAAAATATGCAGCAGCACAAGCTTGGTTAACAGATAGTGCGATTATCCTGCCAGTTTCTTCAACTGGGGCTACTCCTATGATTAGTAAGGTTTCTCCATTTACAAAGGCATATAGTGTAGTAGGAGTTAAGGGAGACGCGAACATCTTCAAGTTTATGGAGTTACAAAGCGAGCCAGTGAAAACGTCTGATTACAATAAAGCAAGAGAAACGTGGTTAAAAGAACAAAAAGAATCACAAGAAAAAGCTCAAGAAGAAATAGCTAATCATGTAAAATAGTATAAAAGGGGGCACGGCGCTCCCTTTTATACTGATTGGATTCTCAAGACCTATCAAAGATAAATCGTTTTATGAGTATATTCATTTTAATAGTATTTGCAAGCAATTTCCAGTCAAGAAAAGTTAGAAAAGATAGAACATAAAAAAGCATATTTTAAAATAGTGTCCAAGAAACAAAAATGTAATCGAATACTTAACAAAATATTCTGAAAATTTCTTGTGTTTTTAAAGTAGTTTATGGTATAATTAAGAAAGCAAATTTTTAAAACTATGGAGAAAGTTCTATGAAAAAAAGCAAAGTATTAGCAGTTGCTGGTGTAGCACTTCTTGCAGCAGGTTTTTTAGCTGCATGTAGTTCTTCGTCTTCTAATTCAGCGTCAAGCACTTACGGTTACGTATATACTGCTGACCCTGAAACATTAGACTATGTTATCTCTGGGAAAAACTCTACTGTTGTAGCGACTACAAATGGTGTAGAAGGACTTTTTGATAATGATAAGTATGGAAACCTGATTCCAGCAGTTGCATCAGATTGGAAGGTGTCAAAGGATGGTTTGACCTATACATATACTATCCGAGAAGGTGTAAAATGGTATACATCTGAAGGCGAAGAATATGCAGATGTGACAGCAAAAGACTTTGTTTATGGATTGAAACACGCAGCAGATAAACAGTCAGAAGCTCTCTATTTGGTTCAAGATTCTGTTAAAGGTTTGAAAGATTACCTTGATGGAAAGACTACAGACTTTTCAACAGTTGGTGTGAAAGCAGTGGATGAGCACACCCTGCAATATACCCTTTCTCGTCCTGAGCCATTTTGGAATTCAAAAACTCTTTACTCTATTCTTTACCCAATGAATGAAGAGTTTGTAAGTTCAAAAGGAGACGACTACGGTAAGTCAACTGATCCAACGTCCATCCTATACAATGGACCTTTCCTTCTTAAATCCATTACTGCTAAGTCATCTATGGAATATGCCAAAAATGAAAACTACTGGGATAAGGATAACGTTCATTTTGATGCGATTAAACTATCCTACTTTGATGGTTCAGACCAAGAAGCACTAGAACGTAGCTTTACAGATGGTGCGTACTCAATGGCTCGTCTCTACCCAACAAGTTCTAACTTTGCTAAAGTAGAAGAAAAATACAAAGATAACATCTTTGTAACACCAATTGGAACTTCTACAGCTGGAGCTGGAGTAAACATTGATCGCCAATCCTATAACTATACCTCAAAAACTACAGATGAACAAAAATCATCTACTAAGAAGGCACTTTTAAACAAAGATTTCCGTCAAGCACTAAACTTTGCTATTGACCGTACAGCCTTTACAGCTCAAGCAAACGGTGAAGAATTTGCTTCTAATGCTGTTCGTAACCTTTTTACAAAACCAGACTTTGTGTCATCAGGTGAAAAAACCTTTGGTGATTTAGTAACTGAGAAAATTTCAACTTATGGCGATGAGTGGAAAGATATCAACTTTGCAGATGGACAAGATGGTCTTCACAATGTTGAAAAAGCGAAGGCAGAATTTGCCAAAGCTAAGACAGCTCTAGAAGCAGATGGAGTTCAGTTCCCAATCCATTTGGATATTCCAGTTTCTCAAACCTCTAAGTTAACAGTTGCTCGTGTCCAATCACTTAAACAGTCTATCGAAAGTGCTCTTGGTGCTGAAAATGTAATAATAGATGTACAACAAATCACTGAAGATGAGTACTTCAATGTTACTTACTATGCAGCGAGTGCAGCTGCTGAAGATTGGGATATCTCTACTGCCGTTGGATGGGCACCAGACTACGAAGATCCATCATCTTACCTTGATATCTTCAAATCAACTGATAGTGAACATACGAAAACCTTTAATGGGTATGATAATCCTGAAAATCCAGCAGTTACAACAGTCGGATTAAAAGATTATGATAAATTACTGGATGAAGCAGCAGCAGAAACAAGCGACAGTAAGACTCGATATGAGAAATACGCAGCAGCTCAAGCTTGGTTGACAGATAGCTCACTCTTTATGCCAATTTCATCGAATAACGGTGCTGCAGTTGTTATTTCTCGTACGAAGCCATTTACTGAGACTTATGGGCAATCTGGAAATAAACAACCTGCTTCTTACTACAAGTATCTTGAACCACAAGACAAAGTAGTGACAACCAAGGAATACCAAGAAGCTCGCGAAAAATGGCTTAAAGAAAAAGCTGAGTCAAACGCAAAAGCACAAAAAGACCTTGAAAGTCACGTAGAATAAAGGTTCATTAGAACTTTCTCTAAAAGTGAGAAAGTTCTTTTGAGTAAAAAAGGAAACAAACATGAAGAAATATATTTTCATGCGTATTTTACGCTCATTGGTATCCATCTTTTTGGTGACGACCTTGACTTATACCATTATTTATACAATGGTTCCAAGACGTCTTATCTTTAAGCAAGATACCAATTACAATAAAATCGCAACAACGCCTGATAAAAAATCGAACTATGAAAATACGATTTTTGAACGAATGGGTTATATTGATTATTACGACACAAAAGAACTGCAACAACATGCTAGTAAAGAAAATAGTAGTGTAACGATTGATGCAACAGATGAAAATAAAAAAATCTATGAGGGCTACATCAAAAAAATAGGTAATGGCTGGACGTTGCACCAGTTTGAAGAAAGCAAGCAGTTCTACGCAACGCGTGAAGTTCCTGTGTTGGAACGGGTGTTCGAATTCTATGCGAGTCTTCTTCAGTTTGACCATACTGGATGGGTTAAGGATTCAACGAATCCCAACTTGGAGCGCTATATCCGTATTGAAAATGATCCTGCCATTGGTTGGTCCGTTGTTGGTTCTGGTACGAAACACAAGTATCTCTTGTACTTTAATGGTCAGTTCCCATTCATCCATCAAAACTTCATTACCCTCAATCTAGGAACTTCTTATCCAACTTATAATGGTCAATCTGTTTTGAAGGTCATTACACAAGATCAAGGTCAAACGAAGGCTTCTGAAGTTAATTTCCCAACCGGTAAGAAAACTTCTTCTGTTAATATCTATTCTCGTACATATAAATCACCGAGTCAAGCAGACTCACGAGATAAGGCAAACTATGGAGATGATCCATATACTGCAACGGAGAGCAATTATCAATATCCGTCAATGATTGTTAGCTCCTCAATTGTTGGTTTGATTGGTTTGTTCCTCTCTTATGTAATTGCGGTTCCACTTGGTTCTTACATGGCTCGCTTTAAAAATACTCTCTTTGATAGTATTTCAACTGGGGCTCTAACTTTTCTTTTGTCTTTGCCAACTATCGCTTTGGTGTACATCATTCGATTGATTGGTTCGGCATTTGGTTTGCCGGATTCATTCCCAATACTGGGAGCTGGTGACTGGCGTTCC
Source organism: Streptococcus sp. DD10 (assembly GCF_001578805.1). GTDB lineage: Bacteria > Bacillota > Bacilli > Lactobacillales > Streptococcaceae > Streptococcus. The sequence continues at coordinate 9,659 of NZ_KQ969166.1, read as the reverse complement.
TACGTCCTTCCATCTGTGATTTTAGGTTTGCTTTCAGCGCCTATCCAAGCAATCTGGATTCGTCGGTATATGATCGACTTGCAATCTCAAGATTTTGTACGTTTTGCACGTGCTAAAGGACTTTCTGAACAAGAAATCTCAAACAAACATATCTTTAAAAATGCCATGGTTCCGTTGGTATCCGGAATTCCAGGTTCTGTCATAGGTGTCATCACAGGTGCAACCCTGACAGAAACTATCTTTGCTTATCCTGGTATGGGGAAAATGCTGATTGATTCTGTACGGGCTTCAAATAATGCCATGGTGGTCGGTCTCGTCTTCATCTTTACAAGCTTATCCATCTTGTCACTCTTGTTAGGTGATGTCCTTATGACAATCATTGACCCTCGTATTAAATTGACTTCAAAAGGAGGTAAATAATGGCTACAATTGATAAAAATAAATTCCAATTTGTCAAACGCGATGATTTTGCCTCTGAAGCAATTGACGCTCCTGCATATTCGTATTGGCGCTCTGTTATGCGCCAGTTCTTCAAGAAAAAATCAACACTTGTTATGTTGGGAATCTTGATAGCGATTGTTTTAATGAGTTTCATTTATCCAATTTTTTCAGACTTTGATTACAATGACGTTAGCCGAGTAAATAACTTTAGTTTACGTTATATCCATCCAAATGGGGAGTATTGGTTTGGTACGGATAGTAACGGGAAATCTCTCTTTGATGGAGTATGGTTTGGAGCACGAAATTCTATCTTGATAGCAGTGATTGCAACCTTTATAAATCTTCTTATTGGGGTTGTTGTAGGAGGTATTTGGGGTATTTCAAAAACTGTCGATCTTATCATGACAGAAATTTATAATATCATTTCAAATATTCCATCACTTCTTGTGGTTATCGTTTTGACTTACTCAATTGGTGCTGGTTTCTGGAACCTTATTTTTGCTATGACTGTTACGGGATGGATTGGAATTGCCTACTCGATTCGTATTCAAATCATGCGCTATCGTGATTTGGAGTATAACCTAGCTTCTCAAACATTGGGGACGCCGACCAGTAAGATTGTTATTCGTAACATTTTACCACAGTTGGTATCAGTTATCGTTACCTTAACATCACAGTTATTACCAGGGTTTATTTCTTATGAGGCATTCTTATCTTACTTTGGACTAGGTCTTCCTGTTACAGTTCCAAGTTTAGGGCGTTTGATTTCAGATTATTCACAAAATGTAACAACGAATGCCTACTTGTTCTGGATTCCTCTTACAACATTAATCTTGGTATCCTTGTCTCTTTATATCGTTGGGCAAAACTTAGCGGATGCCAGCGACCCACGTACACATAGATAGGAGTAGTTATGACAGAAACAAAAAGTGTAATCTTGTCTGCTCGCGATATTGTCGTGGAATTTGATGTTCGCGACCGAGTTTTGACAGCCATTCGAGGGGTTTCTCTAGACTTGATCGAAGGTGAGGTTCTTGCCTTAGTAGGAGAGTCAGGGTCTGGCAAATCAGTTTTAACTAAAACGTTCACTGGAATGTTGGAAGAAAATGGGCGAGTTGCTAACGGTTCCATCAATTATCGGGGGCAAGAACTGACTCAATTGAAATCACATAATGATTGGGAAAGCATTCGTGGTGCAAAAATTGCCACTATTTTCCAAGACCCTATGACGAGTCTAGATCCTATCAAGACAATTGGTAGTCAAATAACGGAAGTTATTATGAAACACCAAGGGAAGACTGCTCAAGAAGCACACGATTTAGCGATAGATTATATGAATAAGGTTGGAATCCCAGAAGCAACTAAGCGATTCCATGAATACCCATTCCAGTACTCAGGTGGAATGCGTCAACGGATTGTTATTGCGATTGCTCTGGCTTGTCGTCCGGATATTCTTATCTGTGACGAACCGACGACAGCTCTCGATGTGACCATTCAGGCCCAAATTATTGACTTGCTTAAATCTCTTCAAAATGAATACCATTTTACAACGATTTTCATCACGCATGATTTGGGGGTTGTAGCCTCCATTGCTGACAAAGTTGCAGTTATGTATGCAGGAGAGATTGTTGAATATGGTAGTGTGGAAGATATCTTTTATGATCCCCGTCATCCATATACTTGGAGTCTTTTGTCAAGTCTTCCACAATTAGCAACAGAGAATGGAGAACTATTCTCTATTCCAGGGACACCTCCGTCACTTTATTCTCCAGTAAAAGGAGACGCTTTTGCACTTCGGTCTGACTATGCGATGCAGATTGATTTTGAAGAGAAAGCTCCTGTTTTTCAAGTTACAGATACTCACTGGGCAAAGACTTGGTTGCTTCACGAAGATGCACCTAAAGTTGAAAAACCAGAGGTAATTCGAGACTTGCATGAAAAAATACGTTCTACAATGGGTTACACCCATTTAGAAGGATAGGAGGAAGGAAATGACTGAAAAATTAGTAGAAATTAAAGATTTAGAAATTTCCTTCGGTGAGGGAAGTAAGAAGTTTGTGGCAGTTAAAAATGCTAACTTCTTTATCAACAAGGGGGAAACTTTTTCCTTAGTAGGAGAGTCTGGTTCTGGTAAAACAACGATCGGTCGTGCCATTATCGGACTGAACGATACTAGTAAGGGTGAGATTCTTTTTGATGGTAAAAAAATAAACGGTAAGAAATCTGCTACTGAGCAAGCAGAAATTATTCGCCGGATTCAAATGATTTTTCAAGACCCAGCAGCTAGTTTAAATGAGCGTGCTACTGTAGATTACATCATTTCAGAAGGTCTATATAATCATAAACTCTTTAGTAGTGAAGAAGAGCGTCAAGAGAAGGTGAAAAACATCATCACAGAAGTTGGACTTTTGGCCGAACACCTAACTCGCTATCCACATGAATTTTCGGGTGGACAGCGTCAACGGATTGGAATCGCCCGTGCCTTGGTTATGCAACCAGACTTCGTCATTGCTGATGAACCTATTTCTGCTTTGGATGTATCGGTACGTGCACAAGTCTTGAACTTGTTGAAAAAGTTTCAAAAGGAATTGGGCTTGACCTATCTTTTCATTGCTCACGATTTGTCAGTTGTACGTTTTATCTCAGATCGTATCGCAGTTATTTATAAAGGAGTTATTGTAGAAGTTGCAGAAACAGAGGAACTCTATAATAATCCTATTCACCCATACACACAGTCGCTTTTGTCAGCTGTTCCGATACCAGATCCAATTTTGGAACGTAAAAAAATTCTGAAAGTTTATGATCCTGAGCAACATGATTATTCTGTAGATAAGCCATCAATGGTTGAAATTAAACCAGGGCATTATGTTTGGGGAAATCAAGCAGAAATAGAAACTTATCGTAAAGAATTAAACTAAATCAATTTTATTATCATTTATAAAGGATTGATGAAAAGTATATAAACTAAAGGTTTAGGACTGGCTCCTGGATTGCATCGCAGTCTATGAGTCTGTCCTATTTCTTTTGCTTATAGCTTGTCTTACTCTATTTATTGCGAAATGTAGTGAAAAGTTTGAAGGGTTGAAAAAACGAATTGAGTTCTGTTTTGATTAAAATAAATTACTGTTTACTGTTAGAGTAGAAAGTAAGATTAAGTTGGTCAATGTAAATAGAAAAAATTATAAGTCATGTAAATGGTGCAGTGAACAAAATGATAAAATAAATATGCGGTGCTACATAGTTGACAAATGTAGTCCAATGGTTTAAAATAGGTAGGTAAGATTTACAAATGTAAATTAAGAAAGGAGTTGCTATGCAAATTTCAAACGCTGAATGGCAGGTCATGAAGATTATCTGGATGCGAGGGCAGCAAACCAGCAGTGACTTGATAGAGGTTTTGGAAAGTCGCTTTTCCTGGTCTAAATCCACTGTTAAAACCCTCCTAACGCGCTTGGTGGAAAAGGAATGTCTCAGTCGTGAAAAGAATGGAAAGTCTTTTATCTACAGAGCTATTCTGAGTCAGGATGAGAGCACCAAACTGGTGATGGAAGATGTCCGAGAAAAGGTTTGTTCGCGCAAACTAAAAGAAGTCCTGCGGGAGTTGATTGTGACCAGTGACATGACTTTATCTGATATTGAGGGCTTGCAAGCAGTCCTAGAAGAAAAGAAGGCGCAAGCTGTAGAAACTGTATCTTGCAACTGCATGTGAGGTGTAGTTGTTGCCCTACCAAAAAGTCTACAAATGTAGATATAGGAGAAAGAAAATGCTAATAGTTGTAACGATTATCTGTTTAGCCTTGATTGGCTTTATCAGCTGGTGGTTCTTTGGTCATCACGAAGAAGAAAGTAAGCGAGCCCAACAAAAGTCAGGTTACCAAGAGATTCAAATTGAAGTCATGGGAGGTTATACGCCGGGGACCATTGTTTTAAAAAAAGACGTCCCAGCACGTATTATTTTTCACCGGAAGGATCCATCCTCATGTTTGGACCAGATTGTTTTTCCAGACTTTGGCGTTCATGCTGATCTGCCTTTGAATGATTCTTATGTGGTAGAAATTACGCCACATGATAAGGGAGAATTCGGTTTTGCTTGTGGGATGAACATGATGCACGGGAAAATGCTAGTCGAATGATGATAGAGACTAAGTATTTAGTTTTAAATTTGTAAATAGAGGAGAAACCGATGTCAGATAAAGAAGCAGCAGTCGTAGAACATGGCGTTCAGAAGATTCGGATTACCGCCGACAAGGGCTACCATCCAGCCCATATCACTTTGCAGAAGGGGATACCAGCTGAACTGACCTTTCACCGGATCAATCCGTCTGGTTGTTATAAGGAAATTTTATTGGAAGATCAGGGGATTTTAGAACCCCTAGAAGTTGGAGAGGATAGGGTCATTCATTTTACACCTCAGGAAAAGGGAGAATTTGAATTTTCCTGTGGTATGAAGATGCAAAAAGGAACATACACAGTGCAGGATCAAATTAGTCGTCGTCCTTGGGGGATTTGGGAACGCTTTTTAGTCTCAGCCTTCTTTAGTTTTCTCTTGCTCTTGCTTATGCTTGGGATGTACTTGGGAACTTTGAGTCATACAGTTATGCATTGGGGCACCTTTTTGGCTACAACACCTATCATGCTAGTGGCCGGTGGTCCTTATATTCAGAGTGCTTGGGCCAGTTTAAAAAAACATAATGCCAACATGGATACCTTGGTGGCGCTGGGAACCCTAGTAGCCTATCTCTATAGTCTAGTTGCTCTCTTTGCTGGCCTCCCTGTTTACTTTGAAAGTGCTGGATTTATCCTCTTTTTTGTTCTTTTGGGGGCGGTTTTTGAGGAAAAAATGCGGAAAAATACTTCTCAAGCTGTGGAGAAATTACTGGATTTGCAGGCTAAAACAGCAGAAGTCTTGCGTGAGGATTGTTATGTTCAAGTTCCCTTGGAGCAAGTCAAGGTAGGTGACCTGATTCGAGTGCGTCCCGGTGAAAAGATTGCGGTTGATGGTGTTGTAGTGGAAGGAGTCTCCAGTATTGACGAATCCATGGTGACAGGTGAAAGTCTGCCAGTGGACAAAACGGTTGGAGATACTGTCATTGGCTCCACCATAAATAACAGCGGCACTCTTATTTTTAAAGCAGAAAAAGTTGGTTCAGAGACTGTCTTGGCACAGATTGTGGACTTTGTGAAGAAAGCTCAGACCAGCCGAGCACCAATTCAGGATTTGACGGATAAGATTTCAGAGATTTTTGTACCAGCTGTTGTCATTCTAGCGATTCTGACTTTTTGGGTTTGGTTTGTCTTGCTTGAGGCTAGCTTTGTGACCTCTCTCCTTTATGGGGGGGCAGTGTTGATTATCGCCTGCCCTTGTGCCCTAGGTCTTGCAACACCAACGGCTCTCATGGTGGGAACAGGGCGGAGTGCCAAAATGGGGGTTCTCCTCAAGAATGGAACCGTCTTACAGGAAATCCAGAAAGTCCAAACTCTTGTCTTTGATAAGACAGGAACTTTGACAGAAGGAAAACCAGTGGTCACTGATATCATTGGCGACGAGACAGAAGTACTTGGCTTAGCTGCCTCTTTAGAAGAAGCCTCTCAACACCCATTGTCTCAAGCCATTGTCAAGCGAGCGACTGAAGCAGGACTTGAGCTTCAACCTGTAGAAAATTTTCAAGCCTTGCACGGAAAAGGTGTTTCAGGGCAAATCCATGGGAAACTAGTTTTGCTTGGAAATGCTAAAATGCTAGATGGCATGGATATTTCTAGTGCTTATCAGGAAAAACTAGAAGAATTGGAAAAAGAAGCTAAGACAGTTGTGTACTTGGCTGTTGACAATGAAATCAAAGGCTTGCTTGCTTTGCAAGATATTCCCAAAGAAAATGCCAAGATCGCCATCAGTCAGCTGAAAAAACGGGGTCTCCGAACAGTTATGCTGACAGGAGACAATGCCGGTGTGGCGCGTGCTATTGCAGATCAGATCGGCATTGAGGAGGTTATTGCTGGTGTCTTGCCAGAAGAAAAAGCCCATGAAATCCATAAACTGCAACAGTCAGGCAAGGTAGCCTTTGTTGGTGATGGGATTAATGACGCTCCTGCCCTCAGCGTAGCGGATGTGGGGATTGCCATGGGCGCAGGAACCGATATTGCTATTGAGTCGGCAGGGATTGTTCTTACTCACAATGATTTGACAGGAGTGGTTCGTGCCTTTGATATGAGCAAGAAAACCTTCAATCGTATTCTTCTCAACCTCTTCTGGGCCTTTATCTATAATGTCATCGGAATTCCGATTGCAGCAGGAGTTTTTTCAGGTCTTGGATTGGCCCTCAATCCAGAACTGGCAGGTCTAGCCATGGCCTTTAGTTCTGTATCTGTTCTGACCAGTTCACTCATGCTAAACTTTAGTAAAATAGACTAAAAGCGAGCTTGCTCGCTTTTTATACTCTTCGAAAATCTCTTCAAACCACGTCTGCTTTATCTACAACCTCAAAGCCGTGCTTTGAGCAGCCTGCTCCTAGCTTCCTAGTTTGCTATTTGATTTTCATTGAGTATTATTATAAAACAGAGGCTAAAAACGTTTTCAAACTGTACTGTAATAGAGAATAGAAACTTCTGAGCAGATTCTTAGTAAACTAAAAATAAATGTGATAAATTAGTAGTGTAAAAATTTACTGAAACGTTTTCAAAAACTATATGAAACCTTTTTTAGTAGATTTAAAAATATTTGAAGGAGAGTTATATTTATGACTCAAGGAAAAATTACTGCATCTGCAGCAATGCTCAACGTATTGAAAACATGGGGCGTAGACACCATCTACGGTATCCCATCAGGAACACTCAGCTCCCTCATGGACGCTTTGGCTGAAGACAAAGATATCCGTTTCTTGCAAGTTCGCCACGAAGAAACAGGTGCTCTTGCAGCGGTGATGCAAGCTAAATTCGGCGGCTCAATCGGGGTTGCAGTTGGTTCAGGTGGTCCAGGTGCGACTCACTTGATTAACGGTGTTTACGATGCAGCTATGGATAACACTCCATTCCTAGCTATCCTTGGATCACGTCCAGTTAACGAACTCAACATGGATGCCTTCCAAGAATTGAACCAAAACCCAATGTACAACGGTATCGCTGTCTACAACAAACGTGTAGCTTACGCTGAGCAATTGCCAAAAGTAATTGACGAAGCTTGCCGTGCTGCAGTTTCTAAAAAAGGTCCGGCTGTTGTTGAAATCCCAGTAAACTTCGGTTTCCAAGAAATCGACGAAAACTCATACTATGGATCAGGTTCATACGAACGTTCATTCATCGCTCCTGCCTTGAACGAAGCTGAAATCGACAAAGCTGTTGAAATCCTCAACAATGCTGAACGCCCAGTTATCTACGCTGGATTTGGTGGTGTGAAAGCTGGTGAAGTAATCACTGAATTGTCACGTAAAATCAAAGCACCAATCATTACAACTGGTAAAAACTTTGAAGCTTTTGAATGGAACTACGAAGGTTTGACAGGTTCTGCTTACCGTGTTGGTTGGAAACCAGCTAACGAAGTGGTCTTCGAAGCAGACACCGTTCTTTTCCTTGGTTCAAACTTCCCATTTGCTGAAGTTTACGAAGCCTTCAAGAACACTGAAAAATTCATCCAAGTTGACATCGATCCATACAAACTTGGTAAACGTCATGCCCTTGACGCTTCAATCCTTGGTGATGCAGGTCAAGCAGCCAAAGCAATCCTTGACAAAGTAAACCCAGTTGAATCTACTCCATGGTGGCGTGCAAATGTTAAGAATAACCAAAACTGGCGTGATTACATGAACAAACTCGAAGGTAAAACTGAGGGTGAATTGCAATTGTACCAAGTTTACAATGCAATCAACAAACATGCTGATCAAGACGCTATCTATTCAATCGACGTAGGTGACACTACTCAAACATCTACTCGTCACCTTCACATGACACCTAAGAACATGTGGCGTACATCTCCACTCTTTGCGACAATGGGTATTGCCCTTCCTGGTGGTATCGCTGCTAAGAAAGATAATCCAGATCGCCAAGTATGGAACATCATGGGTGACGGTGCATTCAACATGTGCTACCCAGACGTGATTACCAACGTTCAATACGACCTTCCAGTTATCAACCTTGTCTTCTCAAATGGTAAATATGCCTTCATCAAGGACAAATACGAAGACACAAACAAACACTTGTTTGGTTGTGACTTCCCTAATGCTGACTATGCGAAAATCGCTGAAGCTCAAGGAGCTATTGGATTTACCGTTGACCGTATCGAAGACATCGACGCAGTCGTTGCAGAAGCTGTGAAGCTCAACAAAGAAGGTAAAACTGTTGTTATCGATGCTCACATCACTCCACATCGTCCACTTCCAGTAGAAGTACTTGAGTTGGATCCAAAACAACACTCAGAAGATGCTATTAAAGCCTTTAAGGAAAAATACGAAGCAGAAGAACTCGTACCATTCCGTTTCTTCCTAGAAGAAGAAGGCCTAGAATCACGCGCGATTAAATAATCCTGCTCGTCGAAAATCAAATGTAAACTGCGTTATCTTCACCTTGCCGTACTCCAGTACTGTCTGCGGTTCGATGCCTTGTTTATACTTTGATTTTCTTAGAGCAGAACTTGAAAAGATCGGAGCAATCCGGTCTTTTTCTGGAGGATAGTAAATGAATCTAAATCAATTAGATATCATCATTTCAGATGTTCCTCAAGTCTGTGCTGACTTGGAGCGTATTTTGGATAAAAAAGCCGATTATGTTGACAACAGTTTTGCTCAGTTCACGATTGGCAGTCACTGTCTCATGTTATCCCAAAGTCATTTGGTTCCTTTGGAAAACTTTCAGTCAGGCATCATTCTTCACATCGAGGTTGAGGACGTAGATCAGAATTATCAACGGTTGAAAGAGCTTGGTGTCGAGATTTTACACGGCCCAGTTATAACTGATTGGGGTACAGAATCCTTGCTTGTAAAAGGTCCAGCTGGTTTAGTGATTGATTTTTATCGTATGAAGTAGGTAATTCTATTATCAAAAAATTTAAACGTTCTTGGAGTGGAACTTAAAAAGATCGGAGCAATCCGGTCTTTTTATGGAGGAAAGCAAATAAATTGAACTGAATTAGATAGTATCGTTTCAGATATATTAATGGATGGTGAGATTTTTCTCGCTGCTAAGAATCGATAAAACGAAAAAGAGTGTCATAAAAACCTAAAAGGGTCGTC
>NZ_KQ969165.1:45960-60435 GCF_001578805.1 Streptococcus sp. DD10 | reverse complement strand
ATCTTTTTTTATCTTTTTTATTTTGCCCTGTTGTAAAATGAAGTGCAACAGGGCAAAAATTTTTAACGCTCACAATATTGGGAAAATAAATATTTTAACGTCCAAAATTATTCCAGTAAATTATTCCTTTTCTTCACAACGACTATATTTTAAACTGATGTATCATTTCATTTATTTTTATCGTATACCCCTTATTTCTTATTTCAATGAAAACCTGGTATTTTATCTAGACACAAGTAAAGCAGGGTTTTATGAGGGGCTAGATTGCTTGCCTTTTATGTCCTAATCACTGTCACTTGTTTTAAGATATCTAATTGCATTTACTTTTTTATTATGTTTTCTGAGAGGAATGAGCTCGCATTATTCACCTATCCGATTATCAACAGGCTTGAAAAAACTTCTTGTTTGTGCTTATCTGAACCACTTATCAACGCTTGAAAGAGTTAGAGGATATTCTTTGATAATAGCATCATACTCATGCCTATTTCATGAAACTCAATGATTTATTGTTTAAAATCATCTGTAAACTGACGATGTATTTTTCTAGACATAAGCTTCTCCATTTCTTAGTGTTAGTGTAGAACAATTTATAAAATCTATCTAATTTAATGTGATTGATACAATAGGGTACTTCTAAAAACTAATTCCTTAAAACTAAGAATGTTGATTTAGTAAGGTTTCTATAGCTGAAACTTATCGCATTTTAGAGTTTTTAGAGGTGCCCAATATTTTTTTGTGAATCCATTTGGTCCTCTTTTTTTACTCAGCTCTTTAAACAGTTTGACAATATAAAAAGCAAATCATTCATCTGGTGTATCATAGTATACTCCCAAATAAATTAATTTAAATTTATACGGAATTAATCTTACTTATTTTCCTTCATTAGATAGGTTCTTTAAAAAACTACTGACAAATTTTCAGAATTTTGCTAAAATAAAAGAAATACTATTGAGGAGTATATATGAAAGTTATTAAATTTGGCGGAAGTTCTTTAGCTTCTGCAGAGCAACTTGAAAAAGTTTTACATATTGTCAAATCAGACAAAGAGCGTCGTTTTGTCGTCGTGTCTGCACCTGGAAAGCGTCATGCTGAAGATACAAAAGTGACTGATGCTTTGATTCGTTATTATCGTGAATATGTAGCTGGAAACGATATAAAAAAACATCAAGATTGGATTATCAATCGTTATGGCGATATGGTTAATGAATTAGGACTTAAACCAACTGTCTTAGAACAAATCGCTAAAAGTTTCCGTAGTTTAGCAACTCTACCAATTGAAAACAATCCCTTCCTTTATGATACTTTTTTAGCTGCAGGTGAAAACAACAATGCTAAATTAGTTGCTGCTTACTTCAATCAAAATGGAATTGCATCACGTTATCTTCATCCACGTGATGCCGGAATTTTCGTTACGAACGAACCCGGTAACGCACAAATTTTACCATCTAGTTATGACAAAATCGAAGAGTTGCGAGATAGCGATGAAGTGCTTGTCATTCCAGGTTTCTTTGGAGTAACTAAAGACAATCAAATTTGTACTTTCTCTCGTGGTGGTTCAGATATCAGTGGTTCTATTGTCGCTGCTGGTGTTAAAGCGGACCTCTACGAGAACTTCACCGATGTTGATGGAATTTTTGCTGCTCATCCTGGTATTATCAAAAAACCGAAATCGATAAAAGAACTAACTTATCGCGAAATGCGTGAACTCGCTTATGCTGGTTTCTCTGTCTTACACGATGAAGCTTTAATTCCTGCTTATAGAGGACAGATTCCCTTAGTTATCAAAAATACAAACAACCCCAGCCATCCAGGTACCAAAATTGTATTAGATCATTCAGAGGAACATCTGCCCGTTGTGGGAATCGCTGGGGACAATCATTTTACTAGTATCGAAATTTCTAAATACTTAATGAATCGAGAAGTAGGATTCGGTCGTAAAGTTTTACAAGTTTTAGAAGACCTTAACATTCGTTGGGAACATTTACCTACTGGTATTGATGATTTATCTATAGTACTGCGCGATAATGAATTAACACCTATAAAAGAACAAGAAATTTTACGTCAACTCACCCAAAAGCTTGAAGTAGACTCTGCTACAATTAATCATGGTTTCTCAATTATTATGCTTGTAGGAGAACAAATGAAAAGTCGAATTGGGGTGACAGCAAGAGCTACAAAAGCACTATCCGATAATAATATCAATATTAGCATGATGTCTCAAGGGTCTAGTGAAGTTTCTATTATGTTCGTTGTCAAAGAAGAAGAAGAAAAAGCCGCTATAAAAGCACTCTATCAAGCTTTCTTTGAAGAAGAATTATGATGCCTTAATTGTATTATAAAAAGTGATATCCATATAAACTTTTTTTGGCTCTATAATTTCTGTAGTGGGTAAATCCACTGTAGGAATTATGGGGCCTATTTTGTGTAAAAAAGTTCTATAAGAACTATAATGAACAGTGATCAATCATTATTAGAAAGGTTCTTATGGAATAAATTAACAGTCAGGGGAATGACTGTTAATTTATTCCATAAGAAACAAGCTGATGAGTTTTTCTGTTTGATTGAGAATAGTCTATCTGTTGTTCATCCTATCTTTTAGACTGTTTTTAAGACCTTTTTGAAAGATAAGAACAAGATTATCAACGCCTTGACTCTGCCTTATTACAGAAATTAACAACAACCTCATCAAGATTATCAAGTGAATTGCATTCGATTTTCGAAATTTTGAAAACTTTAAACGGATTGCTGAGAGAGTTTATTCCAAAGGGAGTTTCACTAAAAGATTTAAATCCAAAGCTTTTAGAAGACTACTCCAAAGCTATCAACGAAAGACCAAGACGAATTCATAACTATCAGTCCGCAAAAAAGCTGTTTGAGCTAGCTCAAACAGCTGGAAGAACACTCGCTTAATCAGAGGAATGACTTTGTTGCACTTGACTTGACAATTGGGGACTTTTTTATTTTAACTCAATACCACAAAATTTGAGAGAGATGGGACAGTGATACAGTATTATCTTTTCGTACTTTTTCTATATCTTACAATTCTTCATTTAACAGAATGCCAGCTAGATTATTATCTCTTTACTTAGTTAAAGAACTCTATTTAGCATTTGTATTATGGAGAATATTTCAAAATCTCAAATACGAAAGGAATTAACATTATGAAACCAAACTGGAATCGCACTTTATCAGAAGTGCTACAACAACAAACACAACCTATGACAATGATTAGCGAACGAACAGGTAGCGAATACCTTACCTATGTCATCCCAACCTTGATTGTAGCATCAAAAGAACTTCAAGAATGGTTTTCCGCCTTTGAAACAGATTTAGAATCTGGAAAAATACAATTCAAAGATTATGTATTATTCTATACCACATTTTTTCTAGGAGATAAAAAATCTGAAAGTTATGCTCCTCAATGGAAACATAGAAATGTTACACAAGGAGAAACTCAATTAGTGCAGGCTTTAGACAATATAAACAAGTCAAGTCCACTAAAGGAAATATATATTTTTTTGAAAGAAAACTAAAAAATTGATATAATTAGCTATGTTATAAACTAATCAAAGGAATTTTTTATATGACTACATCAATAAATGTTGATAAAAGAAGCGTCAAACAACTATTAGAGACTGGAAAGAATAAAAGATTTATTATTCCTGAATATCAAAGACCATATGCTTGGTCCGACGAACAAATCCAAGTTTTATTCGATGATCTAACTGAATACACACTCAATACAACAGAAGATGAAAATAATACTTACTTTCTTGGCACAATAGTTTCATATGAAAATGATAATAAAGAACAAGAAATAATCGATGGGCAACAGCGTATTACAAGCCTGTTTTTGCTGTTGAGAGCTATCTATACTAAATTAGAAAGTGGGGGTCCTGAGACTAATTTCTTGAAAAGTCAAATCGAACCAACAATTTGGAAACAGAATCCAACTACAGGAGTAGTTAACTTTAATGAAACCCTTATTAGTTCCCGAGTTATGGGAGAGGAGGGGAATCAAGAATTTGCTAATATACTAATCTCTGGAAAAGCAGATGAAAAATCAATTAGTAACTACGCTAAAAATTATAGATTACTACAGCAACTTGTTAATGATTATGCCGCAGATAATCCATTGTCCTTTTATAATTTCATTAGTAATATCTTAAACCAAGCTATCCTTCTCCCTATTACAGCCGATAGTCAAGAAACAGCACTCACTATTTTTTCAACTCTAAACGATAGAGGATTAGCATTATCAGATGCCGATATTTTTAAAGCAAAAATTTATAATTACTTGAATTCAGATGAAAAAAAGAAATTTATAGAACTCTGGCAAGAACTAGATGAACAAGCTACAAATGCTGGGGAAAGTATTCAAAAGTTGTTTTACTACTATATGTTTTACTTGAGAGCGAATGAAAACGATCGCAAGACAACCACTCCTGGTATTAGAAAATATTATGCAAAAAATAATTTCGAAAAACTATACTCACAGGATTTAATGCAAAACTTAAATGCCATTTTAAATTTGTGGATAGTGATAAATAATAGAGTCTCACTAGAAAATGAAAAATGGTCCGAAAATATGGAAATAAAACAAATTTTGGATGCTCTGACCTCTTATCCTAATGAGTTCTGGAAATATCCTGTTGTCATTTACTATTTACACTATCATCATAAAGACACATTTGAAGATGATTTTCTTATTTTTGTGAAGAGATTATTAGCAGTTCTTTCTGCAAAATATATCATAACACCAACAATTAATGCTGTCAAAACTGGAATATTGAATTTAAATGCAGAAATAATTAACTCAGCACAACCCAAATTCAATTTCGGGCAAATCGATGAGAAAGAATTGTCAGATAAAATCAAAACTGCGCACCGTAATACAGTGAGGATGATATTAAAGATCATAGCTTATCAACATCAATTTGAATTATTACCAGAAAAATGGGAAATTGAGCATATTCTTCCTCAAAAATGGCAATCAAGTTATTTCCCAACTAATTCAGATTCTGAAATCAAAGAATTGGTTGAACATATTGGAAATAAGATCCCTTTTGAAAAGAAGCTCAATATTATCGCAAGTAACGGATACTTTGCTAAGAAAAAAGAAAGCTACAAGAAGTCCAAAGTTGGCATCTTATTTGAGTTAAGTCAAAGCAATAACAATTGGGGACTTGATGAAATTAGAGAACGTGATATTCGTATTTCTGATGAATTCGTTGGAATACTAAACGAATGGGGCTTAAACCAATCTGAGGCAAATACTGAAGAATTATTACTATTTATACCGGAAGAACGATTTTTAGACTATCTTAATTTTATAAAGATTTTTAAAATGGAAGATACAAATGAATCAAGAGAAAAATTTTTGAGTATATAGAAATTTAACAAAGCACTTTAGCTGATAACACATATTCTGTTACTATCAACTAAAGTGCTTTTTTACATGTATTTAGTAGTGATTATAGATGTATTTATACGCTCTTTTATACGACTTTCTTTCTATCGGATCGAAAATCAGAATCCTATGCTTTACAGTGGAAACACATAAACTTTTCTAACGGTGAAATTCTCATAGAACAAGCATTAGACCGTTTTGGAAATGTAAAATCTACCAAAGGAAACAAGAAAACACTTTTTAAAGCACCAACGGAATTAATGGAACTTTTAGCGAATTGGAAAACAAAGCAACGGGAGGAACTAAAACTATTCGGTCTAAGGCAAAGTCAGAAACAGTTTGTTTTCACCTATAACGATCGTTCAAACAATATTAACGTTCCGCTCCATACTGACTATCTAAACCATAGGATGAACTCCGTAAGACGTAGACATCCTGAACTAGCCCCAGCTTCCCCACACAAACTAAGACATACAGGAGCCACGTTAGCTAAACAAGCTGGTGTTTCACTCGAAGTTATTTCCGAAGCCCTAACTCATAGTGATAAAGAGATCACCAAGACCTATGTTAATACTAAAGATACTGTCAATCAGACTGTCGGAGATATTGCATCTCGTAGCTTAAAAAATTAATGGTGGAAATTTGGTGAAAACTTTCGATTTTTGGGACAAAAAAAGACATCCAAGAAAAAATTCTTGAATGTCTGTAAACGTTGATATATCGCTGATAATTAACGTTTTGAGGCAACTGACTTTGTCAGATTGCAGCCACATTTAGTATGAAAATATAAAAAAGAACACCCCGAAAGGTGCTCTCTGTAAGTATAGTAATTCTCTCGAATTAACGTTTACTAAATTTCCCAATTGAAAACTAAGAATACTCAATCCTCACAAATCCCTTTATATCAACATCTTACAGTTTGAAAGTTCCATGAAAATGGACTGAAATCCGTTCATTTGGATAAAATTGACACCAATTAACACCATAAAATAGACTAGTCATCTATCTCGTTTTGAGGTAGATTATTTTATTCTCATTCCTTACATTCTGGAAGCTGGGCTAATCTAAATCCGACAATTCTAGAATTTCTTTAAATAATTTAATAAACTTATCTGGATAGTGGTTAGACTGTATATTGAATACTAATTCTGATAAATCTGGACTAAATTCTTCAGAAAAAGGGAGGAAAAATTCTGAAGGAGAAATTTTTAAACCGTTAAGTATTTTTAGCAAAGTCTCAACAGATAAATTTCGTTTATCATTTTCAACAAGATTAATAAAGGGAAGACTTAATTCACTTCTTTCAGCAAGCTCCTGTTGAGTGAGTTTCATTTTCATGCGATAACTCTTAATTTGTAACCCAATAGATAATTTTTTCATCATAAAAGATTTCCTTTTCTTTTAACTATTGTATAAATAATTATCGAAAAGATATATTCTTTATTGTATTCATTTTATAAATAATATTTACAATGTAATAATTTTGTGATAAAATGTTAAAAAGGAGGTATAGTTTAGATGGCTTTAATTATTCAAGAAGTCGCAGATGAACCAGGATGTGCTGGTTGTGGATGTTTTGCAGTTATAGTTCCAATAATAATAGTTTACTTATTCAGAGAATCAATTATAAGTGGCATTATATCGTTATTATCAGGATTACTCACAATCGCCTTATGGTTACTTGGGATTATCGCAGTTGCAGTTCTAGGTTTCTATCTTGTAAAATATCTAATAGAGATAATAAAAAATAGAGAGTAGAAAAACTATGATAATAATTAGAGAAAAACCATTGTTCCCCATCGGTCTAATCTTAGGAGCTATCATTACAACTCTCCTGTTGGTAATAGTTTTATTAAGTAATAGTGGTTTCTTTTCAAAAAATCATACTTACAAACAAGGAGAAATAGTGACTCTGCACAATGTAGATTTTGAATACAAAGAATCTATCACCTTAGATGATAAAAATGGTAATCATATATTAGAAGAGTTAACAAGAAAAGGTTTTAAGAACACAATAGAATATAACGGAAATACCTATGAATATTTCGAAACCTATTATAACGATTTTACAGATTACATTTATCTTGATAGGTATCGTAAAGTAGAAAAAGGTACATCAGAAGAAAAATGGGGTAACTCCTACAAAAGTATGTTTCTTAATGTAGAGGCTGATTTTGATGGTACAATTATAAAAATAGCCGATTAATTATAGCAACTCTGTAAGTTAGAGTTGCTTTTTTGTTCAAGGATAAATCTCTTTTTAAGACTAATTATCCCGACAACTTAATGAAGCCAGCCAATCCCCTAATATCTATAATATTTTATCTTTGGTTTCCATTAATCAAAAGCACTCTACGGCTCATGCCATAAAGTGTGGGTAAAAGTATATCAATTTCTTGTCGAGATTTATTTTAATCATTTCCTTTATTCTTAGGAATATCATGCCTTGTTTTAATACCATCATAAATTAGTTCAGGTATCTGCTCCTCAGCCAAGCCTTTTCTCGCATTATTGAATAACCAATTCAATAGAAAATATTTATCATAAGTTTTACCTGTTAGAGAATTGTAATAATTCATTGCAACTAGCCCACTAGTTGCTTTTTCTATACAATCTAATAAACCTAGTTCTTTTAATTGCTTAGCAAATCTAAGTGAATCTTCTTTTAAATAATCCTGAAATATTTTTTCTCTATATATCGTATCTACAACAGAGAAATTCAGAATTATATCAAATATTTTGCTATTTTTTTTAGGTACAGTGACAGGAACTTGCTTTTTATATTCTTTTTCATAGCGTTTTAATTGTGATAAGGATAAATAACCAGATTTTTTAGTATATATATTATAATCAAAAAATTTTTTTAAAAATTGTTCTTGTGATAACTTAAGCTCATGTCGTTGCTTAAATAAAATTTCAGATAGATTTTTAGAGATAAAATCTATCTGTTTTTCTTTCTTTAAATCAGAAAAATGAAACATATATCTCCTCCTTTTTCACCATTATAACATCTTTTTAAAAAAGTATCAAAAGTAACGTGTTATACGACACCAAGCAACGCTAAAAACCTCATTGAATAAATGTTTTGTTTCGTGTACAATAGTGTCATAAGTTAGCTAACTAATTCAAATATAGACCGTCCTATCGTTAAAAGTTAAAATTGCTAGTCAGACGGAAGATGAGCAAAGGAGGCATTCTTATGTCTAAAGAAAAAAAATTATCAGTAGGCAACTACGAAAGCGCGAGAGCATTTTTAGATGCTTTATCAACTTCTATTGATATCTCGTCAGATATCAAAGTAATTGATACCAACACTGGAGTCATTAACGAAGGTCAAGAAAATCAACGGCTATGGGCTTCGCTAATATGCGTAGATGTCGAACTCTATGAACAGTTCGCTAGTATTGGTCAAGAAAATTACTGCCCGACGTTCAAAGTCAAGTTGAAGAACTATCAAAATGAGAGTTTAGATGGTTTGGTCAATACTGACATCATACTTAACAAGTATGACTTGTCATTTGTTCTTGACAAGTTGAAGCAACCGGTCGGACTCGCTCTTGTAGCTGAACTTGCTGATATTTCATTAAGATAAGTGACGAACATAGTGAGTTATCATCTGCATTGTGTAGATGATAACTACTCACTATATGACGAGGTAACATATATGTTGATACAAATATTCTTTTATCTTATTCTTGCATTATTTATATGGCAAGGTTTTAATACTCTATACATCTCTCTAAAACGACAGTTTCTCATTCTGTCAGATGAGGTTGTTAAGAGAAATGAAAATTTATGGGAACAATGCCTCTTGTTAACAGGCAAGCAAGTTAAGTTTATAACTACATTGATTCAAAATGTCACACTTTGGTGGTTCAATAAGAAAGCTGATGAACAACTACAAGTCCGAAAAGGTACTGTCTTGCAAAACGTGGTCAACCATCTCAATCAAAACTTATCTCATGATTTACAGTTAAAAACTATAAATCCTGCTACCACACGAGGTATAGATGTTTGGATCTATCTCGCTAATAATCTTGACACAAACTCCCAAAAGGAGCTTGAAGATTATTTCATGGGAGTGTTGGCTAAATACACAAATGAATTTGCTCTTGACTATATGCACATAGAAATGAATGTTGGTGCTGGTTGGGTTGCTAAATTTGATGTCAAAACAATTGAAGAAGCAACACACAATCGTATGGCAAGACAGACTGAAATCATTCAAGAAGAGGACTTCTAATATGATTAAAAACGTTTTCGAGGTCAACAGTAGGGGACACCCTTCCCCTTTCAACATTGACATAAACCGATATTTTGCTTGGATTATTGCAGGACCGTCTGGTTCAGGGAAATCAACCTTCTTGCATAGATTTATAGGTCTTGTAGCAACCCATGATACATCTGCTGAAGCTTATTTTATGGATTTTAAAGCTGATGATGAACTATTCTCAATGTCAGGGACTCATGTAGCTCGTGGATTCAACTGTCTTGATATGTTTGAAACTATTTATAATCGCTTTGAAAACAGATTAAGCAAGGTAGAAACGAATGACCACAATCTATATCTTATTTTTGACGAGTGGCAAGCATTTCTAGCTTATCTTGAACAAACTGATAAAAAGAAACACAAGGAAATACTGTCTAAAATGCTAATGATGAATAGTATGGGCAGAAGCCTAGGCTTCAGGATAATTTTATCCAGTCAGCGGTTCTTATTGGTAGATTTGCCTGGACGATATAACTTTAATTGTGTCATCAGTTTATCAACTAGCTTTTTGAATGCAAGCAATAACAGACAGTTACTTTTCCCAGATATGGAAAAAGACGAGGTCATCGTCAAGCCTAGAGGATATGGGTATTTTCAAATAGAAGGCGAACCTGTGAGAATGTTTCGGACTATTCCAGTTAAGAATCAGCAAATTTTGAATCTACGAATTCAGGAGCTTTTCTCGAGGTATGAGTAGCGATTTTCCTGCTATGCTTATCTTGGCGACAGTATGCTTCCTAATTACTTGCTCATCGGTATAGTGTCGGCACATACCTACTGGCAGGAAAATGGAGACTTGCAAGGGCTTGAGGGGTGGAGATTTTTCATAGTGGAACGTAGCCCTTAAGGCGAGAGTGAAGCGAAGAAAAATACTACCCGTCCCTTGCAAGTTGACAAGCGTATTTTTGATATCTTAGGATACATCGGGCAGGAGAGGCTGGGGTTTGGGGCAAAGCCCCCAAATTCTACCCTTGCCTTGAGCTGAGAGTAGTTATCATATTACTTTGAGCTGAGGGCAAGAATTTATTTTTAATGCTAGTATTTTTTTGAATTCATTGGGGTTACTACGACCCCCAATGAATCAATAATCAATAATCAATAATCAAAAAAGAAAGAAGCTGAAATGGTAAAATCTAAAGAGAAACGTTCAAATAAGTGGGCATTCTTGCTTTATCAAGATAGTGCTCCTGAAAACTACCTTGATATTCTTGAAGAAATGCACATCCCATTTGTCTTGAGCCCATGGCACGATAAGGATATTAACAAGGAAACGGGAGAATTTAAAAAATCCCACAAGCATGGAGCATTATATTTTGATTCACTCAAAAGTTACTCTCAAGTTTCCGAACTCCTAACAAAAAAGTTGAATACACCTGCTCACGTTGAAATAGTCATGTCACCAAAGGGTATGTATGATTATTTTACACACGCAGAAAATCCTGATAAGACACTTTATAATATCGAAGAAATAGAAAGTGGTTGTGGCTTTGAATTGGATAAATTTCTGATTGAGCACAATTCGGGTCTATTTTTAGAAACAGTTATTGATGTTATTACTGAAAATGATTTTACAGAGTTTGAAGATTTAGTACGGTATGCTAGATTTAATGATAATTCTCTACTCGGTCTAATCATTGAGCGGACTTATTTTTTCACAAAATTTTTAGACTCAAGACGTCACAATCCCCAAAATAAAGCAAAAACCTCATCAGAGCAAACTTTGGCGATCAGGTCTGATGAGGATAGCACAGAAGATGGTATCTCCTGATACCTCTCATTATATCATAGAAAGAGGTAATTTATGGTGAACCAGCCATTACTATTAACAAGACAACAAGCTTCTGAACTACTTGGCATTGACCCAAAATCTTTTGACAAGTACATCAGAAATCATCCTGATTTGCAATGTTTTATGATTGGTAAGCAGGAACGCTACCTGAAATCCAAACTTATAAGATTCATTGAAGCTCACTGTGATTAACGGATAACGATTGATAAAATGAGATTTTTCATATACACTATATGTGACTAGTCTATTTTATCAATCATTTTTCATATAGAAAGGCTGATAAAATGGCAACTATTACGAAACGTGGAAATTCTTTCCGTGCAACTGTATCACTCTACAAGAAAGGACAATACAAACGAGAAACCAAAACATTTTCTAACAAACAAGACGCTGAATTATGGGCTCTTGAAATGGAACTCGAAAAAGGACGAGGGAAAGATATTGCTGAACGCTCTACCCTATTTACTGACTTTTATCGTAACTGGGTTAACTCTGTAAAACAGAGTGAGGTTCGTGAAGCTACTTTCGTCAATTATAAGCGAACACTTGTAATCGTGGACGAACTGTTTGAGGGAATGCGACTAAAACACTTGGATGATTTAGTCATGCAGAAAAAGCTTGATAAATACGCTGAAACTCACTCCAAAAAGACAACCAAAGAACTTGTTTTAAAAATCAGAGGTTCACTCAAATACGCATACGCTAAAGGATTGATTGCAAATGACTTTGGTTCACTCTTAAAAGCAAGGGGGCAAGAGCAACCTAAGCGTAATGTCCCTCTATCAGTAACTGAGTTTAGGGAACTCAGAAAATATTGCCTCGACCACCAAGAAGAGGACGAGTTCAATATTCTTGTACTTCTTGCCTTAGAAACTGGTGCAAGGCGAGGTGAACTACTTGGATTGAAGAAAGAAGATATTTTTGAGTATGGTATCAATATACGCAGGTCAATCAGTCCTATTAGTGATGATACTCAACTAAAAACAAAACACTCAAAACGGGATATTTCTATCAACCAAGATATCTACTTCGCTCTAATGTCTCTAGTAAATAAAAAAGAGAATTATATCTTCGACTGGAACGGATTCAGACAAGCAAGCCAACTCCAAAAACTTTTGAAGAAACTAGACCTGAGCAAAACAACTTTTCATGGTTTGCGTGACACTCACGCTTCTTTCCTTTTTTCAAAAGATATTAGTTTAGATTATATTTCTCGTAGACTCGGACACAATAGTATTCTGACTACCCAGAACTATTATCTTGAGCTGATGCCAGAAAAAAAGCACCAGCAAGATGCCGATGCTTTAAGTCTCTTAAACGATTTATCACTATAATTAACACCAACTGACACCAAAAAGTGCCTGTAAACGTTGGTATAATAAGGTTTTGATTAACGTTTACTAAATTGTGAAGCTTTACGAGCTTTCTTAAGACCTGGTTTCTTACGTTCAACTTTACGTGAGTCACGTGTAAGAAGTCCTGCGCGTTTCAATGAATCGCGGAAGTCTGGGTCTACTTGAAGAAGGGCACGAGCGATACCGTGACGGATAGCTCCTGCTTGACCAGCATAACCACCACCTACAACGTTAACGAAAACGTCGTAAGCACCTACAGTTGAAGTAACTGCGAATGGTTGGTTAATTACAAGACGAAGGTCAGCGTGTGGGATGTACTCTTCAACATCTTTTTTGTTAACAGTGATTTTACCAGTTCCTGGAACAAGGCGAACGCGTGCAACAGCGTTTTTACGACGTCCAGTACCTGCATATTGTGCTTGTGACATACTTTATTGTTCCTTTCCTTAGATAAGTCCTGAAATATCAAGAACTTCTGGTTGTTGTGCAGCATGAGTGTGCTCAGCTCCAACAAATACTTTCAACTTCATACCTTGAGCGCGGCCAAGAGTATTGTGTGGAAGCATACCTTTAACTGATTTCTCAATCAAACGTACTGCATTTTTAGAACGAAGTTCACCAGCAGAGATTTGTTTCAATCCACCTGGGTGGTTTGAGTGAGTGTAATAAATCTTATCAGTTGCTTTTTTACCAGTCAATTTCACTTTTTCAGCATTGATAACAATTACGAAGTCACCAGTGTCAGTGTGTGGTGTAAAGGTTGGTTTGTTTTTTCCGCGCAGTACGCTAGCAACTACTGCAGAAAGACGTCCAAGTGGCACATCCGTTGCGTCAACGACATACCATTTACGTTCAACTTGGCCTGGTTTAGCCATAAATGTTGTTTTGTTCATGAGTTCTCCTATATATAGTGCGATTTTTGTTTACGATGATGGGTGTTCCTTCCCATCGAAAAGTATTTGGAAGGTTCCGGGGCCTTTCAAATGGGGTAAACAATACCGTCTACTATCATACCAAATTTTAGCCCTAAAAGTCAACCTATTTACATCGAATATTTGGATTTTTTATTCCTATCTCACTTAACTAATCTAAAATCTTCATCATATTTGTCAAATCTTCGATTTGTTTACTATCCCATGGTCTCAAAATTGGCTTCTTCAAGTCAATTTGTTTACTCATCTGGTTCAGATTAGACTTAGTAACGGCCACGCGCTCCTCCAACTCTCTAGCAGATACTCGAAGAGCTCCTTGAGCAAACACCGTCCATTGTTCGTTTAGATCACTCGTTGCAACGGATACTTGGTGTAGTGGTGTATTCATTTCTACAGCCAGTCGCTCTATAAAATCATCAGCTGTTTCATCCTCCTCTGTAAAAACAACTTGAACATTAAACTCCTTATAAGTTTGGCGAACCCCAGGCATATACTGAGCATCAAATACACAGATAATTTCTATCCCTTCAAAACTTGCATAATGACTTAGCTTTTGAAGGAGGATATTTCGAGCTGCATCTAACTCACTCTTTTTAAACAGTTGTTGTGTTTCCTGCCAAAAAGCAACCATATTGTAGCCATCAACAAGAAGAATTTTTCTTTTTAAAAGCATGCATATTACCCCCAATCCAGTCTAGTACTCTTCGAAAATCTCTTCA
>NZ_KQ969165.1:43348-45650 GCF_001578805.1 Streptococcus sp. DD10 | reverse complement strand
CATTACATCAGCATTAACATCATTATCGGTTTTTTCCCTACTATTAAATTTACCTGATAATCACCTAGTACAATGAAAATCCCCTCACTTCTCCCTCAAAGCCATGGAAGTAGGCTTCCTACTTTATACAGACTCTCTCACCTATCAGTTTGAATATTTCTAATTAAAAGAAATACTCTCATGTAACCACTTCGTCAACTCAGCCTATTTCTAAATACTTCATACATCAAAATAGCCGCTGCCACACTAGCGTTCAAACTTTGGACATGACCATTCATAGGGATCGTAATCATCTCATCTACTTGTTTCTTAATATTTGCTGAAATTCCTTTTCCTTCATTCCCTATAATAAGAGCTAATTTTCCTGAGGTATTCCATCTGTGAGATAGGGTACCATTCATATCCGTACCAAAAATCCAAAAACCTTCTTCTTTTAGTTTGTCTAGTGTTTGACTCAGATTAGTCACACGAGCGATGGGAATGTACTCCACAGCACCAGTTGATGTTTTGGCTACAACAGGTGTTACTCCCACCGCACGGTGTTTCGGAATGATAACACCGGATACGTTGGTTGCATCTGCTGTTCGCAAGATTGAACCTAAATTATGTGGATCTGTTAAGCCATCTAAAACCAGCAAGAGTGGATTTTCTTCCTGAGCTGTTTTCTTTAGGATATCCTTCAGTTCTGTATAGGCAAAGGACGCCACACGAAGAACAAATCCTTGGTGAACTGCTCCTTCTGTCATTTCTTGAAGAATCTTTTTGGGCGTCCATGAGATTGACACCTTCTTCTCTGTCGCTAACAACTTGATGTTCTCGACATTTTTCCCTCGGAGATCCTCTTGAATATATAATTTATTTCCTGTATTGGCTTGTAAAGCCTCGGTGACTGCGTGAACACCGTATACGATATCATTTTTTTCCATACGTCTAGTATATCACAAGATTCTACTCCTGTATGTCGGAAAAGGGTACAGGTTCAATCTTTTGTTAAAGAAAGAAACCTCAACCCTTAAAAATTAAACCATCCTAGATTATTAGGAACTTTAATATCCTTTCTAAAAAGGTTTTCGTGTTATAATGAAGGAATCAAACAAATAGAAAGAACATTATGCCACTTCTTCAACGTACGATTAAACTGGCTCTCGCAACCTGTCTAGCTTCTGCCCTTGCATCCTCTTTTGGACTGACCTATGCTGTTTCTGCTGGTATTATCGCCATCCTTAGCGTATCCGATACACGCCGTAGCACCTTACGGCTCGGATACAATCGTTTTATGTCGACTGTTTTAGCCCTAGTCATTGGGAGTTTTTCTTTCCATCTACTTGGTTTTAACCTTTGGGCACTGGGTATTTATATCCTTCTTTATGTCCCTCTAGCCTATAGATGGGGTTGGGAGATTGGTGTGACGCCGAGTAGTGTCCTTGTTACTCACCTACTCCTTGAGCAATCGACTTCCTGGGTGCTATTGGCGAATGAAATGGCTATTTTTTTGATTGGAACAGGATTTGCTCTTCTTGCCAATCTCTATATGCCCTCCAGGCAAAGAGAAATCAACCAATATCATGAATTAGTCGAAGAGCAACTAAAAAAAATCCTCTATCGCTTTGAACACTTTTTAGGAACCGGTGATGGAAGAAACGATGCTAGCTTAATTCGTGAATTAGACCTAATTTTAGATCAAGCTCTCACTCTTGTTTATTTAGATTATTCAAATCACCTCTTTCATCAGACCAACTACCATATCCACTATTTTGAAATGCGTAAACATCAGAACGCTATTCTTCGGGATATGGCCCAAAATATCAATCACTGCCAGCTTGCAGCTGATGAGAGCAAGATTTTAGCGCAACTCTTTTCCAAGACAGCCCAGCAGTTAAGCCAAGAAAATCCAGCACAACAGTTACTAGATGAAATCGAAAAATATCTGGCCCTCTTTCGAGAACGACCACTCCCCAAGACCCGTCAGGAATTTGAAACCCGAGCTATGCTCCTGCAGCTCTTGCGGGATTTGGAAACCTTTATTCAGATCAAGGTGGAATTTTATCAGAATTACAAAGAAAATTAATTTTCTTTTTCTCTTTACAGACTTTTATGAAGATGTATAATCTAATTAAAAATATTTTTATAGTAGTGACTATTATGAAACAAAGAAGCGGATATTTCAGAAATGCAAGAGGAAGTTGACATCGTCCAAATGAACAATAGACCCCATAATTCCTACAGTGGATTTACCCACTACAGAAATCATAGAGCTAATACTCTTCGAAAATCTCTTCAAGCCACGTCAGCTTCGCCTTAC
>NZ_KQ969165.1:23374-43328 GCF_001578805.1 Streptococcus sp. DD10 | reverse complement strand
GAGCTGCTCAGTTTTCTTATTTTGGAAAATTTAAATTGTTCAGTTTTGCTAACAGGCTAGTCAATTTTTGGAAAAATTTTTTCACTCTACCCCTCCACGGCATTGATACACCAAGTGATCAGCTCTTCTAGGCGTTCTATTTCTTCTGTCATATGGAGATAACCTAAGATAGCTTCGAAACCTGTTGACATTCGATAGGTTACCATATCCGCATTCTTGGCCTTGGTGTGACTATTGGTATTGCGACCACGTTTATAGATTTCTAACTCTTTTTCTGTCAAGATATTTTCTTCTAACATCAAGGAAATTAAATCAGCCTGTGCCCTTGCCGATACATATTTAGTTGCAGTTTGATGAAGCTTATTGGGCTTGGTCATTCCTTGAAAAATTAAATGTCTGCGAATATACATCGCATAAACCGCATCCCCTTCAAAGGCCAAGGCAATCCCGTTAATCAAATTGATATCAATCACGCGTCCACCTCACACCGTCTTTTGTATCCAAGAGTTTGATCCCTTGGCTGGCTAGTTGATCACGAATGTCATCCGCACGGGCAAAGTCTTTGGCAGCACGCGCTTCCTGGCGTTCTGCAATCAAGGCTTCAATCTCGACGTCCAGAACCTCCTCAAGAAAGACGATCCCAAAGACTTCTAACATGGCAGCAAGGACTTTTTTGACACGTGCATCATAATTGCCAGAATTGATCCATTTGGCCAACTCAAAAACAACCGTAATCCCATTCGGTGTATTGAAATCCTCATCCATAGCAGTCCTAAACTTGTCCACAAAGTCCTGCAAGCTTGCAGAATCTACCTCTCCTGTAAAAGGCTGCTCATAGGTATTTTTCAAATACTTGAGATTGGTCTCTGCATCTTGGACCCCTTTTTCTGTGAAGTTAATGGGCTTGCGGTAGTGCTGGGTCGCAAAGAAGAAACGAAGCACTTGGCCATCAATGGTTTTGAGAGCATCATGAACCGTGATAAAGTTGCCCAATGACTTGGACATCTTGACATTATCAATATTGACAAAGCCATTGTGCATCCAGTAGTTGGCAAAGGTCTGGCCTGTTTTGGCTTCTGACTGGGCAATTTCATTGGTGTGGTGGGGGAACTCAAGGTCGGCCCCACCACCATGAATATCAATGGTATCGCCTAAAATCCCCGTCGACATGACTGAACATTCGATATGCCAACCCGGACGACCAGGTCCCCAAGGACTGTCCCAAGAAATCTCGCCTGGTTTTACAGCTTTCCAAAGGGCAA
This sequence comes from Streptococcus sp. DD10, assembly GCF_001578805.1. GTDB lineage: Bacteria > Bacillota > Bacilli > Lactobacillales > Streptococcaceae > Streptococcus. Next base: position 42,066 of record NZ_KQ969165.1, on the reverse strand, counting down.
AGTCTACCGGATTTTCCTTGCGAGCTGTTTCTTCATCGGTACGACCTGAAGCACCCAGCTCCAAGTCTTCCAGTGTTTTGTTAGCTAATTGAGCATAGTTGTGGGATTTTTCCACACGGAAATAGACATCTCCCTGGCTCTCGTAAGCATAGCCTTTTTCGATCAAGTCAGCGACAAAACGGATGATGTCATCCATAAACTCCACTACTCGTGGATGGCGGGTCGCAGGTTTAACCCCGAGAGCCGTCACATCCTCACGAAAGGCCACGATGTACTTATCCGCCACTTCCTGAGGAGTGATGCCTTCTTCCTTAGCGCGATTGATAATCTTATCATCTACATCTGTAAAATTGGAAATGTAGTTAACCTCGTAGCCACGATACTCAAAATAGCGACGAATCGTGTCAAAAGCTACGGTTGAACGAGCATTTCCAACATGGATATAATTGTAGACTGTCGGTCCACAGACATACATTTTAACTTTGCCGTCCTCAATAGGGACAAATTCTCGCAAATCACGCGACATGGTATCATAGATTTTAATCATGCGGTCCACTCCCTTCTCTATTTCTGAATTTTTCGGCTGAAAACCAGCTCTGCAAAAGGACCAAATTGTCTGAGGCTATCCAGTTGGTAAAAGCGCTGCCCTTCCTCTTGGGTAAAGAGGGGAACCCCCTTTCCTAGGATAAGGGGCGCTATCTGAATAATGAGGTGGTCGAAAAGATTCGCATCCAAGAGCGGTCCTACCAAGGAATTCCCACCAATCACAAAGACATTTTTACTTTTGTCAATCTGGCGAACAAAGTCCACCACATCCCCAGCTACTGGCTGGTAATTGCTGACAGGCAGGTGCCTATCATGCGTAAAGACATAGTTTTCCGTAGCTTGATAAAAACTTTCTACATCTTGCAAATCTTGGATTTCCTCAAAGGTCCGCTTGCCCATGATGGTGATATCCATTTGCCTGTAAAAGTCATCATAGCCAGTATCCTCTACAGAACCAAGCTGATGCAGCCAGTCTATCCTGTGCTGGCTGTCTGCCAAGTAGCCATCCATGGAGATACAGCCGTAAAAATATACTGCCATTCTTGTAGTTACCTTTCTAGTTCCTTTGCTATTGTCAAAGCGATAGTGAAAAAAGTCATGGCATCAGCTGTCCGCTCTTCATGGCGGGCATCCCAGGTTCGGTTATGATGATCCACATAGTCAGCTGTGTAGAAGAACTGATAGACTTTTGCTTGTCAAAATTGACTCCAAGCCATGATAGCTGAAGCCTCCATGTCCACCACTTGGGCTCCAGCAGCCAAGCGACGCTTGACCTTATCAGGTGTTTCACGATAAAAGGCATCAGTCGTCCAAGCCTTGGTGCGGATATGCTCAATACCAGATTTGTTCAAAGCTTCTTCCATGGTCAAGAGCAAAGTTTCGTCATAAGCTATCTCATCACTTGCAGGAGCATAGTGGTAACTTGTACCTTCATCACGTAAAGCTGAACTAGGTAAGATAATCTTATCTGCCTGAATAGACTGATCTAGAACTCCGCAAGAACCCAAAACAATAAAGTTCTTAAATCCTCTTGCTTTGAGTTCTTCTAAGAGTCCGACAACCACCGGGGCTCCAATCGTAGCTATAGCAACTGCTACCTTACTCCCATCTTTTTCATAGATATACCATGGAAATTTACCATTTAGATTGGTGAGATAGCCAGCTTCATAAACACCTTCACACTGCTTGACTCGTTCAAGGATTTCTCCATTAAAAGATAAAATAATCGTGTCACAGATTTCTCCACCACCACGAATACTTCGATCAGTTGGTTCGATAACAGCAGGTACATTTTCGAATTCTTCTAAGAGCATTTTCTACCCTTTCTCATTCAGATAAACCACCTGGGTCTGTTTGACAAATCCAATTTTTTCATACAAGCGCTTGGCACCTACATTGCTGTCTTCTACTGCAATCTGAAATTCCTTATCATTTTGCTCAATCAGTTGGTTGACAAGAGATTTTGCTAAGTAGCTTCCATAGCCTTTTCCACGTTCAGGTTCCGATATTGCTAAACCGTAGAAGTAATTCGTATTAGTCGATAAATCTACCGTGCAAGTCCCAATAACCAGCTTATCTTTGAGTAAGACATAGAGCAGACTCTTGGAATCCGTTAAGGCTTCTGAAATGTATCTGCGACTGACCGCTAGATTTTCCTCTTCCTCTGAAAAAGCTTGGTGGTGCAGTTGCGCAATCGCCTCCTGATGAGCCGAATTTGCCAAGAGCACTTCCACTTCTGGTCTAGCATTCAGTAAATAAGGAGTCCGATCACGTCCTAACCAGGTTTCCGTCTCTGCTTCCTCAACTAAGCCCCAATTTCTAGCAAAATCAGGATGACGCTCTAGAAAAATTCGTTCTGTCTGAAAAGTCACTGACTGAATAGGAAAAGACGCCGTTTCCTTCTCAAAACGAGACCATAAGGCACGCGCAATTCCCCGACGACGATAATCAGGATCAACCAAAATGGTCACTTCCACGTCTTGGTCATCAGCATAGACAGTTAAGAGACCAACAAGTTTGCCTTTTTCATAATAAAGGAAAAAAGCGGGCATGTTTGGGTCAAAATTGAGTCTATTGGATAGATATGGCTCCCGATAGGTTCCATCAAGGTCTTGACAGCGTGCAATCAGCTTTTTGGCTGCTGCTGCCTCTTCTGTTTCCAGTTTCCGTCTCACGCCAATCATAGCACTTCCTCCTAGAGCCCTGACGAATGATGGCTCTGTTCTTTAGCATGCTCTAGCTTGTCCAGGTAATATTCTCGCTTGCCTTCCACTTCATGAATGGTTGGCTCATCTTTCTCTCCATGCACCCGCACAATCTTAGCTGGAATGCCGACCACCGTCACATCTGCCGGAACATCCGCAACAACAACAGCTCCTGCTCCTACCTTGGCTTTTTCTCCAATCTCAATCGGGCCAATGACCTGAGCATGGGCTGAGATCAAGGCACCTTTACGAACGGTCGGATGGCGTTTGCCAACATCTTTCCCTGTCCCACCAAGTGTTACTCCATGATAGAGGAGAACGCCTTTTTCGACAATCGCCGTCTCCCCGATCACTAGACCTGAACCATGGTCGATAAAGACACCTGGCTCAATCTGAGCCCCCGGATGAATCTCAATCTGGGTCCAAAAACGCCAAAACTGGCTGTGCATTCGTGCTAATAACTTAAAACCATGCGTCCACATCAAATGAGACAAACGATGGGCTGCCAGTGCCTTTACACCCGGATAGGTCAGGAGCACCTCTAGAGAAGTACGGGCCGCTGGGTCATTTTCTTTTACAATTTCAATGGTTTCACGCCACCATCCCATACGCTTCTCCTTTTATTCTGAATCTTTTTGGGTAATGGTAAATTCTTTCTTAGGTTTGTGATCCTTGTGATGACGAGGACGGTGTGGTTTGTCAGATTTGTCACCCTTTTCGTCCTGATCTGGTTTTGGCGGACGTGGCAAGAGTGCCTTCATAGAGGCATCTACACGACCTTTCTCGTCAATCTTGATAACCTTCACATCAACTTCGTCACCGATGGCTACTAAATCTTCGACACGGTTGGTACGGGTCCAAGCCATTTCAGAAATATGAACAAGAGCATCTGTCTTATCAAAGAGATTGACAAAGGCACCGAATTTCTCGATCCGAACGACTTTAGCACGGTAGACTTCATCCACCTTGGCTTCCCGAACCAAACCAGCAATGATTTCTTTAGTACGGTTAATGGCATCTTGGTCGCTAGAGTAGATAGACACATTCCCTTCTTCGTCGATATCAATCTTCACGCCAGTTTCAGCGATAATCTTATCGATGGTTTCTCCGCCCTTACCGATGACAATCTTAATCTTGTCCACATCAATCTTGATGGTATCAATTTTCGGAGCAGTTGGTGCCAATTCTGGACGAACTTCTGGAATGGTTGCTTCGATCACATCAAGGATTTCAAAGCGGGCTTTCTTGGCTTGGGCAAGCGCTTCTGTCAAGATTTCAGCCGTGATCCCTTGGATCTTAATGTCCATTTGAAGGGCAGTAATTCCGTCGCGAGTTCCTGCTACCTTAAAGTCCATATCTCCAAAGTGGTCTTCTAGACCTTGAATATCAGTCAAGACAGTGTAGTTGTTTCCATCAGAGATGAGTCCCATGGCAATACCAGCTACTGGTGCCTTGATCGGCACACCACCCGCCATAAGGGCAAGTGTTCCCGCACAGATAGAGGCTTGGGATGAAGAACCGTTGGATTCCAAGACTTCTGCGACTAGACGAATGGCATATGGGAATTCTTCCAAGCTTGGCAAGACTTGTGCCAGAGCACGCTCCCCAAGAGCACCATGACCAATCTCACGACGGCCAGGCGCACCGTAACGACCCGTTTCCCCTACAGAGTATTGCGGGAAGTTATAGTGGTGCATAAAGCGTTTCTTGTACTCCGGATCGAGACCATCGATGATTTGCGTTTCTCCCATCGGAGCCAAAGTCAAAACTGAAAGGGCTTGCGTTTGCCCACGCGTAAAGAGACCGGATCCATGCACACGAGGAAGGTAATCAACTGCTGCATCAAGCGGACGAATTTCATCAACCTTACGACCGTCTGGACGCACCTTGTCTTCTGTGATCAAACGGCGCACTTCTGCGTGCTCCATTTGTTCCAAGATTTCAGCCACGTCCCGCAGGATGCGATCGAACTCTTCGTGGTCGGCATATTTTTCTTCGTAAACAGCAGTCACTTGGTCTTTGACTGCTTGAGTTGCAGCTTCACGCGCCAATTTTTCTTCTACCTGAACCGCTTTTTGAAGGTCACTGTTGTAGGCTGCGATGATTTCAGCCTGCAAGTCCGCATCTACATGAAGTAATTCTACTTCTGCTTTTTCTTTCCCAACGCTTGCTACGATTTCTTCTTGGAAGGCAATCAATTCTTTAACGGCTTCATGTCCTTTAAGAAGAGCTTCCAACATGATTTCTTCTGACAATTCTTTAGCACCAGACTCAACCATGTTGATAGCATGTTTGGTACCAGCTACTGTCAATTCAAGAAGCGAACGTTCTGCCTGTTCTTGACTTGGGTTGATGATAATTTGGCCATCTACATAACCCACTTGTACCCCAGCGATTGGTCCGTCAAATGGAATGTCTGAGATAGAAAGCGCCAAAGATGATCCAAACATAGCTGCCATTGGTGCAGAGGCATTTTCATCATAAGAAAGAACCGTATTAATCACTTGCACTTCGTTGCGGAAACCTTCCGCAAACATAGGACGGATGGGACGGTCAATCAAACGCGCAGTCAAGGTTGCATCTGTTGAAGGACGCCCTTCCCGTTTGTTGAATCCACCAGGAAATTTCCCAGCCGCATACATTTTTTCTTCGTAGTTGACTTGAAGAGGGAAGAAATCTCCCGTTGCCATTTTTTTCGACATCACGGCTGCCGTCAAGACAGTTGACTCCCCATAACGAACAACCACAGAGCCATTGGCTTGCTTAGCCACCTGACCTGTCTCTACAACCAACTCACGACCTGCAAAAGTCGTTTGAAATACTTGTTTTGTCATTGTAATCCCCTTTGGATTAAAAATTAATTTCATACGCCTTGCCTACAAAGATCAAGATACTTTGGACGATTCGGCTTGCCGAACATTTCTGTAGAAAAATAGGAAGGTGACGCCGCACTCGATGAGTGCTAGGAAGCTTATCTTTTTTCCTAAGAAATGAGGCCAAAATTCAGTTCATCAGGATACAAAGGGCGTGAAGAATCCCGTATGAAAATAGGAGATTGACGCAGTGTGCCACGCACACCAGGAAATCTATCTTTTTCACTAGGGATTTAGCCCGTGTTCAACTATCAAGATACTAAGGCCACAAAAAGCAAAGTAAAAATAGGAAACTGGCGAAGTCTTCGATGAAGACAAGACAGTTTATCTTTTTTACACAGCTTTTCGGCCGGGTTCAATTACGCATGATAGCATAGATTGACGCAGTGTGCCACGCACACCAGGAAATCTATCTTTTTCACTAGGGATTTAGCCCGTGTTCAACTATCAAGATACCAAGGCCGCAAAAGCAAAGTAAAAATGATAAAATCCCTTTGAAATAAAGATTTCTTCAGCATTTTCCTACTTTGCACCACACTTTACGGTTTTTGTATCATATTTTTATATCCTCATCTTTGTATCCAAGCACGTATAAGCCTTATTTTACCATAATTAATGAGAAAAAGCGATTGGACGATCATCTTTTTCCAGCATTTTCTTTGCTAAAATCAACTTTCATAGACTTTTTTTGCTATACTGTTAGTAGATTCTGTTTTTTCGTTGACTATTTGATGCAATTCGTAAGTTAAAAGCCAACTTTAGCAGAGAATATTTTCAAAAAAGAAAAGGAGTTTTTTATGGAATTAAAAAAACGCTCAGAATTCCCTGAAAATGAGCTATGGGATCTAACTGCCCTCTATCAAGACCAGGAAGATTTCCTTCGTGCTATTGAAAAAGCTCGTGAGGACGTCCAACAGTTTGTCTTGGATTATAAGGGACAGCTAACTACCGTCGATGATTTTGTACAAGCCTTAACTGAACTAGAACAAATCTATATCCAGCTTAGTCATATCGGTAACTATAGTTTTATGCCACAAACGACTGATTATGGCGACGAACACTTCGCCCAAATCGCACAAGCCGGGATGGAATTTGACACTTGGGCCAATGTCCAGTTAACCTTTTTCCACAACGCCCTCATAGAAACAACTGACGATAACCTCCACCAGTTAGAGAACTATCCTGAGTTTACGTCCATTATCCGTGAAACCAAGATCAAAAAAGCTCACTACTTGGGAGCTGATGTGGAAAAGACCTTGACCAACCTGAGTGAAGTCTTCTACGGCCCCCAAGATATCTATACCAAGATGCGGGCAGGTGACTTTGAAATGGCTGATTTTGAAGTGGATGGAAAAGTTTACAAGAATAGCTTTGTTACCTATGAAAACTTCTACCAAAACCATGAGAATGCAGAAGTCCGTGAAAAAGCCTTTCGTTCCTTCTCAGAGGGATTGCGAAAGCACCAAAATACAGCTGCAGCCGCTTATCTTGCACAAGTCAAATCTGAAAAACTGATTGCAGATATGCGCGGATACGACTCTGTCTTTGATTATCTCTTAGCAGAACAAGAAGTGGATCGCTCTATGTTTGACCGTCAGATTGACCTGATCATGAAGGACTTCGCTCCAGTCGCTCAAAAATTCCTCAAACACGTAGCCAAGGTCAACGGTCTTGAAAAAATGACCTTTGCTGATTGGAAGTTGGACTTGGACAGCGCGCTCAACCCTGATGTGACCATTGATGATGCCTATGATTTGGTCATGAAATCCGTCCAACCACTCGGTGAAGAATACACACGTGAAATCGCCCGCTACCAAACCGAACGCTGGGTCGATTTTGCAGCCAATGAAGGCAAGGATTCCGGTGGTTATGCAGCTGACCCCTACCGTGTCCATCCTTATGTTCTTATGAGCTGGACAGGTCGGATGAGTGATGTCTACACCCTGATCCACGAGATTGGACACTCTGGCCAGTTTATCTTCTCAGATAACAACCAAAGCTACTTCAACGCTCACATGTCAACCTACTACGTCGAAGCACCATCAACATTCAATGAGTTGCTTCTAAGCGATTATTTGGAACGTCAATTTGACGATCCTCGTCAAAAACGCTTTGCCCTAGCTCACCGTTTGACAGACACCTACTTCCACAATTTCATCACCCACCTCTTAGAAGCTGCCTTCCAACGCAAGGTCTATACCTTGATCGAAGAAGGTGGGACCTTTGGAGCTAGCAAGCTCAATAGCATCATGAAGGAAGTCTTGACCGAATTCTGGGGAGACGCCGTTGAAATCGATGACGATGCAGCCCTCACCTGGATGCGTCAAAGTCATTATTACATGGGGCTTTACAGCTACACCTACTCAGCTGGTCTCGTTATTTCAACCGCAGGTTACCTTCATCTGAAGAACTCCGAAAACGGCGCCAAAGACTGGCTAAACCTTCTCAAATCAGGTGGAAGCAAGACACCATTAGAGTCTGCTATGATTATCGGAGCAGATATCTCTACAGAAAAACCACTACGCGACACTATCCAGTTCCTATCAGATACTGTCGATCAAATCATTTCTTACAGTGCAGAATTAGGGGAATAAGAACAATTTTCAGACTTAGTTTAATCTAAGTCTGATTTTTTATTGTTAAAAAACCACTATGTAGTAATTGAAAACGATTTCATTTTGTGATATGATGTCCTTGGGTAAATATCAAAAAGGAGTATTAATATGAAAAAAGGATTATTTTTTATAATTGCTACTATATTATTAGTAGGAGCGTGTTCAATGGAGACAGAGGTTTCCAAGGATAAAACAGAATCGCAAGTCAGTCTTGTACAGAATACAAATAACAAAAACAATGAAGATGTAAGCAAAGAAAAAGTTAAAGAAGAGAAAAAAACTGAAGAGGCTGAAAAAGCGAAAAAAGCTGAGGAAGCAAAAAAAATCGAAGAGGCTGAAAAAGCGAAAAAAGCTGAGGAAGCAAAAAAAGTCGAAGAAGCTGAGGAAGCAAAAAAAGCTGAGGAAGCAAAAAAATTGAAGAAGCTGAGAAATCCGTTCAAACATTAGAAACGAACCAAGTAACTGAAAACGTTGCTCCTGCACAAGCTGCTGTGGAACAAGTTTCTGATCCTACCGCTAAAGCTAACTTCGTTCATCGTATTGAGCTTGTGCAGAATGCAATCAATGTCAGAGCTCAACAAGCCGCAGAAGCTGCTCAACAACAAGATGACGCCCAGGAACAACGTACCGTCTATGTTGCTCAATATGGAAAATCATCTGCCTATTGGTACAATATTGATAATATGCCATCAAATACTCGTAAGGACAAAGTTATCACAATGAGTGAAGCTGATGCAATTAGAGCTGGAAAACATCATTCAAACAAGGAATAACAAAATGGCTAAAGAAGGATCATCCTTCTTTAGCCATTTTCTTTTTAACTCAACTCAGCCACAATAGCCTTAATTTGCTCTGCAGTATGAACACCTGCCACTTGCTTGACTACTTGTCCATCTTTTTTAAACAACAAGGTTGGGATTGACATAATTCCAAATTGACGAGCTGTATTTGGATTTTCATCCACATCCATCTTCACGATTTTCAACTCATCTTCTGACAACTCTTCTGATAGTTTATCCAAAATTGGTGCTTGCATCCGACATGGACCACACCAGGTTGCCCAAAAGTCTATTAAAACTAATCCTTCTTTTGTCTCTGCTTCAAATGTTGCATCTGTAATCGCTTTTGCCATTTTCTTTCTCCTTTAGTTATATTGTGTTAAATCTTGTTTTAACAAGTAAAAGAACAAATCGTTGTAGGGACCTTGATAGCCTAAATCATGCCCATTATAAGTGACCTTGGTCACCCGATAATGAGGGGCTGGGTCAATCAAACAACTCTGTTGTGATAGTTCAAATTCGCTATAACTAGCAAACTCAAGATGTCTCTCAATCTTAGCTGCATCCAAATATGTAATAAGCAACATAAAATCACACTTTCTCAACTGCTTATGCAGTTACCATTTTTTATACATTGATTGTATCACCAATCATTACATCATGCAAGGATTTTGCTTACATTGTATTCCCTGTCCCCTCGGTTTAGATTAAAATCCCTTCTAGATGGTCCAACTCATGCTGGCAAATCTGAGCTGGAAAACCACTTAACGAAATTGTCTTTTTCTGCCAATCCTTATCCCAGTAAGCAACCGTGATCTCCTCGTAACGACGAGTCGCACGACTGCCAGCCAAAGACAAACAGCCCTCCTCCGTATCGTAGGGTTTGTTCTTTGCAAGCAAGACAGGATTGAACATAACAACAGGCACCAAGCCATAGTTGAAGATAATCGCCCGTTTTTGGACGCCAATCATGTTCGCAGCCATGCCCACACAAGCATCCTGATGAGCATGTAGAGTATCCTGCAAATCTTGAGCTAGGTAGAGGTCATCTGGTGTCGCTAGCGCTGACTTCTGTGACAAAAACAAGGGATCACGCACAATCTCTCTTTGCATTTCCCACTCCTTCCAAGGCTTTTACTCTATTTTACCATAAAAGAAAAAGGCTGGAAAGTTCCAACCTTTTTTAATGTTTTAGCGTTCGTGACGCCCCTTATAGAACCATCCTGCTAGCCCGAGACTGGCTAGGAGAAGCCCCATACCAGCAAGGTAAGAACTGCTTTCCCCTGTGTTTGGCAGGCTAGTTTTTTCCTTGTCGGCTGGTTTGGCTTGGTCTGCAGATTTTGCAGCTTCAGTTTTTGCGGGTTCAGCATTTTTCGTAGCTGGTTTTTCTGCTTTGTCGGATTTCGCAGGTTCGGTTGAATCTTTCGAATCTTTTTTCGCAGGTTTGTCAGCTGGTTTGCTGTCGTCAACAGGTTTTACAGGTTTAGCTGTGTTGTCTGTTGGTTTAGTTTGATTACCGCCGTTATCTGGTGTAGGCGTTGGAATTGGTTCAGGTGTTGGCTGAACGTTGTCCTTGCCTCCATTGTCTGGTGTAGGCGTTGGAGCTGGTTCAGGTGTTGGCTGAACGTTGTCCTTGCCTCCATTATCTGGTGTTGGCGCTGGCTTCACGCTATCATCAGCATAGAGAACTCCGTAGTTTGAGAAGTGTGATACCTTGAAAGTTACACTTCCATCATTAAGAGTGAATGGCAATTCTTCGATTGCACCTGTTTCTGGCAAGAAGTAGAAGACTTTTTCAACCTTGCGGGTTGGGTCTACTTTTGCAGTGACAGTTGCTTCACCGGCGATGATTCCTTTTTCAATATCTTTAGCTCGAGGTAGTAAGTCCCCCCAACTTTTTAGCTTAATATCATACAAGAGAACATCTTTTGCAGGAAATGAAGTTGGGAGCTTACTGAGTACGGATTCATCCGTAACCACCTTAGCCTCAATCTTACTAATAGCTTCCGTATCGGAAGCGGTTGAGGTTTTTACTGATATAGCCCCATCTTCGCTCTTGAATGAGTACCCTGCAGCATTGGAAAAACGAAGGTAAAAAACAGTCTGACCTGATTTTACTAAATCGTAAGTTAGTTTAATAAGTGGTTTTGTTGGGTTAGTTAGGAATTCAGAATAATGTCCCGCAAATTGTTCCGTATATTGTCCCGCATCATAACCTTCAATAAATTTTACAAGAACCCCGGCAGAACCACCCTTGCCGGGTTCAAAAAATCTTTTGAAATATACATATCCTTTACCTTTAAAGTCGCCTTTTTCACCGATCAGCATATAGTAGTTTCTGGTTTTAACATCGTTTAATCCGTCGGCATAGTCAGTAGTGATTGTTATCCGAATTGGTGTGTAACCTTCAGCCTTTTCACTTGGATCACCGAAATCATAACCGCCGACCGGGTTAATAAACGGCTCAGTTGTTTCACCGTTGAAGGCTTCACCATTTGCAGGAGTTTCGGCTTTTGGTGTTTCAGCAGGTTTTTCACTTACGGTTGCTTCTGTAGTAGCTTCATTGCTGGCTGCAGGAGTTTCAACTGCGGTTTCTTCATTAGCGTTCGCTGCTGGAGTTTCCACTGTAGCTCCATTTGTAGCAGTAGATTCTGCTGTGTTTGCTACGGGTGCAGTTGCTTCAGCTGGTGCTTCCGTAGTAGCAGTTGCTAACGGAGTAGGAGTTACTTCTTCTGCGTGTGCTACCTCTGCCACTCCCAAGGTTGCCACGGCAAAGGTCATCACTCCTAATTTCAAAAGCGTATGATTTTTCATCTTTGTCTTCCTTTTTGTTTTCTAGTCTCCTCTAATCTCTTATAGCTCAAGCGATTAGGTGTATCGAGTAACGACCGTTTGGCGAAACGCTCAAAATAACAATGTGAATAATTCAGAAAATGCGAATTTAACAAGGTTTTAAGCCTATGTTAGATTAGCATTTTTTGTTGTTTTCAGTGTATCGATTGACGGTCCTTAATCGAAACAAATTTTACGCCTTTATTTTATCACTTTGGTAAGATTTTCGCAAGCATTTTTCGGTAAATTTTTACGATTGTTCGCAACTTTATTGCGTTCCAACACTTTATAGATAGTCGAGGTAGAGATTTGTTCTGTTTTAGCGATTTGCCGCAAGCTGAGACTTCCCTCTAAATACTGACGAATAATCTGCTCCTCTTTGGCTTTCGAAATCTGCTTAGCACCCAGCCTGACGCCCTTTTCCTTGGCTTTTCGAAGCCCCTCACGAGTGCGAAAACGCAGATTTTCCAGCTCACTTTCCGCCACAAAACCTAAAATCACACAGAGCAACCTACCGATAAGCGAGTCTGTTTCCAGCTTTTCGTGCAGGCTGACCAGTTGGATGGTGTGTTCGTTGAACTGTTCGATGATTTCCAGTAGTTTGAACATAGAGCGGGTCAGACGGTCTAACTTATAGATGGTAAAGGTGACCTGACTGCCTTTTTTCGAAAGGTCTCGAGCGAGATTGAGAGCTTTTTCCAGTTCTGGGCGGTTGTTTTGCGAGCCCGATTCACGCTCGATAAAGAGTTGATCGCAATGTTTTAGGGCTTCAACCTGCACTTCCAACCCCAAATCTTGCTTATGGGTGGAAACGCGAGCGTAGCCGATATTGATACTTTTTTTAGACATAAAAATCCTCCTGTTATTGACTCAGGAGGATAGTGTATCTTATTTTTCCTTATCGTTCACTGACTTCCTTTGCCAAAACAAAGTTGCCAAGTGTAGCAGAACCATTCCCCGCTACGGCTGGAGTAACGATGTAATCACGCACATCTGGAACTGGTAGATAGCCATTAAGGAGAGAGGTAAACTTCTCACGCACACGATCCAACATGTGTTGTTGCGCCATCACGCCACCACCAAAGACAATTACATCTGGGCGGAAGGTCACAGTCGCATTAACCGCAGCTTGAGCGATATAGTAGGCTTGGATATCCCAAACAGGGCTATTAAGTTCGATATGTTCTCCACGAACACCCGTACGAGCCTCTAAACTTGGACCAGCTGCAAATCCTTCTAAACAGCCATTATGAAAAGGACAAACACCATTAAACTCTTTTTCCGTATCCATTGGGTGTTTCGCTACATAGTAGTGCCCCATCTCAGGATGCCCACTTCCACCGATAAACTCACCACGTTGGATGACACCAGCTCCAATACCTGTTCCAATCGTATAGTAGACCAAATTTTCTACCCGTCCACCGGCGCTATTGCGAGCAAAAACTTCACCATAGGCAGAACTGTTCACATCTGTTGTAAAGTAGATTGGCACATTCAAGGCACGACGAATGGCACCAACCAAGTCCACGTTAGCCCAATGTGGCTTAGGAGTAGTCGTAATAAAACCATAAGTCTTAGAGTTTTGGTCGATATCGATTGGTCCAAAAGATCCAATCGCAAGTCCTGCTAGATTCTCAAACTTAGAAAAGAACTCAATTGTTTTGTCAATCGTTTCGATCGGAGTTGAGGTTGGAAACTGTGTCTTTTCAATCACGTTAAAGTTCTCATCTCCAACTGCACAGACAAACTTTGTCCCTCCGGCTTCTAAGCTACCATATAATTTTGTCATGTTAAACCTCTTTATACTTTTTTCATCTATTATATCACAAGTCCGACTTGCAAAAAACACCAGACTTTAGATATTTCTACTCTATTTTTAAAAAATAGCCTTCATCTGAAAACAGAAAACTAGAATACCTAGTGCACTTTCTTCTTGCTACCTTTCATTGAGAACTTTCTTATACTCAATGAAAATCATCAGCAAACTAGGAAGCTAGCCGCAGGCTGTACTTGAGTACGGTAAGGCGAAGCTGACGTGGTTTGAAGAGATTTTAGAAAGAGTATTAGTCAAGAGAAAGGCAACAAATCGGTAGTGCACTAAGCACGTAACAAACTAAGAGGTTGAAGACGACCGTTTCAACCTCTTGAACTATTGTTTTTAATTAGCTATTATGCTTTAACTTCGATAAGAGCATCACCCTTAGCAACTGAACCTGTTGCAACTGGTGTTACAGAAGCATAGTCTGCTGTATTGGTTACGATAACCATCGTTGTGTCATCAAGACCTGCAGCAGCGATTTTCGCAGAGTCAAATGTTCCAAGAACATCGCCTGCTTTCACTTTAGAACCTTGAGAAACTTTTTGATCAAATCCTTCACCGTTCATCGATACTGTATCGATACCCACGTGGATAAGGAGTTCAGCACCGTTTGCAGTTTTCAAACCGTAAGCGTGGCCTGTTGCAAAAGCGATCGTCACCTCAGCATCAGCTGGTGCGTAAACGACACCTTCGCTAGGTTTTACAGCAATCCCTTGTCCCATCGCACCGCTAGAGAAAACTGGATCATTTACATTAGCAAGCGCAACTGCTTCACCAACGATAGGGGAGATGATGGTTTCATCTTGAAGAGCTACTGGGACATTACCAGTTGTTTCTTCCTCTACAAGACGCTCAGTTTCAGCTGCTTCAGCTGGAGTTTCTTCATCTTCATAACCGAACATGTAAGTAAGAGCAAATCCAAGTGCAAATGATACAACTACCATAAGGATGTATTGACCAATTTGACCGTTACCAAGGTAAAGCATTGTACCTGGGATGATAGTGATACCATTACCTGTACCTGCAAGTCCAAGGATAGAAGCCAATCCACCACCGATTGCACCAGCAATCAATGAAAGGAAGAATGGTTTACGGAAACGCAAGTTAACCCCGAAGATAGCTGGCTCAGTAATACCAAGGAAGGCAGAAAGAGCAGCTGGGAAGGCAAGTGTTTTCAATTTAGGATTTTTTGTTTTCACACCAACGGCAACTGTCGCAGCACCTTGAGCTGTCATCGCTGCAGTGATAATAGCGTTGAATGGGTTCACCCCGTCAGCAGCAAGTAATTGAACTTCAAGCAAGTTGAAGATATGGTGAACACCTGACACGACGATCAACTGGTGAACTCCACCAATAACCAAACCACCAAGTCCAAATGGCAAACCAAGGATTGCTTTTGTTCCCACCAAGATGTAGTTTTCTACCACGTGGAAAACTGGACCAATCACAAAGAGACCAAGGATAGACATCACAAGAAGTGTCACAAATGGTGTTACCAAGAGATCAAGTACATCTGGAACGACCTTGCGAAGAGCCTTCTCAAACTTAGCTCCTACAACCCCGATAATGAAGGCTGGAAGAACGGAACCTTGCAAACCAACAACTGGGATAAATCCAAAGAAGTTCATAGCTGTCACTTCACCACCTGAAGCTACCGCCCAAGCGTTTGGAAGAGAACCAGAAACCAACATCATACCAAGTACGATACCTACCGCTGGGTTTCCACCAAATACACGGAAGGTTGACCAGACAACCAAACCTGGCAAGATGATAAAGGCTGTATCTGTCAAGATTTGAGAGTAAACGTTGACATCATCAGGAAGAGTAACTCCGAGTGCTCCAAGCAAACCACGAAGACCCATGAAAAGACCAGTCGCTACGATAACTGGGATGATTGGAACGAAAACATCACCGAAAGTACGGATAGCGCGTTGGAACCAGTTTCCTTGTTTTGCAGCTTCTGCTTTCATCTCAGCTTTGGTTGAGGTTGGCAAACCAAGAGCGACCACTTCGTCGTACATCTTGTTTACTGTACCTGTACCAAAGATGATTTGGTACTGACCTGAGTTAAAGAAAGCACCTTGAACTTTTTCCAAGTTTTCAACAGCTTCCTTATTGATTTTTCCTTCATCTTTGACCATGACACGTAGACGAGTCGCACAGTGGGCTACACTGTTGACATTCTCACGTCCACCCAAGGCATCGATGACCTTCTTTGCAATTTCTGTATTAGATGACATTTGCAAAAATCTCCTTATAAAAATTTTGTAAAAGTTTTTTGAAAGCGATTTACCGCCCTACAACTATTATTTTATCATGTTTTAAAAATATGTCAAGCGTTTTGCAGAATTTTTTATTTGATTTTTTATTTTCTTAATTTTCAATGATTGACTTTTGCTGTTTTTTGAAAGAAAAACTCTTTTAAATCAGGGAAAGAGCTATATTATCTTGGTTATTCATCTTTTTATTTTCAAAAACTTTCATTTTTTCATTATTTTTCATAATTTTCTCTTCCTTACAAATTCGAAATCCATGTCAAACGTTTTGCAGTTTTTTCCTATTTCTGACAGAAAAAACTTGCTTTTTCAATCGAAAACGGTT
The DNA here is from genome assembly GCF_001578805.1 of Streptococcus sp. DD10. Classification (GTDB taxonomy): domain Bacteria; phylum Bacillota; class Bacilli; order Lactobacillales; family Streptococcaceae; genus Streptococcus. Next base: position 25,797 of record NZ_KQ969165.1, on the reverse strand, counting down.
ACTATTAAAATGACAATACTTTTGGAGGATACAATATGGAATGGACAACTGAACGCCGTTATAGACGGTATGAAGATTGGACAAATGATGAAATCAACCACATCAAGGAGCAAATTGCTCAGTCACCTTGGCATGTAAGTTATCACGTAGAACCTAAAATGGGGTTATTAAACGATCCAAATGGCTTTTCTTACTTTGATGGTAAGTGGATTGTCTTTTATCAAAACTTTCCCTTTGGAGCTGCTCACGGTCTCAAATCTTGGGTACAGTTAGAAAGTGAGGATTTAGTTCACTTTACTGAGACTGGTGTCAAGGTTCTACCAGATACACCTCTCGATAGTCATGGTGCCTACTCTGGTTCTGCTATGCAGTTTGGGGATAAATTATTCCTATTTTATACAGGAAATGTTCGTGATGAAAACTGGATTCGCCATCCCTATCAGATTGGTGCCCTTGTTTCTAAAGATGGAAACATTGAAAAAATCGATCAAGTCTTGATTGACCAGCCTGCTGACTCAACCGATCATTTTCGTGACCCACAGATTTTCAACTATAAAGGGCAATATTACGCTATCGTCGGAGGACAAGATTTAGAGAAAAAGGGCTTTGTCCGTCTCTATAAGGCTGTGAACAATGACTACACCAATTGGGTAGAAGTCGGTGATTTGGACTTCGCAAATGATCGTACAGCTTATATGATGGAATGTCCTAACCTAGTCTTTATCGGGGAACAACCGGTTCTCCTTTATTGCCCACAAGGACTTGATAAAGATGTTCTTAACTACGATAACATCTACCCAAACATGTACAAGATTGGGCAATCATTTGATCCAGAAAAGGCAAAAATGGTGGATGTGTCCGAGCTTCATAGCTTAGATTTCGGATTCGAAGCTTATGCTACACAAGCCTTTAACGCTCCAGACGGACGTGCTCTAGCTGTTAGTTGGTTAGGACTTCCTGATGTTGCTTATCCATCAGATGCTTATGGGCATCAAGGAACCTTCTCTCTCGTCAAAGAATTGACGATTCAAGATGGAAAACTCTATCAGTATCCAGTTGCTGATTTGAAGGATCTCCGAGCAGAAGCACAGGATTTTGTCAATCAGACTCACACTCAAAATACTTATGAATTAGAACTTGACTTTGCTAAAGACAGTCAAAGTGAGATAATCCTTTTAGCTGATGAAAACGGAAATGGACTGTCTCTTCGATTTGATATCAAAAATGGACAAATCATTGTAGACCGCAGTCAGGCTGGTGAACAATACGCTGAAAAATTTGGTACGATTCGTAGCTGTAACATCGACAACAAGGACACTCGTGCTAATATTTTCATCGATAACTCTGTCTTTGAAATCTTTATCAATAAAGGAGAAAAAGTATTTTCTGGGCGTGTCTTTCCTCACGCAAATCAAAATGGAATTTTGATTAAAGAAGGAACTCCAACTGGAACATACTTTGAATTGGATTATGGTCGCAAAGCTAACTGATGTCGCAAAACTGGCTGGAGTCAGTCCAACAACTGTTTCACGAGTGATCAATCAAAAAGGCTATCTATCAGAAAAAACGATTCATAAAGTTAAATCTGCCATGAAAGAACTGGGCTACAAACCCAATAATGTAGCCCGCAGTTTACAAGGCAAGTCTGCCAAACTAATTGGCTTGATTTTCCCTAAAATTAGTCATGTTTTTTATGCCGAACTAATTGATAAATTGGAACACGAACTCTTTAAACACGGGTATAAGACTATTATCTGCAATAGTGAACATGACTCTGACAAAGAACGGGAATACATCGAGATGCTAGAAGCAAATCAAGTCGATGGGATTATCTCTGGTAGTCACAATCTTGATATCGAAGATTACGATCGCGTTACCGCTCCTATTATTTCCTTCGACCGGAATCTTTCACCTGATATCCCTGTTGTTTCTTCTGATAACTATGCAGGAGGAGTTCTTGCAGCAGAGACTTTAGTAAAAAGTGGAGCGAAAAAGATTGTTATGATTACTGGAAATGACAATTCCAATTCACCTACTGGATTACGTCATGCTGGTTTTGCTTCCATCCTTCCCACCGCTCCTATTATTAATGTATCCAGCGATTTTTCTCCTATTCGGAAAGAAATGGAAATTAAGAATATCCTGACCAATCAAAAACCCGATGCAATTTTTGCATCAGATGACCTGACGGCAATTTTGATTATGAAAGTTGCAAAAGAGTTGCATCTTCAATTACCTCAAGATCTCAAGGTAATCGGATACGATGGTACCTACTTCATTGAAAACTACTATCCAGATTTAACTACTATCAAGCAACCACTGGAAGATATTGCTATTCTATCAGTTGATTTGCTATTACAGAAGATTTCTGGAAAGGAAGTCAAGACAACCGGTTACTTCTTACCAGTAACTCTTTTACCTGG
>NZ_KQ969165.1:18838-23243 GCF_001578805.1 Streptococcus sp. DD10 | reverse complement strand
AAAACGCGATTTTTTAGTCAATCATTACAAACTGACTCAAAACTCCATTCACAAAACGAGCTGATTTTTCATCTGAGAAATTCTTCGCCAGCTCGATAGCTTCGTTGACCGCTACTAGTTGCGGTGTATCAAACTCAGTCATCTCATAGAGCCCGAGACGGAGGATATTTTTCTCCACCAAGGTCAGGCGGTCCACTGTCCAGCCAGCCTTGAGGTGCTGGGCAATCTTGTCATCCAAGTCTGCCTTGGAAGTACGAACACCATTGACCAGATTGAGCAGAAAGGCAGGAAGATTCATTTCTTGTTCTTCCTTTGGTTCCCGATCATGGAGATAAGCAAAACGACAAGCTTCAATCACATCCCCATCATATTCGAGACTCATAAGTGCTTGAAAAGCGCGTTCACGCAAATCACGTCTAGATTCTAATAATACATCAGTCATTGAGGAAATCCTCATTAAACAAATCTTCGAGTTTCGGCTTTGGTGTCTTATCTGGAACAATACCAGCTACATGAATGTTCACTGCTGAGAGCTCGACATCAGCCATTTCAAGAACAGAGTCTTTTACAGCTTTTTGGATCGCCATAGCTGTTGTTGGAACACTAACACCATACTGAAGATAAAGATAGATGTCTGTTGTGAGTTCTCCCTCAACTTCTTTCAAATAAACGCCTCGCCCTAATGAGAGTTTGGTCAGAGTATCTGAAACAGAACTATTTGAAAATGAATGGACACCGTCTACCTTGGCTGTCGCAATTGCAATAATTTTTTCTAGTACACGTGGTGCGATGACGATGTCGCCTAGTTGTTCTTCAATTCCCATAATGTCCCCTTCCTAGAGATTAGGCACGAGAAACGTACGTTCCTTCTGCAGTATTGATAATAAGTTTTTGTCCAACTTCGATAAAATCTGGTACATTAACCACCAAACCAGTCTCAAGTGTTGCTGGCTTACCAGAACCTGTAACCGTTGCACCCTTGATAGATGGTTGCGTATCAGTGACTGTCAACTCAACTGTTGTCGGCACCGTTACACCGATAACTTCACTTCCATAGAACTGAATTTTAACATCTGAGTTTTCAAGAATAAATTTCAGTTCTTCTGCTACATTAACAACAGGAATTTCATACTGATCGTAAGTTTCAGTATTCATAAAGTAGGCAGTGTCATCCATTTGGTATAAGTATTGAGCAGGCACTGTTTCAATAATCGCTTGTTCAAACTTTTCTTCTGGACGGTAACTAGTATCAAATGTTGATCCAGTACGAACATCACGCAATTTCATCCGCATGATCGTATTTCCTTTACCTGGTTTGTGATGACTTGCTTCTAAAACACGGATTAATTTTCCATCAGTTGTTTCAAAAGTCATTCCTGCCTTCAATTTACTTGCTTCAATCATGTTTAATACCTCTTAAAAATATTATTACTCTTTATTTTATCATAGTTTAAAGATTTTCTCAAATAACAATCAATTCTTTCGGTGCTAGGGTCAATAATTCACATCCTGTTTCCGTAATTAGGATATCATCCTCGATCCGCACGCCGTATTTATCTTCCAGATAAATGCCGGGCTCATCAGTCAAGACCATGCCAGCTTGGATAACTTCTTTGGACTGTTGGTTAAAGTAAGGTTCCTCATGGATATCTAGACCAATCCCGTGACCAATCCCGTGGGTAAAGTAGTCACCATAACCTGCCTCAATGATAATGTCACGAGGAATCTTATCAAAGTCACGGAAACCAAGACCAGCCTTGGCTTGATCGATCAAAGCTTGGTTAGCTTTTAAAACAGTAGTGTAAATCTCTGCTTGCTCGTCACTAACATGACCCAGATAAATTGTCCGTGTCATATCGCTGACATAGTGGTCGTAGAGACAGCCAAAGTCCATAGTAATCGCTTCTCCCAACTCAACCGGCTTGTGCATGGGGTGAGCATGGGGCTTAGAGGAGTTGACCCCGCTAGCCAAGATGGTATCAAAGGACAAGCCAGCAGCCCCCAACTCCCGCATGCGAAAGTCTAGGAAGTTGGCAATCTCAATCTCAGTCTTACCAGGCTTGATATAGTCTAGCGCATCACGAAAAGCTTGATCTGAGATGGAACAAGCCTTGCGAATAGCCGCAATCTCAGACTCATCCTTGAGAATGCGTAGTCCCTCTACAAACTGACTCTGAGAAAGCAATTCCAAACCTGCAAAGCTAGCCTCCATCCGACTGTGATAGGCAACTGAAATCTCATCTTCAAAACCGATGCGAGACAAGCCCATATCCTTGACAATGCCTGCAATGACAGCCAATTCATCACGATCTGCTACTATTTCAAATTCTGGCGCTTCTTCTTTGGCTGCAATGATATAACGAAGGTCCGTCACCAAGACTTGACGGTCTGGTGTGATCAAAACAGTCCCGTTTGACCCCCAAAAACCTGTCAAATAATAGACATTTTTCAGGTTGTTAATGATCATGGCCTCCAAGCCTTGGGCTGCCATTTTTTCTAAAAATCGTTCCACACGTTTATTCATGCTCTAACTTTCCTTTCAAATACTGTCCTGTGTAGCTAGCTTTATTAGCCGCTACTTCTTCTGGTGTTCCGGTTGCGATGATGGTTCCCCCACCGACACCGCCTTCTGGTCCTAGGTCGATGATGTGATCTGCCGTTTTGATGACATCCAGATTGTGCTCGATGACAAGGACGGTATTGCCATCGTCAACAAAGCGGGCTAAGACCTTGAGGAGACGGGCGATATCCTCGGTATGAAGTCCTGTCGTTGGCTCGTCCAAAATGTAGAAGGATTTGCCAGTCGAGCGTTTATGGAGCTCACTGGCCAGCTTCATGCGCTGGGCCTCTCCTCCAGAAAGGGTGGTAGCTGGCTGCCCCAGCGTTACATAGCCCAACCCTACATCCTTGATGGTTTGGAGCTTACGTTGGATTTTTGGAATGTGTTGGAAAAATTCCACCGCATCGTTGACCGTCATATCTAGAACCTGCGAGATATTTTTTTCCTTGTAATGAACTTCTAGGGTTTCACTATTGTAGCGAGTCCCATGACAGACTTCGCAGGCCACATAAACATCCGGCAGGAAGTGCATCTCAATCTTGATAATCCCATCACCCGAACAGGCTTCACAACGGCCACCCTTAACGTTAAAGCTAAAACGCCCCTTTTTGTAACCGCGAATCTTGGCTTCATTGGTTTGGGCGAAGAGGTCACGGATGTCGTCAAAGACACCTGTATAGGTCGCAGGGTTGGACCGCGGTGTCCGTCCAATCGGGCTTTGGTCAATGTCAATCAAGCGATCCACATGTTCAATGCCCGTGATTTTCTGGTGTTTACCTGGTTTATCGGAGTTGCGATTGAGCTTTTGTGCAATGGCTTTTTTGAGAATGCTGTTAATCAAGGTTGACTTACCTGAACCCGACACACCCGTAACCGCGATGAACTTCCCAAGTGGAAAACGAGCGGTCACATGCTGCAAGTTATTCTCACTAGCCCCTATCACTTCGATAAAACGGCCGTTGCCGACACGGCGCTCTTCTGGTACTGGGATGGAGCGCTTGCCAGATAGGTACTGACCCGTGATAGACTTACTGTTGCGAGCCACCTGCTTGGGTGTCCCTGCAGCAACGATCTCACCGCCAAAAACACCAGCACCAGGACCCACGTCAATCAGATAATCCGCCTCCCGCATGGTATCTTCATCATGTTCTACCACGATAAGAGTATTCCCTAAGTCGCGCATCTTTTTAAGACTAGCAATGAGGCGGTCATTGTCCCGCTGGTGAAGACCGATAGACGGTTCATCCAGGATATAGAGAACCCCTGACAAGTTCGATCCGATCTGGGTTGCCAAGCGAATGCGCTGGCTCTCGCCACCAGACAAGGTCCCTGCAGAACGAGACAGGGTCAGATAGTTGAGCCCCACGTTGTTGAGGAAGGTCAAGCGATCCTTGATTTCCTTGAGAATAGGACGCGCAATGGTTTCTTCATTTTCAGACAGGGTCAGCTGACTCACCAACTCCAAATGATCCGCGATTGAAAGATCAGAGATTTCACCGATATGGAGTCCTTGCTCACCTCCGACACGAACGGAGAGGGCTTGATCATTGAGGCGGTAGCCATGACAGGTCGCACAGGTCAGTTCATTCATGTAGAGACGCATCTGGGTGCGGGTATAGTCACTATTGGTCTCATGGTAGCGGCGGTTGATATTGGTCACTACACCTTCAAAGGGGATGTCAATATCCCGTACACCACCAAATTCATTTTCATAGTGGAAATGGAACTCTTTCCCCCCAGATCCAAAAAGGATCAAGTTTTTATCCGCTTCGGACAAGTCCTCAAAAGGTGTCTCCATGTCCACTCCAAATTGTTCCATGGCTTGCTCCAGCAACTGCGGATAAT
>NZ_KQ969165.1:12142-18539 GCF_001578805.1 Streptococcus sp. DD10 | reverse complement strand
AAATTGTTCCATGGCTTGCTCCAGCAACTGCGGATAATAGTTAGAGGAAATGGGGTTCCAGGGAGCTAGGGCACCCTCTCGGAGAGTCTTACTAGCTTCAGGCACAACTAGGTCCAAGTCCACCTCTAGCTTAATGCCCAGACCATCACAGTCAGGACAAGAACCAAAAGGAGCATTGAAAGAGAAAAGACGCGGTTCCAACTCCGGCACCGTAAAGCCACAAACAGGGCAGGCATAATGCTCAGAAAAGAGCAGTTCCGAGTCATCCATGGTGTCAATGACCACATAGCCTTCTGCTAAGCGCAGGGCCGCTTCGACCGAGTCGAAAAGACGGCTCCGGATCCCCTCCTTGATGACAATCCGGTCAACCACGACATCAATCGTGTGTTGCTTGCTTTTAGACAGTTCAGGGACTTCGGTCACATCAAAAATCTCACCATCCACGCGCACACGGACATAGCCATCCTTTTGAATTTTTTCAAAAATAGTCTTGTGCTGGCCCTTTTTCTTGCGAATAACGGGCGCTAAGATTTGCAAACGTTGACGTTCAGGCAATTCCAAGACCTGGTCCACAATCTGCTCCACAGACGAAGCCTGAATCGCCCCATGCCCATTGATACAGTAGGGGGTTCCCACCCTTGCATAGAGCAATCTTAGGTAATCATTGATTTCCGTTGCGGTTCCAACTGTTGAACGGGGATTTTTTGAGGTCGTTTTTTGGTCGATGGAAATGGCAGGGCTGAGACCATCAATAGCATCCACATCTGGCTTTTCCATGTTGCCCAAGAACTGACGAGCATAGGCAGACAAGCTCTCGACATAGCGACGTTGCCCTTCTGCATAGAGAGTATCAAAGGCCAGACTGGACTTGCCCGAACCAGACAAGCCTGTCACCACGACCAGCTTGTCCCGAGGAATCTCCACATCGATATTTTTCAAGTTATGGGCACGCGCCCCATGTATCACAATCTTATCTTGCATGGTCACTCTTTCTAGTTAACTATCCGTAAAAGAAAATGTCCTCTAATCCGTGAGCATAAGGAAAGAACTACGGCGAGATAAAGCACCATTTTGAACCATTTTCCTTCAGTATTACCTATCATTATATCAAAATTTCTTTAAAAATATGGGAATCAAGTCAGATACTTTTGAGAAAAGATTGGAAATTTGTCCCTGAAATTCTAGCGCTCTGATGGATTTTATAGTATAATGATATGGTGCAAAAAAGCTGATAGAAAGGAGCTAGGTCATGAAACAGATTTTTCTCTCTACAACCACTGAATTCAAGGAAATTGACTCCCTTGAGCCTGGTTCCTGGGTTAACTTAGTCAATCCAACCCAAAATGAATCTGTCGAGATTGCTAACAGCTTTAATATCGATATTGCGGATTTACGTGCCCCGCTTGATGCCGAGGAGATGTCTCGTATCACGATAGAAGATGATTATACACTGATTATCGTTGATGCTCCCGTTACCGAAGAACGCAACAATAAGACTTACTATGTAACCATTCCTCTAGGGATTATCCTAACTCAAGACGTCATCATCACAACTTGTTTAGAACCCCTTCCCCTCCTCGATACCTTTATCAACCGTCGCCTACGCAACTTCTACACCTTTATGCAGTCGCGCTTTATTTTCCAAATGCTCTATCGCAATGCGGAATTATATCTAACTGCTCTACGATCAATTGACCGTAAAAGTGAGCAAATTGAAAGTCAACTGCACCAATCAACTCGTAATGAAGAATTGATTGAACTCATGGAGTTAGAAAAGACCATCGTCTACTTCAAAGCCTCTCTCAAAACCAACGAACGTGTTATCAAAAAACTAACCAGTCCAACTAGCAATGTTAAAAAATACCTGGAAGACGAAGATTTGCTTGAAGATACTTTGATTGAAACACAACAGGCCATTGAGATGGCCGATATCTATGGAAATATCTTACGAGGGATGACAGATACCTTCGCCTCTATCATCTCAAACAATCAAAACAACATCATGAAAACTCTGGCCTTAGTCACCATTGTTATGTCCATTCCCACTATGATTTTTTCCGCCTACGGAATGAACTTTAAAAATAATGAACTACCTCTTAACGGTGAACCTCAAGCTTTCTGGATTATCATGTTCATCGCCTTTGCTTTAAGTGGTTCATTGGTTATTTACCTTATCCACAAAAAATTATTCTAACAAGGAGTTATTATGTCTTTTTCACTTGATAAACTTACACACAAAAACCAAGAATTCATTCATATCGCAACCAACCAATTCATTGCCGATGGAAAAACTGATGCCGAAATTAAAGGCTATATCGAGGAAATTTATCCAATTCTCTTGGAAAATCAGACCAAAGGTATCACAGCCCGTAGTCTTTTTGGTTCCCCTACTTCTTGGGCTAAATCTAAAACACTAAGTCCCGAACAAGTGGCTATGCAAACAAGTCAAGAAAATGATGATCCAAAACTGATGATCCTTGATCAAATCCTTTTAGTTTTTGGTTTCTTTGCCCTTATCAATGGTCTAATGGGACTCTTCTCATCCACCAGCCAATCACATGGCTTTTTAACCATCTTATTGACTAGTATCGTTGGGGGATTTGCCTTTTACGCTATGTATCACTTTTTTTACCGTCATGAACGCACACAACGACCAGGTTTGTTGCGCTCACTCCTCTTGATTGTTGGGGTTACTGCAGCTTGGTTGGCTGTTTTCTCATTAGCCTATCTCATACCAACGGCAATTAACCCTGTTTTCCCTGATTTTATCTTAGTTATCTTGGGATCTGTTGCCTTAGTAGGCCGTCATTTCTTTAGAAAACATTTCAACATAAAAAACGCTATGCGTGCATAAAATTAAGCTCCGAAAATTTTGTCGGGGCTTTTCTTTCTAACTTTTTAGCTTCTCAATTTCATAAAGAAGTTTTCTCCCAAATAGACCTGATGTTTAAAAAATATCTAACCTTCGATAAATAGTGTATCAACTGCATAATGCCGTGATTGCTATCTTTACTCACTTTTCATACTTCAAAAATGATCTAATAACTGAAACAAGACTTCCTTTATCTACAACCCTAAACAAACTTCCAGACTGTTTGAGTTGTGCTATAGTAGGAAAACAAACTTTTTTATTAGTCGAAGTTTTCTCCCACTCCTTTTTACTAAAATATAGTTTGTAAACCACTAAGAATTAGCTAATTCTTATTTAGCATTTATAAGTACCTATTAACATAAAAAATAGTTTTTAAACATAAGTAGTCTCCAAAAAAAAATGAAAAAGCCACCAGATCCGGTAGCTTTTATAGGGAGATTATTATGAAAAAGAAAAGTTTTAGGATTCATCAAATAAAGTTTAGGAGGTCTTTATTTGATGGTTCTATGATACAAGACCTGGCTTAAAGTTACCTTAAGTTCTCTATAATTTTTTTATTTTTTGCGATTCACCCAAATCATACCTATGCAGTCGTAGGTAGATAAGGTTTCAAATCCCAGAGAACGATAGAATCCCAAGGTTTTTTCGTCCTCATCTGTCACCAGTTGGACTTGATAGGCATCTTTATAATCCTCTAAACTCTCTTTCATTAGGGCACCACCAATTCCTTGGCGCTGATAGGCAGGTAAAACAATCACATCTTGGACAAAGACTGATGAAAAACCATCTCCAACCAAACGAATCAAGCCCACCGCAACATCGCCATCAAGCGCCACATAAATCGCTAATGAGTGAGACAGAGCCTTCTCCAGCATCTGGGGCTGTTGGGTATAGTTGGTCCAACCAACTGCCTGATAGAGATGCAATACATCCTCTAACTTGACCATTTCTTCCCTCTTAATCCGAATCATGTCGTCTCCTTTTAGAATTCTCTCAAGCTCTTGCACTGCTGGCCTCATGCAAAGAATGTTACTCCTTAAAATACTCATTGGCCTTAGCATAGGTCAATGGTGTTTGAAGCAAGGCTGTAAAGTCCTGCTCTTGCTGAATCTTTTGCGCCAGCTCAATGACCCCTTGATAGGTGGCCCGTACAGGACCCGAGCCCAGACTGAGTCGCGCCAAACCTGCCTGATTAAGGGTCTGAATGTCTTGTGTTTGCGGCGTCAGGATTAGATTGAGCGGACAAGGAATTTCCTGGATGAGTGTTTTTGCTGTTGCCAGAGACATAGCCCCTGGGACAAAGACACAATCCGCGCCAGCTTGTGCAAAGGCTCGGCCACGCTCAATCGCGATGGAGAGATTCTCCTCTTCTCCTGCCACGTCATACCAGAAAGCGCAGGTCCGGGCATTGATGACAAAAGGAATGCCGGTTTCTTCCTTTAAGGCAACCAAAGCCTGAATCTTTTCAATCTGCAAATCAAGGGAAGACAGACTGCCATCTGAGCAGCCATCTTCGATATTAACTCCCACTGCCCCAGCCTCTATGAGCTTGTGGGCATTTTCTTTTATACTCTTCGAAAATCAAATTCAAACCACGTCAGCGTCGCCTTACCGTACTCAAGTACAGCTTGCGGCTAGCTTCCTAGTTTGCCTTTTGATTTTCATTGAGTATTACTTGGGCTCCTGTTTCTGCATAGCCCCGTTCAAAATCCACTGAGACAGGTACCGTCACACGGCGACAGATTTTGCTCACCATTTCCAGTAAATCATCAAAGGTAATATCCTCACCATCCGGATAGCCCAGATCAAAAGCGATACCAGCACTAGAAGTAGCCAGAGCTTTTGCCCCCTCTTTTTCAAAAACGAGTGCCGAACCGACATTCCAGATATTGGGGAGCAGGAGCAAATCGCCCTTCTTGTGCAAGGCTTGAAAAGTCTGTGCACGTTGAATTTGTTTATCTTTGTCTGTCATGAACAATCCTCCAGTCGTTTATATTGGCGACCTTCTTCATCAAAATTATCAGGCGCCAACCAATTTTCAAAGCGCGCTTTTCGGGCAGGCCATTCTGTATCTAGCATGGAAAACCAATCCGTATCTCGCGTCCGTCCCTTGTAAATCACCGCCTGTCTAAAAGTTCCCTCAAAGGTAAATCCCAAGCGCAAGGCAGCCTTGCGTGAAGGTCCATTGAGCTGGTCGCATTTCCACTCATAGCGGCGATATCCCAAGTCTTCAAAGACATAGCGAGCTAGTAAATAGTGAGCCTCGGTCCCTATCCGCGTCCCTTTAAGTGCTGGCGAAAAGGTTACTCCTCCCACTTCGATGACCCGATTGGCCTGGTCAATACGCATGAGAGAAAAAGTCCCCAAAGCCTTGCCACTGACCTTGTCTAGAATGGCATAGTAGACTCGGTCCGTGCTTGCCTCTAACTGTTCTAAAAGTCTTTCAAGTTCCTCTAGGGTTTCCACAGGCTCTTGAAAAAGATAGGTCCACATGTCCCGCAGACTGTCGGGACCATAGACGGCAAACAAATCCTTAGCATGTTTTTCTACCGAAAGAGTCTCTATCCGAGCATACCTCCCTTCCAAGCAATCAATCGCAGGTAATTGACCGGGTGTATCATCTACTGATTTCCCAATCATCTGTCCAAATTCATTTACAGGCATTATGTTTCTCCTTGTCTTTTTCTTGAACATAGTATAGCACATTCCGATGAAAATTTTTGAAAACAGTTAGTTTTCGATTCAACAATGCAAACTCCTCTTATAAAAATCATCCCCCCAGTTTATGGAGGAATGATCACATATGGAAACGAGTGAGTTAATGCCCCTTGTGCTTCTCTCTACGTTTTTGCTGTTTGCGTTCAAATTTCTCTTGCTTGAGCAATTGCTTTTGGAGACTGGACTGTTGTTTTGAATGCTTTTTTCGTTCCTCGTGCTGCAACTGTAAAAGCTCCTGTGACTTAGAAGAAACTTCCTGCTTCACCTGTTTCTTTACAGCTCGCTGCAGACGCTTCGGATTCTTAATCTTCACATGCTGTTTGACTGTTGCCTCTGGGCTAAAAGATAACCGAGCAAACTGAGTCTGTAAAAGTTTCAAAATTTCATCATCTTTTGGTGCCTGACCAAATGTCACACGACAAACTTGATAAGTTCCCTCATACTCTTGTTCAAACAATCCATGCCAAAATCCATCTTCAAAATAAACTGTCAAGCCAATTGAAACGATTTCCATGACAGCACCTCCTTAAATCTATCCCTAAGAATGGACAACCAAGGAGGAGGGTTACTGATAGGCTTGCCTACGTCTGGACTACCAACCAGAACTGTGTTTTTATCTTAGTTGGGACTATTATAGCACGGTTCAGCACTATCTACAAATTTTTCAAATGTGTGTCAAAAAAATTTATCGTGGCAAACCAAGAGTCTACACTTTCTTTCATTAATAAGCGCCAATCTTTTCGATAACGATGATTCGGTTGATAAGCAACCGTCAACATATGCCCCGTTTCATGGTATTTTTTAAAC
>NZ_KQ969165.1:6021-11197 GCF_001578805.1 Streptococcus sp. DD10 | reverse complement strand
CAATTTATCAAACAAAATGGATTTCCCTTTATAATGTGAAATAATATCATCTATCGCGGATGACGCATTCCATATTTCATCAACATCGCTTCCTAGCAATAATAAAGGAGAGGCAATTTTACTCACATCAATCTGAGCCCTACTATCTTCAGGAATATGTTTTCCAAAAAACTTGTTTAACAAATAATTTCCTAGTTGAAATTTTTGATACGGAAGTTCTTTTTGCAAATATGTCCAAGAAGATGAATGAGAGTTGAGTTTTCCCTTTATTCCCTCAAATATTATATTTGAGGGGGAATTGAGTACCAAACATTGCACATCATCCAAAATACTTTGTCCAGCCAGAACAAGCTCTGCTCCTTTAGAACGACCATATATTCCTATTTTTGTATTATCAACTTGAGGATGATGATATAGAAAATCTTTCGCTTCCTCCAGACATTCTATCGGAATTCGTTCTAAGTTTTGGGGTAATCCCTCTAAACCAAAATAAGCTATCGCAAGACAAATATAGCCTCTAGAAGATAAAAGTTGGGCAATGTTCTGAGCTTTTTCAATTCTTCCCTCACTACCACTAACAATAATCACAGCCGGCGCCTTTTTTAACTTTTCATCATAAAATAATCGACCTTGAAAATGCTTATCATAAATATCTTGATACCTTATTCCCAGATTCATATAACGCCTTACAAAACTTTGCTCCGCGACCACATCTTTCCCCAGCCTGATTTTAATTTCAACACCAAAACAATCTCGCAAAGGAATTCTATCAAGAGAACTGGGTAATCTCCTTTTCCTATCCTTCAACGGTTTCACATTAAAGAACAAGCCCATTTCTGAAACTCCTTTATAAGATCCCGAAATAGATGCTGTTTGAAAGGTGTCAATCATACCGTCCTGATCAGATAAAAAAATTGCAGTTGATTTCCACATGACATCATGATCTAAAAGTAAGGGAGCATTTATACAGTAATAATCAGACAGGTACATTTCTACACAATACCTTATCCTTGGTTCTAAACCATTGATAGTAATATAAAAAGATTCATCTGCTAAGTCAGTTTGTGAAATCAGTTCAATGTTTACAGTCATATCTTCTCCTTTTGTTAATATACTTAACAATCAAATTTAAAATTTACCGTGACTTTTACCACGGTAATTCTCCCCATACATTTTCAATATCATCCATCAATTTCACAACTGTTTGAAGCTCCTCCTCGCTATAGTTGTTTAAAACTGAAAAGACCGATTCTTCAATATATGCTTGTTGCTCCTTATGGATTTTAAAAACTTCGATGCCTTTTTCAGATAATCTCAAATATTTGTTTTTCCCATTATTCGGAGCAAAATCAAAAACAACTAAATTTTTTTGAATTAATCTCCTAACACTTTGAGTTATTGCACTTCTCGAAACTTCTAATAATTCAGATAATTTCACTAGATTTAAAGGCTGATTTTTCCCAATCACAACAATCAAATGTACCTCATTCAACGTAATGGATTTGTCAATACTAATTTTATGTTGATTTTTTTTTAACTGTTCAAATGCTAAAATAAATCTATTGAAACGATTATTAAATGTAATAAATTCTTTTTTATCCATAATCTCTCTTTTCTTTGTTAATCATATTAACAAAATAGAAACTTCTTGTCAAATAAAAATCCTCCAGATTCTACTCTGAAGGATTCATTTCTTACTCTAACAACGATATTGACGAGTTTAGTTGGCTCAAACAGCTTGGGGAACTGTTTGAGGTTGGAAATCAGCAAATCAACTGGTTACTTCGTTACAATATTCACCAATTTATTTGGTACACTAATCACCTTCACGATTTCCTTACCGTCAATCTCCGCTTTGACTTTTTCATCCGCTAGAGCAATTTCTTGCAATTCTTCGCGTGATAGGTCTTTAGCGACCATCAATTTGGCACGAACTTTTCCTTTAATTTGGACGACGATTTCGATTTCGTCTTCAATCAATTTACTTTCGTCCCATCTTGGCCAAGCTACGTAAGAGATGGACTCACCTGTTGCAGCAACAGTTTGCCAGAGTTCTTCTGCCAAGTGAGGTGCAAATGGGGCAATCAATTGGATAAAGCCTTTGGCATAGTCCACATAGAGCTTGTCTTCCTTGTTAGCAGCGTTGACAAAGACCATAAGCTGGGCAATGGCTGTATTAAATTTCATGGACTCGATTTGCTCAGTGACAGATTTAACGGTTTCATTGTAAACCTTGTCAAGAGCACCATTATTTTCCGCAATAATTTCTTTACTTGTAATCAAACGGTAAACACGGTCAAGGAACTTACGGCTTCCTTCCAGACCTTCTTCTGACCAAGCGATGGAAGCATCGAGTGGCCCCATGAACATTTCATAAACACGAAGGGTATCGGCACCGTATTGTTCCACAACATCGTCTGGGTTGACAACGTTCTTGAGCGATTTAGACATCTTGGCTGGTGCTTGCTCCAACTCTTCTCCTGTTTCCACATGGAAGAAAGAACCGTCACGTTTTTCAACCTTGTCAGTCGCCACAAGAGCTCCACGGTGGTCACGGTAGCTTGTTCCCAAAATCATCCCTTGGTTAAAGAGTTTTTGGAAGGGTTCCTTAGTCGGAACAACACCAAGGTCATAGAGGAATTTGTGCCAGAAACGAGCATAAAGCAAGTGAAGAACAGCATGCTCCGCACCACCGACATAGATATCAACAGGAAGCCAAGCCTTGAGGAGGTCCTCATCGGCCAATTTTTCCGTATTGTGTGGATCGATATAGCGGAGGTAGTACCAGCTGGATCCTGCCCATTGTGGCATGGTGTTGGTCTCGCGACGACCTTTGACCCCATCTTCACGAGTCACTTCTAGCCAGTCGGTCAAGTTCGCCAATGGGCTTTCCCCAGTACCTGAAGGGCGGATGTCCTTGGTGACTGGCAAGACAAGTGGGAGTTCCCTTTCTGGAACGGCTGTTGAAGTCCCATCTTCCCAATGAATGATTGGGATTGGTTCACCCCAGTAACGTTGACGGCTAAAGAGCCAGTCACGAAGACGGTAAGTGATTTTTTCTTGACCAAAGCCTTTTTCTTCCAGCCAAGCCACAATCTTCGCAATCGCTTCTTCTTTGTTGAGACCGTTCAAGAAGTCAGAGTTGACGTGAAGGCCATCTTCTGTATAAGCAGCTTCTTCAACGTTGCCACCTTCAAGTACTTCTACGATCGGAAGGTCAAATTGTTTAGCAAATTCCCAGTCACGTTGGTCATGGGCAGGTACAGCCATAACGGCACCAGTACCGTAGCTGGCAAGAACATAGTCGGCAATCCAGATTGGAATTTCTTTGCCATTGACAGGGTTGACGGCATAAGCACCCGTCCAAACCCCTGTTTTTTCCTTGGCAAGGTCGGTCCGAGCCAAGTCAGACTTGAGGCTAGCTTGGTGTTTGTAGTCCGCTACAGCCTCAGCTTGTTCAGGACTTGTGATGGCATCCACCAGTTCATGCTCAGGAGCCAAAACAGTAAAGGTCGCACCAAAAAGAGTATCTGGACGTGTCGTAAAGACGGTAAATTCCTTATCGGTCCCTTTCACCTTGAAAGTGACATTGGCACCAGTTGATTTCCCAATCCAGTTGCGTTGCATGTCCTTGATAGACTCTGGCCAATCCAACTCATCCAAGTCATTGAGCAAACGCTCGGCATAGGCAGTAATTTTGAGCATCCATTGGCGCATGGGTTTGCGGACAACTGGATAGCCCCCACGCTCAGATGTTCCATCTGGAAGCACTTCTTCGTTGGCGATAGCTGTCCCTAGTTCCTCCACCCAGTTTACTGGCACTTCCGCTTCATAGGCCAAGCCTTTTTCGTAAAGCTTAGTGAAAATCCATTGGGTCCACTTGTAGTAGTTGGGATCTGTCGTATTGACTTCACGATCCCAGTCATAAGAAAATCCAAGCGCATTGATCTGACGTTTGAAGTTGGCAATATTTTCCGCTGTAAAGTCCGCTGGGTCATTTCCTGTATCCATAGCGTATTGCTCTGCAGGCAAACCAAAGGCATCCCAACCCATAGGGTGAAGGACGTTGTATCCTTGCGCACGCTTGTAACGGCTGAGAATATCCGTCGCTGTGTAGCCTTCTGGGTGCCCTACGTGAAGACCCGCTCCAGATGGGTAGGGGAACATGTCCAATGCATAAAACTTAGGTTTTGAAGCATCTGTTCCTGTCTTAAAGGTGTGATGGTCTGCCCAGTATTTTTGCCACTTGGGCTCGATTTCTTTATGATTGTAAAAACTCATGGTTTCTCTCCAATTATTGTATTAATTCTATTATATCATGTTTAAGGGATTCTAAACGATTGAATTTATGATCGAAATTTCTAATCAAGATTACGATAAACATCGCTCTCAATTTCCCGGTAGGGTTGGATATCCTGAACATATTCCAAGACTCCTTGGAAACATCCCTCCTTGTCTCTCACTGCCGCATAGGTCACATGGACAAATTTCCCACGGGATTCGGACTTGAACCACATGACATACTTATCCTTGTCGCCATCACGCAAGCCCTGCATGATAGCCTTGACCTTTTTGAGATACTTAGGAGGATGGCAGAGCTCCACATTGCGTCCCACTTGGGAAGGGGTGCGCTTAAAAATCATCTCCTCAAAATCCACATGATCATTGTAATATTGGAAAATCTCGTCCTTATTAACAAAAGTGATTTCCATGGGCAGGTGGTTGAGGATCAGATCTGCCTCTTCTACCGAGAGAAATCCATTTCCAAACGCCTGCTGACTGGTCCGATCATGACTTTCCGGTTTTTCCTTAGGGGTAAAGGTAATGGTAAACTGACCTTCGGGCGTATCAATCACTTGCTGTTTAGCTCCTTCATCCAGCTTTAGTTGAACAGGCTCGTGAGGAGTTTCTTCAGCGACAAACTGCTCCCGTTTGGGAATCCATTTTTCAGTCGGAATGATAATCGCATAGCCATAGGTATCGCTCTCCTCTGCAATAGAGAGCCAGTCATCCTGATGAAAGGCTTCGAGAAGAATCATAAGTAGAATGGACTCTTCTTTGAAAATCATGCTCTCAAATTCAGTAGCGAAATTCTCGAAGTCAGCCATTACCTGCTCAATGCTCTCTTCTGGCAAGGCTTGAGCTCCTGCTAGAGCTGTGGCAAAAAGAGCACGAA
>NZ_KQ969165.1:0-6001 GCF_001578805.1 Streptococcus sp. DD10 | reverse complement strand
AATTTGGTCATCCACCCCCCACATAACCTTAGGAGGAGAGTCATGTCCATAACGCTCCATAATGGGAAAGAAGAGTTCTTCTTTTCGTCGGTAATGCTTGTCAAATTGACCTACCAAACCTAACTGGCGCAAAAGCCCTTTTTGCAGTTCTGGAATCATCTCCGCATCTTCGCAGGTTTTGTAAGTGTCGAGCAGACGCCGAACCCGCATCATAGCCGCTCGTAAAGCCAGATTTTCCTGCTTAAAGATTTGAACAGGGTGACCCGGGTGCTCCGTGTCCGCTATTTCCACTCCCTGAACTGCATTTTTAAAGAGATTAGCATGAACATCGCAGAGTTCCATGACGTCCTCAAAAGTGACCCCAGAATCCGAGTTCATCAGTTCGTGCTCCATAAGAGAAATTTCGATAGCTGAAACCCCTATAAAGGTCGCATCAAACCGCTCCTGCACGGACTCAGGAGAAGCCCCATTATGCAGTTCTAAGAGAATATCTCGTAGAACATGAATGCGTTCATCTGCCATTAGTCTAACCCAACTACTTCATAGCCATTAGCTTCAAGGGTGCGCACGATCTTGTCCATAGGGGTTCCTTCCAATTTTGAACCTTGTTTAAGAGAAACCTTACGCCCCACAGTATTACGCATGATAGGATTAGCCAGAGGTTTAAACCCTAGTTCTACCAGGATTTCTAGCACCTCAGGATGCTTGTCGACCACTTCTGCCACTGGAATTGACACATCGATAATATTGTCCATAATAATACCTACCTATTCAACTAGTTTTATCAATTATACCATAATTTAAAACTGAAACGATAGAAAAACTAGCAGAATGATAGACCTGCTAGTTCATGTAGAATAAACAATTTCCCTTTACGACGAAAAACTCACCAATTAAAGGTAAAAAAGTTAGTTTAGTTGAATTTTCCCTTTTTGAGTTCCCCAAAATCCTGTTTGTACTTGCAAAATGACACCTGGGTCATTTGCGACCTCAGTTGTCACATCAAAGATGACATTTCCAGTAATGCTACTTCCTGGGTTAACATCCGATAGGAAAAAATCTGCATCTTCATTCGCATAAATACCCGCCGTTGAATCAACTTCAAACTCTGTATTCTCTTTTAAAAGTTTAAAGAAACTATCTGTAACCGTAATCGCCTTATTTCCTGTATTTCTGACTGTTATATTTAAAACTAGATAGGTTCCATTTGCATTCACCCCAAATTCACCACCAACATTTTGAGCTGTCGTTCTAGAGTTTACGATATACTCCATATCTCCGACTTTTACCAAATCACCAATTTTATAGCTTGGGGTAACAGTAGGTGTCTCTCTACTTGATGACGCCGATTCTGCCTGACTGGAAGGCTCTTTGCTGGGCTCTTCAGAGCTACTGTCTTTTTTTGATACCGTCTCCTTCTTTTCTTTCTTAAATGTATGATAGGTTACTGTAATAGGAGTGTTTTTGTCAAAAACATCACCTTTTTGAAATTCTGTTTCTCCAGCAATTGAAACACTCTCAACCTGACCATCTTTTTTGAGAATCCCAGTTACCAAATCTTCTATTTTCTCCGTTTTTACTTTAGTAAATCCAGCATCTTCTAACTGATTTACCACCGTTTTATAATTCTGCTTATCGATCTTCTCTGATGAGATAGGAAGAGCAATCGAATCGCTCGCCTTACCATTTTCGCTATTTTTACTAGTACTTGCACAAGCCGTAAAAATAAAAATACTAGCAATCAAACTGACAATTTTAAAATACTTCATTTTCTATCTCCTATAATCGTTTAAATAGCTAGTCAAATACCCTAAAATAGTATCCGACAAAATACTGACACTAACAACCAAATGGTTTTAACTATCCAAAAAATTCGCTTAATAAACAACAAAACCATTAATTCCAATGAAAACTTGGCAGTCTCCACCTTAACCACAGGCGATTTGACTACCTGTTCCAATACCTGCATTGCCCTTTCTTATTCAGCCATTTTCACATCTCCTTTTTTCTTTAAATTATCTCTATTTTATTATATATATATATATATAATGTCAAGAGGTTTTCGAAATTTTTTACAAAAAAAATTGAGCCCGAAGGCTCATGCTACTATTGTTATTATTTCTCCACAATACCGTACTCTCGATTTTTCTTACTTTGTTGAGCCGCCTTATGGTTTTCATAAAGGTTCGTTAAGAACTTAACAATTTCCTTAAGGATAGAGTAAACTGGGATGACTACCACCATTCCCAGAATACCGTAGACATTACTTGCTAACAAAAGAAGAACCATAATGGTAATAGGGTGAACTTTCATCACACCACCCACAATTCTAGGATATAGGATATTGCCATCAACTTGTTGTACGATGAGCATGTATGGAAGAGCAAAGAGAAGTTTTTGCGGATCAATCACAGCATAGGCGATTGTCATCGGAATTAATCCTAGACTAGGTCCAATATAGGGGATAAGATTTGCAAAACCAGAAAAAATAGCAAAAATCAAAGCATAACGAAGGCCAATGATACTATAACCAATATAAGCCAAAGCAAAAATAATCAAAGCATCGATAGAAATTCCGCTAATATAGCGCGCAATCGTACGATTCAGTTCCACTAACAAACTAGAAATTTGTAATCGATCTCGTTTTAAAACCGTCTTTTCAAGAAAAGGTAACAGTTTATAGCCATCTAAGAGAAAATAAAGCAAAAAAATTGGTGTCATCACTAAAATAAAAATGGTGTTAATCAAGACAGAAACAACGTTGCCAAGACTACTCGTCACACTATCAAGTAGATTTCTTAAAATATCCACATAAGAAAGATTCAGTTCTTGAATAGTTCTTTCTATATTGATACTTTGAAAAGCTGGATTATCTGAAAGAGAGGTGATCCACGTTTGAATTTCCTCATAAAAATATTGACTAGAATTAATTAAGCTAGTCAACTGACTAATTAGAATCGGCAAAAGATAAACTACACCAAAAACAACCAGGGCTATCACTATTAAGACAGCCAATAGACTACTAACCACACGACTGACTTTAGCATATTTCTCCAATAATTTAACGACAGGATTGAGAAGATAATATAAAAAAGCCGCAATTAAAAAAGGAATAAGAATCGTATTAATAACACTGACAACAGGGGTAATAGTATCCCCCATCTGTCTCCATAAGAAAAAAACAAGACTAGCCAGTAACACTTCGACTGTCCAAAAAAATAACTTACTACGTTGAAACATGGTGACCTCCTCTAGTATTTGTTTCATTATATCATATATGATAAAATAAAGAGAAGTTTTTTTGTAAGAATGAGATAAAACAAGAAAGGAAACCAGATGAAAATCAAAATGGAACATGTCACTCTTAGGCGACAACAAAAAACCATTCTAGAGGACATAAATTGGGAAGTAGCAAATGGAGAAATCTGGGCAATTTTAGGTTTGAATGGAGCTGGAAAATCAACTCTTCTTCGATTGATTTTAGCTGAATTTTGGCAAAGTGAAGGAGAAATAGAGATTTTGGATACCTCCTTTGGAACCGGGGATATTTCTCAACTCAGAAAAAAAATTGGAATCGTCGGTTCCTTCATAGCAGAACGCTTCCCCCGAGGAATGAGGGCAGAAGAAATTGTCCTAACTGGAAAATTCAAAAGTAGTATTCTCTATACATCTTATGAGGAAACTGATCTCAAGCAAGCTCAGGATATGATGAAGCTACTAAAAGCTGACTCTTTAATTGGGCGTAAATACGACTCTCTTTCTCAAGGTGAACGACAAATCATCTTAATTGCACGGGCTCTCATGGACAAACCTCAAATTTTAATTCTTGATGAAGCCACAAGTGGACTCGATCTCTTTGCAAGAGAGCAACTACTTCACCATATCGAACAGATTAGCCAAATGAAACAGGCTCCTACCATTATCTATGTCACTCACCATGCAGAGGAAATCACAACCTTTATGACTCACCTTCTCCTCTTAAAAAATGGAAAAATAATCGCCAAAGGAAAGAAAGAAGACGTTTTTATTCCTCATGTTTTAAATGAATTTTATGACTGTCCCGTCACCCTAGTTCCTATAGGGGAGCAGCGTTATTTCATCAAGCCAGAGGTGAAATATGTTTAAACGCTTTTTCTTTAACCTTTATCAGTTTGGTTACTATGCCTGCCTTTTAATTGCAACAATTATCATTGGTTTCTTAGCTATTCAGAGCCTATTGGGTGGGACTTTTATTCCTTTAACTATTGCAGAGGGAGTCATTTTTACCAATAATCCACTTTCTATTTACTTTGCTGTCTTTGCTTTTATACTGCTCCTTATTTTTCTTAGATCTACCTTAGATAGGGTAAACAGCAAACAGCTCTTCCTATTTTGGACTATCCTCTATGTTTTAGCTGCCACCTACCTTATCATGGGTCACAACGGTGTAATTCGCGCCGATGCTCGTCATGTCTATAAAGCAGCCATAGCATTCAATCAAGGCGATTACAGTTCTCTGACAACAACTGGAGACTACATGTATCGTAATCCTCACCAACTAGGTTTAATGACCTTAGAGCGTCTCTATACCATGATTTTCCCAACAACTCAATTTGCATTTGTCCTTAATCTTATTTGGACCTTGGGAAGTAATTTTTTAATCGCAAAAATCACAAAACTTCTTTTTAAAAAAGATATTATTGTTAAATACACTATTCTGCTTACTTTCATTTTCTTTCCAAATTTCCTCTTCATCCTCTTTGTTTATGGTAGTGTACCTGGTCTATTTTTCTGCCTTCTAGCTCTATATTGTTTTATCAAAATCAAAAAAGGGAGTTTTTGGTATATGATAGCTGGTTCACTAGCTATCAGCATCGCTTGTTTACTAAGAAATAATTATCAAATCTTTGCTTTGATGCTGATTGCCTGCTTATTCCTGAATCTACTTTCTAAAAGCGATTGGAAGAAACTTCTAGCGATTTTCATGGTTACTATCGGACTCTTTTTTTCAGGAAAGGCTATCAAACAGTATTATTCTGAAGTTATCGGACAACACATTGGCAACGGTACCCCCCTTATTTCCTATGTCACCATGGGACTTCGAGATGATCCGAATCGGGCAACTCTTGGAGGCTGGTATGACGGTTATAATACAAAAATTTTAAAACGCTTTAATTATGATGAAGAAAAGGCTAGTAATCAAGCTAAAGAAGATCTATTAAAACGCCTAGCTATCTTTTTCCAACAACCAAGTTATGCCCTCAAGTTCTTCTATGAAAAAATTCGTTCAACTTGGACCGAGCCGACCTTCCAATCCATTTGGACAGGACCGCAAATAGAAAGAAGACAATACACTTATACCAATTTCCTTAGAAGTATCTACGAAGGCCGAAATGGTTACCACCTTGCAAACAAATTTGGAATGACCATCCTCATCACAACTTATCTATGTACAAGCCTTTATCTAATTTATAAACTCTTTTGGGAAAAATTATCCCTAGATTCTTTTGAACTCTACCCTTATATCTTTTTTGTTGGTGGTTTTCTATTTCATATTTTTTGGGAAACAAAAAGTCAATATGTTTATATGTATGTACTTCTACTTATGCCTAGCCTAGCACAGGTTCTGGTAACTTTAAGTGACATATCGCAAAAATGGAAAATCGGTAGAATAAAAAAAGGATATCTTTCTAAAATCTATAGCATTGTCCCTCAAAAAAATAGTTGAGATTAAATTTAAGAGACTGAAAAAATTGGCTCTTTGTCAACTGTAGTGGGTTGAAGAAAAGCTAAGTTCTAGAAAGGACAAATTTCGTCCTTTCTTTTTTGATGTTTAGAGCGATAAAAATCCGTTTTTTGAAGTTTTCAAAGTTCCGAAAACCAAAGGCATTGCGTTTGATGAGTTTAATGAGATTATTGGCGGCCTCCAATTTGGCGTTAGAATAGGGTAGTTGAAGAGCGTTGACAATTTTCTCTTTATCTTTGAAGAAGGTTTTAAAAATAGTCTGAAAAAGAGGATGAA
>NZ_KQ969164.1:85494-95844 GCF_001578805.1 Streptococcus sp. DD10 | reverse complement strand
AATGGCGGTGTAGCTCAGCTGGCTAGAGCGTCCGGTTCATACCCGGGAGGTCGGGGGTTCGATCCCCTTCGCCGCTATTTATTGATCTTGTTGGACCTTTAGCTCAGCTGGTTAGAGCTCTCGGCTCATAACCGAGTGGTCGTAGGTTCAAGTCCTACAAGGTCCATATATTTTGGAGGATTACCCAAGTCTGGCTGAAGGGAACGGTCTTGAAAACCGTCAGGCGTGTAAAAGCGTGCGTGGGTTCGAATCTCACATCCTCCTTTTATATTAACGCGGGATGGAGCAGCTCGGTAGCTCGTCGGGCTCATAACCCGAAGGTCGTAGGTTCAAATCCTGCTCCCGCAATTTGGCTCGGTAGCTCAGTTGGTAGAGCAATGGATTGAAGCTCCATGTGTCGGCGGTTCGATTCCGTCTCGCGCCATATTTTAATGCGGGTGTAGTTTAGTGGTAAAACTACAGCCTTCCAAGCTGTTGTCGCGAGTTCGATTCTCGTCACCCGCTTTGAACTATTGTTCAATTTACCAAGTTCATATTTATGACTTGGGCGCGTAGCTCAGGTGGTTAGAGCGCACGCCTGATAAGCGTGAGGTCGGTGGTTCGAGTCCACTCGTGCCCATAGAATAGGATGGAGAATTACTCAAGAGGCTGAAGAGGACGGTTTGCTAAATCGTTAGGTCGGGTAACTGGCGCAAGGGTTCGAATCCCTTATTCTCCGTAGTAAAAGTTAGCAATGCTAACTTTTTTATTTTATATTATTTATAAGGTGGACTATGAAATATAAGAATTCAAGATTTTTATTTAGATTAGTTGCAGTTTTTTTATTTTTTATATGTTTGTTCTTGTTTTCATATTTTGGTTTCTTTTTTTCTAATATAATTTCAGGAATGTCATTGGTTGATAGTGCACTTTCGAGCCCTTTTTTTCAGGCTTCCAGCTTTTTTAATGCTGTCTCTGAATCAGATAAAATGATTAGTGAGAATCAACTTTTAAAAAATAGGATTTATCAGTTGAAGGATTTAAATGATGAGATTTCTAATCTTGAGAGTGAGAACCAGCAATTGAAATCTTTATTGAATTTTCAAAATTCATTTTCTTCGTCGTTAAAGATTACCTCTAAGGTGTTAAATAGGAATACGATTGCTTGGTATGATAGTTTAACAATATCGGCAGAAAGTAACGATAATTTTTCAGATAACATGTTAGTTGTTGCTAATGGTGGTTTGATTGGTTTTATTACTTCTCACACTGACCAGAGTGCGGAAGTTTCATTATTAACGAATGAAACTTTAACTAGTAATATTACTGTTAAAGTCAAGACAAGTTCAGGTGATGTGTTTGCTGTTTTAACTGGTTTTGATAAAAAAAATGGAGCTTTTATACTTAAGGAGCTTAATAGGGAAATTGATTTAACCGAGGATGAGCAAGTTGTTACAAGTGGATTGGGTGATTATCCTGTAAGCGGTATTCCAGTTGGAAGAATTCAATCTATAAAAGCTGCTGATAATCTTCTTTCAACAGAAGTTTTAGTTAAACCTAGTGCAAGTTTTGATGTGATTCAATATGTAATGGCTATTGGAGAATAATATGCAACGGGTTATTAAAATTTTTATACTATTTTGTATCAGTCTCCTATTATTTTTTATTGATGGGCAGATTTCAACTTTTTTTTCAAATCTACTACCAATTTCTTTGCATCTCATAAGTCATCTCTTATTTCTAGCTTTTATGTGGTTCTCGCTTTGGTATGATTTGTGGCAAGGTTTATTTCTAGCAAGTTTTATTGGTTTCTTTTATGATTTGTATTATCATCATGTATTGGGGTTTGCTATCATTTTATTCCCCATCATAATTTTTTGTCTAGTTAAATGGAATGGAATTGTTTTGAAAAATATTTGGACAAATTTATTAAGTTTACTTTTAATGATTTTTTTCTTTGAGATAACGACTTACTTTATGGCATATTTAACTGGCTTGACTACACGAAATTTTTCTGATTTTGTCCTATGTAGTTTACTTATCAGTTTACTATTTAACCTCTTTAATTGTTTACTATTTTATCCAATTATTCGTAAGATATTTATCTGATAAAAAAATGTAATGAAGGCGTAACATATGATGCGTCTTTTTTTGGTATACTTATAACTGTCTTATTAAATAGGAGTATACTAGTTTTATGAAGAAAAAAATTATCACAAGTTTATTGTTAAGTACAATTACATTATCACAAGGAGTTGCTTTAACTGTTGTTAGAGCTGATGATACAGATGCTAAGATTTCTGCGCAAGACTCAAAAATTAATGATCTTGTTCAGCAACAGCAATCTGCTCAGGCACAAGTTGACAGTATTCAAAGTCAGGTTGACTCTTTACAAGCAGAAAAAGCAAGTTTGCAAGCAGAAAATGATCGTTTAACTGAAGAATCAAAGAAGCTAGAAGCTGAAATTTCAGAGTTATCTGCTAAGATTGTTTCTCGTAACGAATCTCTTCAAAATCAAGCCAGAAGTGCACAAACAAATGGCTCTGTTACAAGTTATATTAATACAATTGTGAATTCAGATTCGATTGTTGATGCGATTTCTCGTGTGTCTGCAATGAGTGAGATTGTTACAGCAAACAATCGGATGCTAGAGCAACAAAAGCAAGATAAGGAAAGTTTAACAGCAAAACAGGTTGAAAATACAGAAGCGATTAACACTGTAATTGCCAATCAACAAACCTTAGCAAATAATGAACAAAGCTTGAACACTAAAAAAGCTGAACTTGAAGCAGCACAATTGAATTTGGCTGCTGAAAAAGCTACAGCTGAAAATGAAAAGAACTCTTTGATTGAACAAAAAGCAGCAGCAGAGGCAGCAGCTCGTGAAGCAGCAGCTCGCGAAGCAGCCTTTAAAGCAGAGCAGGAGGCCAAGGCACAAGCAGCAGCAGCATCTGCTCAGACAAATTTGACAGCACAAGTTCAAGCGGCAACTACAACAACTGTTACTACTGAAACACCGGTACAAGCAACCACGACTGCTAGTGTAACTGATGCTACGCCAGCAGCTCAAACTGTTGTTACAACTACTCAAGCGACAACAGCTCAAACAGCAGCTGTTGCTACCAGTTCAGCGAATACCTATCCAGTAGGAGAATGTACTTGGGGAGCTAAAGCACTTGCTCCTTGGGCAGGCAACTATTGGGGAAATGGTGGTCAGTGGGCTGCTTCTGCAGCAGCAGCAGGTTTTCGAGTAGGAACAACACCAGCTGTTGGAGCCATTGCTGTTTGGAATGATGGTGGTTATGGTCACGTTGCAGTTGTTACTGCAGTTGAGAGTTCTACTCGAATTCAAGTATCTGAATCAAATTATAATGGAAACCGTACAATTGGTAACTATCGTGGTTGGTTTAACCCAACTTCTGGATGGGGTTCATTATCGTATATCTATCCTAACTAATGAGATAATGAATCTAATTTTTATGAGAGCAGACTAATCTGCTCTTTTTTCATTTTTAAATGATAACTGTGGTATCTAATGATTTTCAGTTGTATCTTAGTTTATAGATATTTATCTAGAAGTTTAGTATCCTAGAGTTTAAAATAGTTTGCTATAGTTTATATATACTAGAAAAGAAGGTAAGTTTTTGAAGGAAGAAGTATCCATAGATGGAGAGATTTTATTATGTCTACTGTTTCTACTTTTTTCTTTTATTCTTATACTCTCTTTTTTGATGGTTTAGTTTTGGGAGAATCGTAGTAAATACAGGGGCTGATTTTAGAATTTGGGAAATTTCTATCTTACTTTTATTAGTTTTAGGGAATCTAATCTTTACACAATGAAAAGTCAATTTTTTGATGGAACAGAGGGCAGTTTATGGTTTGGTGTTTCTCTTAATACTATAAGAATCTCCTATTTTCCTCGCGTTTTCACTCTATTTTTATTTGAAAATTCAAGCTAAAAGCGTTACAATAGTATTGGAAAAAAATTTCGGAGGCAAACATGTCATTTTATGATTTAAAGCTCTTTGCTTTGTCGTCTAATCAGGATTTAGCTAAACGCGTTGCGGCGGCTATGGGAATGGAGCTTGGAAAGTCTACTGTGCGGCAGTTTTCTGATGGAGAAATTCAAGTGAATATTGAAGAATCTATCCGAGGGAAGCATGTGTTTATTTTGCAATCAACAAGTTCTCCTGTCAATGATAATTTGATGGAAATTTTGATTATGGTTGACGCTCTAAAACGTGCAAGTGCAGAATCTATTAATGTTGTTATGCCTTATTATGGTTATGCACGTCAGGATAGAAAGGCTCGAGCTCGTGAACCAATTACATCTAAGTTAGTTGCCAACATGTTAGAAATAGCAGGGGTTGATCGTCTACTAACGATTGATTTACATGCTGCTCAAATTCAGGGATTTTTTGACATTCCTGTTGACCATTTGATGGGTGCTCCTTTGATTGCTGATTATTTTGAACGTCGTGGGATGGTTGGTGACGATTATGTAGTAGTGAGCCCGGATCATGGTGGTGTGACTCGTGCACGTAAGTTGGCGGAGTTTTTGAAAACACCAATTGCTATTATAGATAAACGACGTAGTGTTGACAAAATGAATACAAGTGAAGTCATGAATATCATTGGTAAGGTTAAAGGAAAAACTTGTATCTTAATTGATGATATGATTGATACAGCTGGAACGATTTGTCATGCAGCTGATGCTTTAGCGGAAGCTGGTGCAGTTGAGGTCTATGCAAGTTGTACTCATCCTGTACTTTCAGGTCCGGCAATGGATAATATTAGTAATTCAGCTATTAAACAATTAGTTGTTTTAGATACGATTTACTTGCCTGAAGAGCGTCTAATTGATAAGATTAAACAAATTTCGATTGCTGAACTGTTGGCTGATGCCATTATTCGTATTCATGAAAAACGTCCTTTATCACCATTATTTGAAATTTCAAAAGCCAAATAATAATGTCCGAGCCAGTAAATCTGGCTCTTTTCTTTTTGAATGATAGTTGAAAATTGTGGATATGTCATATATTATGATTTTTACTTGTGGATAACAATTTGTTTTTGTCCATTTATCGGGAAGTTATGGTCGTGAAATCTATCAATTTAAGCTATTTTTTGGTATAATAGGAAGCATTAGAAACACGGAGGTATGCAATGGAGTTAACGAAGAGATTTAATAAAAATTTAGATAAAATTGAAGTTTCCTTGATTCGTCAATTTGATCAATCGATTTCTGCTATTCCTGGAGTATTACGTTTGACTTTAGGGGAACCTGATTTTACGACGCCAGAGCATGTCAAAGAAGCTGCTAAACAAGCAATTGACAATGATAAGTCATACTATACAGGTATGAGTGGTCTCCTTGAATTGCGACAAGCAGCAAGTGATTTTGTGAAAGAAAAATATCGTTTATCCTATCATCCAGATAATGAAGTTTTGGTGACAATTGGAGCTACCGAGGCTCTATCTGCTACTTTAACCGCTATTTTGGAAGAGGGAGATACAGTCTTACTTCCTGCTCCTGCTTATCCTGGTTATGAACCTATTGTGAATTTAGTTGGTGCTGAGATCGTTGAAATTGATACAACAGCAAATCAGTTTGTTTTGACACCAGAGATGTTAGAACAAGCGATTCTAGAACAGGGAGATAAATTAAAGGCAGTAATCCTTAATTATCCATCAAATCCAACTGGTGTGACCTATACTAGGGAACAGATAGCTACTTTAGCGGATGTTTTAAGTCGCTATGATATTTTTGTGATTTGTGATGAGGTTTATTCGGAATTGACTTATACAGGAAATAATCATGTTTCCTTAGGTGAATTTTTACCCAATCAGGCTATTATAATTAATGGTCTATCTAAATCTCATGCTATGACGGGTTGGCGTTTAGGATTTATCTTTGCCCCTGCTATTTTTGTAGCACAACTAATTAAGAGTCATCAATATTTAGTGACGGCAGCAAATACGATGGCACAATATGCTGCTATTGAAGCGTTAACGGTTGGTAAAAATGACGCCGAACCGATGAAGAAAGAGTATATCTTACGACGTGATTATATTATTGAAAAAATGACAGAGCTTGGTTTTGATATCATTAAGCCAGATGGTGCTTTTTATATTTTTGCTAAGATTCCAGTAGGGTATGAGCAAGATTCGTTTGCCTTCCTCCAAGACTTTGCTAAGGAACAGGCGGTAGCTTTTATTCCAGGGGCTGCTTTTGGTCAATATGGTGAGGGGTATGTGAGATTGTCTTATGCAGCAAGCATGGACACTATTCAAGAAGCGATGAGACGTCTTAAAATCTATATGGAGACTCATGCTAAGAAGTGAGACAACGCGAGCCATTGTGTTATATAATCGTAATTTTAGAGAAGATGATAAATTAGTCAAAATTTTTACAGAGAAGTCTGGTAAGCGCATGTTTTTCGTGAAACATGCTTCTAAGTCAAAATTACTTCCTGTTATTCAACCACTGACATCGGTAGAGCTTATGATACGGGTGAACGATGAAGGGTTGAGTTACATCGAGGATTATCGTGAAATCACGGTTTTTAATCATATTAATGAAGATTTGTTTACCTTAGCTTATGCGACTTATGTCGCTTCTCTTGCAGATGCGAGTATTCAGGATAATCAATATGATGCATTCTTATTTGCTTTTTTAGAGAAGACTCTCTTATTAATGGAGCAAGGAATTGACTATGAGGTGTTGACAAATATTTTTGAGATTCAGATCTTATCTCGTTTTGGGATTCGATTAAACTTTCATGAATGTGTGTTTTGCCATCGTGTGGGGCAAGCATTTGACTTTTCTTTTCTCTACAATGGTTGTCTTTGCCCTCTCCATTATCAGAAAGATGAGAGGAGAAGTCATCTTGATCCTAATGTCCCTTATTTACTGGATCAATTTTATGCAGTTGATATGAAAACTTTGGAGACGATTTCTCTTAGTGTAGATTTGAAGCTCAAATTGCGACAGTTTATTGATCAGATTTATGAGGAATATGTAGGGATTCACCTTAAACCCAAAAAATTTATTGATTCCCTATCGAATTGGGGTAATACATTAAAAGAAGGAAGAAAAAATGAAGAGGATAGCAATTGATGCTATGGGGGGTGATTTTGCCCCCAAAGCAATTGTAGAAGGTGTCAATGATGCAGTTAGTGTATTTTCTGATGTAGAATTTATACTTTATGGAAACGAAGAGGCTATTCGTCCTCATCTTGTGAATAGTGAACGTATCACGATTGTTCATACGGAAGAGAAAATTAACTCTGATGATGAACCTGTGAAGGCTATTCGTCGTAAAAAGAAGGCTTCTATGGTAATGGCAGCTCAAGCTGTAAAGAACCAACAAGCTGATGCGATGCTGTCCGCTGGGAATACAGGAGCTCTTTTAGCAGCAGGGATTTTTATAGTTGGTCGTATAAAAGAAATTGAAAGACCAGGTCTCATGTCTGTTCTTCCAACTGCAGATGGTAAAGGAGTAGTAATGATGGACCTAGGAGCTAATGCAGAAAGTACGGCTAAGCATCTCTATCAATATGGTGTACTGGGTTCATTTTATGCTGAAAATGTTCGGGGGATAGTAAAACCGAGAGTTGGACTTTTGAATAATGGAACAGAGGCAACTAAAGGGGATTCATTACGTAAAGAAACTTATGAGTTGCTGTCGAATGATAACGAAATGAACTTTGTAGGAAATGTTGAAGCGCGTGATTTGATGAATGGAGTTGCTGATGTCATAGTTTCAGATGGTTTTACGGGTAATGCTGTACTCAAGTCTATGGAAGGGACAGCTAAGAGTATCCTATCGATGTTGAAAACGTCTATCTTAACAGGAGGGATAAAAGCCAAACTAGGTGCTTGGTTACTAAGAGATAGTTTGGTGTCTCTTAAAGCTAAGATGGATTATTCTGATGCTGGTGGTGCAGTATTATTTGGTTTAAAAGCCCCAATTGTAAAAAGTCATGGTTCAAGTGACAGGAAGGCCATTTATTCAACAATAACACAAATTCGGACAATGCTTGAAACGGACCTTATTGGCAAGTCCGTTCGACAATTTTCAAATGAAGAATAGGAGTTTAGTATGACAAATCAAGAAATTTTTGATAAAATTGCAGGAATCATCCAGGAATTACGTGATGAGAAAATAGAGGTTACACCAACCTTATCAATCCAAGATGATCTAGGAGCTGATTCTGTTGAATTGATGGAATTTATTATTGCTGTTGAGGATGCATTTGAGATTGAAATTTCTGACGAGACTGCTGATAAGTTGACAGATATGAACAGTTTAGTTGAATTAGTACAAAAAAGTAAATAGTTATTTGGTTTATCTGAATAATCCGAATGATTATTTCAGGTTGCTGGCAAAAAAATACGGTATTCTTGAAGTAGAAAATTTATTTCGTAAGTCTAATCTGTTATTGTAAAGCAGGCTTTGAGCAATCCACTATTGCCTAAAGATATTTTATCCTAAATAAATTGAAACGGTTGGTCTTTTATCCAACTGTTTTTTTATATAATCTGCTTTTTAAGAATTTTATTTTTACCTTTAGCCCGAGGTTAACAAACTTGAATGCACACTTTTAATATTTCGGAATATCCTTGATATAATCATTTTTTTATGATAAAATATGGAAAAAGAGCATGAAAGGCGAACGAAGAAATGAAAAACCAACTGATTTATACTGGTAAGGCCAAAGATATTTATAGTACAGAAGACGAAAATGTGATTAAGTCGGTCTATAAGGACCAGGCAACCATGCTTAATGGTGCTCGTAAAGAGACTATTAAGGGGAAAGGTGTGCTTAATAATCAGATTTCGTCTCTTATTTTTGAAAAATTGAATGCTGCTGGTGTGGCGACACACTTTATTGAACGTATTTCTGACACAGAACAATTGAATAAAAAAGTAAAAATCATTCCTTTGGAGGTTGTCCTTCGTAACGTGACTGCCGGTTCTTTTTCTAAACGTTTTGGCGTTGAAGAAGGTTTGGATTTGGAAACTCCAATCGTTGAATTTTACTATAAAAATGATGAATTGGATGATCCATTTATCAATGATGAACATGTCAAGTTCTTGGACATTGCCAACGATGAGCAGATTGCCTATATCAAGGAAGAAACACGTCGTATTAATGAATTGTTGAAAGATTGGTTTGCACAAATTGGTCTTCGTTTGATTGACTTTAAATTGGAATTTGGTTTTGATAAGGATGGCAAGATTATCTTGGCAGATGAATTCTCACCAGACAACTGCCGCCTTTGGGATGCGGAAGGGCACCATATGGACAAGGATGTTTTCCGTAGGGACTTGGGCAGTCTGACAGATGTGTACAAGGTTGTGTTGGAAAAATTGCAAGGTTTGAAGTGATCTTTTTGAAAGGGAAAACCCTCGTCTTCAAGAGCCTATTTGAATAGAAATAAGGGAAATAAAATGGATAAACGTATTTTCGTTGAGAAAAAAGCTGATTTTCGTGTGAAATCTGACTCTTTAGTAAAAGAATTACAGCATAATCTTCAGTTGAAAACTTTGAAGGATCTTCGTATTGTTCAGGTTTATGATGTCTTTCATTTGGCGGAAGATTTGTTTGCGCGTGCGGAAAAACATATCTTCTCTGAGCAAGTGACTGATACTGTTTTGGACGAGGCTGCGGTTAAGGCTGATCTTGAAAAGTATGCTTTCTTTGCTATCGAAAGTTTGCCTGGTCAATTTGACCAACGGGCGGCATCTTCACAAGAAGCTTTGCTTTTACTTGGTAGTTCAAATGATGTAACAGTGAATACAGCACAATTGTACTTGGTTAACAAGGATATTGATGCGAATGAGTTGGAAGCTGTCAAAAACTACCTTTTGAACCCAGTGGATTCTCGTTTCAAAGATATCACTGTTGGCATTGCTAAACAGGATTTCTCTGAGTCTGACAAGACCATTCCAAGTTTGGATTTCTTTGAAACTTATACGGCAGAAGATTTTGCACAGTATAAGGCAGAGCAAGGATTGGCAATGGAAGTGGATGACCTTCTCTTCATTCAAGATTACTTCAAATCTATTGGACGTGTACCAACTGAGACTGAGTTGAAGGTTTTGGATACTTACTGGTCTGACCACTGCCGTCATACAACTTTCGAGACTGAGTTGAAAAACATCGACTTCTCAGCTTCTAAATTTGAAAAACAATTGCAAGCGACTTATGACAAATATATTGCCATGCGTGATGAGTTGGGACGTACAGAAAAACCTCAAACCTTGATGGATATGGCGACTATTTTTGGTCGCTATGAGCGTGCTAATGGTCGTTTGGATGACATGGAAGTGTCTGATGAAATCAATGCTTGCTCAGTTGAGA
>NZ_KQ969164.1:75257-85236 GCF_001578805.1 Streptococcus sp. DD10 | reverse complement strand
CCATGGCTCCTCATGTTCAAGAACGAAACCCACAACCACCCAACGGAGATTGAACCATTTGGTGGAGCGGCTACTTGTATCGGTGGTGCCATTCGTGACCCATTGTCAGGACGTTCTTACGTTTACCAAGCCATGCGGATCTCAGGTGCTGGTGATATTACTACACCAATTGCTGAAACTCGTGCGGGTAAATTGCCCCAACAAGTGATTTCAAAAACCGCTGCTCACGGTTATTCTTCATATGGGAACCAAATCGGTTTGGCAACAACTTATGTTCGTGAATATTTCCACCCAGGTTTCGTTGCTAAACGTATGGAGCTAGGTGCCGTTGTCGGTGCGGCTCCTAAGGAAAATGTTGTCCGTGAAAAACCTGAAGCAGGTGATGTGATTATCTTGCTTGGTGGTAAGACTGGACGTGACGGTGTCGGTGGTGCGACAGGTTCTTCTAAAGTTCAAACGGTTGAATCTGTTGAAACTGCTGGTGCTGAGGTTCAAAAAGGGAATGCTATCGAAGAACGTAAGATTCAACGTCTTTTCCGTAATGGGGATGTGACACGTCTAATCAAAAAATCAAATGACTTTGGTGCTGGTGGTGTCTGTGTAGCTATCGGTGAATTGGCAGATGGTCTTGAGATTGATCTAGACAAAGTACCATTGAAATACCAAGGCTTGAACGGTACAGAAATTGCCATCTCTGAATCTCAGGAACGGATGGCTGTAGTGGTTCGTCCAGAAGATGTAGATGCCTTCGTTGCAGCATGTAATAAAGAAAATATTGATGCTGTTGTCGTTGCGACAGTGACGGAGAAGCCAAATCTTGTCATGCACTGGAATGGTGAAACCATCGTTGATTTGGAACGTTCTTTCCTGGATACAAATGGTGTACGTGTGGTTGTAGATGCTAAGGTGGTTGACAAGGATGTCAAGCTTCCAGAAGAACGTCAAACATCTGCTGCAACCCTCGAAGCGGATACGCTTGAAGTCTTGGCTGATCTCAACCATGCCAGTCAAAAGGGGTTGCAAACTATCTTTGATAGCTCAGTTGGTCGTTCAACAGTCAATCACCCACTCGGTGGTCGCTACCAAATCACACCAACGGAAGCTTCTGTACAGAAATTGCCAGTCCAACATGGCGTGACAACAACTGCTTCTGTTATGGCGCAAGGATTCAACCCCTATGTGGCAGAATGGTCTCCTTATCATGGCGCTGCCTATGCCGTGATCGAAGCAACCGCTCGTTTGGTGGCTACAGGGGCAAACTGGTCGAAAGCACGTTTCTCTTACCAAGAGTATTTTGAACGCATGGACAAACAAGCAGAGCGTTTTGGTCAACCAGTAGCTGCTCTTCTTGGTTCCATTGAAGCGCAAATCCAACTTGGTTTGCCATCTATCGGTGGGAAAGACTCTATGTCTGGTACCTTTGAAGAATTAACCGTACCACCAACCTTGGTTGCTTTTGGTGTCACAACTGCAGATAGCCGTAAGGTTCTTTCTCCAGAATTCAAAGCTGCTGGTGAGAATATTTACTACATTCCTGGTCAAGCTTTGGCACAAGAAATTGACTTCGATCTTATCAAGTCAAACTTTGCTCAATTTGAAGCCATCCAAGCTGACCATAAAGTCACAGCTGCATCATCTGTTAAATATGGTGGTGTCCTTGAAGCTCTTGCTCTGGCAACCTTTGGTAACCATATCGGAGCTAACGTTGAATTAGCTGACCTTGACACTAGCTTGACAGCTCAATTGGGTGGATTCGTCTTCACGTCTCCTGAAGAAATTGCAGGTGTTGCCAAAATTGGACAAACAGTAACCGGCTTTACACTAATTGTCAATGGTGTAATGCTTGATGGGCATAAACTTGACAGTGCTTTCCAAGGTAAATTGGAAGAAGTTTACCCAACGGAATTTGCACAAGCAACAGAGTTGGAAGAAGTATCTACTGTAGCATCAGATGTTGTGATCAAAGCAAAAGAAACAGTTGAAACACCAGTGGTTTACATCCCAGTATTCCCAGGTACCAATTCAGAATATGACTCCGCTAAGGCCTTTGAAAAAGAAGGTGCAAAAGTCAACTTGGTACCATTTGTCACACTGAATGAAGAAGCGATTGTCAAGTCTGTTGACACTATGGTTGACAATATTGAAAAAGCGAATATTATCTTCTTTGCAGGTGGCTTCTCAGCAGCGGATGAACCAGATGGATCAGCTAAATTTATCGTGAACATCTTGCTCAATGAAAAAGTACGTGCAGCCATTGATGCCTTCATCGAAGGTGGTGGTTTGATCATTGGTATCTGTAACGGATTCCAAGCCCTTGTTAAATCAGGTCTTCTTCCATATGGTAACTTTGAAGATGCAAGCGGCACAAGTCCAACCCTCTTCTACAATGATGCTAACCAACACGTGGCTAAGATGGTGGAAACACGGATTGCCAATACCAACTCACCATGGCTTGCTGGAGTAGAAGTTGGTGACATCCATGCCATCCCAGTATCACACGGTGAAGGGAAGTTTGTCGTGACAGCTAAGGAATTTGCAGAGCTTCGTGACAATGGTCAAATCTTTACTCAA
Organism: Streptococcus sp. DD10; assembly: GCF_001578805.1. GTDB lineage: Bacteria > Bacillota > Bacilli > Lactobacillales > Streptococcaceae > Streptococcus. The sequence continues at coordinate 82,665 of NZ_KQ969164.1, read as the reverse complement.
TATGTTGACTTCGAAGGTAAACCAAGCATGGATTCTAAATACAATCCTAACGGATCTGTAAATGCTATCGAAGGTATCACAAGTAAGAACGGTCAAATTATTGGTAAGATGGGTCACTCAGAACGCTTCGAAGACGGTCTCTTCCAAAATATTCCAGGAAATAAAGACCAACACCTCTTTGCGTCAGCGGTTCAATACTTTACTGGAAAATAATAGAGTGCCAAGTGTACTCAGTAATGATATTTTTCAATGTAGCAGTAGTTCTAAAGAGCTTGCAAACTTGAGTTCACATTAGTGGAATGAGAATCTGGTGACAGTTACTTTCGTTCGCCTTGCATAAGGGAAATATCAGAAATAAAAGGTATAAAAAATGACATACGAAGTAAAATCTCTTAATGAAGAATGTGGTATTTTTGGGATCTGGGGACACCCAGATGCTGCAAAACTGACTTATTTCGGATTACACAGTCTTCAACACCGTGGTCAAGAAGGGGCGGGGATCCTTTCAAATGATGCGGGTCAACTAAAACGGTATCGTGACACGGGTCTTCTCTCAGAAGTATTTCGAAATCCTACTAACTTGGATAAGTTGACGGGAACGGGAGCGATTGGCCATGTTCGCTATGCGACAGCTGGGGAAGCTTCGGTGGATAATATCCAGCCTTTCCTCTTTCGCTTTCATGATATCCAGTTTGGACTGGCCCACAACGGAAATTTGACCAATGCCAAGTCACTCAAACGGGAGTTGGAAAATAACGGAGCGATCTTTAGCTCAACTTCTGATTCAGAAATCTTGGCCCACTTGATTCGTCGGAGCCACAACCCATCCTTCATGGGTAAGGTGAAAGAAGCCTTGAATACGGTGAAAGGTGGATTTGCTTACCTCCTCATGCTTGAGGACAAGCTGATTGCAGCCTTGGATCCAAATGGTTTTCGTCCTCTTTCGATTGGGAAAATGGTCAACGGTGCCATTGTGGTTTCGTCTGAAACCTGTGCCTTTGAAGTGGTTGGAGCAGAGTGGATTCGAGATGTGAATCCTGGGGAAGTGGTGATCATCGATGATAAGGGGATCACTTACGATAACTATACAACGGACACCCAATTGGCTGTTTGTTCGATGGAGTATATCTACTTTGCCCGTCCTGATTCAAATATCCAAGGGGTCAATGTCCATACAGCTCGTAAACGTATGGGTGCTCAATTGGCACGTGAGTTCAAACATGAAGCAGATATTGTCGTTGGTGTGCCTAATTCATCACTTAGTGCAGCTATGGGATTTGCGGAAGAATCCGGACTGCCAAATGAAATGGGCTTGATTAAAAACCAATATACCCAACGTACCTTTATCCAACCAACACAAGAGTTGCGTGAGCAAGGGGTTCGTATGAAGCTCTCTGCCGTATCAGGTGTTGTTAAAGGCAAACGTGTGGTTATGATTGACGACTCTATTGTACGTGGGACAACATCACGTCGTATCGTTAATTTGCTAAAAGAAGCAGGAGCAACAGAGGTTCACGTGGCAATTGGTAGTCCAGCCCTTGCCTACCCATGTTTCTACGGTATCGATATTCAAACACGTAAGGAATTGATTGCGGCCAATCATACAGTTGAGGAAACACGCGAAATCATTGGTGCAGATAGCTTGACTTACTTGTCTATTGATGGCTTGATCGATTCTATTGGAATTGACACAGATGCACCAAACGGTGGCCTTTGTGTGGCTTACTTTGATGGAGACTATCCAACACCACTTTACGACTATGAGGAACGCTATCTACAAAGTCTAAAAGAAAAAACGAGCTTTTATTAGGAGGGTTTATGAAACTTTCCATTTAAGCGTCTAATGTCGCTGAAAAGAAAGACTTCACCTACGAATTTAGTTTGTCTGATGCCGTTATTATTGCAACGACAGCGACCTTAGTGGGTTCTATTGCTTTGGTGAAAATTGCGAAATATTATAAACCTCTCCTAAAAAGAGGATAGGTGTCTAAAAGAAGGAAATAAATATGACTGAAAAGAAAAATGCATACGCTCAATCGGGTGTAGACGTTGAAGCAGGCTATGAAGTGGTTGAACGAATCAAAAAACACGTGGCGCGTACGGAGCGTGCCGGTGTTATGGGAGCTCTTGGTGGCTTTGGTGGGATGTTTGACCTGTCAAAAACAGGTGTCAAAGAGCCTGTTCTGATTTCAGGGACAGATGGTGTTGGGACCAAGCTCATGTTGGCCATCAAGTATGACAAACACGACACCATCGGTCAGGACTGTGTGGCCATGTGTGTCAACGACATCATTGCTGCAGGTGCGGAGCCCCTTTACTTCCTCGATTATATTGCAACTGGTAAAAATGAACCAACTAAATTGGAACAAGTCGTTGCTGGTGTGGCTGAAGGTTGTGTACAAGCTGGGGCTGCCCTTATCGGTGGGGAAACAGCTGAAATGCCTGGTATGTATGGTGAAGACGACTATGATTTGGCAGGTTTTGCAGTAGGTATCGCAGAAAAATCTCAAATCATCGACGGTTCAAAGGTGGCAGCAGGCGATGTCCTTCTTGGATTGGCTTCAAGTGGTATCCACTCAAATGGTTACTCACTCGTGCGTCGTGTCTTTGCTGATTACACAGGTGAAGAAGTTCTTCCAGAACTGGAAGGCAAAAAACTTAAAGACGTTCTTCTTGAACCAACTCGTATCTACGTCAAAGCAGCTTTGCCACTCATAAAAGAAGAATTGGTTAACGGTATTGCTCACATCACAGGTGGTGGTTTCATCGAAAATGTACCACGTATGTTCTCAGATGACTTGGCTGCTGAAATTGACGAAAGCAAAGTCCCAGTACTTCCAATTTTCAAAGCCCTTGAAAAATATGGTGAAATCAAACATGAAGAAATGTTTGAAATCTTCAACATGGGGATTGGTCTCATGCTTGCGGTGAAACCAGAAAATGTGGAACGTGTCAAAGAACTTCTTGATGAACCTGTTTATGAAATCGGTCGAATTGTGAAGAAAGATGGCGCAAGTGTGGTGATAAAATAATGGCTAAAAAAATTGCTGTTTTTGCCTCTGGCAACGGATCAAACTTTCAGGTGATCGCAGAACAGTTTCCAGTAGAATTTGTTTTTTCAGACCATCGGGATGCCTATGTGCTTGAACGTGCTGAAAATCTTGGCGTTGCTAGCCATGCCTTTGAACTAAAGGAATTTGACAATAAGGCCGCCTATGAAAAAGCCATCGTCAAACTCTTGGATGAACACCAAATCGACCTGGTTTGTTTGGCGGGCTACATGAAAATTGTCGGCCCAACCCTCTTGGCTGCCTATGAAGGTCGTATCATCAATATTCACCCTGCTTACCTGCCTGAATTTCCAGGTGCCCATGGCATTGAGGATGCTTGGCAGGCAGGCGTTGACCAATCAGGCGTGACCATTCACTGGGTGGACTCTGGTGTTGACACTGGTAAGGTTATCAAACAAGTCCGTGTGCCACGCCTTGAAGGGGATACCCTTGATACTTTCGAGACTCGCATCCATGAAGCGGAGTACAAGTTGTATCCAGAAGTGTTGGATAGTTTGGGAGTGGAGAGGAAGAAATGATTATGGACCAATACTATATGGAGTTAAAGAATAAGTTATCTAACAGACCAATCCTACTGGATAATACTAATGATTTTCTTTTTGTTTTAGTAAATACAGTGAAAGCTATGATAGAAAATACTGATAAAAGTCAGCTTTCAGAGTTAGATAAAATTTTAGACGGTGTCACAAGTCAAGAATTAAAACTTGCCTATGATTTTTGTCAAGGAAAATTCGGTCAAGCAGGTTTTTCTTATCGTCGGCACCCGAATTATTTTTATTTGTCCAGTTTAATTGCGACTTTTCCAGAATTTGAGTTGTCTAAAGCAGACCGAGATTACCTCAAAGGAATCATAAATTTTGATAACTACCTTTTATATGAGTTAGATTAGTCTTTAATCACCTCAAAATCCTATTTATTCAAAAGGAGAAAAATGATTAATCTGAAATTAGTAGATGAGAGCAGTTTTCAGGCAGTGCTGGATTTGAAAATATCTGATGCTGATGAACGAGCGCGTTTTGTAGCTCCCAATGTGCGTTCTTTAGCTGACGCATGGCTCTACCGAGAGAATGGGGATGTGTTTCCCATGGCAATCTATTGGGATGAGCAAGTGGTTGGTTTTCTACTGTTGGAAATAGATAAGGATGAGGCAGAATATTTTATCTGGCGGATAATGATCGGCCAGCAGTACCAAGGAAAAGGTTATGGACGAAAAGCCTTGGAAGTTCTGATCAAAGAGGCTCAGATGGATAGAGTTTGCAATCATATTATCGCAGATTATGTGGTTGGAAATGAAAAAATGAAGTACCTGCTGACTAGTTTGGGTTTTCAGGAAACAGGATTTATAGAAGATAATAACGAAGTCGCTATGCGGTTGGATCTAAAGAAAGAGGAATAGAATGACTAAACGCGCATTAATTAGTGTTTCAGACAAAGCGGGCATTGTTGAATTTGCCCAAGAACTCAAGAAACTTGGTTGGGATATCATCTCAACAGGTGGTACTAAAGTTGCCCTTGACAAGGCTGGGGTGGACACCATTGCCATCGATGATGTAACTGGTTTTCCAGAAATGATGGACGGCCGTGTCAAGACCCTCCACCCCAATATCCACGGAGGTCTCCTCGCTCGTCGTGACCTCGATAGTCACTTAGAGGCTGCCAAGGACAATAATATCGAATTGATCGACCTTGTTGTGGTTAACCTCTATCCCTTCAAGGAAACCATCCTCAAACCAGACGTGACCTATGCGGATGCGGTTGAAAATATCGATATCGGTGGGCCATCCATGCTTCGTTCAGCAGCTAAAAACCACGCTAGCGTGACAGTTGTCGTTGACCCAGCAGACTATGCTGTGGTACTTGAGGAATTGTCAGCCAACGGTGAAACAACGTATGAAACCCGTCAACGCTTGGCAGCCAAAGTCTTCCGCCACACAGCAGCTTATGATGCCCTAATCGCAGAATATTTCACTGCTCAAGTGGGTGAAACCAAGCCTGAAAAACTCACCTTGACCTATGACCTCAAGCAACCTATGCGTTATGGGGAAAACCCTCAACAGGATGCAGACTTCTACCAAAAAGGCTTGCCAACGGACTACTCAATCGCGGCAGCTAAACAGTTGAACGGAAAAGAATTGTCCTTCAACAACATCCGTGATGCTGATGCGGCTATCCGGATCATCCGTGACTTCAAGGAACGCCCAACCGTTGTGGCTCTCAAACACATGAACCCATGTGGAATTGGTCAAGCCGACGATATCGAAACGGCTTGGGATTATGCTTATGAGTCTGATCCAGTGTCTATCTTTGGTGGAATTGTCGTTCTCAACCGTGAAGTGGACGCTGCGACAGCCCAAAAAATGCACGGGGTCTTCCTTGAAATCATCATTGCACCAAGCTACACTGACCAAGCACTTGAAATCTTGACAACCAAGAAGAAAAACTTGCGGATTCTTGCCTTGCCATTTGACGCGCAAGAGGCCAGTGAAGTGGAAGCGGAATACACGGGTGTTGTTGGTGGTCTCCTCGTTCAAAACCAAGACGTGGTCAAAGAAAGCCCAGCTGACTGGCAAGTAGTGACCAAACGCCAACCAACTGAGACAGAAGCGACAGCTCTTGAGTTTGCTTGGAAAGCGATCAAGTACGTCAAATCAAATGGGATCATCGTGACCAACGACCACATGACCCTTGGTGTCGGGCCAGGTCAAACCAATCGTGTGGCTTCAGTCCGCATCGCTATTGACCAAGCCAAAGATTGTTTGGACGGGGCTGTCCTTGCTTCCGATGCCTTCTTCCCATTTGCGGATAACGTAGAAGAAATCGCCAAGGCAGGGATCAAAGCAATCATCCAACCAGGTGGCTCTGTCCGTGACCAAGAGTCTATCGAAGCGGCTGATAAATATGGCTTGACCATGATTTTCACGGGTGTACGCCACTTTAGACATTAAGATAAAAAAATCAGGACTCAAAATGAGTTCCTGATTTTTTGTTATAGAGAGTATCTCATATTAAAGAATATTGGTAAATTTTTCACCAAATTGTTTAATAGCACTATTTTGATTAGTTGCACCGTAGGTTAGTAGAGATACAGCGTAAGCACGATTGTTTTTCTTAATGATAGCTGTGTCATTTTCTGTACCTGAGCCTGGTGAACCACCTGGTTTTTCCCAGAGTTGTGCCTTATCTCGAATATTAGCTGTTAACCAGTAATTATGGACATTGTGAGCTAGTTTTTCCAGTATAGCAGCATCAGTTGCTTTATCGATAAGCGTACCATTATAGATATTTTTAATTAGATCTCCAGATTCTTGAGCAGAGATATAATTATCAACACCACGAGAAATTGCAGCACTATCATACATATATCGATTAAGTGTTGAATGGTTGTAACCTAGACGACGAATTTCATTATTGACCGCATCAACACCACCAATATGGCGGATAATAATATTGGTTGCAGAGTTATCACTTGTTGACGTCATAAAGTGGAGAAGTTGGTCTAGGTTATAGTTAGAGCCAGCTTTGCCATATAGGTTAAGTGTTACGGCTTGGTTTGGAATGATATCAGATTGTTGGACAGTGTAACGTTGTTGCAAATTCAATTCTCCTCGTGCAGCTTTTGCGTAAGCAGCAGCTAAAACAAAAAGTTTAATTGAAGATGCAGATGGTTGAACACTATCATTTACCAAACGATACTCTGTTCCATCAACAGGGCTAATATACAATGATTTTTGCCCCCCAATATTACCAAAGAGACGGTTATACTCGTTCATCAGGCTATTCATCTCACGCTCGATAAATGCACGTGGTGCGGGAGTCTGAACGGTAGTTGTAGTTGCTCCAACTCCTTCTAATTTATTTGCGTTATTTCGGTAGTACAAATGGATGTGATACAACCCATTGATATATTGGTGATTAGATAAACGTACAGTTGTTTTATAAGTTCCGTTAGTCTGTTTCGATGCTGTATACCATTCGAGGTCATCTTGTCCATTTACATCTGACCATACAGGGACTGTAACTTCTTTTAAACCATTTGGAGTAGTAATATTTTTTATCACTACATCAAACATTCCTTGGTTTATATTGCTCTTATCAATTTCTATGTCTCCATGTGTCTGTGTGATATTGAACACCGATTGGACACCGCCAAGCCCTTGGGAAGCTCCTTGGGAATCTATTAGATAGACATGTGAATGATAACGTCCATTATCTGCCTTGTGATTACTTGTAGCGATTGTTACCTTGTAATCCCCGTTCGCTTGTTTTGATGCTTTGTACCAAATCAAATCATCTTGTCCGTTTTTCTCAGACCATGTAGGTACTTGAATTTCTTTAAG
>NZ_KQ969164.1:56150-73812 GCF_001578805.1 Streptococcus sp. DD10 | reverse complement strand
AGGTTCCAGCATTGTTGTTTAGATTTTGTATAGCAATCTTAGCTGAAGGTTTTGCGCCTACTTCAACACGAGCTTGTTTTGTAAACCTTCCAGTATAGTCAAGACTTAGGTCAAAAACGTGTTTTCCTTTTAGGAGTTCAGCGTTTGATGTAAATTGCCAAGCGCCAGAGTTGTTATTGTAGCGGAGGGATCTTGCATCATCAGCTGAGAGGTTATTAGTTGGGTATTGAGCAGCCCAAACATTTTCAGCACCAAGCTCGGCTGTTTTGATTGGACCACGCCAACGGGAGTTGTCGAGCCAGCTTGCCGCAGCATAGTACATCAGGTCATTGAACCCTAGATTTTTCATTTCTTGTGCCCAAGCCTTGGTAGCTTCGTTGATCCGCTCCTTCATCTTTGCTTCTTCGATGTCGTTGACCATGACAGTATAAGAAGGCAAATTTAATTCTTTTGCGGTTTTTGCAAAATAACGTGCTTCTTGTCGTGCTTCTTCTTCGTTTGTATAGTGAGAGTATGCGTAAGCAGAAACTTGTAAACCGGCTTCTTGTGCATTTTTGATTTGAGAAGGTGCATATGGATTTTTATAACTGGTTCCTTCGGTTAGTTTGACAACCACACCAGCAACCCCTTGTCGTGCTAAAGACCGGTAGTCTTCTGTCGAAATGGTGCCGTTGTGGCTACTAACATCAACAAAGGTAGGTGTAGTTTCTTGTTTTGTAGGGGCAGGAGTTCCATTGTTTGAAGCTGTTCGAAAAGCTGAGTAGCCATTATTGTTAATTTTTTCAGTTTCTGTTTTTTCGGCTTGCTCAGTTTGTTTTTCCGTGTTTCCATCACCTGTGCTTGGAGTTGTGGAGGTTGCAGCAAGTGTCTCTTCTTTATCAGTAGTTGTAGAAGTAAGTTCTTCTGTAGTAGCAAGAACAGGTGCTGTTGTAGGAGTCGGTGACTGACTTGCTTCAGAGATTGACTCGCTAATGGTATTCGTTGTATCAAGTGAGGAACTAGAATTTGTTTCCTGTGCTTCAACACCTCTTGCAGTGATAACAGAGGTTGCAGCAATGGAAGCAATCACCCAAAATTTCCCCTTTTTATACATCTTTTTTCTCATACTATCTCCTAACTGAAATGTTAATTTTTCCTAAATTATACCTTAAAATATTTGAAAAATCAATGAATATTCGAATGAAAATAAAAAAATAAATGTTAATCTTTTATGTTATTTGGTGGATAGATATAAGAAACACTTCCTAAGTAATAGGCTTTTGGATTGAACCAACCACGAAAATTGGCTATGTAGAGATTGTTGTTATAGTTGGATTCTTCAACTTGTATGCGCTCGTCAGTATCTACAGCGACTACAACTGCCACATGACCATAACTTCCATCTTGCCAGCAAGCAATTGCCCCTACTTTTGGAATGTCACCAATCGTAAAACCTTGACTTTGTGCTGAACTAGCCCATTGTCCTGCATTTCCCCAGTAGGAACCAGCCCAAGGGGCTAAAGCTTTAGCGCCCCAAGTACATTGGCCGGTCGGATAAGAATTGGTTTGATTTACAATAGGAAGGGAATTACTTGCCTCTGTTGTGGAAATGTTTTCCTGGGGAAGGTTATAGGTTCCAGCATGAACACTAGTGTTTAGTTTAATGCAAGCTAAAAAGCAAGTTGTGGCAAAAAGTATTTGGATTGATTTCATTGGTATCTCCTTCTATTAAACGAATGTCACTCCTTTATTCGAAGAAGTCATTATAAAATGATAAAAATAAAAAGGAAAATTGTTTTATCTAGAAAAAAGCGAACATATATGGTAAAATAAAAATAAATAATTCGCAAAAGAGGTTGAGAGATGAAACTGTTAGTTGTTGGCTCAGGTGGTCGTGAGCACGCGATTGCTAAGAAATTGCTTGAATCAAAAGACGTTGAAAAAGTCTTTGTAGCTCCTGGAAATGACGGGATGCGATTAGACGGTCTTGATTTGATCAATATCGGAATTTCCGAACATTCTAAGCTGATTGACTTTGCAAAAGCGAACGATATTGCTTGGACCTTTATCGGACCAGATGATGCCCTGGCTGCTGGGATTGTGGATGATTTCAATGCAGTTGGTCTTAAGGCATTTGGTCCGACCAAGGCTGCGGCTGAGCTGGAGTGGTCCAAGGATTTTGCCAAGGAAATCATGGTCAAATACGACGTTCCGACAGCAGCCTATGGGACCTTTTCAGATTTCGAGGACGCTAAGGCCTACATCGAGGAAAAAGGTGCTCCAATCGTTGTCAAGGCAGATGGCTTAGCCCTTGGGAAAGGGGTTGTCGTAGCAGAAACCGTTGAGCAGGCGGTCGAAGCCGCTCACGAGATGCTGTTGGACAATAAATTCGGTGATTCAGGTGCACGTGTGGTCATCGAGGAATTCCTTGATGGGGAAGAGTTTTCTCTCTTTGCCTTTGTCAATGGGGACAAGTTCTACATCATGCCAACGGCTCAGGACCACAAACGTGCCTATGATGGCGACAAGGGGCCTAACACCGGTGGGATGGGTGCCTATGCACCAGTGCCACACCTGCCACAGAGCGTGGTGGATACAGCTGTTGCCACCATTGTCAAGCCAGTCCTTGAGGGCATGATTAAAGAAGGCCGTCCTTACACAGGTGTCCTTTATGCGGGGCTTATCTTGATAGCTGATGGACCGAAAGTCATCGAGTTTAACGCTCGCTTTGGCGACCCTGAAACCCAAATCATCCTGCCACGCTTGACCTCTGACTTTGCACAAAATATTACAGACATTTTGGAAGGCAAAGAACCGGACATCACTTGGACAGACAAGGGCGTGACACTGGGTGTGGTCGTCGCATCCAATGGTTATCCGCTAGACTATAAAAAAGGAGTTAAGTTGCCAGCCAAGACCGAAGGCGACATCATCACCTACTATGCTGGAGCCAAATTCGCTGAAAATGGCCAAGACCTCCTCTCAAACGGCGGACGCGTCTACATGCTGGTCACAACAGCAGACACCGTCAAAGACTGCCAAAATATTATCTACAAGGAACTCAACAACCAAAACACAGAAGGCCTCTTCTACCGAAACGACATCGGAAGCAAGGCCATAAAAGATTAACAGATACTAAAATTGTCATGGCGAGCGAAAGCGAGCCAAAGTAAGATAATGATCGCCGTGGTGAAAAGACCAGAACAGTAAATGTTCTGGTCGGGGGAAACTTTGAGACTTTAGGCTCAAAGTTTAGGAATGAAACCGAAGGTTTGCTTCCGTCCCCACCACCTAAGACCATTATCAAAAAAGAAAAGGATATTAACTATGAAACCAGTAATTTCCATCATTATGGGCTCAAAATCCGACTGGGTTACCATGCAAAAAGCCGCTGAAGTCCTAGATCGCTTCGGTGTATCCTACGAAAAGAAAGTTGTTTCTGCCCACCGTACACCAGATCTCATGTTCAGACATGCGGAGGAGGCTCGTAGCCGTGGCATCAAGGTCATTATAGCAGGTGCTGGTGGCGCAGCCCATTTGCCAGGAATGGTAGCTGCCAAAACAACCCTTCCTGTCATTGGTGTACCCGTCAAATCACGTGCTCTTAGTGGTGTGGATTCACTCTATTCCATCGTTCAGATGCCAGGTGGAGTGCCTGTCGCAACTATGGCGATTGGTGAAGCCGGTGCGACTAATGCTGCTCTCTTTGCCCTCCGTCTCCTCTCAGTAGAAGATCAGGCTATCGCGACAGCATTGGCAGATTTCGCAGAAGAGCAAGGAAAAATCGCAGAGGAGTCTACCAATGAGCTCATCTAAAACAATCGGAATTATCGGTGGCGGTCAGCTGGGGCAGATGATGGCCATTTCTGCTATCTACATGGGGCACAAGGTCATCGCGCTGGATCCTGCGGCGGACTGTCCGGCCTCTCGTGTGGCGGAAATCGTCGTGGCGCCTTATAACGATGTGGATGCCCTTCGTCAGTTGGCTGAGCGATGCGATGTCCTCACCTATGAGTTTGAAAATGTTGATGCTGACGGTTTGGATGCTGTCATCAAGGGGGGTCAGCTCCCTCAAGGAACGGATCTACTTCGCATTTCGCAAAATCGTATCTTTGAAAAGGACTTTCTCTCAAATAAGGCACAAGTGACAGTTGCACCCTACAAGGTTGTGACTTCAAGCCAAGATTTGGCAGATATCGACCTCTCCAAAAGCTATGTCCTCAAGACTGCAACAGGTGGATACGACGGGCATGGACAAAAGGTTATTCGCTCGGAAGCAGACTTGGAAGAGGCTCGTGCACTAGCCGACTCAGCAGACTGTGTCTTGGAAGAATTCGTCAACTTTGACCTTGAAATTTCTGTCATCGTGTCAGGAAATGGCAAGGATGTGACGGTTTTCCCAGTTCAGGAAAATATCCACCGCAACAACATTCTTTTAAAAACCATTGTTCCAGCTCGCATTTCAGAAAGTCTAGCAGATAAGGCCAAAGCCATGTCGGTGCGAATCGCAGAACAGCTCAGCCTGTCTGGAACCCTTTGTGTGGAAATGTTTGCGACAGCTGATGACATTATTGTCAATGAAATCGCCCCACGCCCACACAACTCTGGACACTATTCTATTGAAGCCTGCGACTTCTCGCAGTTTGACACCCATATCTTGGGTGTTCTGGGAGCAGCATTACCAGCTATCAAATTGCATGCACCAGCCGTTATGCTCAATGTACTCGGACAACACGTCGAGGCTGCTGAAAAATATGTCACAGAAAATCCAAGCGCCCACCTCCACATGTATGGTAAAATAGAAGCGAAGCACAACCGCAAGATGGGACATGTGACTTTGTTTAGTGATGTGCCAGATAGTGTGGTTGAGTTTGGAGAAGGGATTGATTTTTAACTTATGATTCAAATTATTGTCAATGCTTTTGTTGCAAAAGAGAGGACTGGAGCTGTCGTCGAAGTCTTGTATGCTAGTAGCAATCACGAAAAAGTGAAAGCTAAATATAAAGAACTAACTGCACACTACCCTGAAAACTATTTAGCCATCTATGATCTGCCTCTGGATACGGATTTGAATACACTTTCTCATTACCCATCTGTGTTTATTGGGAAAGAGGAGTTTGAGTAGGAATCTTGGTTTACATAGATAGCTGATTCTTTAAAGCTTGAGAAGAAAGGAAAAATTAACAACATGATCAACCGTTACTCTCGCCCTGAGATGGCGAACATTTGGACTGAGGAAAACAAATACCGTGCTTGGCTTGAGGTGGAAATCTTGGCGGACGAGGCATGGGCTGAGTTGGGTGAGATTCCCAAGGAAGATGTGGCCTTGATTCGTGAGAAAGCCGACTTTGACATCGACCGTATTTTGGAGATTGAGCAGGAGACGCGTCACGATGTGGTGGCTTTCACGCGTGCGGTTTCTGAGACTCTTGGTGAAGAGCGCAAGTGGGTTCACTATGGCTTGACCTCTACTGACGTGGTAGACACTGCCTATGGTTACCTCTACAAGCAAGCCAACGACATCATCCGTCGTGACCTTGAAAACTTCACTAACATCATTGCTGACAAGGCGAAAGAGCACAAGTTCACCATCATGATGGGTCGTACCCACGGGGTACACGCGGAACCTACAACTTTTGGTCTTAAATTGGCGACTTGGTACAGCGAAATGAAACGCAATATCGAGCGTTTCGAGCATGCGGCTGCTGGTGTGGAAGCTGGTAAGATTTCGGGTGCAGTTGGAAACTTTGCCAACATCCCACCATTCGTGGAAAAATACGTCTGCGATAAATTGGGTATCCGTGCTCAAGAAATCTCTACACAGGTCCTTCCTCGTGACCTCCATGCGGAGTACTTTGCAGTTCTTGCGAGCATCGCAACTTCTATCGAGCGGATGGCGACTGAGATCCGTGGTCTTCAAAAATCGGAACAACGGGAAGTGGAAGAGTTCTTTGCTAAAGGTCAAAAAGGGTCTTCAGCAATGCCTCACAAACGCAACCCTATCGGTTCTGAAAACATGACCGGTCTTGCGCGTGTCATCCGTGGTCATATGGTGACAGCCTATGAAAACGTCGCTCTCTGGCATGAGCGTGATATTTCCCACTCATCAGCTGAACGTATCATCACACCAGATACGACCATCTTGATCGACTACATGCTCAATCGTTTTGGCAATATCGTTAAGAACTTGACCGTCTTCCCTGAAAACATGATCCGCAACATGAACTCTACCTTTGGTTTGATCTTTAGCCAACGGGCCATGTTGACCTTGATTGAAAAAGGGATGACCCGTGAGCAAGCTTACGACCTTGTTCAACCAAAGACAGCTGAGTCTTGGGACAACCAAGTGGACTTCAAACCGCTTCTTGAAGCTGATCCAGAAGTAACTTCACGCCTCACGCAAGAAGAAATCGACGAAATCTTCAACCCGGTTTACTACACCAAACGTGTCGATGAAATCTTCGAACGCATCGGTTTGGGTGATTAAAAATAAAGAAAACAAGGAAACTGCTACTAGTCAGCTACTTTCCTTGTTTTTTTGGCTTTCATGCTAAAAAATCATCTGCAAACGAGATATCTAGAAGCGGGAAGATCAAACTAGGTTTAGCTGAGAGGATTTTAGGAGAGGGCGAAGGTTCTTGGGTTGGAAGAGAGTTTGAAGTATAGGGGAATCGAGCATGCTCTCTGTTTTGGTTGGGTGGAATAGCCATCTTGACCCTGCTCTCCATTTTTCTTTTTAAATAATACTCTTCGAAAATCTCTTCAACCCACGTCAGCTTCACCTTGTCGTACTCAAGTACAGCCTGCGGCAAGCTTCCTAGTTTGCTGATGATTTTCATTGAGTATTAAATGGAAAAATGTTAAATGAATCACTCTATCAATCTACTTTATTCAACATTTAAGAGGTTGGACTTTTGTCCAACCTCTTTTCTATATACTTGTATTAATGTTCTTTTTTCTTTTTCAAACCGTAAGCTGTGAGTACAGTTATAATGCCAGCAGCAGTTAGAGCAGCATTATCTTGGCTTCCTGTGTGAGGAAGTTGTTTTTCTTTAGTCGCTTCTTGTTTTGACTCGCTTCCTTTTTCGTTAGCTATTCTTTCTTGTTTGCTAGCCTCATCGATGACGAACTTGCTTTCTTTGTCTTCTTTTTTAGATAGAGTTTGAAGCTCGAAAGTTGGCTTATTTTCAGCTACTAGCGCTTGTCCTTGTTCATCTCCTTTGTGGGTGATTATCTTAGTACCGACTTCCACGACCTGAGTGACAGGCTCTGTTAGTACTTCGTTACCAACTAAGGTACGTACTTCTTTCCCATCGATAGTGGAAACTTGGTAGAAGTTGCGGCGACTACCTTTTTTCCCAACTGTGATGATTTGCTCTTGTCCAGCTGGGAGTTGTTTGTTTTCACGTTTTTCGATGACAAAGTCAATTTCTTGCGTTTCGGTAACGAGTTCAGGTAGGTATTCAATCAATGCTTTTGATTCACTGTCCTCTAGGCTACCCTTGTTTGTAGCGGCAGCAGAGAGACCTGCTTGAGCTTTTTGCAAGTCTGAAACGAGCTTGTCAACTTTTTCTTGGTCAGCACGGCTGATATTCCAGTCGATTGCCTCTTTTGCAGTAGTAAGTGCTTGGACACTTTCTGCGCTATATCCTTCTAGATTTTCAGGAAGATTAGCTAGTACTTCCCGTAAAGCTTGGTAGTTTGCTTTGAAATAATCTTTATTTTGATCAGCAAAGGCAGTCATCAGATTAAAGAGTTTATCTTCTTCGTAGGCAGTGCGTGGCTCATCAGCCCAAAGTGCAATCATACTACCGACAGTTGGGAGTTGAACTTCTGGATATTTGGTTGAAGGAAGTTGATTGAAAGGTGTTTCTTTTGCTTTTTTAATGGCATTTTCAATCGTACCACCTTCAGTTTTACCTAAAACATAGTACCAGTCACCATTGGTGTTAAGGAATTTATATCCTTTGCTTGCTAGATATTCTGGAGATGCTAGGTAGTAACCCCACCATCCTTTAGACCAGTAAGAAAGAATAACGTCTTTGTCGAATTCGACTTCATCTTCGTCATTGTAGTAGAAACCATCGTTAAAGGCCATTGGTTGTAAGCCACGTTCCTTGGCCATTGCAGCAAGACTATTGGCATGATCAGCGAATTTACCGTATAGTCCATAATATTTGAGGTAGTACCATCCTTGAGAGTCTGTTGCGTCATTAGCATATTCATCTGTACCAAAGTTGAAGATGCTAGTTTTGCCAGCAAAGAAATCCATGTATTTTCCGATGAGAGCCTTGGTGAAGTTCATTGCTTCTTCATTTTCAAGGTCCATGGTAGTTTTAGAGATGTTGTTGAAGTTGGCTTGAGGATTTTGAATGCCCAATTTTTCCATAGCTACCAACAGAGCATCCATATGACCAGGGCTGTTAATAGCTGGAATCAGTCCAATCCCTTTTTCTTTTGCATACTGGATGAGTTCTGTTATCTCTTCTTGGCTAAGGGTAGTACCATTTGGATCATCATAGTAAGCTTTGGTTCCTGTGACGATAGCATTTTTTACGTCGTCACTAGTATAGGTTTTGCCATTTGCTGTGATGGTCATATCATCTAGAAGGAAACGAAGACCATCGTTTCCAAGTAGGAGATGGATATCAGAATAACCCAGCTCACTTGCCTTATCAATGATATGTTTTAGTTGTTCGAGTGAGAAATACTTCCGACCGGCATCAATGGAGACAACTTTACTTTTAGCGAGTTTTTCAAGTTCCTGTTTTGCAGTTTCTTCTTTTTGTGCCTCTGGAGTTAGAGTTAGTTGTCCAATCGCTTGTTGAAGATTAGAGACAGCTTGGTCAATGCGTTCTTGATGTGCGCGTGAGAGATTCGTTTCAAGATTTTGAAGTTCTTTTTTGGCAGTATCAAGAGTAGCAATGCTCTCTTTTGTATAGCGAGTTAAGTCTTGTGGGACCGCATTTAGGGCTTCTTCGGCAGCATCATAGTCAGCAGCAAAGTAATCTGCGTTTGCATTAGCAAAGTGACGCATGAGTTTGAAAAGACGTGATGGTGAATAACGTGCAGATGGAGTATCTGCCCAAGCAGCAACCATACCACCTAGAATCGGGATATCAGCCCCATCTGCTTTTGGTACAGAGGTGATTGGAGTCGTTTTAATACCATTGAGGCCCTGGTCAAGATTGTACCATCCTTGGCCTTCTGCGTTGCGTCCAAGAACGTAGTACCAAGCATCGTTGGTATTGATGATTTGATGTCCTTTTTCAGCTAGGGATTTAGAAGAAGCAACATCATAACCACCCCAACCACCAGTCCACATGGAAACGATGATATCCTTGTCAAAAGTACCAAAACTGGTGTCATTATTGTAGTAGATGCCGTCATTGAAAGCCATTGGCTTGAGACCGTGAGATTTCACGATAGCTGCTAGATCGTTAGCGTATTGAATAAATTTTTCATATCCTTGCTTAGGGAACCCCTTATCAGGGTAGTATTTGTCTGCCTGGAGAACCTGCCAACCTTTTGCATTAGTTGCATCATTAGCATATTCATCTAAGCCGATATTAAAGATTTCGGATTTTTTAGAGAAATAAGCTGCATATTTGTCGATCAGTGCTTTTGTGAAGGCAATGGCTTGGTCGTTATGTAAATCAACTGTACGTTCCGATTTGGTTCCAAAATAGTCAAAGTTAGGATTTGCGATTCCGAGTTCTTTCATCGCATTTAAAATGGCATCCATATGTCCAGGACTATTGAGAGTTGGAATCACTCCGATGTTTTTTTCCTTTGCATAGTTGATGAGATCGGTCATTTGACTTTCAGTTAAGTAGTTGCCGTTTGGATCATCATAGTAGGTTTTATTTCCTTTTTCAATAGCAGCTTTAACGTCATCACTGGCATAAGTTTTTCCGTTAGCGGTAATAGACATATCATCAAGTACAAAACGAAGTCCGTCATTTCCCACTAAAAGGTGGAGATCTGTGTAGCCATAGTGCCGTGCTTTATCGATGATTTCCTTTAGTTGTTCTGGAGAGAAATATTTCCGTCCAGCATCGATAGAAACAATTTTCTTTTTAGCTAATTTTTCTTCTTGTTCAGCTGAAGTATCTGTATTTGCAGGGGTTTCACTGACAGTATCACTTACTGTTCTTGTAGCAGTTTCTAAGTTTGGCTGTGCTTCGTTGGCATCAACAGTGTTTGTGTTTGCTTTTTCAATATCAACTATAGGCGTCTTTAATTCAGTGGTTGATAAATCAACAGTTGGAGCTAGAGTCGGAGTGGAAACAGGTGTTTCAACCTTTGTTTCAGTGACTGGGGTTTCCGAAGTGACTGTGTGCTCAGTTGTTTCAATTTCTTGATTGCTTTCAAGGGCAGTAGTACTGTCTGCCAATACAACTTGTCCTTGCAAGCCAAATCCGATTAAAACAGAGGCTGCACCTACAGCATATTTACGAATAGAAAAACGTTCTTGTTTTTGAAATTTCATCAGAAATTCCTCCTTGACTAGTTTTTGATAGCGTTTACAACATTACCTACATTCTAATATGTAAAAAGGAAAAAGTCAATTATTTTAGCAGATAACTATAATGAGTATAGAAACTCGTAAAATTAGTAGTAGAGTAGTCTACTTTATAAATAGGATGAAAAGTATTAAGAAATAACCATATAAAATAAAAAAATATCTAAATCTTAGAAAAAACACTCCTTATTTAATAAAAAAGAAAAAACATATTTACATTTTTGTTAAAAAGATGTACAATAAAAATGTAGGAAATAACCAAAATAAAAAAGCAAAAGCTGAATATCAACTCTTGCTGGATAAGCTAGTTTCCGTGTTTGGAAGATAGTTTAAATTTGTAATAATCCGCCCGTTTATAGGTCTCGCTGTATTCAAGGATTTGACCTGTTGCTTCTAACTGAGTTACTTTAACTTGCAAGACAGTTGGGAAGTTTTCATCAACACCTAGAAGGTCTGCGATATCTGCTGGTGTCGGGAATACAATTTCATTTGTTTCCTCAAATGATTCATCATTCATATGAATGTGGTAATCTTTTTTGAAACGGTTATAGATTGAGCTGTAGTAGCTCAAGTCAGGATAGTTTGGGTTGACGTATTGTTCTGGTATGTAGGTCTGATGATAGATATAGGCTACATTATCTGACTTGCGAATCCGATCGATTTTATAATAGTACTGTTTTGGTTTTAGTTTTAGTTTTTCTAGATAAGCGACATCGTTTCCTCTTTCGATAGAAAGTACAGTGACTTTGTCGTGATGAGTTGGAAAGATTTCGACATCAGAAAATTCTACTAGTTTGTGTTTACGAGCACGAGAAACGAAGGTTCCTTTTCCTTGTTGACGAACGATATAGCCATCTTTTGCAAGTTCGTTTAGAGCACGCACAACAGTAATGGAACTCACATCATAGAGATTGATGAGTTCAGCTTCAGTATAAAATTTATCACCGTTTTCAAACTGTCCTGAAATAATTTTTTGTTTCAACTCATCTTTGATTTGTTGATATTTTGGAATAGCCATGATTATTACCTCACTTTCTGACATTTCTTCACTATCATTGTACCATAATTTTTAAAAATAAAAAGTTTTTTTGGTGAATTATAAGATTATTTTTTATAGATTGATATATCAGTTAGTGAAAGCGGATACATAAATTTATGTGTAGGTTTTGCCAACTCCATTTACATTTCTATTTCTCTATTTTCTATGCTAATTTTCAATAAAACGATAATTTTTTTAAAAAAGTATTGACAAATTTTCACATACTTGTTATATTAATGAGTGAAAGCGTATGCAATTTAGAAAGTGGGTAGTTCATGGCTAGATTTGAAATCAAAGAGGACTTCTATCTGGATCAGCAACCTTTCAAAATATTGTCAGGTGCGATTCATTATTTTAGGGTACATCCAGAAGATTGGTATCATTCCCTTTATAATTTAAAAGCTTTAGGCTTTAATACTGTTGAAACCTATGTTCCTTGGAACTTGCATGAGCCAAAAGAAGGAAAATTTAACTTCAAAGGCATTGCGGATGTGGAACGCTTTTTAAAGATTGCTCAAGATTTAGGCTTGTATGCGATTGTACGTCCTTCTCCGTATATTTGTGCAGAATGGGAATTTGGAGGTTTGCCAGCCTGGCTTTTAGAAAAAAAAGAGATGCGTATTCGTTCGTCGGATTCTCAATTCTTGGCTTGTATCGAGCATTACTATGAGCAATTGTTACCTCGTTTAGCTCCTTTTGAGTTAGAAAATGGGGGGAACATACTGATGATGCAGGTTGAAAATGAGTATGGTTCTTATGGCGAGGATAAAACTTATCTGCGTGCAGTTAAACGATTGATGCGACGTGCTGGTATTCGTTGTCCCTTGTTCACTTCAGACGGGCCTTGGCGTGCAACTTTGCGAGCAGGGTCAATGATTGAGGATGATATCTTTACGACTGGTAACTTCGGTTCTAAAGCAGATTATAATTTTTCTCAAATGCAAGAGTTTTTTGACGAGCATGGCAAGAAGTGGCCACTCATGTGTATGGAATTTTGGGATGGTTGGTTTAATCGTTGGAAGGAGCCCATTATTCGTCGGGATGGGGAAGAATTAGCAGAAGCTATTCATGAGGTATTAAAAAGAGGTTCAATCAATTTGTATATGTTTCACGGAGGAACAAACTTTGGTTTTATGAATGGTTGTTCAGCTCGTGGAACGACGGATCTTCCTCAGGTAACTTCCTATGATTATGATGCTTTACTCAATGAACAGGGAAATCCGACTGCCAAGTACTTTGCAGTCAAGCAAATGATAGCAACCCATTATCCGGACTATCCACAGCTAGAACCTTTAGTTAAGGAAAGTATAGAAACTTCGGCCTGCCTAGTTGATAAAGTTAGTCTTTTTGAGACAGTTGATAGTATCGCTAAGCCGATAGAAAGTCTTTATCCTTTGTCAGCAACAGAGTTAGGGCAAGGATATGGTTATACACTTTATCAGGTTGAAGATACTTGGGATGCAGATGAGGAACGCTTGCGCGTAATTGATGCTAGAGACCGCATGCAGCTGTACCTGAATGGACATCTACAAGCAACCCAGTATCAGACAGAGATTGGTGAAGACATTTTTTGCAAAGCTAAAAAGAAAGCGCTTGCTCATATCGATATCCTAATAGAAAATATGGGGCGGGTGAATTATGGCCATAAGTTGTTAGCGGATACTCAGACGAAAGGTATTCGTCAAGGAGTCTGCAAAGACTTGCACTTCATGCTTGGTTGGAAACAGTATGCATTAGAGTTAGATACTTTAGATGGACTGGATTTCAGTAAGGAATGGAAGGAAGGTCAACCTGCTTTTTACCGTTATCATTTGCAACTTGATAGAGTTAAGGACAGTTTTATTGATTTATCTGGTTTTGGCAAAGGTGTGGTCTTTGTCAATGGTGTCAATATCGGTCGTTTTTGGGATGTTGGGCCAACCTTGTCACTTTATGTACCACATGGTCTTTTGAAGGAAGGCGAAAATGAAATGATTGTTTTTGAAACAGAAGGTCGCTATCAAGAGACATTACCATTAGTTAGTCAACCTATATTTAAAATTATAAAGGGGGAAAATTTATGACTATTATAGGTTCTCGTATCGATGGACGTTTGATCCATGGACAAGTAGCCAATCTTTGGACTACTAAACTTAATGTTTCACGCATTATGGTGATTGATGATGAGGTCGCTCAAAATGATATTGAAAAAAGTGGCCTTAAACTTGCGACACCAGCTGGTGTTAAGCTCAGTATTTTGCCGATTGAAAAGGCAGCTGCTAATATTTTAGCAGGAAAATATGATAGCCAACGTCTCTTTATCGTGGCTCGAAAACCAGATCGCTTCTTACGTTTGGTTGAGGCAGGTGTACCGCTTGAAACCTTGAACGTTGGTAACATGTCTCAAACACCAGAAACTCGCTCGATTACTCGTTCTATCAATGTGGTAGATGCTGATGTAGAAGCTTTCCAAAAACTCCATGAAAAAGGAGTTAAACTAACAGCTCAGATGGTTCCAAACGATCCAATTTCTGATTTTATGAGTTTATTAAAATAAGAAAATTTTATAGGAGGTCATTGTGATGATACAATGGTGGCAAATTTTACTTCTCACACTCTATTCAGCTTATCAAATTTGTGATGAGTTGACGATTGTTTCCTCAGCAGGTTCACCTGTATTTGCTGGGTTTATTACAGGTCTCATTATGGGAGATATGGGAACAGGACTAACTATTGGTGCTGGCCTTCAGTTGATGGTGCTTGGTGTAGGTACTTTTGGTGGAGCGTCACGTATCGATGCAACATCTGGTGCTGTTCTTGCAACTGCCTTCTCAGTTGCTCAAGGTATTAAACCAGAACTAGCTATCTCGACAATCGCTGTACCTGTAGCGGCTCTTCTAACTTATATGGACATCCTTGGACGTATGAGTACCACTTACTTTGCTCATCGTGTTGATGCTGCTGTTGAACGCTTTGACTACAAAGGTATTGAACGCAATTATCTTTTAGGTGCGATTCCTTGGGGACTTTCTCGTGCTCTTCCAGTTTTCTTTGCCCTTGCTTTCGGTGGTTCTTTTGTCGAAAGCCTCGTTGCCGGTGTTGCAAGTGTTCAATGGATTGCAAATGGCTTGACACTAGCTGGCCGTATGCTTCCTGGTCTTGGTTTTGCCATCTTGCTTCGTTATCTTCCAGTGAAACGTAATCTTCATTACTTAGGTCTTGGTTTCGGCTTGACAGCTATGTTGACAGTGCTTTACAGCAATGTTCAAACCCTTGGTTCCACTATCTCAAGTATCCTAGGAACAGATGTCTTTGCTAAACTTCCTAAAGAACAAGCAATTACATTCGCAAACAACTTTAAGGGTGTTTCTATGATTGGTATGACTGTAATTGGTATTTTCCTTGCAGTGCTCCACTTCAAGAATGGTCAACGCACAGTTGTAGCTACACCAGAAAGTAACTCAGAAAGTGGGGAAATCGAAGATGACGAATTCTAATTACAAACTAACAAAAGAAGATTTTAAACAAATCAATAAACGTAGCTTGTTTACTTTCCAACTTGGTTGGAACTATGAACGGATGCAGGGTTCAGGTTACCTTTATATGTTGTTACCACAATTGCGTAAGATGTATGGAGATGGCACTCCTGAACTCAAAGAAATGATGAAGGTTCATACGCAATTCTTCAATACTTCTCCATTCTTCCATACGATTATTGCAGGTTTTGACCTTGCTTTGGAAGAAAAAGAAGGAGTGAACTCAAAAGATGCTGTAAATGGGATTAAAACAGGTCTTATGGGACCATTTGCCCCTATTGGCGATTCGATTTTTGGTTCACTTGTACCAGCTATTATGGGAACGATCGCAGCAACTATGGCTGCGGCAGGTAGCCCTATTGGTATCTTGATGTGGATTGCAGTTGCCGTAGTTTATGACATTTTCCGTTGGAAACAGTTGGAGTTTGCCTATAAAGAAGGTGTGAATCTTGTAACCAATATGCGTAGTACTTTAACAGCTTTGGTAGATGCAGCTTCTGTTTTAGGTATTTTCATGGTTGGTGGCTTGATTGCTACTATGATTAACTTTGAAGTGAGCTGGGCTCCTACGATTGGAGATAAGGTAATTGACATCCAAGACATGCTCAATACCATTTTCCCACGTTTAGTTCCCGCAATCTTTACAGGTTTCATCTTCTGGCTTTTAGGTAAGAAGGGAATGAACTCTACAAAAGCAATCGTGCTGATTATTGTACTAGCGCTTGCTTTCTCAGCATTCGGACATTTCTTCTTTGGAATGCCTTAATGAGGTAATTTATGGGAAAACAGTTAATATTAGTTAGCCATGGACGTTTTTGTGAAGAGCTGAAAGGCTCTACAGAAATGATCATGGGACCTCAAGAGAATATCCATACAGTTGCACTTCTTCCTGAAGATGGTCCAGAAGACTTTACTAGAAAATTTCAAGCGGTAATCGAAAACTTTGATGATTTCGTAGTCTTTGCAGACCTCCTTGGAGGTACACCATGTAACGTGGTCAGCCGTCTCATCATGGAAGGGCAAGACATCGAACTTTATGCTGGTATGAATCTGCCAATGGTGATTGAATTTATCAATGCCAGCCTGACAGGGGCAGATGCAGATTACAAGGCACGTGCAGTTGAGAGCGTAGTAAAAGTTAACGATTTGCTCGCAGGATTTGATGATGACGAGGATGAATAAGATGTGACAACGTGAAAATCACAGGGAAAATAGGCGAGAGGAGGATGGATCGATGCTCCGACGCTAATCGGTCTTTTTCCCCAAGATTTTAGTTGGAACTCAATTCAATAAGATGTGACTTAGGGCATCTTATATAGAATATACATGGGAATGGGGCTTACTCCCATTCCCATATTTGATAGAAAAAGAGGAACTCTATGCTAAATTACACAAAAGAAGAATTGCTTGAACTGGGTGCAGAAATCACGACTCGTGAGATCTACCAACAGCCTGATGTATGGAAAGAGGCTTTTGAGAGCTACAAGGCCCAAAAAGAGCAGATTGACGCTTTCCTAGCAGCCATCGCTGCTAAACACGATTATATCAAAGTTATCTTGACAGGGGCGGGGACATCCGCCTATGTGGGTGATACCTTGGTGCCATTTTTCAAAGAAAACTATGACGAACGCAAATGGAACTTTAATAGCATCGCGACAACTGATATCGTAGCAAATCCAGAAACTTATCTGAAAAAAGATGTGGCGACTGTCCTTGTTTCCTTTGCCCGTAGTGGCAATTCACCTGAGAGTGTGGCAACAGTTGACCTGGCAAAACAGTTGGTTGACGAACTTTATCAAATCACCATTACCTGCGCAGCAGAAGGGAAATTGGCTCTTCAAGCCCATGGCGATGAGCGTAATCTCTTGCTCTTACAACCAGCAGCTTCCAATGACGCTGGATTTGCCATGACTTCTAGCTTTACGTCCATGATGTTGACAGCTCTCTTGGTCTTTGATTCAACGGAATTTGCTGTTAAGGCGGAACGTTTTGAAGTCTTGACTCGTTTAGCTCGCAAAGTTCTTGAGAATGTGGCAGATGTGAAAGAGTTGGTAGACCTAGACTTTAACCGGGTGATTTACCTGGGCGCTGGTCCTTTCTTTGGACTTGCTCATGAAGCACAGCTCAAGATTTTGGAATTAACAGCTGGTCAAGTGGCGACCATGTATGAAAGTCCAGTTGGTTTCCGTCACGGTCCAAAATCTCTTATCAACGAAGATACAGTTGTTTTGGTATTTGGTACAACGACAGATTATACTCGCAAGTACGATTTGGACTTGGTTCGTGAAGTGGCTGGTGACCAGATTGCTCGTCGGGTGGTACTCTTGAGCGATCAAGTATTTGGTCTTGAGCATGTCAAAGAAGTAGCCCTTGCTTGTGGTGGTGTCTTGAACGATATTTACCGCGTCTTCCCTTACATTGTTTATGGTCAACTTTTTGCCCTTTTGACCTCGCTTAAGGTGGGCAATAAACCAGACACCCCATCACCGACAGGAACCGTCAACCGGGTGGTTCAAGGTGTCATTATTCATGACTTTGAGAAATGAGGCGATTTTTATGAGTAAATTAAAGATAAGTCATCAAAAAGTTCAATATTTGAAGAAG
>NZ_KQ969164.1:36828-55512 GCF_001578805.1 Streptococcus sp. DD10 | reverse complement strand
TTTTTCCTTGAAATCTTGGCTTACGATGAAAAAATTGCCGACGCAGGTTCTGCAGAATACGCTAAAGTCAAACCACGCAAGGTTATCGGTGCCATGAAGGTCTTCTCAGACCCACGCTTTAACATCGATGTCTTGAAAGTGGAAGTGCCAGTCAACGTTAAATACGTTGAAGGATTTGGTGATGGTGAAATCGTGCATACTCGTGAAGAAGCAGCGGCCTTCTTCAAAGCTCAAGATGAAGCGACTAACTTGCCATACATCTACTTGAGCGCAGGTGTGTCAGCTAAACTCTTCCAAGACACCCTTGTCTTTGCCCACGAATCAGGCGCAAACTTTAATGGTGTGCTTTGTGGCCGTGCAACCTGGGCTGGATCAGTGGAAGCCTACATCAAAGATGGTGAGGCAGCAGCTCGCGAATGGCTTCGCACAACTGGATTTGAGAACATTGACGAACTCAATAAAGTTCTACAGCAAACAGCGACTTCGTGGGTTAGCAAGGTTGATTTACCTTTTGAAGATAGAGAATGGCTTGTGCGTGATTTTTAGGAGGTAAGAGTATGAAGGCTTATCAGGAACGTATTTTTGGACGGTTCGAAGGACAGAGTGTATGGGCCTATACGTTTGAAAATGAGCTAGGATATCAATTAACAGTGATGACATATGGAGCGACCATTCTCCGCTATGTTACTCCAGATAAATATGGGCAGAGAGCAAATGTGGTTTTAGGCTTTGATGAATTTCCTCCCTATGTAGGGAATAGCCCCAAGTATGGAGCTAGTATTGGTCCAGTCGCTGGCCGGATTGCCAATGCCAGCTTTGATTTAAAAGGTTCAACTTATCACTTAGAGGTAAATAATGCCACTAACTGCAATCACAGTGGTTCTACCGGATGGGATAGTGTTCTCTTTCAAGTAGAGGAAGTAGATGATGAAGGGATTACTCTGTATACAGAACGACCTCATGGGACAGGTGGATTCCCAGGAAATCTCAAGGTATGGGTTTCCTATAGCTTGACCGAAAAGGGTGAATTGGAAGTGTCTTATCAGATACAGACAGATCAGGATACCTTGGTTAATCCGACTAATCACAGCTATTTCAATCTGTCAGGGGATTTTAAACAAACGATTGATGACCACGTCTTTCAGTTAAATAGTCAAGGTGTCTATCCCATTGCACCTGATGGTGTGCCTGAGAAAATTCTAGATAATGATCGTTCCTTTGTTAAACACCTCTACCAAGGTGTGCTGTTAAAGGATATCTTTGCAGAGCAAGATCCGCAGATTCAGCTCGTTTCTGGTTTGGATCATCCATTTGCTCTAGTACAAGAGCACGATAATGCTGGATTCCTCTATCACCAAGCGTCAGGACGTTTTATGACTTTTAAGACAGATGCTCCGTGCTTGGTGGTTTATACTGCTAATTTTGTAGACGATAGTGTCATCATTGCTGGTGAGTCTATGCACCAGCACAATGGTGTGGCTTTGGAAACTCAAATCTTGCCTGATGCCATCCATAGCGATCTGCAAAACCAAGTTATTCTCAAGGCAGGACAGATTTTTACCAACACAACGGTTTATCATGTTATTGTGAAATAGTATGTCCCTATACTTAAAGAAAATCACAGAATAAACGAGGCAGTTTTTCTGCTCATCAAACTCCGAAAAGACCTAGCAGAATTGTTTTTACTCTGAACACATTTTCACGATTAAAGAAATATCGTTTTAAATTGTGACAGTGTAGGAAGTAAATTGATGATAGAACTGATGTTTGCTTGGAAGTGGGAAAGAACCCCAACTGATAGAAAAGAGTTCGTTTTCCTATCTCTGAGCAGTTGATTAGGGCATATTGAATGTGTGAACAGCTCACAAAGATACCAATCACCACTGCGTCAGACAGTTATTACTATTATTCCTCGAAGATTGGATACTTTTCCCAGTCTAGAAATAACTGTATCTTATGTCAAAAATGTAACGGACATCGTTTAGGCTTGATTTTTTATGAACAGTATAACTTTGCTAAAGGCGGCAGTATCCCCCACTGCCGTTTTTTAGTATTTGTTCAAATAGAGTGTATAGGAAGTTATTGTAAATCTAATAATGCGAGCTGGTAGTAGGAATCTTATCTTTCATAATAAAACAACTATAAGTTGGGTAAATTTTAGTTTGAAACTGGATAGGAATCAAGAAAAGATAGTTTTTTGTAATTTATTTAAGAAGATAATGGTTAGATTGATTTTTTAAAAAACGCTTAAGGATAATTTAAGCAAAATACGTTAGAATAGATTCATCAAATAAAAACTCCTAATTTTATTTGATAGAAATCCTAAACTTTTCTTTTAGTAATCTTAGATTACAATCTTTTTCATAATAATCTCCCTATAAAAGTCACCAAATCTGGTGGCTTTTTTTGTCGGGTGAGAGGGTGAAAATATGTTACAATAGAACTAATAAGGAAACGGAGAAAATTATGGCAAACATCATTGAATTACCTGAAATTTTAGCCAATCAAATCGCAGCAGGTGAAGTCATTGAACGTCCGAGTAGTGTAGTCAAGGAGTTGGTGGAGAACTCCATTGACGCTGGCAGTAGTCAGATTACGGTGGAGATTGAGGAGGCTGGGCTTAAGAGTATCACGATTACAGATAATGGCGAAGGTATTGCCCATGACGAAGTCGCACTGGCTTTGCGCCGTCATGCGACCAGCAAGATAAAAAGCCAGGCAGACCTTTTTAGAATCCGTACATTAGGGTTTCGAGGTGAAGCCCTTCCGTCAATTGCTTCTGTTAGTGTCTTAGAAATTGTAACAGCTACGGCAAGTGGTCACCATGGTACGAAGCTTTTAGCTAGAGGTGGTGAAATTGAACTATTGGAACCTGCTACTAGTCCAGTTGGTGCCAAAATTATTGTCGAAAATTTGTTTTTTAATACGCCAGCACGTCTCAAATATATGAAGAGTCAGCAGGCTGAGTTATCCCATATTGTTGATATTTTGAATCGCTTAAGCTTAGCACATCCAGAGATTGCATTTACACTGATCAGTGAAGGGAAGGAATTAACACGAACGGCGGGGACTGGAAATCTAAGGCAAGCTATCGCTGGTGTTTACGGCTTAGCTTCAGCTAAGAAAATGGTTGAAATTGAAACGAGTGATTTAGACTTTGACGTATCGGGTTTCGTCTCTCTCCCAGAGTTGACCCGGGCCAACCGCAACTACATCAGCCTCTTTATCAATGGACGCTATATCAAGAACTTCCTGCTTAATCGTGCCATTTTAGATGGTTATGGTAGTAAGTTGATGGTAGGGCGATTTCCGTTAGCAATTGTCAATATTCAAATTGACCCTTATTTAGCTGATGTCAATGTTCATCCAACTAAACAAGAAGTTCGAATTTCTAAAGAAAAGGAGCTAATGGATTTGATTTCTAAGGCTATTGTATTTGCTTTAAAAGAACAGGACTTAATTCCTGACGCCTTGGAAAATCTTGCTAAATCAACGATTAGAAATTCGGAAAAGCCAATTCAAACGAATCTTGACTTGCTAGAAAATTCTCTGTATTACAAACCTAAAAACATTGATAAACATGAAGTAGCAGACCAGCAGATTCTGCTGGAAGAAGTTGACAGTGATGTCAACTTGTTTGACAAGAAAGAATTAAAACAGCAGAATAAGCCTACTTCTATTAAGTTTGCGGAGCGTAAACTAGCCACTTATGACCAACTGGACCATCCTGAGTTAGACTTAGCCAGTCTGGATCGGGCCCTTGACAAGTTGGAAAAGGAAGAAACGTCCGCCTTTCCAGAACTGGAGTTTTTCGGACAGATGCACGGGACCTATCTATTTGCCCAGGGCCGAGATGGACTCTACATCATCGACCAACATGCTGCTCAGGAACGAGTCAAGTATGAGGAATACCGTGAAAGCATTGGTCAGGTCGATCAGAGTCAGCAGCAACTCTTAGTGCCCTACATTTTTGAGTTCCCTTCAGATGATGCCCTTCGGCTCAAGGAGAAAATGGCCCATTTAGAGGAAGTAGGTGTCTTTCTGCAAGAGTATGGTCCTAACCAGTTTATCCTGAGAGAGCATCCCATCTGGATGACGGAGGAGGAGATTGAATCAGGAATTTATGAGATGTGTGATATGCTCCTTTTGACCAAGGAAGTTTCTATCAAGAAATATCGAGCAGAGCTGGCTATCATGATGTCTTGTAAACGGAGCATTAAGGCCAATCATCGCATTGATGATCACTCAGCTAGACAGCTTCTTTATCAGCTCTCTCAATGTAACAATCCCTACAATTGCCCTCATGGTCGTCCTGTTTTGGTGCATTTTACCAAGTCGGATATGGAAAAGATGTTCCGCCGCATTCAAGAAAATCACACCAGCCTCAGGGAGCTTGGCAAGTACGAATAGGAAAGGAATCCCATGTACGAATATTTAAAAGGTAGTATTACCAAAATCACTGCAAAATACATCGTTCTTGAAAATGGCGGCATCGGCTACATCCTGCATGTAGCCAATCCCTATGCCTATTCAGGTCAGGTTAATCAAGAGGCTCAGGTTTATGTGCATCAAGTGGTTCGTGAAGATGCCCATTTGCTCTATGGTTTTCGCTCAGAAGAGGAGAAAAAACTCTTTCTCAGTCTCATTTCTGTGTCTGGAATCGGCCCTGTATCAGCTCTTGCGATTATCGCTGCCGATGACAATGCAGGCCTGGTTCAAGCTATCGAAAGCAAGAACATCACTTACTTGACCAAGTTTCCAAAGATTGGCAAGAAAACAGCCCAGCAGATGGTACTGGACTTGGAAGGCAAAGTAGTTGTGGCAAGTGAGGATCTATCCTCCAAGGCTGTCGTAGAGGCTAGCCAAGACAACCAAGCCTTGGAAGAAGCTATGGAAGCTATGTTAGCGTTGGGCTACAAGGCAACCGAACTCAAGAAAATCAAGAAATTCTTTGAAGGAACAACGGATACAGCAGAGAACTATATCAAGTCAGCTCTCAAGATGCTGGTGAAATAGGAGAATAGATTATGAAAAGCCGCTGTGGCTGGGTCAAACTGACCAATCCCCTTTATATTGCCTACCATGACCAAGAGTGGGGGCAACCTCTTCATGACGAGCAAAAGCTATTTGAACTTCTTTGTATGGAAACCTATCAGGCTGGGCTTTCTTGGGAAACGGTACTCAATAAGCGTCAGGCTTTCCGGGAAGCCTTTCACCAATATGATCTTCAGCGTGTCGCAACAATGACTGACTCGGAACTGGAGAGTCTGATGGACAATCCTGCTATCATTCGTAACCGAGCTAAGATTTTTGCGACGCGTGCCAACGCTCAAGCATTTTTGGCTGTTCAAGAGCAGTTTGGCTCTTTTGATAGCTATCTTTGGTCTTTTGTTGATTTTAATGTGCGTAACAATCAGGTAAAAAATTACCAAGAAGTGCCAGCAAAGACTGATTTGTCTAATCTAATCTCCAAGTCATTGAAAAAGCAGGGGTTCAAGTTTGTAGGACCTGTTTGTGTCTATTCATTTATACAGGCAGCAGGTTTGGTTAATGATCATGAAATCAGTTGTGTTTGTAATCCAGCGAGAAAAACTTTTATGTAAGATAGATAAAAATCATTATTTGTACCATAGTTGAAAATCTAAAAGTCGCATGTTTGCGACTTTTTGTTTTTTATGATAAAATAGAGTAAAATGTCACTAGAAATGCGAATAGTAAAATAGGAGGACCAAATGAAAGCTGAGATTATTGCAGTAGGAACAGAGATTCTTACCGGTCAGATTATCAACACCAATGCCCAATTTTTATCTGAAAAGTTAGCAAATCTAGGGATTGATGTTTATTTTCAAACAGCAGTCGGTGACAATACAGAACGTTTAACATCTGTGTTAAAAATAGCCCAAAATAGAAGTGACTTGGTGATATTAACTGGAGGTTTAGGGCCAACAGAAGATGATTTGACCAAACAAACCTTGGCAAAATTTTTAGAGAGACAGTTGATTTTTGACACTGAAGCTAGACATAAACTTGATAACTTTTTCTCTCTAAAACCATCCTATATGCGTACGGAGAATAATGAACGCCAAGCTCAAATTATTGAGGGATCAACTCCTTTACCAAATAAGACAGGATTAGCGGTGGGTGGAGTGATAGAGCTAGGAGGGGTGACTTATGTTATCTTGCCAGGGCCACCTAGTGAACTGATACCAATGGTTAACGATGCGTTAGTTCCATTGCTAGCTACAGGAGAAAAGCTCTATTCTAGAGTTTTACGCTTCTTTGGGATAGGTGAAAGTCAGTTAGTAACAGTGCTGGCTGATCTAATTGCTCAGCAGACAGATCCAACTATCGCTCCCTATGCTAAAACAGGTGAGGTGACCTTACGCTTATCAACTAAGGCTAACTCAGAGGAAGAGGCGGCGAAGAAGTTGGATACAATAGAGGCGACAATTCTAGCAACTTCTAGTTTAGAAGGATTTCCGCTTTCCGACTATTTCTATGCTTATGGTGATGATAATAGTTTAGCACAAGTTGTGGTGAATCAGCTTAAACGGATAGAAAAAACGATCACAGCAGCCGAGAGTTTGACAGCAGGTTTGTTTCAAGCAACGATTGCAGATTTTTCGGGGGCCTCACAGATTTTTAAGGGAGGATTTGTGACTTATAGCATAGAGGAAAAAAGTAAGATGCTTGAGATTCCTCTAACGGATTTGGAAAAAAGTGGTGTTGTGTCGAGCTATACAGCTGTTCAAATGGCAGAAAAAGCACGACAGTTAACAAATAGTGACTATGGTATCAGTCTAACAGGAGTAGCAGGACCAGATACACTAGAAGGACATCCAGTGGGTACGGTTTTTATTGCATTAGCAAGTCGAAGGGAGACGCAAGTGATTCAGGTTCATATTGCCAGTCGCAGTCGCTCAGATATTAGAAAAATCGCTGTTTTACATGCTTTAAATCTAGTACGTAAAAGTTTGTTAAAATGATAAAATTTGGTAGAATAAAGATAGTTAGTTAGATTAAGGAGAAATAACTTGGCTAAAAAACAAAAAAATTAGAAGAAATTACTAAGAAATTTGGAGATGAACGTGAAAAAGCGCTGAACGATGCTCTTAAATTAATCGAAAAAGACTTCGGTAAGGGATCAATTATGCGTTTAGGTGAGCGGGCAGAGCAGAAAGTACAGGTCATGAGCTCAGGTTCTTTGGCATTAGATATTGCCCTTGGTGCAGGTGGTTATCCTAAGGGGCGGATTATTGAGATTTATGGTCCAGAGTCATCTGGTAAAACAACTGTGGCTCTTCATGCTGTTGCACAAGCTCAAAAAGAAGGTGGAATTGCTGCTTTTATTGATGCGGAGCATGCGTTGGATCCTTCATATGCGGCTGCACTTGGGGTAAATATTGATGAACTTCTTTTATCTCAGCCAGATTCAGGTGAACAGGGGCTTGAAATTGCAGGAAAACTGATTGATTCTGGAGCTGTTGATTTGGTTGTTATTGACTCTGTTGCCGCTCTAGTTCCTCGTTCTGAAATTGATGGCGATATGGGAGACAATCACGTCGGTCTACAAGCTCGTATGATGAGTCAAGCTATGAGAAAGCTGGGATCTTCTATCAATAAAACCAAAACGATTGCTATTTTTATCAACCAATTACGTGAAAAGGTTGGTGTCATGTTTGGGAGCCCAGAAACTACTCCAGGTGGACGTGCGTTGAAGTTCTATGCTTCAGTACGCTTGGATGTTCGTGGTAGTAAACAGATCAGTGGTACTGGTGATGAAAAAGATACCAGTATCGGTAAAGAAACCAAGATCAAAGTTGTTAAAAATAAAGTTGCTCCTCCTTTCCGGGAAGCTTTTGTCGATATCATGTATGGAGAAGGAATTTCTAAGACAGGAGAATTGCTAAAAATTGCCTCTGATTTAGAGATTGTTAAAAAATCAGGGGCGTGGTACTCTTATAAGGACGATAAGATTGGCCAAGGTGCTGAGAATGCTAAAAAATATCTAGCAGAGCATCCAGAAATCTTCGATGAGATTGATCATAAGGTTCGTGTCCACTATGGCTTGATTGAAGATAATACGGAAACAAATGATGTTGCGACTACGACGAATCAAGTAGCGGCTGTAAAGGATTCTAAAACCTCAGAAAAGGTTGAGGAAGTTGTTGAAGAAGTGACTCTTGATTTAGAGGATCCAATTGAAATCGAAGAATAGTAGTTTTCTTTTTTCTAGGTAGATAAATCGTAACCGAAATCATTCTAATTGTCTTGTATTACATATTTGTTTCAAAAAGTCAAATAAAAAAATTCAAAATAGGTCGCAAGGCCGATGGTTTTTGTGGTATAATAAGATATAATCTTGTTATCGTGTAGCGAAAGGAGTCTTTACATGATTAAAATTTATACAGTCTCAAGTTGCACTAGTTGTAAAAAAGCTAAAACCTGGTTAAACGGCCACAAATTAAGTTATAGAGAACAAAACCTTGGAAAAGAAGGAATCACACGTAAGGAGATTCTAGATATTTTGACCAAGACTGAAAATGGTATTGCAAGTATTGTTTCATCAAAAAATCGCTATGCTAAAAATCTTGGTGTAGATATTGAGGATTTAAGTGTAAATGAGGTAATTGATTTGATTATCGAAACTCCTCGTCTCTTAAAAAGCCCAATTTTAGTTGATGAAAAACGTCTACAAGTAGGGTATAAGGAAGATGATATTCGAGCATTTTTACCTCGTTCTGTTCGCAATGTAGAAAACGCTGAGGCGCGCATGAGAGCAGCCCTGTGAACGAAATAATAACAAAAGGGAACATCATCCATTAGATTTTCTCGGATAGATTAATTGACCTATGAAGGTATCGGATCTAAGAGTATCATTTTATCAGGATTAAAACGGGAGGTTGGTAGTTGTATTCCAACCTCTTTTTATAACTGGTCAGGTTCTGGTATGTAATTTTATGTTCTCCCTCGTTTAATCTATTTTTTCTTTCTGTAGTGGATTAGCTACGTGCTTTCAAATAAAAACGGGAATTAAAAACGCTGTAAAAGTTGATGAATTGGTCTATTTATGCTATGATGAAGTAATGTAGAGAACTTTTTTCTGACAATTAAATAATAGCTTTATTCTCCTAGAACTAATTTAGTTTTTTGGGTAAATAGAGGGGGAAGCTAACAGGATTGTTGGAAGAGGAAGGTTCCTATTTTTTAGAAATATCTTTATGATTTTTAATTGGGACCAATCAAGAAGGAGACATTATTGATGAAAAAATTATTGCTAGTATCGGTAGGATTGATTGTACTTTCTGGTTGTGTTAGTCAAAAGACATCAAACAAAACAAGTGGAAGTAATGACCAGGTATCGAGTCAGCTGGATACAAGTTCTTCAGATAGTGGATTAAGCACAGTTCTACCTATCTTAAGCAGTGAGGATAAGACGGCCGAGGTTATTACTAAGACGTTGGTTTTTCCACCTACAGAAAATGGAGCAGTTCTTCGACAAGTCATTACGTATCAAGGAAAAGCTTACTTGAAAATTGTTTTGGAGCAGACTAGTCCAGCAGAGAGTAATATTCAAGAGGCTATTTCCCAGCTTGGTTTAGAGGAAACACAAAGACAGTTTGCTGAAACTTTGACAAATGATGAGAATTTCAAGGTAGCTAACCAAATTCAAGGAGTTGAATTAAGTCTGGAATTAACGGCAGATAGTAAAATTAAGATGACCTCTGTTCTTAATATCCAAAGTTTAGATTTACCACAATTTGAAGCTTCTTCTTATTTTAAAGGAGTTGATTTGAGAGGAATTACCAAGTTGAGTCCTGAGGAATATATCCTAAATCGTCAAAGTGCAGGTGCAACCGTTGAATAGTTGATTGAAAAGCTAGGAAAAAGCAACTATCTATGCTATAATAGAACATAATTTAGTGAAAGAAGGTGTAAAATATGGGATTTACAGATGAGACAGTTCGTTTTAATCTTGATGATTCAAACAAGAAGGAAATCAGTGAAACCTTAGTCAGTGTATATACGTCACTTTCAGAAAAAGGGTACAACCCTATTAATCAGATCGTGGGCTACGTCTTGAGTGGAGACCCTGCCTATGTACCACGTTACAATGATGCTCGCAACCAAATTAGGAAATATGAGCGTGACGAGATTGTTGAAGAATTAGTCCGTTACTATCTAAAAGGGCAAGGAGTAGACCTCTAATGAGAATTATGGGACTGGACGTTGGTTCCAAGACAGTCGGTGTTGCAATCAGTGATCCGTTAGGTTTCACTGCTCAAGGTCTTGAAATAATCCCAATCAATGAAGAAAATGATGAATTTGGTTTTGCACGATTGGGAGAGTTGGTTGAACAGTATAAAGTTGATCAGTTTGTGATTGGTCTTCCTAAAAATATGAACAATACCAGTGGCCCACGAGTAGAAGCAAGTCAAGCTTACGGAGAAAAAATCACAGCTTTATTTGGTATTCCTGTAGAATACCAAGACGAACGCTTAACCACTGTTGCAGCTGAGCGGATGTTGATTGAACAGGCAGATATCAGTCGTAACAAGCGAAAGAAAGTGATTGATAAATTAGCAGCTCAACTAATTTTACAAAATTATTTAGATCGAAATTTTTAAAGTAGACAATATAAGGAGAAAATGATGTCACATAATCATGAACATGATCATAATCACGACGAACGCGAATTGATTACCTTGGTAGATGAACAAGGGAATGAAACGCTATTTGAAATTCTTTTAACGATTGATGGTCAAGAAGAATTCGGGAAAAACTATGTTCTTCTCATTCCTGCAGGAGCGGAAGAGGACGAAAATGGTCAGGTAGAAATTCAAGCCTATTCATTTACTGAAAATGAAGATGGCACTGAAGGAGATTTGCAACCAATCCCAGAAGATGCAACTGCAGAGTGGGATATGATTGAAGAAGTATTTAATAGTTTTATTGAAGAGTAAGTGAGCTAAATCAGTTTGCGTTATTCTTGTACGAATAAAATGAAAAGTATAGAGAACATTTGGTAGATTTTTCTGTACTGAAAATTAATATCAAGATGTTCAATAAGAGTTTTAGTTTCAAACTGTCACTTTAATCTGTTTTTAGAGTGTTGAAGCTTCAATGAAACAGTCTACTGAAGGAGTGAGACGCATCAAAAATGTATCATTTTTGCCTGCTGTTTCACTCCTTTTTGCTAAGGAGGAGATATGAATCATATTGAGGAGTGGTTGTATGGTCGGATTGGTTTGAATTTCCGGTCTGGTTTGGGACGGATGAAACAAGCGATTGATTTATTGGAACAACCTCAACAGGATTACCCGATTATCCATGTTACAGGGACTAATGGTAAGGGATCTACCATCGCCTTTATGAGAGAATTATTTTCTCAGCAAGGGAAAAAGGTTGGCAGTTTTACCTCCCCTCATATGGTGAGTATTCATGATCGGATTTGTATTAATGGGCGACCGATTTCAGATAGAGATTTTATCCGCTTAAGTTCCGTTATACAGAAAATGGAAGAGACGCTTTTGCAGTCGCATGACCAGCTATCCTACTTTGAAATTCTTACCTTAATAGCCCTTCTCTACTTTAAAGAAGAGAAGGTAGATTTAGCTCTTATAGAAGTTGGGATAGGGGGACTTTTGGATACGACTAATGTTGTCACAGGGGAAATTGCTATTATTACCTCTATTGGCTTGGACCATCAGGATACTTTAGGGGCAACTATTTCTGATATCGCCCAACAAAAAGCTGGAATTTTTAAAGATGGGAAGGTAGCTATCCTGGGTCCCTTACCCAAAGAAGCGATACAGGTCTGTGAACTGGAAGCTAAATCCAAGTCTGTTTATCTCTATCAAACTGGGAGGAATTTTTCTCTAAAACAAGAAGAAACAGGACTTGTTTTTGATAATGGAGCCTTACATTTAACGAACTTGCACTTAGGGCTAGAAGGTAGCTACCAAGTAGATAATGCCAGTTTAGCTATAGAAGCTTTTTGGCTTTTCTGTCAAAAGCAAGATTGGGCAATCGATGAAAGCAAGATTTTTTCGAGCTTATCCACCACACGCTGGATGGGGCGTTTAGAAGCAATTTCACAGCAAATCTATATCGATGGAGCTCATAATTTACCTGCTATAGAGCGTTTGGTAGATTTCATTCGAGAAAGGAAGCGACCAGCGACAATCCTTTTTGCGGCTTTAAAACGTAAGGACTATCAAGATATGTTAGCCTATTTAAAGGAAATGCTACCGGAAGTGGAGCTCGTACTGACTAGTTTTAACTATGGGGAGGCAGTGACAGAAGAGGATATAACGGATGTGACCTATGTTGCAGATTACCGAACATTTATACGCGATTTTGAGGAGAAGGCTTCAGAAGATCAGATCCTTTTTGTAACAGGATCGCTCTATTTTATAGCAGAAATTCGTTCTTGGTATATGGAAAAGCAAATTGATAGGAGGGAAGTGTGAGAAAAACAAGATTATTAATGTCTAAATATGGTTTCAGTATTATTGTTATTTTAGTAGAATTGGGCTTTATTTTGGCACTTTTTGTCTCGATTAGTCAATTTTTGGGGAAGTACGCTCCTTATATTGTCGTTAATCTGTTGTTTTTAGTACATTTCTTGACAATCTTAGCAGTAGTTAATCGTTCAATGACACCTGAGAGCAAGGTGACTTGGTTTCTCTTTATTTATATTCCTTTGATAGGACCGTTGCTTTATCTGATGTTTGGGGAACGTCATCTATCCAAAAAAGAAATTGAGCAACTCCAAAATATGGAATCTATGACTTTTTACGAAGATAATAGTTACGATATTCGTCTGGCTCTCAAACAGGAAAATAAATCAGCTTACGGTATTATCAAGTCGTTGCTGAGTATGGACAATAATGCAGATGTCTATTCGGGAACGGAATCGCAGTTTTTTGGTCTAGGAGAAGAGATGTATGCTGCGATGTTGGAGGATTTAAAAAAAGCCAAAAAATTTATCTTTCTTGAGTATTATATTGTGGAAGAAGGAGAAATGTGGAATGGCATTTTGGACGTTTTAAAAGAAAGAGCTTCCCAAGGCGTTGAAATCAAAATGCTTTATGATGATATTGGCTGTATGGCGACACTTCCTGGAGATTATACAACTATGTTACGTGCTAACGGAATTGATGCACATAAGTTCAATAAGGTTGTTCCTAGAGTGACAGTAGCTTATAATAACCGCTCCCATCGAAAAATTCTAGTCATCGATGGTCAGATAGGCTACACGGGAGGTCTTAACCTAGCTGATGAGTACATCAATCGTGTCGAGAGGTTTGGCCACTGGAAAGATGGAGGGATCCGGATAGATGGTCGTGCTGTCAAAGCATTGACCAGACTATTTCTTATGAATTGGTACATCAATCGAGGTGAGATTACAGATTTGGACCAGTATCATTTGGGAAATCAAGATGTTTCTGGACAAGGATTGTACATCCCTTACGGCTCAGGACCAAGACCAATGTATAAGTCACCCGTTGGCAAAACTGTTTATCAAAATATTATTAATCAAGCGACAGATTATGTTTACATCACGACCCCGTACTTGATTATTGACTACGATTTGACGGAGGATATTCGAAATGCAGCTTTGCGTGGTGTTGATGTACGGATTGTTACTCCCCATATCCCGGATAAAAAGTTGATTCAGCTAGTCACCCGTGGTGCTTATCGTGATTTACTAGAAGCGGGGGTAAAAATTTTTGAATACACACCAGGATTTATCCACTCCAAAAATGTCGTTTCAGATGATGATTTTGCTGTGGTAGGAACGATTAATTTTGACTATCGTAGTTTGGTGCATCATTATGAAAATGCAGTATTGATGTATAAAACATCAACTATATCAGCCATCAAGAAAGATTTTGATGAACTCTTTTCCGTTTCGCAAAGAATTCACCTAGATACTTTTAAGCCAACGTGGTATCAAACTTTTGTTAAAGAAGTAATGGAACTCTTTGCACCTTTATTATAGTTTTTAATGGGAATCTCCCCTTGAATAGGGATACCTAGTTGTTGTTAGAAACATCAATACATAAAGCCCTCATTTGGAGTAGTTGTCCTAATGAGGGCTTTTGATATTTTACATTGTGTGGTAGATTCTGATTTACGACTGATCAAAGTGGTTAGAGTCTATTTTTTAATATCTTTTTCGTTTGGCCTTGCTAATTCAAGAAGTAACATGGTTCCTATATGAACAATTCCAGCTAATAAAGCTAAAAAAGGAGCTAAATAGCTGGAAAAAAAGTTACCAGTCAAAAATAGAGCAGCAAAACCAATGATAAAAAATAAGATAAGTGCCAAAAGAATAGCTGAAATGGAGATTGCTTTCATAGAAATCCTGTTCTTTTTAAATAAATATCAGTCTATATCTTTTTAAAGTCTATCTATGGCCCTTGTTAGTTGCTTCTGACTGGATTCGTTTTAACTTGGGTAGTTGAAGGAGAAGTGAAAAAAGAAATAGGACTGATTCCTTGAATAATATAGTGTAAGAAAGGAGTAGGAGAAAACTTAGTTTAGCTAAACAGGTCTCCACAAATTCCACTCCCTACACGGTTAAATGATTATCTTTAGAGCTAAAAATGATAGAAGATGCCAAACAACTACAGCATTATGGGATGATTGCTCTAATTTAACCACTATTATATTAATTTTTCAAAAATGTCTTTAAAGTTTTCTGTGATTTCTGTTATAGTTACAGTTACTTCAGCTCGACTCTGGTTATTTTTTATGGTAACTTGACCGCTTTCGACTTCGCTCTCCCCTAGGGTGATGAGGGTCTTAGCCGCAAAGACATCTGCCGACTTGAACTGAGCTTTAAGCTTGCGGTTGAGGTAGTCACGTTCTGCTTTGAAACCTTGTTGGCGCAGAGCTTGTACCAATTCCAAGGCTTTGGCATTTGCACCTTCACCCAAAACTGCCATATAAACATCTAGGCTATTTTCTATCGGAAGCACAACACCTTGCTTTTCTAGGATGAGCAGGAGGCGCTCTACACCAAGTCCAAAACCAAAACCAGCCGTTTCAGGTCCACCAAAGTAAGCAACCAAACCGTCATAACGACCGCCCGCACAGACCGTCAAGCTATTCCCCTCAATCTCTGTGATGAACTCAAAAATCGTGTGGTTGTAGTAGTCGAGACCGCGCACCATAGTGGTATCGATGATATAGTCTACACCCAGATTTTCCAACATCTGACGGACAGCATCAAAGTGAGCTTGGCTTTCCGCATCAAGGAAGTCCAAGATAGACGGCGCATTCTCCACTGCCACCTTGTCTTCTTTTTCCTTAGAGTCTAGGACACGGAGAGGATTTTCCTCCAAACGACGCTGGCTATCCTTAGACAGGGTCTCCTTGAGCGGGGTCAAATAGTCGATTAAGGCTTGACGGTAAGCCGCACGGATCTCAGGATTCCCAAGAGTGTTGAGGTGCAATTTGACACCTTGAATGCCAATTTCTTTCAAGAAATGAGCTGCCATGGCAATGGTTTCCACATCGGTAGCTGGATTGCTAGAGCCAAAACACTCGACACCAATCTGGTGGAATTGGCGCAAGCGACCTGCCTGCGGACGCTCATAGCGGAACATTGGGCCCATATAGTAGAACTTACTTGGCTTTTGCACTTCTGGAGCGAAGAGTTTATTTTCCACATAGGAACGAACAACGGGCGCAGTTCCTTCTGGACGGAGGGTAATATGGCGGTCACCCTTGTCATAGAAATCGTACATTTCCTTGGTTACGATATCGGTTGTGTCTCCGACAGAACGGCTAATCACTTCATAGTGTTCAAAAATCGGTGTACGAATTTCCGCATAATTGTAGCGACTAAAAATCTCACGGGCGAAGCCCTCCACATATTGCCACTTAGCAGATTCAGCAGGCAAAATGTCCTGCGTTCCTTTTGGTTTTTGTAATTTCATATTGTGCCCTCGTTTCTTTTATTAGTTTTATTTTACCATAAATAAGGGGATTAAAACAGTGGGAGAAGACGGGAATCTAAATCTCATTCTTCTATCATATTTTTGAGAAAATTCATTAAAAACTTGCTAAATTGTCAGAATTATGAGAAAATAATACAATCACCTGAATGGGAGGAAGTAAGATGAGAGATGACATTAAAATCAATGAACGAGCCCTGGCTTTAGAAGAACAGCTAATTTATCATTTGGAGCGTATTTACGATACAGATGTTGAGTTAGATATTTATAATTTAGGCTTGATTTATGAGATTCATCTTGATGAGACAGGAACGTGTAAGGTTGTCATGACCTTTACAGATACTGCTTGTGACTGTGCTGAAAGTCTCCCTATCGAAGTTGTGAATTCTCTCAAGAAAATTGATGGTATTGAAAATGTCAATGTAGAGGTAACTTGGTCCCCAGCTTGGAAAATTACTCGAATCAGTCGCTTTGGCCGGATTGCGTTAGGGATTAGTCCTCGATAAATAGAGCTGATCATCGTTTGTGTCCCGTTAACGATTTTATTAGCTTGTTTGTTTCGTGGGATTTGTGGATTTTTGACCTTTACTATAGGGATAGAATCCGTTGGTTTCTATTCTACTAGGTCGTTTGCAGATTTTGGAGTAGGCAAAAGTGTCCAATTCTCGATGAATAGCAGCAATAACTGTATGATATAGTCATTTGGTAGTTTTTCATTTGTTTATGCGCTTTAAAGATGACCTAAGTAACCATAATGAGGTTGTGAAATGAATTTTTTATTTGTCGGAGTTCTTTTCCACTCTCAACATTTCACTATACAGTAGGAAAAGACACTCACAAGAGAATGTTGAATAGTAGGTAAGTAAATAAGACGGAGAATAGATCAACGTCTTATTTTTTATATGTTTTTGCTTAAGATTTATTTACGAGCGAGTCGGTTTGTAAGTTAAGTTTTCGCCATGTTGAGTAACGAAGTCAGCCATTTCACTATCTGGTATTTGACGGAGATAAAGATTGGCGCGAATGGTGTCATCTTCTTCACGGCATGTGGAAAGCACTAGGTATTTATCTTGTGGGTTAATCTTTAAATCCGCGTTTTTAACACTAGCAGTTTCATAGATGGTATCTAGTTGTTCTTTAAAATCGGTATCATCGGTAAACTCGGTGCGATAAAAAGCAGTTGTTTCAGGGACGATAACCATTGCTAATGCTTCATAATAGTATTTTCTCTCTGGGGTTTCGATGACAACGTATTTGTGTTCATTAAAATAGGTTTGATCACTATAATAGTTTACATCATTAAACATCCGATGGTCAGCTACCTTGCTACCTCGTGCGTGTCCAAATAGCCAAGTCAGTCGATCGTTAAAATCTTTATGATTATCTTTATCCATAAAGACGGTTCCCATTAGAGGTTCGTTACCTCCATCAAAGGTTTTATCAAGATAGGTTGCATTATCAGTAGTTTGGACGACCGGTTCATCTAGCTCTGTCCCTGGGGCGTATACATAGGCAACAGTTTCAGGATTGGTTGCAACTAATCCTGAAAATTTATTGGTTAGATACTCTTTTTCTTCCGCTGTAGGAGAATAGCTCTGTGTAATTGAATTAGATTGACTGGTTTGTACCGATTTGCTTGCATGTGAGTTTGAACTCTGTAAAGAAAGAAACCAAGTAAGACCTATTCCCAAAAAGGCTATCAGGAGTGTGAGTACAACTCCAATCATTTTTTTATTGGATAGAAGAGATTTTCCACCTTTTTTATTCATAATAGCATCACCGTCCTAATTTAATAATGAAGAGAGTCGGAAAAAGAGAGGTTGGAACAGTCGTCCCAACCTCTCTTTATTTACAAATAGTAGAGACCTAGGGAGGATCTAATTAATATCATCCTACCATAAAAATGGGCATCTAGCAAATGTATCCTTTAT
The DNA here is from genome assembly GCF_001578805.1 of Streptococcus sp. DD10. Lineage (GTDB taxonomy): Bacteria > Bacillota > Bacilli > Lactobacillales > Streptococcaceae > Streptococcus. Next base: position 37,610 of record NZ_KQ969164.1, on the reverse strand, counting down.
TTAATCTAACTACCAATAGGAAGCGATTATTTTACTGCGTGAGTTTTAGGAAGTTCTTTCGCTGGTGTTTTAGCAGCTACTTTAGTTTTTTCTTCAGCTTTTTTAGATTTGTCAGCTTCAGCTTTTGCATCAGTTTTTTCGTCTTCAGATGGAGCTTTATTGTTTTTAGTGCCAGCATCCTTACCTTCTTCAGTAGTTGCTGAAGGTGCTTGTTCTTCAGCTGGAGTAGGAGTTCCTTCACCGTTTACAAGTGATGGTCCTTTAGCTGCAAAGTAAGTAGTGCCATCTGCATTGATGTACTCTTCGTAAACAGTTCCATCAACGTCTGTTTGAACGCGACCAGTTTTACCTGTGAAATCTTTCACGTCATTTACTGTAGCACCAACTTTATCTTTTCCTGCTGGGACAAAGTAGTAATTACCATTTTTATCGATACCTTTATCGTACGTTTTACCATCAAGGTCTGTAACGCCATGTTCAATGATACCTTCAAATGCTGGTTTTTCTGCAGTATTATCTGCGAAAACTTTTCCTGCTGCAAAAACAGCAAGTGCTGCTACTGATGTTAATAAAACTTTTTTCATTGTTTTATCTCCTTTGATTGATATGATAAAAATATAGATAGGGCTATATATTAACCTTATCACGGACATTATACCACTTTAATAAATTATTTCAATGTTTTTTATAGTAAATAATGACCGAATATGAATGAAAATAGTGTTTTAAATAACTTTCCTTGTTTTTTCCTTTGTTTCACGAAGATAGTGCGGATTTTGTTA
>NZ_KQ969164.1:34225-35261 GCF_001578805.1 Streptococcus sp. DD10 | reverse complement strand
TGAGTATAAGATTTTTCTGTTAAACAAAAAAATCTCTCTAGTATATTGTCTAACTTTTTAGGGTTAGTACAATGAGAGAGATTTTTTATTTAAGCTTTTCCGGTTTCTTCGGGTTTCCAAAAGTCGGTAACAGCTCCCTTAGCAGCCGAAGATACCATGTGAGCATATTTACCAAGAACACCACGGCTATAAAGTGGTGGAAGGGTTGTTTCTGCTTTACGCTTTTCTAATTCTTCATCTGAGACAGCCATCGAGATTTCTTTGGTATCTTGGTCAACAGTTACCAAATCTCCTGTGCGTAAGTAGGCAATTGGTCCACCATCCTGGGCTTCAGGGGCGATATGTCCGACAACTAAACCATAGGTACCACCAGAGAAACGACCATCGGTCAAGAGGGCAACCTTATCACCCTGTCCCTTACCAACAATCATAGAGGATAGAGACAGCATCTCAGGCATACCAGGGCCACCCTTAGGTCCTACGAAACGCACGACAACTACGTCACCATCGACGATTTCATCAGCTAGAACGGCCTCGATAGCCTCTTCTTCCGAGTCAAAGACTTTAGCTGGACCTGTGTGGTTTCGCACCTTAACTCCAGAAACCTTGGCAACGGCACCATCAGGCGCTAAGTTTCCGTGAAGGATGATGAGCGGTCCATCCGCCCGTTTTGGATTTTCCAGTGGCATGATGACCTTTTGACCTGGAGTCAAGTCTGCAAACTCTGCTAGATTTTCAGCAACCGTTTTACCGGTACAGGTGATGCGGTCACCATGGAGGAAGCCATTTGCTAGTAAGTATTTCATCACAGCAGGTACACCACCGACTTCATAAAGGTCTTGGAAAACATATTGTCCAGAAGGTTTCAAGTCCGCCAAGTGAGGGACACGTTCTTGGATAACATTAAAGTCGTCCAGAGTCAATTCAACATTGGCTGCATGAGCAATGGCCAGTAAGTGCAGGGTGGCATTGGTTGATCCCCCCAGAGCCATGGTCACGGTAATGGCATCTTCAAAAGCTTCACGTGTCAAGATGT
>NZ_KQ969164.1:0-33971 GCF_001578805.1 Streptococcus sp. DD10 | reverse complement strand
GGTTTTAAGCCCATCTTGAGCATATTAACAACAGCACGTCCTGCTGCTTCGATGTCTTCTTTCTTGTCTGCGGATTCGGCAGGGTGAGAGGAGGAACCAGGCAAGCTCATCCCCAACACTTCAATGGCTGTTGCCATGGTGTTAGCGGTGTACATCCCACCACAGCCACCAGGGCCAGGGCAGGCATTACATTCGAGACGTTTCACATCCTCAGCAGACATGTCTCCGTGGTTCCATTTTCCGATTCCTTCAAAGACGGAAACGAGGTCGATGTCTTTTCCGTCAAGATTTCCTGGTGCAATGGTCCCTCCATAGGCAAAGACAGCTGGAATATCCATGTTGGCAATGGCAATCATGGAGCCTGGCATGTTTTTGTCACAGCCCCCAATCGCTACAAAGGCATCCACATTGTGTCCACCCATGGCAGCTTCGATAGAGTCCGCGATAATGTCACGAGAGGTCAGAGAGAAGCGCATTCCAGGCGTTCCCATGGCGATTCCGTCTGCTACCGTAATTGTCCCAAACTGCACAGGCCATGCACCTGCAGCTTTAACTCCCTTTTTGGCAAGTTTTCCAAAGTCATGGAGGTGGATGTTACAAGGCGTGTTTTCAGCCCAGGTTGAAATCACTCCCACAATCGGTGTTTCAAAGTCTTTATCGGTCATTCCTGTAGCACGAAGCATGGCACGGTTAGGTGACTTAACCATGCTGTCATAGATGCTACTGCGGTGACGTGTATCTAATTCTGTCATCTTCTCTCCTTTTCAGTCTAGCTACTCTTCTCTACATTATATCACATTTTTGTAAGTTATCATAGAAGAAAATTTTAAAATTTTCAGAAAATTCTATAAATATATTTTCTTAAAAAACTCACCTTTATTTTTTTGACTTTAATAATACAAAATGATATCATTTAGATATCAAATAACAGGAGGTCATTCTTATGACTGAAAAACTCATCAATTCAAAACCAAATGGTGTATTCGCATTGATTCTTACTGAATTGACACTCGTATTTGGTGTCTTTATATTTATAATGGGTGCTGGTTCGGAAAACATTTTTGGGATTATTATCGGACTTTTGCTAATTGTAATTGCAGCGCTAGCTCATGCTGGTTTAAAAGTTGTCAAACCTCAGGAAGCTCTGGTTTTGACCCTTTTTGGTAACTATACAGGTACTATCAAAGAACCTGGTTTTTACTTTGTCAATCCCTTCAGCGTAGCAGTCAATCCTGCAAACCAGACTCGACTTGGACAAAGTGGTGATGTCAGTACAAAATCTCCTTTTTTAGGGGCTAAATCATCAAATGGCAATGATGTAAATCTTGAAATTGGCAAGAAACACATTTCCCTCAAAGTTATGACCTTGAGTAACTCCCGTCAAAAAATCAATGATTGTCTAGGAAATCCTGTTGAAATTGGAATCGCCGTAACTTGGAGAGTTGTCGATACCGCCAAAGCAGTTTTCAACGTTGATAACTACAAGGAATACCTCTCTTTGCAGTGTGACAGCGCCCTTCGAAATATTGTCCGCATCTATCCTTACGATGTGTCTCCTAATGTAGATACTACGGGTGACGGCCAAGCAGATGAAGGTAGTCTCCGTGGTTCTAGTGAAATTGTAGCTAACCGTATTCGTGAGGAAATTCAAAGTCGTGTAGAAGAAGCTGGCTTGGAAATCCTTGAGGCACGTATTACTTACCTAGCTTACGCTACAGAAATTGCAGCTGTTATGCTTCAACGCCAACAAGCATCTGCTATCATTGATGCACGTAAGATGATTGTAGATGGTGCTGTAGGAATGGTTGAAATGGCACTAGAACGTCTCAATGAAGGGGAATTGGTAGAGCTTGACGAAGAACGAAAAGCTGCCATGGTTTCAAATCTCCTAGTCGTTCTCTGTGGCAATCATGATGCACAACCAATTGTCAATACAGGAAGTTTATATTAGTAATGGCAGAAGCTAAAAAAAAGCAAATCCCCCTTCGACTATCGACAAAGTTATATGCTGCACTCGCATCATGGGCAGAAGATGACTTTCGCTCAGTTAATGGGCAAATTGAATATCTCCTTACTGAATGTGTTAAACAACGAAAAAAAGACGGAAAATACGTATCAGAAACCATTGACGAACCATTTGAGGTTGATATTTAACACCTTCTCCTGTCTGCTGGGTCGGACGGGAGAATTTTTTCATCTTTTTTTGTCAAGTAACTTTACTTTACAAAAAAAATGTGTTATCCTAGTATGGTTGATGAAAATCACTAGATTGAATCGAATATAAATCCCTAAAGGAGAAACAAAAAATGGCAGTACCTGCACGTCGCACCTCAAAAGCGAAGAAAAACAAACGTCGTACACACTACAAAGTGACAGCTCCATCTGTAAACTTTGACGAAGCAACTGGAGATTACTCACGTTCTCACCGTGTATCCCTTAAAGGATACTACAAAGGACGTAAGATCGCTAAAGCTGCAGCAGCTGAATAATAGAAGGGAGCTACCATGCGCGTAAATATTACACTTGAACACAAAGAATCTGGTGAACGCTTGTACCTTACTTCTAAAAACAAACGTAACACTCCAGACCGTCTTCAGTTGAAGAAATACTCACCAAAGCTTCGCAAACACGTTGTGTTTACAGAAGTGAAGTAAGCATTCAATACGAATCAATACATTAGAAAAACGCTGATTTTAAGCGTTTTTATTTTTTCAATTACGCTTGATTGTACTTAAAATCAGCTAACTGACTACCTTTTTTGAAATAGGAAATAGATTTGACTATTCTAAACGATAAAGTGTGGCATCTATTTGAAACGATTGTGTCAGGAAATTTATTTTTTGGAAAAATGAAGATAAAAAATAATGAAGATTTACTAGTTTATTCATCAGTCTTTATGGTAAAATAGTAACAGAAGAATTATTGGAGAGTGGTATATAATGAAACGTTCTATGTATGCTGGTCGTGTGCGAAAAGAGCATATCGGCTCACAAATTACTTTAAAGGGCTGGGTAGCTCGTCGTCGTGATTTGGGAGGTTTGATTTTTATCGATTTACGCGATCGTGAAGGCATTATGCAGCTGGTCATTAATCCAGCAACCGTTTCTACAGAGTTGATGGCAGTAGCTGAGACTCTTCGTAGTGAATTTGTTATTGAAGTAACAGGAACGGTAGAAGCTCGTCAGCAAGAAAATGATAAATTGGCAACAGGGAAGGTAGAGTTGCAGGTTGAAAACTTAATCGTTTTAAACACTGCTAAGACAACTCCTTTTGAAATTAAAGATGGGATTGAAGCGAATGATGATACGCGTATGCGCTATCGTTATTTAGACCTTCGTCGTCCTGAAATGTTAGAAAATCTTAAACTTCGGGCAAAAGTAACTCATTCTATCCGAAACTATTTGGATGAATTAGAGTTTATCGATGTTGAAACTCCTTTTTTATCTAAGTCAACACCAGAAGGAGCTAGGGATTATTTAGTACCGTCTCGTGTTCACAAGGGACATTTTTATGCTTTGCCACAAAGTCCACAGATTACAAAACAACTCTTGATGAATGCAGGATTTGACCGCTATTACCAAATTGTCAAATGCTTCCGTGACGAGGATTTGCGTGGTGATCGTCAACCTGAGTTTACACAAGTTGACTTAGAAACGTCTTTCTTATCTGATCAGGAAATCCAAGATATTACAGAAGGACTAATTGCCAAAGTTATGAAGGATACCAAGGGTATTGACGTCACATTGCCATTTCCACGGATGAAATACGACGATGCCATGACCTTGTATGGTTCGGATAAACCAGATACTCGTTTTGGCATGTTGCTTCAAGATCTGACAAATCTTGTCAAGGATGTAGAATTCAAAGTATTTTCGGAAGCACCTGCGGTTAAAGCAATCGTGGTGAAGGGAGCTGCGGATAAGTACTCTCGTAAAGACATTGATAAGTTGACAGAAGTAGCGAAACAATATGGCGCCAAAGGTCTAGCTTGGGTAAAATATTCAGAGGGTTCACTAAATGGTCCAGTTGCTAAGTTCTTGACAGAGTTGACAAGCGAGTTGACAGTTGCTTTACAACTTGAAGAAAAAGATTTGATTCTTTTTGTTGCGGATACATTGGATGTAGTTAATGCAACACTTGGAGCACTGCGTGGACGGATTGCTAAAGAACTTGGTTTAATTGATAATACTAAATTTCATTTTCTTTGGGTTGTGGATTGGCCCATGTTTGAATGGTCTGAAGAAGAAGGACGCTACATGTCAGCCCATCACCCCTTCACTCTTCCTCAGAAAGAAACGGAAAATGAACTCGAAGGAGAACTTTCTAAGGTGCGAGCGATTGCCTATGATATCGTTTTAAATGGATACGAACTCGGTGGTGGAAGCCTTCGTATTAACCAGAAGGAATTACAAGAGCGTATGTTTAAAGCCCTTGGTTTCTCTGCTGATGAAGCAAGTGCCCAGTTTGGTTTCTTGCTTGAGGCTATGGATTATGGTTTTCCACCACATGGTGGTTTAGCCTTAGGTCTTGACCGTTTTGTGATGTTGTTAGCTGGTGAGGAAAATATTAGAGAAGTAATTGCCTTCCCTAAAAATAATAAGGCAAGTGACCCAATGACTCAAGCACCATCCACCGTTGCACTTGCTCAACTAGATGAATTAAACCTTATAGTCGAACAGGCTGAGTAGCTAGTTCATTTCCTTTTTAAAAACAAGCTGTTAAAAAGTGTGAAAAGATGAAAAAAACAAGTCCCGAACGCTTGCTGAAGCTTCAAGTTAAGCGGGCTGCCAAGCGATTCAAACTCTTACAAGTCCTAAAAAGTATCTCAAAAGAGAAGTATGACGAGAAGATTTCCGCATCGATAGTCTATGGATTTTTATCTGCAGTAGCGGTTAATTTCTTCTTTCAACCGGGAAACGTTTATTCCAGTGGCGCAACAGGTTTAGCACAGGTGTTGACTGCCTTGAGTTCACGTTTTCTTGGTTTTACAATCCCTGTCTCTGTGACCTTCTATGCTATAAATATTCCTTTGATGCTACTTGCTTGGTATCAGATAGGGCATAAATTTACCATTTTTACCTTTATAACGGTAAGTATGAGCTCTCTTTTTATTCAGATTGTTCCAGTAGTGACCTTGACAAATGATCCGATTATCAATGCTTTATTTGGTGGAGTGGTCATGGGATTGGGGATTGGCTTTGCTCTTCGCAATAACATCTCAAGTGGTGGGACAGATATCGTCAGTTTAACGGTAAGAAAGCGTACAGGACGGAATGTGGGAAGTATTTCGCTTATCGTAAATGGGACGATTATGCTGATTGCAGGTGTGACTTTTGGATGGAAGTATGCGTTATACTCTATGATTACGATTTTTGTTTCGAGTCGGGTAACAGATGCGATTTTTACGAAACAAAAGAAAATGCAAGCTATGATTGTGACTAGTCATCCTGAGAAAGTGATTGCTAAAATTCATAAACGCTTACAACGTGGAGCAACGATCATCAATGATGCTGAAGGGACTTATAATCATCAACATAAGGCTGTTTTAATCACTGTCATCACGCGTGCTGAATACAATGAATTCAAGTATATCATGAAGAAATCCGATCCAGATGCCTTTGTCTCGATTTCTGATAATGTACATATTTTAGGACGCTTTGTTGAGTTAGATAAATAAACTAGTATTTTCCACTTGATAAAACTACCTCTTATCTTTCTATGTTTTCGAATAGAAGGATAGGAGGTTTTTTATGACACAAGAAGAACAGCAATTTCTAGAGTCTTATCAACAGCAAGACTATCATCGATTTCGAGACTTGGAGCGATATGCTATTTTATTAGAGAAGTTACGAGTAGAGGCTGACAAACAGCTGACTATTTGATATACTAGGGATAGTTTTCAATCCGTTATCTCAGAACGCGTATCCTTGCTATAGGAGGTGTAGTGGTAAAAATGTGATTGGATTGTGTGAGTATAACATTTGCTAGGTCATATCAAGGAGTAACATATGTATAGACATGAAAAGCAGCACAGAGAGTCTTTAGGAAGTTTTGGGGCTGCCCTTCATCAGGAATTTAAAACCAATGGAGTTTGGATGAGAGAAGTGGAAGGTTTACCGTGGTTTAACCTACTTATTTTTAGCATCCTATTGACTGGAGTTAGTTTGTTTTTACCACATTTTTCAAATCTTGCTACCAACCTTCAAAGTCAAAATTTATATGCTTCCTGGGCGATGACTCAAGGACAGATGGCTTATGCAAGTTTTTTTGGAACGTCAGGTATTCTTTTCTATGGTTTGCTTTGGTTGAGTGGTTATCTTCCTTTTGGTTTTCTTTGGATAGGAGTTCAGTTTTTAGCTTTAATTGCTACGGGGTGGATTAGTTACCGTCTTGCCTATCGTTTGGTGGGACAGATTCGTGTTGCCAAGTTTGCAATGGCGATGGTATATGTCTTAGTCTTTCTATTGGGAATGGGTGGGTTGTACGCTCCTATCTTTGCCTTACCAGTATTATTTTACTCCCTTAGTCGAATAGCAAAATATATTCAAACACGAGAGAAAATTGGTTTTATTCGTTATGGAATGCAGGCAGCGCTTGCTTTTATGATTTCGCCTATGTCTGCCCTCTTTTTTTACAGTATAGCGTTGATTGCTCTAGCTCTTTATGATATTCGTCAGCACCAATTTTTACAAGGGGTTTATCAATTTTTAGCTAGCTTACTTGGTTTTTCCCTTCTTTTTTATCCGATTGGGTATGTGACCGTTTGGACAGGTAGCTTTGGTGATGCAGTAGGACAGATTATCTTTGATGCGACTAGTTTTCAGCTAGCGCATAGTCATCTATTAGAAAACGTGATAACTTATTTGGGTCTTGCTTTTGGCCTAGGTTTCCTCTTTTTACTATTTGCAACTCTAACTAGTTTTTCTAAAGGTAGCTTTGAGTTGAAATGGATGGGGATTTTGGGCGTCGTAATTGTCCTTGTTTTATCGATTTTTAACCCAGATTTCGGTCTTTATCACCTGCTTCCGTTGATTCCTTTTGTCTTTTTACTGATAACCTTTTGGATGGGGGAGCAGCTATCGGTTCTAGTTGGTGAAGACAGCCGTAGGGCTCGAAATACAACATCACCCTTAAGTAAGTATCTGACAGTAAGTTTGTATCTTCCTTTTGTTGTTGGCGTATATGTGATGGGGCGCCCCTTAGTTGAGACGTACATTCTTCATGGCGAAGAAAGTCGTGAACGGACAGAGGTTGCGAGGTACATCAAGGAAAACAGTCAATCTACTGACACCATCTATGCTTGGGATACAAGTGCTACTATGTATCTTGTGAGTCAGCGTTTGTCAAGCTCCCTTATTTTGTCACCAACGCAATATTTAACAACCAATGAAAATGAAATTAAACTTTTAAATGGTTTGCAGAAATACCCTGCCTATATTGCGGTTAACAATCGCTTGACTCTAAATGAGGATGTGAAAAACATTCTTCAGAAGAGTTACCAAGAGAGTGAACAAAGCTTTGATCAGTTCACTCTTTATAAACGAAAATAAAAATCAATATCTTGTGTTTTTTGAAGTTTTTTATAAATTTCACCACAAGATATTGATTTTTAATTTTAGAGTGGTATAATGGTTTTTGTAAACGAGAATAGATAAAAGGGGAGACAAATGATTGTTTTTGAAGAAGATTTGCCTAAAACTTTTGTAGAAAAACGAGATGGTCGTAGAGTCGCTTTTGATCTAGAAAAAATCTACAATGCTGTGAAAAAAGCTGCTGCCCAGACAGTTCCATTGTCACCGATGGTGGAATTACAACTTGAGAAGATTAGTGAAAAGGTCGCTGCAGAAGTGTTCTTGCGTTTTCCAAAAGATGTCAAAATCTATGAAATCCAGACGATTGTTGAACAACAATTGCTAGCAGCAAAAGAGTATGCTATTGCAGAAAAGTATATTGCCTACCGAGTTCAACGTGATTTTGAGCGTGCTCAGGCGATGGATATCAATGTAAGTATCGGAAGGTTACTAGATAAAGATCGAAGCGTAGTAAACGAAAATGCTAACAAGGATAGTGAAGTTTTTAACACTCAAAGGGATTTAACAGCGGGAATTGTTGGTAAGTCTATTGGTCTAAAGCTACTACCGCCACATGTGGCAAACGCCCACCAAAAAGGGGATATTCATTACCATGATTTGGATTATAGTCCTTATACACCAATGACCAACTGTTGTCTAATTGATTTTAAGGGGATGCTAGAAAATGGATTTAAGATTGGAAATGCTGAGGTAGAGACTCCTAAGTCTATCCAAACAGCAACAGCGCAGATTTCACAGATTATTGCGAATGTAGCATCCAGTCAGTATGGAGGTTGTTCTGCGGATCGGATTGATGAAGTCTTGGCACCTTATGCAGAGAAGAATTATCAGAAACATCTAGTAGATGCAGCAGAGTGGGTTGTGCCAGAAAAGCAGGAAAGTTACGCTTGGAAGAAAACTCAAAAAGATATATATGATGCCATGCAATCTCTGGAGTATGAAATCAATACCCTTTTTACCTCTAACGGACAGACACCGTTTACTTCCTTAGGATTTGGTTTAGGAACTAGTCGTTTTGAAAGAGAAATTCAAAAAGCTATTTTGACCATTCGAATCAAGGGTCTTGGTTCTGAACATCGCACGGCAATCTTTCCTAAACTGATTTTCACTTTAAAAAGGGGTCTAAATTTAGAAGAGGGTAGTCCAAACTATGACATTAAAGAGTTGGCTTTGGAGTGCGCGACTAAGAGGATGTACCCAGACGTGCTATCTTATGATAAAATTGTCCAGTTGACAGGTTCCTTTAAAGTTCCAATGGGGTGTCGTTCTTTTCTTCAAGGTTGGAAGGATGAAAGCGGCATGGAAGTGAATTCTGGTCGAATGAATCTAGGAGTGGTAACCGTTAATTTGCCACGTATTGCAATGGAATCCAAAGGAAATAAGGATAGGTTCTGGGAAGTTTTCAATGAACGCATGAACATTGCTGAAGATGCCCTTGTTTACCGTGTCGAGCGGACTAAGGAAGCTATTCCAGCAAATGCTCCGATTCTCTATCAGTATGGTGCTTTTGGAAAACGTCTTGGAAAGTATGATCAGGTGGAGCAACTCTTTACCCATCGTCGAGCAACTGTTTCACTAGGATATATCGGGCTTTACGAGGTGGCAACAGTCTTCTACGGTGGCGATTGGGAGAAAAATCCGGAAGCTAAGGATTTTACGATTGCTATCATTAAAGAAATGAAAAAACGAGTCGAAGAATGGTCTGAGCAATACGATTACCACTTCTCAGTTTATTCAACCCCATCGGAGAGCTTGACAGATCGTTTTTGTCGTATGGATACAGAAAAATTTGGTGTGGTTAAAGATATTACAGATAAGGAATATTATACCAACTCCTTCCATTACGACGTGCGGAAAAATCCGACTCCGTTTGAGAAATTAGAATTTGAAAAAGTGTATCCAGAAGCAGGTGCAACTGGAGGATTCATCCACTATTGCGAGTATCCAGTGCTTCAGCAAAATCCTAAGGCACTAGAAGCCGTTTGGGATTACGCCTATGACCGTGTCGGTTATCTGGGGACCAATACACCGATTGACAAATGTTATGCCTGTGGTTTTGAAGGGGACTTCACGCCCACTGAGCGAGGTTTTACCTGTCCAAACTGTGGCAATGGCGATCCGAAAACTGTAGATGTGGTCAAACGAACTTGTGGTTACCTAGGAAATCCCCAAGCTAGACCTATGGTCAATGGACGGCACAAAGAAATTGCGGCACGGGTTAAACATATGAATGGCTCAACGATTAATTTTGAAGGGAATGAAAATGGGAAAATATCAATTAGATGACAAAGGGCGCAAACAAGTTCAACGGTTTCACGAGAAACATTCAACAGGTGGAGTTAACAAAAAAGACCGTGTAGCCAGTCTGCGAGAACAATTTTTACAAAAAACGAAGAAAAAGTAAGGGAGTGAGATATGGATTTCTCAAATAGTCCCCTGAACTGTTTGAGGCAGAAAATAGAGCTGACAGAGTCAGTATCACTAACAGCTTGGTACAAGCGTATTTAAAGTCAGATAGCGACTGAGTCTTACAAATTTTGTAATATCATTTTGGAGGTTGAGGACTGTTGTCCTAACCTTTCTTCATATTTAGGAGGTTTTATGGAACTACGGCGACCAACTTTAGCGGACAAGGATGCCATTCTTGCTATGATAGCTGAGTTTGAGCAGGAAGCTTCCCCTCATGATGGGGGTTTCTGGGACTGGGAAGATTTTGTCTATGAAGACTGGCTGGCAAGCAATCAAGATGCAGAAATTGGTTTACATTTGCCAGACGGTTGGGTCCCTGCTATCCAACTTGTGGGCTTTGAAGATGGTGTGGCGGTTGGCTTTCTCAACCTGCGTCTTCGTCTCAGTGACTACCTCTTACATCAAGGTGGTCATATCGGCTACTCTGTCCGCCCCAGTCAGCGTGGCAAGGGTTTTGCTAAGGCTATGTTGGAACAGAGTTTGCTACTTTCTCGGGGGAAAAATATCCACCGCACGCTGGTCACCTGCCATCAAGATAATCCAGCTAGCCGAGCTGTCATCATCGCCAACGGTGGTGTCTTGGAAGATGTGCGTGATGGTGTAGAGCGCTACTGGATTGATTGAGGAGCTGTTATGGAATTACGACGACCAAGTTTAGCGGATAAGGATGCTGTTTTGGAGATGATAGCGGAGTTTGAAGCATCAAATTCCTGCATGTATGGTGGTGCAGTCTCTTTTTGGCAAAAAAACAAGAATTACGAAGAGTGGTTGGAATTGGCTGTTCGAAAAGAGCGAGCTGAGTACCGTTCTTCCGATCGGGTACCTTCTGTCCAGTATCTTTCCTTTGATGAAACAGGTCTGCCTTTGGGTTTCCTCTCGTTGCGATTGGGAATGAATGAGTCTATTTGCACTAAGTTCGGGCACATCGGCTACTCCATTCGTCCTAGCAAGCGCCGTCAGGGCTTGGCTAAAGAACAACTAAAACTTGGCTTAGAAGAAGCGTTCAAACACGGATTGGACTGTGTGCTTATCACCTGCAATGTGAATAACGAGGGCAGTCGTCGCACTATCCTAGCGACTGGTGGTGTTTATGACAATACTATTGATGGGAACGAACGTTATTGGATAGATTTGGAGGGTAAGAATGAACAATCCCAAACCACAAGAATGGAAGAGTAAGGAGTTGAGTCAGGGGCGCATCATTGACTATAAGGCCTTTAACTTCGTTGATGGTGAGGGTGTTCGTAATTCCCTATATGTGGCGGGTTGCATGTTTCACTGCGAAGGGTGCTACAATGTGGCAACCTGGTCTTTCAATGCAGGGATTCCCTATACAGCAGAATTAGAAGAACAGATCATGGCTGATTTGGCACAACCTTACGTGCAGGGGCTGACCCTCTTGGGTGGAGAGCCTTTTCTTAACACCGGTATCCTCTTGCCTCTGGTCAAGCGGATTCGCCACGAATTGCCTGATAAGGACATCTGGTCTTGGACGGGCTATACTTGGGAGGAAATGCTGTTGGAAACCGAGGACAAGCTGGAATTGTTGTCCTTGATTGACATCCTGGTGGATGGGCGTTTTGACCGGACCAAGAAAAATCTCATGCTCCAGTTTCGTGGTTCATCCAATCAACGCATCATTGATGTACAAAAATCTCTTAAGGCTGGAGCAGTCATTATTTGGGATAAACTCAATGATGGACAAGAAAACTATGAACAATTAAAGAGAGAAAGTTAAACGGATTAAATCTACGTTATCAATAGAAGAATGTTACATAAAACTGATGAAATGGAGAGAACAAGTGACTTTTGTAAAGTTTTACAGGAGTAACTTGTTTTTTTGTCTATGATTTGGTAGGAAAATGAGGCAGAATAATAATTTTAAGAGAGAAAAGTTTATCGATTTAGTTTACAATTATATTACAAAAAACCAACAAAAGATTACAAAAAAATCATGAGCTATTTTAAGATAAAGAAAATGAATGAAAACGTAATGTAGTAAGCTTTGCAAGAACATGTAAAAACATGCAAGTATTTCCCTGCTTTTTCTTATAGGTTGAAAATCTTAAGAAATCCTTAAATTAATACAGTTTTTATGATATAATAGAATTGATAAAGTTTATATAGGAGTATACGATGAGTAAATACCAACGTCGGTCTCATTTAACAAAGATGGTAAAAAAACAAAGAAAAATAAGTATTGTTAGCATGGTGCTATTAGCAATTTTTATCTTGTTGGCTGGTTTTTTACTGTTTTCAATCTTTCGCTATAACATTCTTGCTTTCCGATATTTAAATGTCCTCCTAACAATAGGAATCATTTTTTTGGCAGGACTAGCATTTCTACTCATTTTTTTCAAAAAAGCTAAAATTTTTACAGTTGTGTTACTGATTGTAGGAATTTTTACAACAACGGTTTCCCTTTTTGCTGTTCAACAATTTGTTGGCTTAAGTAACCGCCTAAATGCAACCTCAAATTATTCGAACTATTCAATGAGTATTGCCGTTTTGGAAGGGAGTGATATTCAGAATATCTCTCAAGTGGATACAGTTCTTGCTCCAACGAGTACAGATTCAGACAACATCCAACAGTTGCTTGATGATATAAAGGCTACTCAAAACAAGAACATCCAAGTTGAACCAAGCACATCTTATTTGGCGGCTTATCAAAGTCTTTTAAATGGAGAGACCAAGGCAATTGTTTTAAATAGCGTGTTTGAAAGTATGATTGAATCAGAGGATGTGAATTATGCTTCAAAAATTAAGAAAATTTATACCAAGTCCTTGACAAAAACAGTTGAGGAAGCTAGTGTAACAAACAATGATGTCTTTAACGTTTATATTAGTGGAATTGATACCTACGGCGATATCAGTTCTGTATCCCGTTCGGATGTCAATATTATTATGACGGTCAATCGTGCAACGAAAAAGGTTCTGCTGACAACAACACCTCGGGATAGTTATGTTCCTATCGCTGATGGAGGGAACAATCAGTCAGATAAATTGACACATGCAGGGATTTATGGAGTAGATGCTTCTATCCATACTCTTGAGAATCTCTATGGGATTGACATTAACTATTATGCACGGCTTAACTTCACTTCTTTCTTAAAACTAATCGATTTGTTAGGTGGAGTAGATGTTTACAATGATCAAGCCTTCACCTCGCTTCATGGCAACTATGAATTTGCTGTTGGGAACGTTCACCTAAACTCGGATCAAGCCCTTGGTTTTGTGCGCGAGCGTTACTCACTAGCAGATGGGGACCGAGATCGTGGCCGCAATCAGCAAAAAGTGATAGCAGCGATTATCCAGAAACTGACATCAGCTGAAGCATTGCGTAATTATAACAACATTATTAATGGTTTAGGAGATTCTGTTCAAACCAACATGCCACTGGACACCATGATGAATCTGGTCAATACACAACTAGAGAGTGGTGGGCGATATACAGTAACTTCACAAGATTTACAGGGGACTGGTCGAATGGACTTGCCTTCGTATGCCATGCCAGGTAGCAACCTCTACATGATGGAAATTAATCAGGATAGCCTTAACTCTGTTAAAACTGCAATCCAAGATGTAATGGAAGGAAAATAAAATGATTGATATTCATTCTCATATTGTGTTTGATGTGGATGATGGACCCAAAAGCAGAGCGGAGTCCAAGGCACTTCTTCAGTATGCTTATGATCAAGGGGTGAGGACAATTGTCGCTACCTCCCATCGTCGCAAAGGGATGTTTGAAACATCAGAGGAGAAAATCGTCACCAACTTCCAGCATGTCCAAGAACTTGCCAAGGAAGTGGCGGTTGATTTGACAGTGTTATATGGTGCGGAGATTTACTTCACTAGTGATGTTCTAGAAAAACTGGAGCAAAAAATCATTCCCACCTTGGCTGGCACTAGCTATGCTCTTATCGAGTTTAGCATGAATACGCCGTGGAAGGAAATCCATAAGGCACTAGGAGATGTTTTGCGTTTGGGGATTACACCAGTTGTAGCTCACATCGAGCGTTACCACGCTCTAGAAAATGAGGCACAACGAGTTCAGGAACTGATTCATATGGGGTGCTATATCCAGATAAATAGCTTTAGTGTTCTCAAACCAAAACTCTTTGGAGATAAGTATAAGTTCATGAAAAAGCGTGCTCAGTTTTTCTTGGAGAAGGGTTTAGTTCATTTTATAGCAAGTGATATGCATAATCTGGATGACCGTCCTCCTTATATGAAAGAAGCTTATCAAATTATAAACAAACAATATGGCGAAAAGCGAGCTCGGGAATTGTTTTATGATAATGCCAGTTTGCTACTTAATGATCAACTAATTTAGGAGAAACCATGAATCAACAAAAAGAAACCATTGAAATTGACGTTATGTCCTTGCTAAAATTGCTATGGAGAAGAAAGTTTTTAATCTTACTTGTCTCTCTCTTCACTTCTATTGTCGCACTAGGTTACAGCATGTTCGTTGTGACGCCTGAGTATAGCTCAACTACTCGTATCTACGTGGTAAATCGTAGCCAATCAGATAATCCAGGGTTGACGAACCAAGATCTTCAAGCGGGAACGTACCTAGTAAAAGATTACCGAGAGATTATTTTGTCGCAGGATGTACTCAACCAGCTCATCAGCGACTTGAAGTTGGATTTGTCGATACAAGAATTGACGAAGAAAATTTCAGTACAAGTTCCAACCGATACTCGTATCGTATCTATCACAGTAGAAGATAGCACACCAGAAGAGGCTAGTCGTATTGCTAATGCTCTGCGTGAAGTAGCTGCACAAAAGATTATTGCAGTCACTCGAGTGTCTGATGTAACAACATTGGAAGAAGCGATTCCTGCAACAACTCCATCTTCGCCCAACATCCGCCGTAATGTTTTATTAGGATTTGTGGGAGGTTTCGCAGTGATTACTGTAGTTGTCTTGTTAACAGAGATTTTGGATGACCGTGTGAAACGTCCAGAAGATGTCGAAGATACCATGAAACTGACTTTACTTGGAGTTATTCCCAATATAGATAAATTATAATAGGAGCTAGTATGCCAACTTTAGAAATTGCACAAAAACGTTTGGATTTATTCCAAAAAGCAGAAGAGTACTATAATGCTCTTCGTACCAATATCCAACTCAGCGGAAATAATCTCGAAGTTGTTACGATCTCATCGGTGAAACCAGGAGAAGGAAAGTCAACAACTTCGATTAATATCGCCATTGCTTTTGCTCGTGCAGGATATAAAACGCTTCTTATTGATGCGGATATCCGTAATTCAGTTATGTCAGGAGTTTTCAAGTCTCGCGAGAAAATCACTGGCTTAACAGATTTCCTTTCTGGGAATGCTGACCTTTCTAACGGACTGTGTGACACCAATGTAGAAAACCTCTTTGTTATCCAGTCTGGTCAAGTGTCTCCAAATCCAACAGCGCTCTTGCAGAGTGAAAATTTTGTGACAATGCTGACGACTTTGCGTCGGTATTATGATTATATCATTGTTGATACAGCACCGATTGGTGTAGTGATTGATGCTGCTATCATTTCACAAAAGTGTGATGCAACGATGCTAGTTACAGATTCTGGGGAAACTCGTCGCCGAGAAGTACAAAAAGCAAGAGAACAGTTAGAACACACTGGTACCCCATTTTTAGGTGTTGTTTTAAACAAATACGATACGAAACTTGAACAATATGGTTCCTACGGGAATTACGGTTCCTACGGTAACTACGGTAAGAAATAAGAATCATTTAGGGGGAGAACATGCAAGAAAAGTTAGATATTCGTAAATTAGAAGTTGCAGTTTTACAGCTGTTAGTAATACTGCTGTCTAGCGGAATTGTCTTTTGTATCCCAGATTCAGATTTGCGAAGAAATGGCATCGTTCTCTTTGGAATTGCCCATATGGTGGTTTATTATGTGGGCAACTATTATGTCAACTTCAAATATAGAGGCATGATAGATGAATTGATTCAAACGATTAAGTATACGGTTCTATTGGGAGTTTTTGTCACTTTTATTATCTTCGTGATGGATCTCGATACGCCTGCTATTTCTCGTAGGGGGCTGATGGCCTTTCTCGTGGTGAACGGCGTACTGATGTTTGCAGCTAATTTGTCCATTCGTATTTTTAGAGGATCGATTTATACTCGTCGGAAGAATAAACGAAACATCCTATTGGTCACAAACAAAAACCGTCTGGATAAGACCATGTCTAAAATGTCAAATAATTTGGATGGGCAAATAACAGCTGCTTGTGTAGTAGATGACGTGCACTTTACAAATGAGTTTATCAAAAACGTTCCTCTGATGAATCTCATTAGTTATGCTACTCAAGCAGTGGTAGATGAAGTCTTCATCAATTTACCAAGTGATAAGTATATGATTCTTGATTTTGTATCAGACTTTGAAATGATGGGAATTCCTGTATCTGTCAACATCAATGCCTTGAATTTCCTTGGTACTGGTGAGAAAGAAATTCATCAATTAAGCGGATTTAGTGTCGTTACTTTCTCAAATGAATTTTATAACTATGGACATGTTTTAGCAAAGCGTGCACTTGACATTTGTGGTGCCTTGGTTGGTTTGTTTTTCTGTGGTATCGCAGGAATCTTCCTAGTTCCTGTTATTAAACGTGACGGAGGTCCAGCTATTTTCGTCCAAAATCGTGTAGGGCAAAATGGACGTGTTTTCAAGTTTTACAAGTTTCGCTCTATGCGTGTGGATGCTGAGGAGATAAAAAAAGATTTAATGGATCAAAATCAAATGACTGGTGGAATGTTCAAAATGGACAATGATCCGCGTATTACTCCAATTGGTCATTTCATTCGTAAAACAAGCCTTGATGAACTGCCTCAATTTTGGAATGTTCTTAAAGGGGATATGAGCTTGGTTGGAACACGACCACCTACACTCGATGAGTATGAGTCTTATACGCCGGGTCAAAAACGTCGACTTAGTTTCAAACCTGGAATTACTGGACTTTGGCAAGTTAGTGGGCGTAGCGAAATTACCGATTTTGATGAGGTGGTCAAACTTGATGTAGCTTACATGGACGGTTGGACCATCTGGACTGATGTGAAAATTTTATTGAAAACAATTAAGGTAGTAGTGATGAAGGATGGAGCGAAGTAATGCTCGTTCCATCTTTTTTGATGGTGATTAAATGACAAAAACAGTTTATATCGTTGGTTCCAAGGGTATCCCTGCCAAATATGGTGGATTTGAGACCTTTGTTGAGAAGTTAACAGAGTTCCAACAAGACAAAGATATCCAATATTATGTAGCTTGTATGCGTGAAAACTCTGCTAAATCAGGTATTACAGCAGACACTTTCGAACATAACGGTGCTAAATGCTACAATATCGATGTCCCAAATATCGGACCTGCACGTGCTATTGCTTATGATATTGCAGCTCTTAATAAGGCCATTGAAATTGCTAAGGAAAACAATGACCAAGCACCAATCTTTTATGTTTTGGCCTGCCGAATTGGTCCATTCATCTCAGGTATTAAAAAGAAAATCAAGGCTATCGGTGGTACCCTTATGGTTAACCCAGACGGTCATGAATGGCTTCGTGCCAAATGGAGTCTTCCGGTTCGTAAATATTGGAAAATTTCTGAGCAACTCATGGTGAAACATGCGGATCTTTTAATCTGTGATAGTAAGAACATCGAAGCATATATTCAAAAGGATTATGCGAAGTATCGTCCTCAGACAACTTACATTGCCTATGGGACAGATACAACTAAATCTCGATTAACTAAGGTTGATGATAAGGTTCGCACATGGTATTTTGAAAAGGGCGTCATTGAAAACAATTATTACCTTGTTGTAGGCCGTTTTGTGCCTGAGAATAACTATGAGGCTATGATTCGTGGCTTTATGGCATCAAACTCTGACAAGGACTTTGTTCTTATTACAAATGTTGAAGAAAACAAGTTCTACGACAAGTTGCGTCAGGAGACTGGTTTTGACAAGGATTCTCGTGTGAAATTTGTTGGAACTGTTTATGACCAAGAATTGCTCAAATACATTCGTGAGAATGCCTTTGCTTACTTCCATGGTCATGAAGTAGGTGGTACCAATCCCTCCCTTCTTGAGGCTCTTGAGTCTACTAAGCTCAATCTCTTGCTGGATGTTGGCTTTAACCGTGAAGTCGGTGAAGATGGTGCTCTCTATTGGAAAAAAGACCAATTGGCAAGTGTGATCGATCAAGCTGAGCAATTGGACGCTCAAGCAATCGAAGATCTCAATCAAAAATCAAGTAATCGCATCACTGAAGCCTTTACTTGGGAAAAAATTGTTACAGACTACGAGAACATACTTAAAGGATAGAAATGCAGAAAATTTTATATCTTCACGCTGGTGCCGAAATGTATGGTGCTGACAAGGTTTTGTTGGAGTTGATTAAGGGGCTGGATAAAGATGCCTTTGAAGCTCATGTCATCTTGCCTAACGATGGTGTCTTAGTGAGTGCATTGGAAAAGGTTGGGGCTAAGGTAAAAGTTATCGATTATCCAATCTTGCGCCGTAAATATTTTAATTCTAAGGGAATTCTTGAGTATTTTGGCTCTTATAATCGTTATTCAAAGCAAATTGCTAAATATGCTAAGGATAATGGCATTACTCTTATTCACAATAATACGACTGCGGTACTTGAGGGGATTTATCTCAAACGTAAGTTGAAATTACCTTTGATTTGGCATGTGCATGAAATTATCGTCAAACCAAAAGCAATCTCTGATTTTATCAACTTTTTGATGGGGCGTTATGCTGATACGATTGTGACAGTTTCAAATGCTGTGGCTAACCACGTCAAGCAGTCTCGCTTTGTAAAAAATGACCAAGTTCAAGTTATCTATAATGGTGTTGACAATGCCGTCTATCATGAAATGGATGCTAGTGCAGTTCGTGACCAGTTTGGTATCGCACAGGATGCCTTGGTTATCGGAATGGTTGGACGAGTGAACGCTTGGAAAGGGCAAGGCGACTTCCTAGAAGCTGTCACTCCAATCTTAAAGGCTAATCCAAAAGCAGTAGCCTTTCTGGCAGGGAGTGCTTTTGAAGGTGAAGAATGGCGAGTTGATGAGCTGGAGAAGGCTATATCAGATTCACCTGTAGCTGGGCAGATTAAACGTATCGATTATTATAGCAAGACGACAGAGCTCTATAATATGTTTGATATCTTTGTCTTGCCAAGTACCAATCCAGATCCTCTACCAACTGTAGTTCTCGAATCAATGGCTTGTGGCAAACCCGTAGTCGGCTACCGTCATGGTGGTGTCTGTGAAATGGTTAAGGAAGGTAAAAATGGCCTTCTTGCCACACCAAATCAGCCTGCAGAATTGTCTAAGGCTATTCAAGAATTGGCTGATGACACCGAGAAGAGAGAGCAATTTGGCAAGGCATCTGTCAAACGCCAAAAAGAACTCTTTTCATTACAAAGTTACATTCGAAATTTCTCGGAGTTATATAAGAAGTAAAAATAAAGAGGAAGTGATATGAATTTTCCGATAGATTTTGTTGTAACCTGGGTTGATGGGAGCGATCCTAATTGGAGAGCTAAAAAGAGTAAATATGACTCTACTTTTACAACATCAGAAAATAATATGAACTCCGATAAAGCGTACCGTGAATGGGGGACGTTTAAGTATTGGTTTAGAGGTGTTGAGAAGTTTGCACCTTGGGTGAATAAAGTTTATTTAGTAACTGACAATCAAACACCTGATTGGTTAGATTTAGATAATAGTAAATTAGAAGTTATAGATCATAAAGAAATCATCAACAATGACTATCTACCTGTGTTTTCATCTAATGCCATTGAATGTAATATTCATAAAATACCAAATTTGTCAGAACATTTTGTTTGTTTTAACGACGATATGTATTTAACGGCACCAGTTTCACCAAGTGATTTTTTCTCTGAGAAAGGGCTACCTAAGTATAATACTGCTTTATCTCCTATTATTCCTGAACGATTTGGAACAGGAAACTTTCAAATTAATAATATGGAGATAATAACAAGTTATTTCAGCAAAGAAGAAATCTTGAAAAATGGGAAGTTCTTTTCTCTGAAACAGGGCTTAAAGCAAGTTATAAAATCTTTACTTTATAAAAATAGTAAATTTATTTGTGGCTTCTGGGAAAGCCATCTTCCATATCCTCTTTTAAAATCAACATTTGCTCTTTTATGGGAGAAAGAAAAGGAAATCTTAGAAAAAACATCAGCTAGCCGTTTTAGGAATCCAGCAGATACAAATATTTGGCTTTTTAAATATTGGCAAATTGCTAGTGGACAATATGCTATTGGTGATTCAAAAATTGGTGGACTATTTTCTTTGGATGATGCAAATTCAGATTTCTGGAATCTTTTAGTTTCGAAGAAATATAAAATTATGTGTATTAATGATGGCTTTAACATTCAGGATGAAGATAAGGTAATGAAAGAATTCATTGCTTCATTTGATGAGTTTCTACCTGAAAAGAGTACTTTTGAATTATAAAACAAAGGTAATTAGGAGATTATGGAAAGAAAATCACTAAAAGATAGAATAAAACCTATCGTTTATCCAATTATTAATTTTATTCCTAGACGAAGACTCAAAAATAAAAACTTCACAATCATTTGTGATAATTGTTGGGCTGGAAAAGTTTATCAGGAACTGGGGTTACCTTATCAAACACCATTTGTAGGAATGTTTGTCTTTTCGCCTGATTACATCAAGATGCTCAAGAATTTAAAACACTATTTAAGTGGAAATATCTCCCTGAAATTTGTTAAGGAATCAAAATATATCAAAAACTTTGATAATGCTTATCCCCTTGCACTTCTTGATGATATTGAACTTCATTTTTTGCATTACGCAGATGAAGAAGAAGCTACACAAAAATGGCAACGCCGTTTGAAGAGAATACATTGGGATAATTTGTATTTTAAGTTCAATGATAATGATGCCTGCACCTATGAGTTGATGAAAGAGTTTGAGGAGCTTCCATATAAGAGTAAGGTTATCTTCTCTTCAAAGAATCATAGCAACTTACCTTCATTGATACACTTTAAATCAGCTGAAAAACAAGGGCATGTTGGAATCGATTTAAAAACTTACCACCGTTATTTTAATGTTGTAACTTGGTTGAATAAGGGTGGAGCAGACTTAACATAAAAACATTTAGGTGAAGAATCTATGAAACCACTTTTAACCGTCGTCATTCCAGTTTATAATGTTGAAAAATATCTAAAGCGTTGTATTGAAAGCATTCTTGTTCAAGAGTGGAAAGATTATGACATTCTGTTAGTTGATGACGGAAGCACCGATCGTTCTCCTCAAGTTTGTGATGCCTATGCTAAAGCGTATGACTTTATCTCAGTTATTCATAAGAAGAATGGTGGGCTATCTGCAGCTCGTAACACTGGTATTTCTCATGCTGAGGGAGAATATGTCTATTTCCCTGATTCAGATGATTGGATTGAACCAGACACCTTTATAGCGTTAGCAGAAGTGGTGGAATCCCAGAAGTTTGATATTATCTCTTTTAATCGAGAGTTTGTAAAGGGTGAAGAAGATGCTATCGTTTCGGATTCATTAGTGACTCAAGTTTTTGAGGGTAAAGATGCTTTTGTACAGCTGCTTAGCCATAGTTATATTACTGGTTTTGCTAATGACAAAATCTATAGAAAGTCTTTATTTACTGATAATGACATTCAGTTTCCTATTGGTAAATACTATGAAGATCTTGGCACCAATTACAAACTATTTCTTTCAGCTAAGATGGTTTATGCGACAAATCAAAAGTATTATCACTATCTAATCGATAATCCTGATTCTATTACTCAGTCATGGAATGAAAAGAAATTTAGTGATATGTTTGGATTCTACAAAGAAGTTTTTTATTCTGAGTTTGTCCGTTCACAATTAAGTAAAGAAGAGTTGCAAATGTCACAACGTTATTATGTAAACGGATTGGTTCATATATTAGCAAGTTTGTATAAATCTAAATTAGATAAAAAATATAGAAACATTACTGATGAAGTGAAGCAAGAATTGCTTAAAAATAATGTTTCTCTTTCTCAAATGAAAGACCAACCAAATAAGTTAAAATATGTACTGTTTAGACTTAAAGTTTTAAAACTAGCCTTCAGTATTCAAAACGTTTTCTGATATTATTTTAGGAGTCAAAATTGAAATTTTCTGTTATTATTCCAGTTTATAATGTCGAGAAATACATTGATCGTTGTTTGAAAAGTATTATTTCTCAACATTATAATGACTTGGAGATTATAGTGATAGACAATGGATCTACTGATAGTAGCGGCAGTATTTGCGATATTTATGCTAGTGAGTATTCAAATATCTCAGTTTATCATATTGCAAACCATGGTGTTGGCTCGGCACGTAATTTTGGCTTGTCCAAATCCAGGGGAGAGTTTGTCTACTTCGTTGATAGTGATGATTATCTTGTTGGGAATCTCTTTGCTGATTTTGCTGATAAGCTAGTGTCAGATTTAGATTTAGTTATTTTTAGTTATTATAATTCTTTTGAGGAAGATTTAACTGAGAAGAGCTGTACTGAAAAGTCACTTCCGTTTAAAGGGAGTTACGACAAGGATGGTTTTATCAAGATATTTAAAGAACTATTCTTATCG
Organism: Streptococcus sp. DD10; assembly: GCF_001578805.1. Lineage (GTDB taxonomy): Bacteria > Bacillota > Bacilli > Lactobacillales > Streptococcaceae > Streptococcus. The sequence goes on along the minus strand of NZ_KQ969164.1, from coordinate 11,268 downwards.
GACATGCTGTACACAGTTTGGAATAAGATTTATCGCAGAGAATTTCTTCTTGAAAATAACCTTTCTTTTGAGCAGTATGAGTTAGGTGAAGATGTCCGCTTTAATCTTGATGTTTATCGTAATGTCAATAAGATTTATCTTTCTCAAGATTCCTATTACGTTTATGTCATTGGTAGAAATGGTTCCGCCATGTCGGGCTATAACCCCAAACGTCTTCAATATCAGCTTCAAGAATTGAAGTTAGTTGATAACTTATTAGAGGATTGGCATTTAGACAATTCAAGTCTTGATAATAATGTAAAAGCAAGAATTTTGATGAGTAATATCTACAATATTACCAAACAAAAGTTACCAGTTAATAAAAAAGTTAAGCTGGTTAAAGAAATTTGTAAGAAACAGGATATAGCGGATTTTATTAAGAATGATTCTTCAGTATTAAATCCACTTATAAAACTGTTGTTGAAATGTCGAATGTATGTTGTTCTGATTTACCTTAAAAAAACGCAGATGATATTACAACATTTATAAGAATAATTGAAAGGTATGGAAAGTACTTGTGAATAGCAGTCGCTTTATCTCAGAGAAAATCTATTTATTTACACTCTTTGTTTGGGTATTATTTGCATCTCTGGTAACTACAACTTATTTTATAAGGTTGGATGGTTTTTTGTCGCTCTATCGTATCTTGCTGTATTTTACAATAGGCATGATTACGATAAAGGAACTCATTAACCTCCCTGATACCATAAATTATTTCAGATACCACTTGAAGGAATTAATAATTTTCTTATTATTTACCTTGACCATGTTAATTGTGTCAAAAAATCGAGATGGTTTTCCTGATATAAACGTTTTGCTGTTGGTTTTCTCAGCTAGGGATATAGAGTTCAAGAAGTTATTAGGGACCTTTTCTTTTGCCACCTTTTTAGTGCTGTTTGTAACTATTCTAGCTAGTAAGATGGGCATTATCTCAAATATGTTGATGAGTGCAGATAGTGGTTATCGTTATAGTTTAGGATTCAATTATGTGTCCTTTGCCTCTCAACGTATGTTCTTTGCCCTATGTAGTTACTTAATGTTCAGAGGAAAGAAAGTTTCTTATCTAGAGTTGTTAGCTCTACTGTTTGCTACATTTTATATGCACCAACAGACTTCAACCTCAAGTCCACTTTATCTAAGTCTCTTGATTTTGACTTATGCGTTATTCAGTCTGAAGGTCTTTAAGTTTGATTTCATAGATAGTAATGTCATAACAGCAAATCTTGCTAAGTATGGTTTTATTATTGCATTGTTCATTACTCTCTATTTTTGTTTCTATTCAACTGGTGATTTATTCCATCTAGTTGACCAATTTACGCATAACCGTCTGAGACTAAGTGTTCAAGGGTTCCGAAATTTTGGTGTTTCCTTATTAGGTCGACCAATCTCATTTACGACCATGGATATTTTTGGTAACTATTCAAGCGATTATAACTTTATTGATAGTTCATTTGTGCAGTTACTCGTAATTGATGGATTGGCTGTTAGTGCATTCATGTTATTGGCTTTAACACGGGTCATGAATTATTTTATAACTAATCGAAAAGATATCATTCTTGCCTGCTTAGGGGTTATGATCATTCATGGCATGTTTGATCCCCAAATGCTTGTTCTTCGTTACTCACCTCTTATCCTATTGATTAGTCGACTCTTTGTGATGAAGACTGATAAAGATTTTTTGTAATTGAAGCAGAGGTATATCATTTAGAAAGTCTAAACAGAGTCATATACTTATGAAAGTTTTAAAAAATTACGCCTATAATCTTTCCTATCAATTACTGGTCATTGTTTTACCAATCATTACGACCCCTTATGTTACTCGGATTTTTAGTTCAAAAGATTTAGGTACTTATGGTTACTTTAACTCTATTGTGACCTACTTTATTCTTTTGGCGACTTTGGGGGTTGCTAACTATGGAACTAAGGAGATTTCAGGGCATCGAAAGGATGTTCGCAAAAATTTTTGGGGGATTTACACTCTTCAGTTGGCAGCGACCGTTCTGTCTATCATTTTATACGCTATCTTGTGTTTCCTTCTGCCTTCCATGCAGAATTTGGTAGCCTATATTTTAGGACTAAGCTTGATATCGAAAGGAATGGACATTTCTTGGTTATTCCAAGGTTTGGAGGATTTTCGTCGTATTACTGCAAGAAATACAACGGTGAAGGTCTTAGGAGTTATTTCCATCTTCCTATTTGTGAAAACACCGGATGATTTGTATCTTTATGTTTTTCTTCTGACCTTCTTCGAGTTGCTAGGACAGTTGAGTATGTGGCTTCCAGCAAGGTCTTATATTGGTAAGCCTCAATTTGACATAGACTATGCTAAGAAACATCTCAAACCTGTTATTTTGCTGTTTCTTCCTCAGGTTGCCATTTCACTGTACGTGACTTTGGATCGTACCATGCTGGGTGCCTTGTCATCTACCAATGATGTCGGTATTTATGACCAGGCATTGAAGATTATCAATATCCTTTTAACATTAGTGACGTCTTTAGGAAGTGTGATGCTTCCTAGGGTATCTGGACTCTTGTCTAGTGGTGACCATAAGGCGGTTAACAAGATGCATGAGTTGTCTTTCTTGATTTATAATCTGGTGATTTTCCCGATTATAGCAGGTCTCTTGATCGTCAATAAGGACTTTGTGAGTTTCTTCCTAGGGAAAGATTTCCAAGAGGCTTATCTTGCTATTGCTATTATGGTCTTTAGGATGTTCTTTATCGGTTGGACAAATATTATGGGAATCCAGATTTTGATTCCACATAATAAACATCGTGAGTTTATGCTCTCTACGACTATTCCAGCCGTTGTCAGTGTGGGATTTAATCTCTTGTTGATTCCTCCATTTGGCTTTGTCGGAGCATCCATTGTATCAGTTTTAACAGAGGCTTTGGTATGGGTTATTCAATTGAATTTTTCAAGGAGATTCATCAAGGATGTTTCAATCCTTCCAGCCATGTCAAAAATTATCTTAGCATCAGTTATCATGTATCTTGGACTCTTTGTCTTTAAGATGTTTGTCCAATTTAATCCTATGCTTAATGTAGCAGTAGATGGTCTTGTTGGTGCTATCATTTATATCGTCTTGATTATTGTCTTACGTGTCGTTGATATGAAAGATTTGAAACAACAGTTAATGAAAAACTAAGGAGAAAAATATGTACGATTATTTGATCGTTGGTGCTGGTTTGTCTGGAGCAATCTTCGCACACGAAGCTACTAAACGAGGTAAAAAAGTAAAAGTCATTGACAAACGGGATCACATTGGTGGTAATATCTACTGTGAAGAAGTGGAAGGGATTAATGTTCACAAGTACGGTGCCCACATTTTCCATACGTCAAATAAAAAAGTGTGGGACTATGTCAACCAGTTCGCTGAATTTAATAACTATATTAATTCACCAGTAGCTAACTACAAGGGTAGTCTTTACAATCTTCCCTTCAACATGAATACCTTCTATGCCATGTGGGGTACTAAGACTCCTCAAGAAGTTAAGGACAAGATTGCGGAACAAACGGCTGACATGAAGGATGTTGAGCCTAAAAATCTTGAAGAACAGGCTATCAAGTTGATTGGTCCAGACATCTACGAAAAGTTGATTAAGGGCTATACAGAAAAGCAGTGGGGACGTTCTGCCACAGACCTTCCACCCTTTATCATCAAACGTCTTCCAGTTCGCTTGACCTTTGATAACAACTACTTTAATGACCGTTACCAAGGGATTCCAATCGGTGGTTACAATGTCATCATTGAAAACATGCTAGGCGATGTGGAAGTAGAGCTTGGAGTAGATTTCTTTGCCAATCGTGAAGAGCTTGAAGCTTCAGCTGATAAAGTTGTCTTTACAGGGATGATTGACCAGTATTTTGATTACAAACACGGAGAGCTTGAGTATCGTAGTCTTCATTTTGAACACGAAGTCCTGGATGAAGAAAACCATCAAGGTAATGCAGTAGTCAATTACACAGAACGTGAAATTCCTTATACTCGTATCATTGAGCACAAGCATTTCGAGTATGGTACCCAGCCTAAGACTGTCATCACCCGTGAATATCCAGCAGATTGGAAACGTGGAGATGAACCTTACTATCCAATCAATGATGCTAAAAACAATGCTATGTTTGCCAAGTACCAGGAAGAAGCTGAGAAAAATGACAAGGTCATCTTCTGTGGACGTCTAGCAGACTATAAATACTACGACATGCACGTGGTCATTGAGCGTGCCTTAGAAGTCGTAGAGAAAGAATTTAGTAAATGACAGAAGAAAAAATTGATATCGTTGTCCTCTGGGTCGATGGAAGTGATCCAGAGTTTATCCGTGAGAAACAAGAAGTAACAGGCCAAATCTCAGTTTCTAATGAATTAGTTGATGGAGATTTAAGATACCGTGAATTTGGAATTTTTAATTACTGGTTTCGAATGATTGAAAAGCATGCCCCTTGGGTGAATAATGTTTATTTAATTACCAATGGGCAAAAGCCTGACTGGTTGAATTTAGAGCATCCGAAACTCAGATGGATTACTCATAAGGAATTCATCCCTGAAGAGTACCTACCTACCTATAATTCTGCTGCTATTGAGCTTAATCTTCATCGGATTGAAGGATTGTCGGAGAATTATTTGTATTTCAATGATGATATGTACTTAATCAGAGACAGTCAGCCTTCGGATTTTTATAAGAATGGACAACCCAAGCTTTTAGCTGTATATGATGCTTTGGTCCCTTGGTCATCATATACAAATACTTATTACAAAAATGTTGAGTTAATTTATCGTCATTTCCCCAAAAAAAAGGCCCTAAAGTCCTCGCCCTGGAAATTTTTTAATTATCGCTATGGGTATTTAGTTTTAAAAAATTTACTACTTTTACCATGGGGACCAACAGGATATGTGCACAACCATTTAGCTACACCGATGAAAAAGAGTACCTTGGCACATTTGTGGAAAATTGAAGGAGAAACGTTAGATAAAACGTCTCGAAATCATATCAGAGACTACGAAGTAGATGTTAATCAATATATCTGTCAGTATTGGCAGATTGAAAGTGATCAATTTTATCCTATGTCTAAAAATTTTGGAGAATCGATAGATCTAAATCAAGTTGATAGGTTAGTGAGTATTTTTAAAGATAAACATAAAAAATTGCTTTGTGTCAATGATGATATTGACTTTAAAGAGGAGAATATCATTCGTTTTAAGGAAATCTTACAAGAACGCTATCCTGAAAAATCAGCTTTTGAAAAATGAGAAATAAGAGATGAAATACTATTTAAAAGAAGAATTTTTACACGATAACAATGTTAAAAATGCAGGAAATAAGGCTCGTAATGATGTTGAAGAAATTGTAAAGAGAGAGGGCTATCAAGCCTTGGTTCTTTCAGTTGACAATTGGTACGAGATGAGTATAATAAAGTCTCAAATACATAAGGCTAAATCATTCAGCCAGTCTTTAAATCGTTTGAATAAAGGGGATGAACTTCTAATTCAATTTCCAATGCTTCATCATAGTTTTTTCACTACTTTACTTGTTAAAAAAGCAAGAAAAAGAGGTGTGAAAATTCAGTTCATCATCCATGATTTGGATGCCCTTCGTTTTATGAATAGTCAAGCTGCTCCATTAAAACATAGAGTTCGAATGAAAATCCAGGAGTCAGGTCTTTTAGGTGTAGCTGATGGCATTATTGCCCACAATCCAATTATGAAATCTGTTTTGGTGGATAAAGGGATAACGGAAGCTAAGATTGTTAGCCTTGGCATTTTCGACTATTTGATTCCAAATTTCCAAGAGAAGACAGGTCTAAGTAAGAATCAGCCAATTATTGTTGCTGGTAATCTGGCACAAGAAAAAGCTGGTTATCTTTACTCACTTTCTGCAGAACCTGCTTATAACCTTTATGGTGTTGGCTTCGACGAGAGCAGAGCACTTGCGAATGAGACCTACTTTGGCTCCTTCCTACCTGATGAGCTTCCTGCAGCCCTTGAGGGTGGTTTTGGTCTTGTCTGGGATGGTGATAGTGCTCAGACATGTAGTGGTGTTTTTGGCGAGTACCTTCGCTATAACAACTCTCACAAAGCTTCACTTTACTTGGCATCAGGATTCCCGCTTGTTGTTTGGAAACAGTCAGCCTTGTCTCACTTTGTACTTGAGAATGGCTGTGGGATTGCAGTAGAGTCGCTTCATGATTTGAAGGCTACCATTGACAATCTTTCAGATACTGATTACCAAGATTTGCTTGAAAATACCAAGCGTGTCGGTAAAGGTATTCGTGATGGTCACTACCTACTTACCGCATTGAACAATTTAAAATAAGATAAAAAATCCTCATTTTAGTGAGGATTTTTGCATTATTTGGAGATATCAAACTGGTATTGGGTTCCTGAAACTTTCCCGTTTGAATAGATTGATTTAATATAGTCGTCATAAGTGATTGACTTGGACTTACCTGCTTTTACGAGCTCAGGATCTCGCCAAACATTTGGATCAGTAGCATTGCTATCTCGCTTGGTGAGATAGAGGTACTCAATGTAGGTTCTATTGTCGACAAAGGCCCCAGCAACCTTTTCCGTACCATTATCAGATCGCGTATACATACGAGTCGTTCCACCACCATCTAGTAGGAAGGCAAGGCGAATTTTTGAGTAGCCTAAATTTTTTAAAAGATTGTATACGTCTTGGTGATTCAAGCCCTTATTGAGGGAGTTGTGACCATAGGTTTGGATAATACGGATAATACCATCATAGGTTACTACATAAATGGAACGGGCATTTGGTTGGTCAGGATCACCTTTCTCCCAGGTTTTATCTACCTTTTTATCCTTAATGAGAATACCAAAGGCACCAGTATCCCAACCGTTGCTTCCCATGTGAGTAAACATTTTAGCTGTGTCTATATTTGGGTAGGTACCGGCAGTAATATTATTTTGATCATCTCCGTATAAAAGCCCTGTTTTGCCCAATTCGATTTCCTTTTGGGCGAAGGGACGATCTAGCCCTTCGTAAGACCAAAAACCTGCGTTAATGAGAGCAAGAGCATCTCGTCGCTTAGCTTCGTACTTAATACTTTGCTCTGTGAGTTCAGGATTATCATCTTCGGTCCTTCCTTTTTGTAGAACATATTTTCCGTCCTTCTTGAAGGATAGAATCTGCATGTCTACATTTTTAATAGTGCCTTTTTCAAGTAGGACAGACTGATCTAAGAGCTCTTTATTTTTTATGGTAAAGCTCAGTCCGTCCTTATTTGATGGCATGGAGAGCTTCTTAATATCTCGGTTGTTGAGGTGTAGGGTAAGATAAAAGAGTCCACCTATGATTGCTGAGAATATTAGAAGTGAGAATAGTATTCTAATAAAATGTTTCAAATTCATACCGATAGACAAAACAATCTCGAGAGTTCAGCTGAGGAAGAATGTTGTATGTGAAGATAAGATTTTTTTAATCAGTTTCTTTTATAGAATTGTAGAAGTTCAAATTGAGATGCTCGTTTCTCGCTTGAAAATTTTGTATGAAAAATCAGTTAAACTTTTAAAGATTTTATTAAAAAGTGTTTTAAGTATATTATAAAAGTCCTACACGATTAAAAGTAATTTATTTTTAATCACACAGAACTTTTTATGCTATGAAATTATACATATTAAGAATGGTAGAGTTGCAAAAGTTCTTCAATCTCTGCTAGGGTGTTAGCTTGTGAAATGGCTCCACGAAGTTTGGCAGCGCCAGATGTTCCCCGGAGATAGTGAGGAGCGAGGCCGCGGAATTCACGAACTGCGATATGTTCACCTTTAAGGTCGATGAGGCGTTTCAAGTGTTCATAAGCAATCTTCATCTTGTCTTCGAATGTCAAGTCAGGGAGAATTTCGCCTGTTTCAAAGTAATGGTTGATCTGGTTGAAGAGATAGGGGTTTCCCATGGCTGCGCGACCAATCATGACAGCGTCAGCACCGACTTCTTCGATACGCTGTTTAGCTTCCTGTACCGTACGGATATCACCATTTGCGATAAATGGAATCTTGGTTAGGGCTTGGGCTACCTTGTGCAGGGTCTCGAGGTCTGCGTGACCTGTGTACATTTGTTCGCGGGTCCGGCCGTGCATGGCGAGAGCAGAGACACCTGCAGCCTCAGCAGCTAGGGCATTCTCCACGGCTAGTGAGGCATCTGACCAGCCAGTCCGCATCTTGACTGTGAGAGGAATATCTAGAACAGATTGGACCTTGTTGATAATAGAATAAATCTTGTCAGGATCCTTGAGCCACATGGCTCCGGCTTCATTTTTTACGATTTTGTTAACCGGGCAACCCATGTTGATATCGACGATGTCGGTCTTGGTGTTTTTCTGGATGAACTCGGCTGCGCGTGCGAGGCTGTCTTCGTCACTTCCAAAAAGTTGGATTGAAACGGGATTTTCGCCTTCATCGATGTGAAGCATGTGCAGGGTTTTTTCGTTGTTGTATTGGATTCCTTTGTCAGAGACCATTTCCATTACAACGAGTCCAGCTCCGAGCTCTTTTGCGATGGTACGAAAGGCTGAGTTGGTCACGCCAGCCATGGGTGCTAAAACGGTACGATTGGGAATCTCAACATTACCAATCATAAAGGGGGTATTAAGATTTGTCACGAATGAGTTCCTCCAGGTCCTTTTCATCAAAATTGTAAGTGGTTTGGCAGAATTGACAAGTGATTTCTGCTCCCTTGTCTTCTTCCTTCATTTCGGTCAAGTCTGTGACTGGTAGACTTGCTAAAGCATCCATGAAGCGGTCCTTGCTACAGTCGCACTCAAAGCGGATTTCTTCTTCGGCCAAACGTTTGTAGGGCTCGTCTCCATAAATGGCCCCTAACAGAGCTTCGATGTGGTCTTCACTTTCCAGAAGAGTTGAGATGGCTGGCATTTCTTGGATGCGTTTCTCAAAGCGTGCGATTTCTTCTTCCTTGGCATTTGGCAAAACTTGGAGCAGAAAACCACCAGCGACTTCAACCTTGTCCTCTTTATCCAAAAGGACATTGAGGCCGACTGCTGAAGGGGTTTGTTGGCTTTCAGTTAAGTAGAAGGCTAAATCTTCCCCGATTTCTCCAGAAATGAGAGGTGTCATCGAATTATAGGGATTGCCTGTCCCGTAGTCTGTGATAACGAGAAACTGACCATTTCCAACAAAAGGGCCCACCACGACTTCTCCAGTCGCGGTTTTTTTGATGTCAACGCCAGGATTTTGAACGTATCCTTTGACCTTTCCCTTGGTATCTGCAACAGTGATGATGGCACCAAGCGAGCTGGATCCAAGGACCTTCACTGTAATTTTAGTATTTCCTTTTTCATTGGCTGCAAGAATTTGGCTGGCAATGAGAGTTCGACCAAGCGCGACTGTCGAGCTAGCTTGGGTTTGATGTTTTTCTTGAGCAGTGCGGACGGTTTCTGTGCTGTCGAGGACATAGGCACGAAAAGAGCCATTTTCTGAGATTGTTTTAATAATTTTATCCATAGCTACTATTTTAGCATAAAGAACCAAGAAAGGGAAAAAAACCTATTTATAAAATAAAAATGACATTTCAGACATGAAAAATGACATCTTAATGATTCAACTCCCAAAGATAAAAAAAATAATTATACTAATAGTATAGAAAAAGAATAAGGGAGAAATCAAAATGAAAATTGAAGAAATCTATGAAAAAGTACAACACATCACCTATCGAACAAGAATTGACCTATATGTTCATGGCTGGGAAAAAGATGATTGGGACCAGGAAGGTATAATCTGTCTTTATAACCTATTAAAACAACATCCAAATTTGGTGGATAACTTACCGAACCTGTACCGTTATTATAAAACAAAATTTCGAAACAGAGTTATTGATGAAGTTAGGAAGCAGAGTAATGATAAAAGAAAAGTCAATATGAATGCATATGAGGATATACATGAAAAAGGAGACAGAATAAAAGGTACGGGATTACTGTTAGATGACTATATTTTCTTTTATGATACTATTAGCATTTACAAAAAGACTTTAGCGCCAGAAAAAAAAGAACATCTTGAAATGCTACTTGCAGATGAAAGATTCAAAGGAAGAAAAAAAATGCTTAAAGATATGGCGCCGTACTTTAGTAGTTTTGGATAATGATAAAGTGAATAAATAAAGAAGCATTAAATGTATTTTCTACTATTTAATGTTTCTTTAACTTTTATTATGCGACTATTAGTCCGTCTCGCTCCGTTAGGTGAGAGACAAAAAATCACCCGCTATGCAGGTGCGCTATCTACGGTTATACTAAAAAACTCCAAACGCGAACAATAAAGGTGTTCAAGCCAATTGTAAAGCGAAAGGAGAAGAAAAATTATCTAGTGGATGTTTTTTGTCGAAACCTAAAAATAAAGAAGTTGAGGGAACAAAAGGCACATAGTTTATCACACACAAAGTGGACATGTTCTATCACATTGTGTTTACCTCTAAGTATAGACAAAGAATGATTTATAATCACTATCGAAGTAGTTTAGGCGAAATATTCCACCGAGGATAAGTGTTTCAAGTTTCATAGGTTATTTAAAAGGTAAAAGTGCACTCATGATGTTTGACAAACACGCCAATCTCAAGTACAAGTTTAGGAATCGGCATTTCTGGGCAGAAGGTTATTATGTGAGTACAGTTTGTCTCAATGAAGCCACAATAAAGAAATACATTCAGGAACAAGAGCGAAAAGATATTGCTTTAGATAAGTTGAGTGTAAAAGAATATGAAGAACCCTTTAGGGATAGTGGCAAGTAATACTAAAACCTCTTTAAGAGGAAAGTGACGAGTCAAGAGGAATGAGGCTTGAACAACGTGAAAGCCAGCGTCTTTAGGCGCTGGTTGGTAATTTGGGCTTATAGCCTTGGTACAAACCACCCGTTTGACGGGTGGTCATGATTTTAACTACCTTGTTTAAAAATAGATCCGATAACATTTAAAAGAAAAATTAACATAAAAAATACGGAATCTTCTAATTTTATTAAGTATGAAGAATTGAGGAAACCTAGCAATTGTTATTAGCAAAGAAATTTGGAATAGTACATAATTTGAATGAATTGTTCAATTAAACCGATTTGACTATCACTAAAGTAAGCGTTAGAAAATAAAGTTTTGACGCTCGTCACCAATAAAGGAATGAAAAGCGCAAGTGCACTGCCAAAAAACTACAAGTATAGCTCAAGTATAGCTTTTAAAAAGTAATGTTAGTAAGGAAAAACAAAAGAATAAAAAAAA
>NZ_KQ969163.1:104225-113342 GCF_001578805.1 Streptococcus sp. DD10 | reverse complement strand
GAGCCTGATTTACTTCCAATTTCTACAATTTCCGCTAAAGAAAAAACAGCCTAAAAGGCTGTTTCTATAACTCAAATTATTTAGCGATTTTCGCGAAGTATTCAAGAGTACGTACTAATTGTGCAGTATATGACATTTCGTTATCGTACCATGATACAACCTTAACCAATTGTTTACCGTCAACATCAAGAACTTTAGTTTGAGTTGCGTCAAACAATGAACCGTAAGCCATACCTACGATATCTGAAGAAACGATTTGATCTTCAGTGTAACCGTATGATTCGTTCGCTGCTGCTTTCATAGCTGCGTTTACTTCATCAACAGTAACGTTCTTTTCAAGAACTGCTACCAACTCAGTAACTGATCCAGTTGGAGTAGGTACACGTTGTGCAGAACCGTCCAATTTACCGTTCAATTCAGGGATAACCAAACCGATTGCTTTAGCAGCACCTGTTGAGTTAGGAACGATATTTGCAGCACCAGCGCGAGCACGACGAAGGTCACCACCACGGTGTGGTCCGTCAAGGATCATTTGGTCACCAGTGTAAGCGTGGATAGTAGTCATCAAACCTTCAACAACACCAAAGTTGTCTTGAAGAGCTTTAGCCATTGGAGCCAAGCAGTTTGTAGTACATGAAGCACCTGAGATAACTGTTTCAGTACCATCAAGGATATCGTGGTTAGTGTTAAATACAACTGTTTTAACATCGTTTCCACCAGGAGCAGTGATAACGACTTTCTTAGCTCCACCTTTAAGGTGTTTTTCAGCAGCATCTTTCTTAGCAAAGAAACCAGTTGCTTCAAGAACGATTTCTACTCCATCAGTTGCCCAGTCGATTTGTTCTGGGTCACGTTCAGCAGAAACTTTAACGAATTTACCGTTAACTTCGAATCCACCTTCTTTAACTTCCACAGTACCATCGAAACGACCTTGAGTTGTATCGTATTTCAACAAGTGTGCAAGCATAACTGGATCTGTAAGGTCGTTGATACGAGTAACTTCAACACCTTCTACGTTTTGGATACGACGGAAAGCAAGACGACCAATACGTCCGAAACCGTTAATACCAACTTTAACTACCATTCGTGATTTCCTCCTTATGAAAATCAAAAAAATTTTATGTGAAAAGAGTAACTTGAATCACTACAAATCACCTTTCAACTCTTTTATTATATAACTATTTTAGCGAAATTGCAAGTGATTTCATCGTTATTGACGAGTTTAATCATTCTTTCATCTATTTTCCAATTTTCACTTTCAGTCTTTTGTTAAAATATTAAAGCAACACATAAATTATATTTTAATGAACTACTTTTAATATAAACATGTCAGAATAAGCGAGAAAATAGGAATCCAATATTTTTTAAATTATATTTCTAGAGGAAACTAATGAGTAAGCCTTATCTCACATTTAGATTTCAAAAACTATACCAACTTATTACTAACTTTCTGTCCCATTAGTTAATGAACAAGTATGTAAACTCAACAATTAGCTGCTACAGCTGACAAAGAACCAAAAAACACCTGCTTAAGTAAGCAGATGTTTTTTTACTGATTAAGCACCAGTGTGTTTTTTGATAATTTCTTCTTGTACTGACTTCGGTACATCTTCGTAGTGGTCAAATACCATCATGAAAGTACCACGTCCTTGAGTAGCTGAACGAAGAACAGTTGCATAACCAAACATTTCTGATAGTGGTACATATGCACGAACAATTTGACTGTTACCATGCGCTTCCATACCATCAACACGTCCACGGCGAGCTGTTACATGCCCCATAACGTCTCCAAGATTTTCTTCTGGAACTGTCACAGTAACGAGCATCATTGGCTCAAGGATAACTGGTTGTGCAGTCTTAGCAGCTTCTTTAAGGGCAAGAGATGCAGCAATTTTAAAGGCAGTTTCAGATGAGTCGACATCGTGGTATGAACCATCGTAAAGTTTAGCTTTCACGTCTACAAGTGGGAATCCTGCAAGGACACCATTTGCCATCGCTTCAACCAATCCTTTTTCAACTGCTGGGATAAATTCACGTGGAACCACACCACCGACAATTGCGTTTTCGAACTCGAAACCTTTTCCTTCTTCGTTTGGATTGAATTCGATCCAAACATCACCGAATTGACCTTTACCACCAGATTGGCGTTTGAAGAATCCACGTGCTTGAGTTCCAGCACGGAATGTTTCACGGTAAGAAACTTGAGGAGCACCAACGTTTGCTTCAACCTTGAATTCACGTTTCATACGATCAACAAGGACATCAAGGTGAAGTTCACCCATACCTGAGATAACTGTTTCACCAGTCTCAACGTTTGTTTCAACACGGAATGTTGGGTCTTCTTCAGCCAATTTTTGAAGGGCAATACCCATTTTATCTTGGTCTGCTTTAGACTTAGGCTCAACCATCAATTGGATAACTGGTTCTGGAACGTTGATTGATTCAAGGATAACTTTCGATTTTTCATCAGTCAATGAGTCACCAGTTGTTGTATCTTTCAAACCAACTGCAGCAGCAATGTCACCAGCGTAAACAGTATCAATTTCTTGACGGCTGTTTGCGTGCATTTGAAGAATACGTCCGATACGTTCACGTTTCCCTTTAGAGGTATTCATAACGTATGAACCAGATTGAAGAACTCCTGAGTACACACGGAAGAATGTCAAACGACCTACGAATGGGTCAGTCATGATCTTGAAAGCAAGTGCCGCAAATGGCTCTTCGTCAGATGCTGGACGAGTTTCTTCTTTATCTGTATCTGGGTTAATACCTTTGATAGCTGGGATATCAACTGGGCTTGGAAGGTAGTCAATAACCGCATCAAGCATCAACTGAACACCTTTGTTCTTGAAGGCAGATCCACACAATACAGGGAAGAATTCAACGTTGATAGTTGCTTTACGGATACCAGCTTTCAATTCTTCGTTCGTGATTTCTTCACCTTCAAGGTATTTCATCATCAAGTCTTCATCAGTTTCAGCAACTGCTTCAACCAATTTTTCACGGTATTCATTTGCTTGTTCTACGTATTCAGCTGGGATATCTTCTTCAAGAATATCAGTACCAAGGTCGTTTGTATAGATTTCCGCTTTCATCTTGATCAAGTCGATGATACCACGGAAATCATCTTCAGCACCGATTGGCAATTGGATTGGGTGAGCATTTGCTTGAAGACGATCGTGAAGTGTACTTACTGAGTAAAGGAAGTCAGCACCGATTTTATCCATTTTGTTGGCAAATACAATACGGGGAACTCCGTACTCAGTTGCTTGGCGCCAAACTGTTTCAGTTTGAGGCTCAACACCTGATTGTGAGTCAAGAACAGTTACCGCACCATCCAATACACGAAGAGAACGTTGTACTTCGATTGTGAAGTCCACGTGTCCTGGTGTGTCGATGATGTTTACGCGGTGGTTGTTCCATTGAGCGGTTGTCGCAGCAGATGTGATGGTGATACCACGTTCTTGCTCTTGCTCCATCCAGTCCATTTGTGACGCACCCTCGTGAGTTTCACCGATTTTATGGATTTTACCAGTGTAGTAAAGGATACGCTCAGTTGTTGTTGTTTTACCGGCATCGACGTGAGCCATGATACCGATATTACGAGTTTTTTCAAGTGAAAATTCGCGTGCCATGAGGTTGTTTTCTCCTATTTTTTTATTTCTATTCTATTATAACACGATTTAACAAAAACGGATAGGCAGGACCCACCCGTTTTGCAAAAATATGTTATTTTTGTTGGTTGAATTCAAGTCAGAAAGCCCATTAATCGGCCAAGCCAATTCGAACTACTATTTTATAATTGAGTTCGGACTAAAAACTTTTGAAAAAAAGATAAATCTTCCGAGAGCGTAAATATTCTTCGTTAATTTTCCAATTTTTTCTGAAAGTTTCTTAACGTCCTCACACCTTATATTACCAACGGAAGTGTGCGAAGGCACGGTTAGCTTCAGCCATACGGTGAGTATCTTCACGTTTCTTAACAGCTGCACCAGTATTGTTCGCTGCATCCATGATTTCTTTTGCAAGACGATCTTGCATTGTGTGTTCACCACGAAGGCGAGCGATAGTTACCAACCAACGAAGTCCAAGAGTTGTACGACGTTCTGGACGAACTTCAACTGGGACTTGGTAGTTAGATCCACCAACACGGCGTGCACGTACTTCAAGTACAGGCATGATGTTTTCCATTGCTGTTTCAAATACTTCAAGTGCATCGTTACCAGTAGCTTCTTTGATTTGCTCAAAAGCACTGTAAACGATTGAAGCAGCTGTACCACGTTTACCATCAAGCATAACGCGGTTGATAAGACGAGTAACTAGTTGTGAATTGTAAAGCGGATCTGGCAATACTTCACGCTTTGGAGCTCTATTTTTACGACTCATTTCTCTTTATCCCCTTTCCTTATGCTTTTGGACGTTTCGTTCCGTATTTAGAACGGCCTTGTTTACGATCGTTCACACCAGCAGTATCAAGTGCACCACGGACGATATGGTAACGTACCCCTGGAAGGTCTTTTACACGTCCACCACGAAGAAGAACCACACTGTGCTCTTGCAAATTGTGTCCGATACCTGGGATATAAGCAGTTACTTCGATCAAGTTGCTCAAACGTACACGAGCGAATTTACGAAGGGCTGAGTTTGGTTTTTTAGGGGTCATAGTTCCAACACGAGTTGCAACACCACGTTTTTGTGGAGCACTCTCACGTGTGGGAACACGTTTCAAACTGTTATATCCAACGTTCAAAGCTGGTGATTTAGATTTTTCTACTTTTGATTTACGCGGTTTGCGAACCAATTGGTTGATTGTAGGCATCTACATTCTCCTGTTTTTTTATTTTTGGGTGTTGGTACACTTGGTGACAGCTACCAACTGTGTGTACTTTGCAACATTTGTCAGCACGTCTCTGTACACTTTTGAGAGACCAAAAGTAAAAAGTACCGTCTATTATCATAACATGACGGTACTTTTTTGTCAAGATTTTTTTCTATTTTTCAACGTCGATTTCCTAGAATTTGATTCCAAGCATTTTGATAGTCTGCATCACTTCCACCAATTGCAAATTTATATTGAGTTGTAGGTGCTCCATTTTTTGCCCAATAACTTGTAACTGTTTGACCTGACAAATTAATATTGCGTCCATTAACGTTGACTTGACCAGCACGTTGCCCTGTTGATTTAAGGACATCTGATTTAATCACACTAGGATCCAGGCTAAAGCGTTCATTTCCCCAAATTCCTGGCTGAGCTTGATGGATAGCATTAACTAGATTTGCCATGAAGTTCGCATTGTTATTATAACCTGTCAACGACTGCATCGAGCTATTATCATCATGTCCAATCCAACCTCCAAGAGTCAATCTCGGTGTCGAAACCATGAGCCACATATCCCCATTACTATCTGTCGTGCCTGTTTTTCCAATCCAATCCGATCCAGCTAAGCCTGAATTAATCTGAGTTAAACGATTTTTAAAGGTTGTCGTAGAACCCGAATTAATAACACCACGTAAAAGTTCTTGCATAATAGTAGCTGTGGCAGGTGAATAGACAGACACAGGATCCGCCTTGTGTTCGTAAATTGTCTCTCCATTACGATCTGTAATCTTAGCTACCATATAACGTTCTTGGTAGGTTCCGTTATTCGCTAATGTTTGGAATCCATTTGTATGTTGGGCCACATTGACTTCTATTCCACCACCAATCGGGAGACTTTCAATATTGTATTCTGCAATATCGTATCCCATTTTCTCCATATAAGAGCGAACATTTACCCCACGTTCTTGCAACAAACGATAGGTCCAGTAAGCAGGAATATTCCAAGAAGTGTTTAAAGCTTCTTGCAAATCCATCATAGCTGTACCTCGACTATCCACATGCATAATCGCTTGCCCACTTGAGTAAGTTGTTGGATAATTGGACAGAATACTTGCACTTCCCATAAGCCCTTGGTCAATTGCAATCCCATATGCTAGGATAGGTTTGATGGTTGAACCCGGTGAACGTAAAGTATCAAATGCATGATTATTTTGATTGCTTGCAAAATCACGGCCACCAATAAAACCTAGAATAGCTCCGGTTTTATTATCCATTAGAACATTTCCTGTCTCTATCTGACCTGTTCCATCATCTAGCAATCCACCATACTGACTAACAGCATTTTGCATGGCATCATAAACATTTTTGTTAATGGTAGTTGTCACTCGATATCCGCCTTCACTTAGCTCTTTACTAGCTAATTCACGGTAGGCTTGTACTGTTTCATCATTTTTTAAATCTTGCTCAGAAACTTTGTCTCGTTTGACCAAGTATTCATACATTCGTTGACGAGCCTCAGACATCACTTCATAATAGAGATAGTCGTGACTATCCGCTACATTTGGCTCGGGAGCTTTAAATTCGACACTTACATCATAGTCCTTGTATTGCTGGTATTCTTCTTCTGTTAAATTTCCAGTTCGGTACATGTTATAAAGAACATCACGGCCACGTGCAAGCCCATATGCCATGTTTTCAGCCGACTTAAGTCGTCCATCCGCAGCATAGGGAGAGTAAACAATTGGACTTTGTGGTAATCCTGCTATAAAAGCTGCCTGTGGAATACTTAAATCCTTTGCCGAAACCCCAAAGATGCCTTTCGCTGCTTCTTCAACACCAGCTATATTTTGCCCTTTATTATTTCGCCCAAACGGAGAAACATTCAAGTAAGCTGTCAAGATTTCATCTTTACTCATGGTTTTTTCTAGTACGAGCGCATCTGCTATTTCAGCTATTTTACGTGAATAAGTTGGAGCACTTCCAACAACTTGTTGCTTGATTAGTTGCTGGGTAATCGTCGAACCTCCGCTGGAAGAACCGATACCTAAAACAGACCCAAGAGTCGCTCGCAACACGGCTTTAGGAACGACTCCATTATGACTCTCGAAAGTCTCATCTTCTGTCGAAATTACAGCTTTTTTTACATTATCGGAAATAGCCTCACTTGCAACTGCTTCCCGCAATAAGTCCGTATCTACTTCTGAAATCAAGCTCCCATCTGAATAAGCCAATTCCGAAATAGCTGAAACTGATGAAACTTGTGTTTTCAATGTTTCTTTATCCAAAACCTCTGTACTCTGAGTGAGGCTTGCTATATAACCTAGTCCGATACCTGAAACGAATAAAATCCCCATAACAAGGAATACAAAAATCAAATTTGTTAATAATTTAACTGTCCGTAAAATCGTTCCAAGAACATCAGCCAAGGTCCATGGAAGATCCTCTTCACCCTCAACTGGTTTTGGTTTCACTTTATACCAAAATTGTTTGATTTTTTCTAATATCTTCGACAACATCATTCTCCTTGTTCGGATTCATATTCTTTCATCTTTATTTCGACTATTATACCATGTTTAATAGCCAGAATCCAAGTAAAATTCTTGCAGTCTTATAACATTGTAAAAAACCTATTACAATAGAATTGCTATTTGAACAATTTGTGGTACAATAGAGAGAAACAAGAATTTTCTTGCACTGCTTAATCTATCAACAGATAATGATTAAAAATAAGAAATAAATTCACCAATCTTTCTTTTTATTATTAAAAATCAATTATCAAGTATCCCTCAAAAATTGACAGAGTTAGCTTTGCATTTAATTCTAACTGAATACGGTTTTTTTGCAAAGACATGTGGTACTTATTTGACCAATGTGATGATCAACACCACATATAACACCTAAAGCTCGTATTATCTTAAATTAAAAGGAGAAAAGACACATGCACATTTTTGATGAGCTAAAAGAGCGTGGTTTGGTATTTCAAACGACTGACGAAGAAGCCTTGCGTAAGGCCCTAGAAGAAGGTCAAGTTTCTTATTATACCGGTTACGATCCAACTGCTGATAGCCTTCACCTCGGACACCTTGTGGCGATCTTGACAAGCCGTCGCCTTCAGTTAGCAGGCCACAAACCCTATGCGCTCGTTGGCGGTGCGACTGGTCTCATCGGTGACCCGTCCTTCAAAGATGCAGAACGTAGTCTCCAAACAAAAGACACAGTGGAGGGCTGGGTTACTTCCATCCAAGGGCAACTATCTCGCTTCCTCGATTTTGAAAATGGGGAAAACAAGGCCGAGATGGTCAACAACTACGACTGGTTTGGCAGCATCAGCTTTATCGATTTCCTTCGTGATATCGGGAAATACTTCACAGTCAACTACATGATGAGTAAAGATTCGGTTAAAAAACGGATTGAAACAGGGATTTCCTACACCGAGTTTGCCTACCAAATCATGCAAGGCTACGATTTCTTTGTCCTTAACCAAGACCACAACGTCACCCTGCAAATCGGTGGTTCTGACCAATGGGGAAATATGACAGCAGGAACCGAATTGCTCCGCCGCAAGGCTGACACAACTGGTCACGTCATCACCGTTCCCCTCATTACTGACTCTACTGGTAAGAAATTCGGAAAATCAGAAGGTAACGCTGTCTGGCTCAATGCGGACAAGACTTCTCCATACGAAATGTACCAATTCTGGATGAACGTCATGGATGCCGACGCAGTTCGTTTCTTGAAGATTTTTACCTTCCTGTCACTGGACGAAATCGAAGAGATTCGTCAGCAATTTGAAGCGGCACCTCACGAACGCTTGGCTCAAAAAGTCTTGGCTCGTGAAGTCGTGACTCTTGTTCACGGCGAAGAAGCCTACAAGGAAGCCCTCAATATCACTGAGCAACTCTTTGCAGGAAACATCAAAAATCTCTCTGTCAAAGAACTCAAACAAGGACTTCGTGGAGTGCCAAACTACCAGGTACAAGCAGACGACAACCTCAACATTGTGGAACTCCTTGTATCATCTGGTGTAGTTAACTCAAAACGCCAAGCTCGCGAAGATGTCCAAAACGGAGCCATTTACGTCAACGGCGATCGTATCCAAGACCTTGACTATGTTTTGAACGATGACAATAAACTAGAAAATGAACTCACCGTTATCCGCCGTGGTAAGAAAAAATATTTCGTTTTAACTTACTAATACATAAAAATTCTAGGCAAAGCTAAAGCTACCTAGAATTTTTAAATATCAACCTTAAGCGTGTTTGAGGTAATTCTACAAAATTCATACTCAATGAAAATCA
>NZ_KQ969163.1:101923-104072 GCF_001578805.1 Streptococcus sp. DD10 | reverse complement strand
GAATAGTAAATGGTAAAAGATTTTAATCGGTTGATGAAATACAAGAAAGTAGATAAGAACTTAACTGGATTTCTGAGTGCAACAGAGGTGACTTATTCATATGAATTGTTTTGATACCGTTACACACTAAAAGTGCGAATAAAATTCTTTTTTCGCATTTTTTTCTTGTCAAGAAGAACAAGTCCTGATAGACTAAAAGTATGAATACATTGGTTAAACCTAAATTACAACGTTTTAAAACAGCTACTGCCTTCATCTGTCCTATCTGTCAACTAGAGCTAGGTTTAGTCGATTCTAGTTTGAAATGTGATAACCGCCATTCATTTGATATTGCTAAGTTTGGCTATGTCAATCTAGCTCCTCAAATGAAACAAGGTAAAGAGTATAGTAAAGAAAACTTTGAAAATCGTAATCTTATTTTGGAAGCTGGTTTTTATCAGCATATTTTAGAAGAAGTAAAACAACTGCTATCAGAAAATAATCAACCTACCATTTTAGATGTCGGTTGTGGGGAAGGTTACTACTCTCGTAAGCTTCAAGAAGTTTTTCCTGACAAATCCTTCTATGCTTTTGACATTTCGAAACATTCTATCCAACTGGCAGCCAAAAATGAAAATAAGTGGCGGGTTAACTGGTTCGTTGGAGATTTAGCTCACCTCCCCATCAAAGATCATTCTATCGATATTATTTTAGATATTTTTTCACCTGCAAATTATCACGAGTTCTCTCGCATTCTAACAGAGAAAGGACTCATTATCAAGGTTATCCCAACAGAACACCATCTCGTCGAAATCCGCAAACTGGTACAAGAACAACTCAGCAATAAAGACTACGACAATCAAGCGATTATCCAGCATTTCCGCCAGAATTGCCAACTCATTTCTAGTAAAACCCTTAGCAAGACATGCAAACTAAGTTCCAAAGAAAAAACTGCCCTCCTCGAAATGACTCCTCTACTATTTCACGTAAACAAGAACGAAATTAACTGGGAGAAGCTGAAGCAAGTAACGATCGAGGCAACTATCTTAATTGGAAGAGTAAATGACTCTCTCAAATAACTCCAAATAAACAAGGGCCAAAACCAGAAATCTGCATATCAGCAAGTTTCACTACGTATACTCTGATTAATGAGCCAACTCCTCATCCTTTTAGCTGGCTTCATTCGTATCCAAAGTATATCCAGAAATAATCCTACTACTAAAATCCATCACACTTATAACAAAACCCTGCCAGTTAATTTTCTAGCAGGGTTTTGTCGTTTCTTGATATGCTTTTAGTAGAAGAAAAGCAACTCCAAATTGCTCGTATACCAGAAAAAGAGCTAGCAGAGCTGAATAGCACACTATTATATAATGAATTATTCTCATTCATCCCCACTAGTGACATCCGTATTTTTCAAACGATAATAGTAGGTATAAGGATCCGTTAAACTAGCCCAATTATCGCCAATCCAAATACGGTCTACGGAAATATTAGATGCGTCATAGAGAATATTTGCATCTGTAATGGTCACACTAGCATCAATTCCTGCCGGAATCAACTCAACATGAGCTCCAAAGCCAGACTCCATCCCGTATGAACCAGATAAAATACCATACTGATTTGATTCTATTGTTAGTGCGAGCTCATCCGTAATCTTTCCTTGATGATCAAAAACGATCAAATTACCATATCCGTCTTGCCATGCCCCTGCTAGTGAAGTAAAATCCCCTTTCTGAATCGCTGCAAAGTCAAACTGAGACTGTGCTAAGACCCGTCCATCGGTTACTTGAGGAATTTGATTCGTCTTTTTCGTATTTTTATCCCCTTTAAGAATCAAATCAGACTCACTGTCTGCAATCCGAACTATCTGCTCTTCACTTACTCCATCCAAAGCCGCCTCTATCGGTCTTGACTCCTCACTTGAAGTACTAGTCACCTGACTACTGCGTTCTTTTTGTTGATTTTCTTGTCCCTTTTCTCTCCCTTGAAAACTCAAAAAAATCAATCCTAGGAATCCTATCACTACTAAACATCCTGCCATCATTTTGGCTAAGGTCACTTTTTTCACGCACTCACCTCTTTCTGTATTATATTATACCCCAATTAGAGTCAGATTAACAATGTTTTCTCTTTGTTAAACAAAAAGAAGCTGTCATTATGAACTGCA
>NZ_KQ969163.1:84339-100728 GCF_001578805.1 Streptococcus sp. DD10 | reverse complement strand
ATTATCTAACAGCCTCTTTTTAGTGTGCCAACATTTCTTGAGCAATTTCTTGTCCTGACAAACTTTCAGGATAATAGGTTGGCCAGTTTTCCAACTCTTCATAGAGTTTCTCCTGACTTTCCCCTCCAAAGAAAATATGGAAATGTCCTGTTTTTACTGGAGCAATATTGTGATCACTAAATTGCACATACTTAAATTGTCCTGCATCTGCATCTGTTGCTTCAAAAAGATAGCGAACACCACGATTTCCCTTCGAATAAGTTAGGGTATGTTTGCCAGCATATTTATAAGTATAGGTCTTTTTTTCACCATTCACGATAAAGGTCATCGTCGTATCTGTAATATTGATTTGAGACACATCAGTCTTATAGCCAGCATCATAATAAGCCTTGTATTCAGCAGCTGTCTTGTCTCCTTTGAGTTTTGCTTTGTAATCGAAAACTTGATCTAGAGTCCCATCTTCTAGGTAAGGATAGACAGACTGCCAATTTCCTGCATAGTCTGACAAGGTTCTGTCTTTAATTGCAGCATCCTCAAAGTAACCATTTGCTACTGTCTTAGTATCTTCTACTTTTTCAGGTTGGATAGCACTTCCTTCTTGATTCGTTGTCTGATCTAAAGCTTTCAAGTTAGATTCCATCACAGAGATATAGTCCGCTCCATCCTTTGTTTGCTGATCAGTTAGACTTTCAAGAGGATTTAATACATCTAGTTTGACACCCGTTTCCTTGGAAAGAGTTGCTGCCAAAGCTTGTGAAGCATTTTCTTCAAAGTAGATATACTTGATATTGTTTGCCTTAATATACTCTGTTAGTTCTGCTAAACGGGCTGCAGAAGGTTCCGCATCTGGTGACAAACCAGATACTGAAACTTGTGTCAAGCCATAATCCAAAGCAAGATAACGAAAGGCCGCATGCTGGGTTACAAAAGTCTTTTGTTTAGCATTTTTCAAACTTTCTGAATAGGTCTGATCTAAAGCTTGTAATTTTTGAATGTAAGCCTCAGCATTTTTTTCAAAAGTAGATTTTTTTTCAGGATAGTTGGCACTGAGACTATCTCGAATTGTCTCTACCATTTTTATAGCTCGCTGAGGAGACAACCAAACATGAGGGTCATACTCATGATGATGGTCCTCGCCACTATGGTCATGTCCTTCTTCCTCTTCTCCTCCAGGTAGAAGGAGCATATCTCCGGTAGCTTTTACGACCTTAACCTTCTTCGTATCAAGAGTTTTCAGTAAATTAGGAACCCAAGTTTCCATATTTTCATTTTCGTAGACAAAGCTATCCGCATCTTGAATCGTCGCAACAGCTTTGGCAGAGGGTTCATAATCATGCACTTCTGTTCCTGCTCCGATAAGAAGATTCACATTTGCCTCATCTCCCGCCACTTGCTTTGTAAATTCATAAACAGGGTAAAAGGTTGTTACAATATTTAACTTACCATTTGTAGTTGCTTGATTTGAACAAGCCACAAGGGCGCTAGTCAGTAATCCTATAATAATGAGTCCAATTTTTTTCATAATTTTCTCCTATTTTCGTAATTTATTGATTAGATTAACTAGTAAAAAGACCGTCACAAAGATTAATGTAATACTGGCACTAGCTGG
This sequence comes from Streptococcus sp. DD10, assembly GCF_001578805.1. GTDB lineage: Bacteria > Bacillota > Bacilli > Lactobacillales > Streptococcaceae > Streptococcus. The sequence goes on along the minus strand of NZ_KQ969163.1, from coordinate 99,119 downwards.
TGTTTCAGCATAGTAAGAAATATAAAGGCCTGCAACCATACCCAAAAAACCAATCAAACTGGCGATAAGGATGACTGACCTAAAGTTTCTCCCAATCCGAAGTGCAATACTGGCTGGCAATACCATAATGGTTGAAACAAGAAGAGCACCTGCAGCCGGTATCATAAGCGCAATAGCAAGACCTGTCACAATATTAAATAGGATTGACATCAGTCGCACAGGAAGTCCATCAACAAAAGCTGTATCCTCATCAAACGTCAAGATATACATTGGCCGAATAAAAAGGAAAGTCAAGACTAAAACTGTCAGAGCAATCGCAAAAAGAAAGGCCACTTGTTCACTACTGATTGTCACGATTGAACCAAATAAATACTGGTCTAAACTCATGGAACTAGATGAACCTCCCTTGCTCATGACAATGAGAGAGATGGCGAGCCCAGTTGACATGAGAATAGCTGTCCCAATTTCCATAAAATCCTTATAAATCGTTCGTAAATATTCCAAAAAAATAGCTGCAATCACAACAACAACCATCGTAGAAAGTGTCGGCAAAACCCCTAAAACAAGCCCAAAAGCAACTCCAGAAAGAGAAACGTGGCTCAAAGTATCACTCATCAGACTCTGACGTCTTAGAATAAGAAAAGTGCCTAAAACAGGGGAAAAGAGACTCATCGCAATAACCGCCAAAAAGGCTCTTTGCATAAAATCATATGAAAATAGATTAAACATGCGTCTCCCCCTCTCGACTGTGTATATTAAAGCATCGCCACGGAGAATCTTGATTTCTCACTAGATGAATATTGCGATCCGCATATTTTTTAACCTCGTCTGGGTCGTGTGTTATCATGAGAATAGCTTTTCCATGCTGATGCACATTATGGTGCATCAATTTATAAAACTCCTCCTTCGTCCCCGCATCCATCCCTGTTGTTGGTTCGTCTAAGACAAAGATATCTGGATCAGAGGCAAACAGGCGCCCAATAACAGCTCGCTGCTTTTGCCCACCTGATAAAGAACCAATTCGACTATGACGATGTTCCCACATTCCTACTGACTCTAAACTCGCACGAATATGCTCTTCATCATGAGCTGTTAGACGCCGAAACCAACCTTTTCGTGGATAACGTCCCGACTTAACAAACTCATAAACTGTACTAGGAAATCCAGCATTAAAACTGGCGATTTGTTGAGGAAGATAGGCAATGCGTAACTTCTTTCCTTGCGTATTAGTAGGTGATAAGGTGACCTTCCCAACCTTTGGCGTCAATATCCCCAAACTTGCTTTGATTAAAGTAGTTTTTGCTGCTCCATTCTCTCCAGTCAAGGTCACAAACTCTCCACTATCTAAATGATAGTGGATGTCTTCTAAAACTGGCTCCTTATCATAGTGAAAGGCCAGATTTTCCACCGTAATATATCTCATGCTCCGATTTCCTTTATCAAATCTTTTAGAAAGTGAGCAATCAAGTCCTGCTCTCTTGGCGTATAGGTATCCACCAAGCGTTTATAAGCTTCCAAAGTATGGCGATGATGATGTTGGTGTTCTTGAGCTACTGGTTTACCAAGTTCTGTCAAACGATAGAAACTCACACGACCATCTTTTTCATCTTTAAAGGATTCCAACATGTCCTTATTTAGAAGCGACTTAATCGCCTTTGTCACCGCAGCCTGACTGACATTTAATCGTTTTGCCAAATCAGTATTGGTTAAAGCTTCTCCAGAAAGCAACATGAGAATATGCTCCTGCGTATTGGTCAAAGGTGCTTGACTGGTGCAAGATCCTATCAAAATCTCATGCTGATTTTCTGAACGCAAAATCACTTCATTCAAAAATTCATCAATTTCAAGCGCTAAATTTGTCATGACTGCCTCTTTCTATTTAACCGGTTAAAGTTTTACTGGTTAATTATACCACAAAGAAAAATAGAGTCAAGCTTTTGATTCCATTTTTCATATTTTTTCATTCTTTTTACAACATTCTTACCTTATAAACTTCCTTACAAAAGCCTTTTGCACTGTTTAACACTCGATTTGCTACTTTTTCCGACTTACATAGAGCAAAGACAGATGGACCACTACCACTCATCAAAGCAATATCTGCACCCGCCTTCCTAAGGCAAGTTTTAATCTTCTGAATTTCTGGACGACGAGCGATAGTAATGTCCTCGAGCGAGTTCCCCATGTGAGTCAACATTTCCTCGTAATTGCCATCTTCGATGGCTTGACGGATACCTGCGACATTGACATGACGGACAGTTGCGATATCTACTTCTTTAAAGATCGTCCCAGTAGAAACCCCTAAATGAGGCTTTACAATGACCAACCAACGTTTCGGTGCAGGAGTAATTCCCTCTACCTGTTCTCCACGCCCCGACACATAAGCAGTTCCTCCATAGATGCAATAAGGAACATCCGAACCCACTTCTAATCCTATCTCAGCTAATTTTTCCAAACTATAATCTAACTTCCAAAGCTGGTTAAGCGCTCGGAGAGTCGCTGCTGCATCACTTGATCCACCAGCCATTCCTGCAGAAACTGGAATATTTTTTTCGATCTTGATACTAACCCCAAACTGAATCTTGGCATGCTGTCTCAAAGCCTGTACTGCTTTATATACATGGTTTTTCCCGTTAAGTGGGATTTTCCCTGCTAAGCACTCCAGGACGATTTGATTATCCTTACGAGCTGTCACTGTGATATAATCGCTTAAATCAACATTGACCATAACCATAGCTAGCTCATGAAACCCATCCTCACGTCGAGCAACGACATCGAGCCCAAGATTAATCTTTGCCGGTGCTTTTTCTACAATTTCATTCATAAAACTATTGTAACAAAAAGAAAAGAAAGCAGTCAACTACTTTCTTTCCCTTTTCATATTTGAATCTCTCCAACCAAGGATAAGCCCAACTGCACTATCACTATAGTCGTATACCAATTATTCGTATTTTAATTACAAACGAGCGTTCAACTCTTTACTCAAATCTTCAAATCCTGGTTTTCCAAGTAGGGCAAACATGTTGCGTTTGTAGGCTTCAACACCTGGTTGGTCAAATGGGTTGATGGCATTCAAGTAACCTGAAAGGGCGATAGCCAATTCGAAGAAGTAGATAGTGTATCCAAGAGTGAAGGCATCTTGCTCAGGAAGAGTTACGTACATGTTTGGCACGTCACCGTCTGTGTGAGCAAGAAGGACACCGTCAGTTGCTTTTTTGTTCACGAAGTCAACGTCTTTTCCTTGGAGGTAACCAAGCCCGTCAAGATCTTCTTCCAAAGTAGGGATAATCACGTTTTTACGTGGTTTGTCAACACGGACAACTGTTTCAAAGAGGATACGAGCGCCTTCTTGGATAAATTGTCCCAAGGAGTGCAAATCCGTTGAGAAGTTAGCTGAAGTTGGGTAAATACCTTTCTGGTCTTTCCCTTCTGACTCACCAGCCAATTGTTTCCACCATTCTGAGAAGTATTGTAGAGATGGTTCGTAGTTTACCAAGATTTCAGTCGCATAGCCTTTGCGGTAAAGAATGTTACGAACAGCTGCGTACTGGTAAGCAATATTTTCAGAGATTTTATCTGACGTCAAATCTTTACGCGCAGCATTGGCCCCTTCCATAAGGCCTTGGATGTCCGCACCTGATGCAGCGATTGGAAGCAAACCAACTGCTGTCAATACTGAGAAACGACCACCGATATCATCTGGAACCACAAATGTTTCCCAACCGTTAGCGTCTGCTTCAACCTTCACAGCACCTTTTTGGCGGTCAGTGGTTGCATAAATCCGTTTGTTAGCTTCTTCTTGACCGTATTTCTTCACCAAGAGTTCTTTGAAGACACGGAAAGCGATGGCTGGTTCAGTTGTTGTACCTGATTTAGAAATTACGTTTACAGAAAAGTCTTTGTCAGCTACATATTCTACCAAATCAGCAAGGTAAGTAGATGAGATGGAGTTTCCAGCATAAAGGATTTGTGGAGCTTTGCGTTCTTCTTTTGTTTGCAAGTTAGCAAAGTGGTGGTTCAAGAAGTCAATAGCTGCTTTAGCACCAAGGTAAGATCCACCGATACCGATCACCACCAAAACATCGCTGTCTGCTTTGATTTGCTCAGCAGCTTTCAAGATGCGGTCAAATTCTTCACGGTCATAGTTTTCAGGAAGGTCTAACCAACCCAAGAAGTCGCTACCAGCACCAGTTCCTTTACGGATCAATTCGTCTGCTGCTGTAACTTGTGCTTGCATGTATTCCACTTCATGTGGGGCAACAAATTTGTCTAATACTTTTGAATAATCAAATTGAATATGTGTCATGTTTTTCCTCCAATTATTACTCTTTCTATAATAACGCTTACTTCTATTTTTTTCAAGTTTTTTTATCTATTTCTCAGATTTTCATCTACTTACATAAAATTGCATTATTAATATTATCTGCTCATTAATCTAAAAAGCGATTTGATCATCCCTTTCTTAATAAAATGCCTACCTTAGAGCAATGTTTTCTCAATTCTTTCTTATTTGGTCATCATTTTTTATCGTTCAAACTACACTAATCTATATAAGTTCATTTGCTTCGGTCGTGATTTGATTCATTCAGATGTTTTTCAAGGGTTAATTTCATCCTACGAATTCACCCTTAAAGAGTAGTACTCACGGCACTTTGTTCCTCAGTATCAACGTCCCTAAGTTTCCTATCGTCAAAACGACTCGGTTCACTAAGACATTTTTTAAGGATCCAGCTTTTGTCCTAAAATTTAGTTTCACTCCACTAGTTCACTAAATTAAAGGCAACAAAAAGAGCACACAATTCAAATCGCTTAGGGCTGCTGGATTCCTCCCCTGACCCGCTTCACGCAGAACTGTTGCTCCGATATCTATTATACCATATTTTGAGATTTTGCAAAGTGAAAACTATTGTTTTCTACGATTTCTGAAAAACTCCTGCATAATCCCAGCACAATCTTCCTCTAGGATCCCTGTTTCTACTAGAACTCTATGATTTAGACGTTGATCTGTCAAAATATCATAGAGACTTCCCGCTGCTCCAAATTTTTGATTTTTGGCTCCATAGACCACCTGAGGAATCCGAGCCAACCCAATCGCTCCACTACACATAACACAAGGTTCAATCGTCACAAAAAGGGTACAATCGAGCAAACGCCAGCTTTCTTCACATCGGTTGGCATTTTCTATCGCCATGATTTCCGCATGCATAACTGCCCGTTGCAATTCTTCACGAGCATTGTGTCCTCGGCCAATGATCTTCCCGTCTTTGACAATAACGCAACCAATTGGGATTTCTTCGTGTGAGAGTGCGATTTTTGCTTCTCTTAAAGCCTCTCGCATAAAAAACTCTTTTTCTTCCTGTGTGTAGTTCATAATTTCCAATCTAATCATCTATGTAGCCTAATTCATTGAATCATAAGTCGTTACATCTGTATCCATTTTTTGTAGCATATCTCACGAATTTCTTGAGACTTTCAACATCTCAATTATCAGGATTTTTCTTGCTTTTTGCAGGTGAATTTTTAACTGTTACCCATCTACTCTCCTTATTAATCTATTATAACATCTCTTCTATAAAAAAAGCCACCGAATTGGGTGACTTTGGGAGATTATGATGAAAAATGTTTTTTGAGGTGCTTAAATAAAGTTAGGAGGTCTTCATTTAAGTAATTTTAGTATAAACCAGCTAACTTAAGCCTAACTTAAACGACTTGCTTTTTCAGATATTCCAGTAAAAAGCAAACTAGCTCCAAACACTTTCTAAAATATTGGTTTGTTCCCGTCCTGGTCCTACAGAGAAGGTCGAAATACGAACCCCTACCAATTCCCCAACACGACGAACATAGTTACGAGCATTTTCTGGTAACTCTTCTAAGCTACGACAGCCCGTAATATCCTCTTCCCAACCTGGTAGTTCTTCGTAAATTGGTTTACAACGTTTGAGTTGTTCTAAGCTGGCTGGGTAGTAATCAATCCGCTCACCATCCAAGTCGTAAGCTACACAGATTTTCACTGTATCAAGCCCTGAAAGGACATCAATCGAGTTTAAGCTAAGATTTGTAATCCCTGATACGCGACGGCTATGGCGCATGACAACAGAATCAAACCAGCCCACACGACGTGGACGTCCCGTTGTAGTTCCATACTCGTGACCAACTTCACGGATACGATCACCCACTTCGTCAAATAATTCAGTAGGGAAAGGACCATCTCCTACACGACTTGTATAGGCCTTACATACCCCAACAACTTTATTGATTTTACTTGGTCCGACACCAGAACCAATCGTAACCCCTCCAGCGACTGGATTTGAAGACGTAACAAATGGATAAGTTCCTTGGTCAATATCCAACATCACCCCTTGAGCTCCCTCAAAAAGAACTCGCTTGCCATTGTCTAAGGCATCGTTTAAAATTACCGAAGTATCTGTCACATATTGCTTAATCTGCTGACCATAAGCATAGTATTCTTCAAATATATCTTCAAATCGGATAGGAGTACTGTCGTACAGTTTTTCAAAGAAACGATTTTTCTCAGCTAGATTGCGCTCTAGGCGTTCACGGAAGATCTCCTTATCAAGTAGATCTGCGATACGGATACCGACCCGCGCAGCCTTATCCATATAAGCAGGACCGATTCCCTTGATAGTTGTTCCGATTTTGTTATCCCCTTTTGCCTCTTCTTGCAAGCGATCAAGTTCGATATGGTAAGGCAAGATGACATGGGCACGGTCTGAGATGCGCAAGTTATCGGTTGTTACCCCTTCTTCATGCAAGTAGTTCAACTCTTTGACCAGAGATTTTGGATTCACAACCATACCGTTTCCGATAACAGAAATCTTCTCTGGAAAGAAAATACCAGATGGAATTAAGTGTAATTTATACTTTTTCCCATCAATCACAATGGTGTGACCAGCATTGTCTCCCCCTTGATATCGGGCAATCACTTCTGCATTTGCTGAGAGGAAGTCTGTAATCTTCCCTTTTCCTTCATCTCCCCACTGGGTACCTACTACTACAACTGATGTCATAATCTTGTCTGAGTCTAGGACTCGTCCTTTCTTTCACACATGGCAGGAATTTCACCTGCAAAGCATCTTACAACTTATTATAAGAAAAATCGTCCTAGATTTCAAGAATGAGCTGACAAAATTTGGTTTTTGTACGAAAAATGATGTTCTATCCACCCCTAGTTTCTCTTTCAATGATAAACAGTAGATTTCTCTAGTAAATGTTCGTCTTTCTCTTTCGTTCATTCTAGTAAAAATTTTAATGAGAAATACATCTTTTTTAGGCGTTTTATGCTAAAATAGACTTAGATTATCAAAGAGAGTTCAGGTGAATCTATGAAAAGTAATGCCTCAAAAGGCTGTCTTTATTTCTTTGGAGGACTTTTTTTACTAGGTCTTCTGATTGAATATGCTATCCCACTTGCAATTGGCTGTGCCCTTATCGGAGGCGGTTATTATCTCTACCGCCGTCTTCGTTATCCGCTGTTACGTGATCAGTCCTTGGCAGATCAAATTGAATTACTAAAAGCCCGCATTGCTCAGGCAGATGGAGACATCCGACAATTGGAAACGGTTCTTGGTAAAAAAGGAGAAGGAGCCTACCGGACACTGGCCCAACAAGTCTTAATTGAGTTAGATGCGATCCATAAGGAAGCCAATCGATTAAAACAATACTTACAAGAAGGTATTTATGATCGCATTGACAAAAAAATTCGCTCTACTCGTGCTTCTATCAAAATCCAGCTAGAACGACTGGATGCTCCGACATCTGATAGCTTCTTCCAAAGAGAGTCTAGCACTCTTGACCCCGAACTTAGCCAAACGCTAGATAATATCTCCATCGACCATGAAACCATTCTCAAGAAAATCAAGACTTCTAAATCCAGCGATCAAGCTGAACTCTTGGCTATTCATGAGAGAGATATGGAACGGTTTCAAAACATTTTACAAGGATATTTAGCAATCAAGGCTTCCCCAAAAGATTTTTATAACGCTGAAGAACGGATGAATCAAGCAAGAGCAGCTATCTTTCAGTTTGACCTTGATTTAGACGAAGTACTGCGCAAACTCAATGAAGCTGAGATGCACGATTTTGATGTAAATCTAAGAATTTTTGATAAAAAGAAACCTCAAGATGATTTTTAAGGAGTAAACAATGAGCGAATTTAATTTTGACATCGATCAAATTGCAAGCAATGCTGTTGGTAAGACAGACAAAACAACTGAAATCATTGAAGCCAATACAAAAGGCGATGACAAACTCACTTTCTTACAAAAACTCAGTCCAGATCAACAAGAAGCCATCACTGCACGCGCTCCTCAACTGGTCGACAACTTTGTCTCAGACCAAAATGCCCTACTTGACTTTGGACAGTTGGCCGTGGAAGGGGTCAATAATACCGTTAACCGTATCTTAGCTGAACAAAAAAAGTTAGAAATCCCACAAGTTGATGAACTACTAAAAAATACCAACCGTGAGTTAAATGGTTTTATTGCCAAGTACAAGGATGCAGAGATTGCAGAATTAGAGCAGAAACCTAACTTCTTGCAGCGCCTTTTTAAGCAAAGTAAAAACACCCTGCAAGAGTTCTATTTTGACTCTCAAACTGTTGAACAAAAATTAGACGGAATGGCCGCAACGGTCGTCAAACAAGAAGATTTATTGGCGCGCAATATCGTCTCGGCTGAAATGCTGATAGAGGACAATACTAAGTCTATTGAAAATCTGGTCGGGGTTATCGCATTTATCGAAGCAACCCAAGCTGAATCCAGCAATCGTGCCGTAACTTTACAAAAAGAAGTTACCAGTCTTGATACAGCAACAGTGGATTACCAAATCAAATCACAGGAGTTAGCCCGTATGACTGAAGTGGCTAACACCTTGGAACAGCAACATACAGAGTATCTCAGCCGTCTTTATGTCGCCTGGGCGACTACACCACAGATGAGAAATCTAGTCAAGGTTTCCTCAGACATGCGTCAGAAACTTGGAATGCTCCGCCGCAACACCATCCCAACGATGAAACTCTCTATCGCTCAATTAGGGATTTTACAACAGTCTATGAAGTCAGGTATGGTAGCAGACGCCATTACCAATGCTAATAACGCTGCTTTGCAGATGCTTGCAGAAACCAGTAAAGAAGTCATTCCCCAGATGGAGCGAATTGCTCAAAGTCCAACAGTTGCTGTGGAATCTGTCACCAAATTGGCCGAAAGTCTGGTCGCTCAAAACCAAGGGATTGTTGCTGCCATTGAACTAGGAAGACAGAAACGCAATCAACTAGAAACCGCTATTGTCCAGTCCGCAGCCACTATCAATGATTCCGTCAAACTGAGAGACCAAAAAATCATCCAAGCCTTACTTGATCAAGGAAAGAATGCCCAAAAAGAAGTGCGAGAATAAGGCATTTACACGAATAGTTCCCCCCTTTTTGCTTTAGTATAGAAAAAACCTATCTCCTTCTAGTTACAAAAGAAGATAGGTTTTTGAATGCTGTTTATGAACTAAGGGGAGATGCCAAGGAAAATTCCTTTTTTATCAGTTGCATTAGTTCATTTCGATCTTGTATCCACTGACTTCGTTCATCCTTTTCATAGGTACGGTTAGAAAGAAAAACGACTGCTTGTTGTTGTTTTCGATTGTACATAAGAAAAGTACCGGTATAACCTGTATGATCTAGCCACTCTCCCTCTATGTTCCATGCTAAAGAGCGTGTCTTGCCAACTTCAAGAGAGTAGTTTTTAGACAGTTTTTCGGCAAAGGCATCTTGCAAATAATGCTCTAAAAAGCTTTCCATATCCTGAACAGTTGAAAAGAGTCCCGCACTACCTGTATGTTTCCCTAAAACTTGGGCTTTAGGATCATGCACACGTCCAGCCCTCACTCCACGAACAGTAGGAACTGCCTCTGTTACAGGACCAAACGAAGTCTTGGTCAACTTCCAAGGTTGAAAAATCAATTTTTCAAAAATCTCATCTAAAGACAGGCCAAAAAATTCCTCCAACATAAAGCCTAAAAGAAGAAAATTGACATCTGTGTAGCGAAAACTTTTATCCTCAAGAACTGTTAGTTGGTTAAGGGCTGCTTTTAAACCTTGCTCGTCTAACTGATCACGGTTTGGGATAAATGGATCAAGACCGGATGTATGCGTTAAAAGCTGACGGATAGTCACTTGGGGGGCTGAAAAGTCAGGGTAAAGTGACTGTAAAGACTGATCAAGCGTCATCCTTCCCTTATCTATCAAGAAGGCCACGACTGTTCCCACACCAACAACCTTTGAGACACTTGCTAAATCATAGACCAAGCCTTCTCTAACAGAATGATTTCTCTCAGGATCTTCTACTCCTCGGTAATGCTCTTGCCACACTCCGTCTGAATAAAGAGCAAGAGAGGCACCTGGATAGATGCCTGCTGCAATTTGTTCGTCAATTTTTTTGATTATCTTCTTCATCATGCTTCGAACCATAACTCAATTTTACTTGGGTCTAAGACGCTGACAAACTTTTCATTTTTTGGAACAAATGCTTGAGGCAAAACAGCTTTTATAGCCGCTACATCAAGGTCCTGCAAAACAAACTTCAGCTGGGAAAGATCCCAAGTCACCTCAGTAGGAAGTTCCAAATCTGCTCCGCTTGCTTCGACGAATGCAAGCTGATCTGAACCTGCAAAAAACTGATCATAAAAAGCTTGACTAGCCGTTTTATCAGGAACATGGAGAACAACTTGTTCCACTTCAAAAGTGGTCAAACCAGTAAAATCCGCCTGTAAGTGAAAATTATCAGCATTCACTTCTACGAGATTCGCCAGTTGCTCTTCTGCATGGAGCAAGATACAATCTCCCTCTGGAGACAGACTTTCAAAAGCATAACCAGCTTCTCCGTGGTAAAGTTTAGTGTAACTTGCTCCACGTGCCAACAGACTCTCTATCTCTTCTGGATTTGCCACCTTTAGGACTAGTTTAGCTAGTTTTTTGAGTCCGTTCACCTGACGTGTACGGTTAGCTGGTGACTCCTCAAGGGTTAACTTTTCACACTTACTCTTATCCCCTAATAGCGACCAAGCACTCTCTTCTAGAAGCAAGGTCATACCTAGGTTTTCCGTAAAAAAAGCAAGGCTACGTTTTCGATTATTACATTTTAAAGTCGGGACAAGGCGAATTGCCGTCTCATTTACATTCATATCTTCCTCCAACCTCTCTATTCTATCGGAAAAAATGAGTTTTGACAAACAATTGTATGCAATTTATACTAAATTTGTCCTTTTCTCTTCCCTTGCTTTTCTAAAAAAGCCAGTATAACAGGTTTTCATAACCTTTTCAAAAAACAAAAAAGAGAGAATTTGTATTCTCTCTTTTTATTATCCAAAGATAAATTTGAACAAAGCAACTGCTACGATTCCTGCAAGGATTGGAGCAACAACTGGTACCCAAGAATACCACCATTTTGAATCCCCTTTTGATTCGCCAAGAACTGACTTAGGAAGCAAGAAGTGAACAATACGTGGTCCAAGGTCACGAGCTGGGTTAAGAGCAGGACCTGTTGGTCCACCAAGTGAGATAACAAGTGCTGCAACTAAGAAACCAAGCGCCAAGTGAGCAATTCCTTGACCTGAAAAGATAAAGTGTCCTACTGAAACCTTACCTTGGATAGTTGTTGGATCAAAACCTTGTTCTAAAGCGTATTTACCAACTTCTGCACCGAAGTAGTTCTTTGTTAAAGCAAGTGCTCCAAAGAAAAGAACGAAGGAACCAGCAAATTCATTTGCAAAACCATTGATATAAGAAGCTACACGGCTTTCTTTCTCACCAGTATCTACTGCTGAAATCGTTGAGAATGAACCCAAGATGTGATTGGCATTTGTAGTCTTTTTAAAGTAAGGAAGGTAAACCCCTACTACAACCAATTGACCAAACATGGCACCCAAGACCTGCGCAACAATGTAGGCTGCAACATGTTCCCATGGGAACATACCACTAACAGCAAGTCCAAGTGTAAAGGCAGGGTTGATGTGGTTTCCTGATACATTACCAAACATCAAGGCTGGCATCATAACGGCAAATCCGTAACCAAAAGCAATCACTAACCAACCGCTTTGGAATCCTTTTGTACCCTTTAAATCAACGTTTGCAACAGCACCATTCCCCAAAATAATGAGCAAAGCAGTCGCAATAAACTCTGTGATGTATTTCACAGTCCAAGTGACATCCATCTGTAACTCCTTCAGTATAAAAATTTTAGACAAATATCATTTTATCTTATATAATGAAGAATGTAAAGACATTTTTTGAAAAAAAGCAGAAAAGAGAAAAGTTATGCGTTTTAATCAGTTTAGTTATCTCCCTCAACCCCAAGAAATTCAGCTGAAAGAACTTCAAGAACTGGGATTTGCAATCTGCCCTAAAAAAACAGACAAGGAAAAGTTAGAGACCTTTGTTCGCAAGACCTTTTTCACCTATCAAAATACCGACTATGCACTTGCGACCTTAGCGGCAGATAAAGAGACAGACCTCTTGACTTTCTTTGCATCTGATCGCGAGCTGACAGCGGATATTTTTTACACCATTGCCTTCCAACTTCTTGGTTTCAGCTACTTTGTGGACTTTGACGATACAGAAGCATTCCGAAAGGAAACTGGATTTCCCATCACCTTTGGCAATCTCATCGACAACCTCTACCAACTGCTCAACACCCGCACTAAAAAGGGCAATACCCTTATTGACCAGTTAGTCAGTGACGGCTTGATCCCTGAGGATAATGTCTACCACTACTTTAACGGCAAGAGCCTAGCGACTTTCAGCACCCACGATCTTATCCGTGAGGTGGTCTATGTGGAGAGTCGGGTCGATACGGACAAGGACGGACTGCCTGATCTGGTCAAGGTCAGCATTATCCGCCCACGCACCACGGATCCTGTCCCTGCAGTTATGACTGCCAGCCCCTACCACCAAGGAACCAATGACAAGGCAAGCGACAAGGCACTCTACAATATGAATGTAAACTTAGAAGTCAAAGCAGCCCACACCATTGAACTGACAGAGCCCCAGATTAGCTTGGTAGAGCCTGTAGGAGTGGCAGAACTCGTCGAACAAGCCGAGGAAACCCTGACCCACATCAATGCCAGCTATACCCTCAACGACTACCTCCTACCACGTGGCTTTGCCAATCTCTACGTATCTGGAGTCGGAACCAAGGATTCCCAAGGGCTCATGACCAACGGTGACTACCAACAAATCGAGGCTTATAAAAATGTCATAGACTGGCTCAATGGTCGTTGCCGTGCTTTTACCGACCATAGCCGCAAACGCCAAGTCAAAGCTGACTGGGCTAACGGAAAAGTTGCCACCACGGGCATCTCCTACCTTGGAACCATGTCCAATGGACTTGCAACCACAGGTGTAGATGGCTTGGAGGTCATCATCGCTGAAGCTGGTATCTCCTCCTGGTACAACTACTACCGTGAAAATGGTCTCGTCACTAGCCCCGGAGGGTATCCCGGTGAGGACTTTGACTCACTAGCAGAGCTGACCTACTCCCGTAACCTGCTAGCTGGTGATTACCTACGAGGGAATGCTAGCCATCAAACTGACTTAGACCAAGTTAAGAAAAAATTAGACCGTACATCTGGTGACTACAACCAGTTCTGGCAGGAACGCAACTACCTGCTCAATGCCCATAAAGTAAAAGCTGAAGTAGTCTTCACCCATGGTTCACAAGACTGGAACGTTAAACCACTCCATGTTTACAATATGTTCCACGCTTTACCTACTGACCTCAAAAAGCATCTCTTTTTTCACAATGGCGCCCACGTTTACATGAACAACTGGCAGTCCATCGACTTCCGTGAGAGCATGAATACCCTGCTCAGTCAAAAACTGCTGGGGCATCAATCTGACTATACTCTACCAACTATCATCTGGCAGGATAATGTCGCCCCACAAACTTGGATAGACTTGGAGGATTTTGGAAATGCAGCAAACAGCCAAATCTTCCCACTAGGCACTGACGAACAAACCATCCAAAACCAGTACAAGGACGAGGATTATGACCGCTTTGCTAAGAGCTACCAGACCTTTAACACCGAGCTCTACCAAGGCAAGGTCAATCAAGTCACCATCGACCTAGCACTTTCGGAGGAGCTCTTCCTAAACGGTAAAGCCAAGCTAACGCTACGGATCAAATCTAGCACCAACAAGGGCTTGCTATCAGCTCAGCTCCTAGACTGGGGACAAGCCAAACGCTTGCAACCTTATCCAGCCGTTCTCTCTGGTCGCACCCTAGACAACGGTCGCTACCACATGCTGGAAAATCTCTTTGAGCTACCATATAGCCCATCCGCACAGCGAGTCATCACCAAAGGCTATCTCAACCTGCAAAATCGAGATGATTTGCTAGTAGTCAAGGAGGTTACACCTGATGAATGGATGGATATCGAGCTAGAACTCCAACCAACCATCTATAAGATGAAAAAAGGCGACACCCTGCGCCTAGTGCTTTACACCACAGACTTTGAAATCACAGTTCGAGATAAGACCGATTATCACCTCACTGTCGACCTCGGCCAGTCTAACTTGGAAGTGCCTGTTAACAAGTAAAATAAACCTCCTGGAAAGTCTTTCTAGGAGGTTTTAGTGTGTTCAAGTCACTCCAACGTTTGTTGAGGCTTGTGTTACAACAAAAAGTGACTTGAATTCAGTAAACATAAGTTGATGTCCTCAGCAGGATTGTCAATGCCATACCATAGACCAGCCCCAGCAAATTCATACTCTTCGAAAATCA
>NZ_KQ969163.1:83249-84008 GCF_001578805.1 Streptococcus sp. DD10 | reverse complement strand
CAAAAGACTGGCTAGCCTGCCGTTCATTGCCACGATTTTCCCAGCGTTTGATAAAGGATCTTGTCTGCTTTTTCTGCTCACTAATATCCATATACTCATACTTCCTTGATGTTTTTATCCTTATTATACCATGTAAAAGGGCAGTTTTTTAGAGGAAAATCGTCCCAAACATGGTATAATGGCTAGTAGATGTCTAAAACGAAAGGAATCTAGAAAACATTATGATGAACATGCAAAACCTGATGAAACAGGCACAAAAAATGCAAAAGCAGATGGAACAAAGTCAAAATGAACTAGCTGCTATGGAATTTGTCGGCAAATCTGCCCAAGACTTAGTGGTAGCGACATTGACAGGAGATAAGAAGATTGTCCGTATCGATTTCAACCCTGCAGTAGTAGATGCTGAGGATACTGAAACCCTATCAGACATGACTAGTCAAGCTATCAACGCTGCCCTTGAAGAGATCGACCAAGCTACCAAGAAAAAACTCGGTGCCTTTGCAGGAAAACTCCCCTTCTAAGGAAGCATCAAAAGGAAGCGGGAACGAACTCCTACTAATGCAAAGAGTTCGTTTTCTCATCTCCACACAGCTCAAACAATCTGGGAGACTGGTTAAGCTTGTAGATAAGGGAAATCTTGTTTCCATCATTAGCTCATCTTTGAAGCATAACAGCAAACAAAGGTACCAAACACTGCGGCATGTAGTTTTTACTATTCTTTATCGAAGAGGCTGGGACAATAGTCTTTATCCTCCAAAT
>NZ_KQ969163.1:75475-81797 GCF_001578805.1 Streptococcus sp. DD10 | reverse complement strand
TGCCGATGATTGGGCTCTTTATTCGCTTTTCAAGCTCGTAAGAGCTCCTGATCATCCTTACGGGGGTGGGACTATGAACTAAAAATTTTCAATTTTGAGTTCTGTCCCACTCCCTCTTTTTTCAATTAGCAAAGCTTCCGTCTTTTAGAAACTACTGAAATAGACAGATGGTAAGCATGTCCTAAATAAAAAACGAATGTTGCTTCTGTCGATTAACGGAGAGAGACAGAGAATCATTCGCTTTTTTAGTTGATTTTACTTACTTTAATCTAGAAAAGTTGGTTCCTTTTGAAACTCTCTCCTTTCCCAGAGACAACCTTCTTAGTCAGGTGTAGCAAAGCGAGGATCAGCCTTGCGGATAAGATCTGGATAGCAAGTTGATAGTCGTTGAAAGGCTTGCTCAACCTCACTAGGCAAGTCCACATGGGC
This sequence comes from Streptococcus sp. DD10, assembly GCF_001578805.1. Lineage (GTDB taxonomy): Bacteria > Bacillota > Bacilli > Lactobacillales > Streptococcaceae > Streptococcus. Next base: position 81,368 of record NZ_KQ969163.1, on the reverse strand, counting down.
AAGGTAGTTCTGACCAAGCGGCCCATAGCCCTTCTCGTCATCTCTCAGTCGAGGGATTTCCCCTAAAAGGAGGCTGATATAGCGTTCTAGCTCCCACATACCAAGGGCAGGTTGAACAAACTCAAGACAATCCTTCTTCTTTTTCATTTCAACTTCATAGCTAGCATAGTTGAGAATCGTCATCCCAGGAGCATACCTCGCTAGGGTTGCGGCCATACGCCTTTGCATCGTGGCATCTTGACAAAGAATGATGGACTGAGCCTTGATTTCTTCTTCTTCAAGGAGATCCAGGAGAAAGGTGATATTGTTGCCACAGTTGGTAGATTCGCATTCCAGATAGTCTGCAGCCAATCCGTACTTGGCATCTAGATAGGTCTGAAAAAGTTGGGCTTCAGGAAGGTTTTCTATCGGGAGTTCCGGAAAGACCGTCGCCATCACCTCTCTGAGACTAGCTGTCGTATGCCCTGCTCCTCCTACAATGATATAGTGTTTGGCAATCCGGTTTTCAATAGCCTGAGCCAGTACATCACCACCTGCTAGGATCGAGCCTCCAAAGAGAACAAAGAGGTCAGCTTGATCTTTCTTGAGGACGGCTTTAACTGCGGATTGGCTCAACTGGTCTAGATCTCTCGGACCTAAAAAGTCTGCTAGCACTTGAATTGAAGATAAAATTTCCATGCTTAATCCTCAAAGAAACTGGACAAATCAAGTCCACCGAAGGGATTGTTTGAAAGGCTACTTTGCTCAGTCACCAAATTTCTAGCTTCATCAAACTCTAAAAACTGCTCGTAAACACGGGCTGTCATCCGAGCATCTTCTAAGCTATCATGGGATTTACCAGCCAAACCTAGAAAGTCTGCCACCGTATGAAGTTGTAGATTTTTTATCCCATGGAGATCAGATGGACGGCGTTCGTATGCCTCATCAAAGACATCTACTCCATATTGCTCTACTAGATCCACCCCATTTTCAAGAAGAATGGGCAAATCACTTTTATGAGCATTATAACCAATCAAAGGACTTGACCCTACAAATGCTTGAAAATCTGCTAAAACTTGTTCTAGCTTTGGTGCTTGGAGAATTTTATCTGCGGTTATCCCCGTCAAGCCATTAATAAAACTTTTAAGAGGTTTGTCGGTATAAGCGTAAGAGTCGTAGCTAGCAACTTCTTTTCCTCCTTCGAACTTGACCGCCGACACTTGGATAATCTGATAGGCTCCTTCAAATTGGTTAAACTCCAAATCAAAGGCGACATAGCTTTCTAAACGTTCCATAATACTTCCTTCTTCTAGACTAAAACATACTGACTTTTCTAGCAAAAAAGAGGCTAAGACACAAGAAGTCAGCCTCTTTTTATACCTATTGAACTTGGTAACTCAAGAGTTCTTTATAAACTTACCGTCCAAATAAACGAGCCAAAAAACCTTTATTGACCTGTTCTTGCACTCGCTCATTGGCTTCTTTGAGTTCAAGTTTCAGAGTTTCACGGTCGTTCATCGCCTGTAGGGTGAGTTGCTGTTGTTGGTCGAGTTGTTTATCTTTTTCTGCGATCTGCACATCTTTTACCCGCATCTGCTCATCCTTGCTAGCTAGCTGGGCGTCTTTTGCACGCAACTGCTCATAAAGGCGGGAAATCTCGTCATTTTTCTCGTCTACTAGAATCTCTAGCATCTCTCTTTGTTTGACATCATCCGAAATCGGCTCATCCTCAAAGATGGTCTTTTTATAAATCTCTTCTAGCTTAATCAAGCCACTACGAGTGACAACAGTTACCCCTTTTTCATTTTTTGAAACGTCTTCGGGAGCCAGGGTTTTAACACGGTTATTAATTGCCTGTCGGCTGACCCCCAAGATTTCAGCAAGATCGCTGACTGTTTTTTCGATTGCCATACATTCCTCTAACTTAGATTTTTCATCGGTATTCTATACCATAAATCTTACCATAAGACAGCTCAACTGTCAAATGCTACTTAGACTTTTAGGCTTTTTCATAATGTCAAATTGCTTCTGCGAGCTGTCTGAATAGCTAAAATTTTCTTTGTGGGAATTCTTCTAAACAAGTCTCATCTCAATCGTCCCCAAATATGATACAATAACTCTATGAAGCATTTTGATACAATCGTTATAGGAGCAGGTCCTGCTGGCATGATGGCAAGCATTTCAAGTAGCTTTTATGGACAGAAAACTCTCCTCATCGAAAAAAATAGAAAACTCGGTAAAAAATTAGCTGGAACTGGCGGTGGACGCTGTAACGTCACCAACAACGGTACGCTGGATGACCTCATGGCTGGCATCCCAGGCAATGGCCGTTTTCTATACAGCATCTTTTCCCAATTTGATAACCACGATATTATCAACTTTTTCACAGAAAATGGCGTCAAGCTCAAGGTAGAAGATCATGGCCGAGTCTTTCCTGCCACTGACAAGTCACGCACCATCATCGAAGCACTCGAAAAGAAAATCATCGAACTGGGTGGCCACATACAAACTCAAACAGAAATCGTTTCCGTAAAAAAAGAAAACGATCTCTTTCTTCTACGATCTGCAAATGAGAGTTGGACATGCGATAAACTCATCGTTACTACTGGAGGTAAGTCCTACCCTTCTACTGGATCAACTGGATTTGGACACGAGATTGCCCGTCATTTTAAACATACCATCACCGACTTAGAAGCTGCGGAAAGCCCACTTTTAACGGACTTCCCACACAAGGCTTTGCAAGGAATCTCCTTAGAGGATATAACTCTTCGTTATGATAAGCACCTCATCACCCACGACCTCCTCTTTACCCACTTTGGGCTATCTGGCCCTGCGGCTTTGAGGATGTCTAGTTTTGTCAAGGGTGGTGAGATCTTATCACTCGATTTTCTTCCTCTAGTAAGTCCAGCAGACCTAACCACTTTTCTCCATGAAAACAGAGAAAAATCTCTCAAAAATGCATTGAAACTTCTCTTACCAGAACGGTTAGCTGATTTTTTAGCGCAGCCTTTTGCAGAAAAGGTCAAACAGCTCAAACCTAAGGACGTCGAAGCACTCATTCAGCAAATTAAAGAATTTCCAATCCCCGTAACTGGAAAGATGTCCCTGGCTAAATCCTTCGTCACCAAAGGTGGTGTCCATCTTAAAGAAATCAATCCAAAGACTCTCGAAAGTAAACTCGTTTCTGGACTTTACTTTGCTGGTGAGGTACTGGATATCAATGCACACACAGGAGGGTTTAACATCACCTCTGCCCTTTGTACGGGCTGGGTGGCAGGCTTACCCAACTGGTAGCAAGGTATTTTTTATCAGAAAACAAAAAAACTACACAAAACAATTGAGGTTGGGTACCTTTGTACCAATCTCAATTTTTATTTTCCATCATTTTTTTAAATAGTTTTAGCTATAAAATTTCTTTATGTTTGTGATAAAAAATACATATTACACAAACAGCTCCATTAGTGCTAGAATAGCTACATATTATGAAAAAGGAGGTCTTCCATTGGATTGGTCTATTGTAGAGCAATACCTGCCACTCTACCAAGAAGCATTTTTTCTGACCTTGCATATTGCCATTTGGGGGATTCTAGGGTCTTTTCTTTTGGGATTTCTGGTCAGTTTGGTGAGACATTACCATCTTCCTGTTCTTAGGCAAGTTGCGACGCTGTATATTGAACTCTCACGTAATACGCCCCTTTTGATCCAGCTTTTCTTTCTCTACTTCGGTTTGCCCCGAATCGGGATTGTTCTTTCTTCAGAAGTTTGTGCGACCCTGGGACTGATCTTTTTAGGTGGTTCTTATATGGCTGAATCGTTCCGAAGCGGACTCGAAGCGGTTAGTCAAACCCAGCATGAGATTGGCTTATCGATTGGCCTTACTTCCAAGCAGGTCTTTCGCTACGTTATCCTCCCTCAAGCAGCTGCAGTTGCCCTACCATCCTTTAGTGCCAACGTGATTTTTCTTATCAAAGAAACTTCGGTCTTTTCAGCAGTTGCCTTGGCTGACCTTATGTATGTCGCAAAAGATTTAATTGGGCTCTACTACGAGACAGATATTGCGCTCACTATGCTAGTGGTCGCCTATCTCTTGCTCTTGCTACCAATTTCGCTCTTCTTTGGTTGGATAGAAAGGAGGTTACGTCATGCAGGATTCGGGAATGCAGGTACTGCTTCAGGGAAATAATTTTCTTCGCATTTTACAGGGATTAGGCGTTACCATTTGGATTTCGATCCTTTCAGTCCTTTTGTCCATGATTTTTGGAACCATTATGGGAATCATCATGACCTCCCATTCCAGAGTCATTCGCCTACTCACGCGATTCTACCTCGAATTTATTCGCATCATGCCCCAGTTGGTCTTACTCTTCATTGTCTACTTTGGCTTGGCACGAAACTTTAACATCAATATTTCAGGTGAATCCTCTGCCGTCATTGTCTTTACTCTATGGGGAACAGCAGAAATGGGAGACTTGGTGCGGGGAGCCATTACATCACTACCCAAACATCAGTTTGAAAGCGGGCGGGCTCTAGGATTGTCTGAATTCCAACTATACTTTCATATCATCATCCCTCAGGTTCTAAGAAGGCTCTTACCGCAAGCTATTAACCTGGTAACGCGGATGATCAAGACCACTTCCTTGGTTGTCTTGATCGGGGTTGTGGAAGTCACCAAGGTTGGCCAGCAAATCATCGATAGTAACCGACTCACCATCCCTACTGCTTCTTTTTGGATTTATGGAACCATACTGATCTTGTATTTCGCAGTTTGTTTTCCTATTTCCAAACTGTCAGGTCTCTTAGAAAAATATTGGAGGAATTAAATGGCTGAAACCATCTTAGAAATCAAGGAATTGAAAAAATCCTTTGGAGAAACAGCAATCCTCCAAGGATTATCGTTAGACATCAAAAAAGGGGAAGTGGTCGTGATTTTAGGCCCCTCCGGTTGTGGTAAAAGCACTCTACTACGCTGTATCAATGGCTTAGAGAGCATTCAAGGGGGAGATATTCTACTGGATGGTCAGTCCATTACAGGGAATCAAAAAGACTTCCACCTGGTTCGTCAAAAGATTGGCATGGTCTTCCAGAGTTATGAACTCTTTCCGCATCTGGATGTCCTTCAAAATCTCATCCTAGGTCCAACCAAGGCACAGGGACGTGACAAAAACGAGGTCATCCAAGAAGCGGAGCAATTACTCCAGCGAGTGGGCTTGTTAGAAAAAAAACACAGCTACGCTCGGGAATTATCAGGAGGTCAAAAGCAACGGGTGGCCATCGTCCGTTCCCTCCTCATGCATCCAGAAATCATCCTCTTTGACGAGGTAACGGCTTCGTTGGATCCCGAAATGGTGCGAGAAGTGCTGGATTTGATCAATGATCTAGCTCAGGAAGGACGAACCATGATCCTTGTCACTCACGAGATGCAGTTTGCCCGCGCTATTGCAGATCGTATCATCTTTTTAGACCAGGGAACTATTGCGGAAGAAGGTAGGGCTCAGGACTTCTTCGCCAATCCAAAGACTCAACGTGCCCAAGAATTTTTAAATGTCTTTGACTTTAGCCAATTTGGCTCCTATCTATAGCACATCTAAAGGAGAATGAATTATGAAATATTTGAAACCGATTTTAACAGCATTTGCACTCGCCTTCGCTCTTATCTTTGTGACAGCTTGTAGTTCAGGTGGGGCTTCAAATTCAACGGCAGGAAATGCGACCGCAAAAGCCCGCACCATTGACGAAATCAAGAAAAGCGGTGAACTCCGTATTGCAGTCTTTGGAGACAAAAAACCTTTTGGTTATGTAGACAATGATGGCTCCTACCAAGGATATGATATTGAACTCGGAAACAAGCTAGCAGAAGATTTAGGGGTTAAGGTCAAATACGTCTCTGTGGACGCTGCTAACCGTGCCGAATACT
>NZ_KQ969163.1:73503-75262 GCF_001578805.1 Streptococcus sp. DD10 | reverse complement strand
AACCGTGCCGAATACTTGATTTCAAATAAAGTCGATATTACGCTTGCCAACTTCACCGTGACTGAAGAACGGAAAAAACAAGTTGACTTTGCCCTCCCTTACATGAAAGTCTCTCTAGGTGTTGTTTCTCCTAAAACTGCCCTAATCACCGATGTTAAACAATTGGAAGGCAAGACCTTGATTGTCACCAAGGGAACCACAGCTGAAACTTACTTTGAGAAAAATCACCCTGAGGTCAAACTTCAAAAATACGACCAATATAGTGACGCCTACCAAGCACTTTTGGACGGTCGTGGGGATGCCTTCTCTACTGACAACACCGAAGTGCTGGCTTGGGCGATTGAAAACAAGGGATTCGAAGTCGGAATCACTTCTCTAGGCGATCCAGATACTATCGCTCCAGCAGTTCAAAAAGGAAATACCGAACTCCTCAACTATATCAATGAAGAGATTGAAAAACTTGGAAAAGAAAACTTCTTCCACCAAGCCTATGAAAAAACACTTCACCCAACTTACGGAGATGCTGCAAAAGCTGATGATCTCGTAGTGGAAGGTGGAAAGGTAGACTAGTTTTTCTTAGAAATGAATTGGTTCAACCAGTCGAACAATAAAAAAGACTTAGAGATACTCTAAACAGTGTATTTCTAAGTCTTTTTTCATTCTGTTCCTTTTATTTAGCTACTCTTGATTTCTTACCCTACCATTTGATGCATCACTCATACTAATACTCTTTCTAAAATCTCTTCAAACCACGTCAGCTTCACCTTACCGTAGGTATGGTTACTGACTTCGTCAGTTCTATCCACAACCTCAAAGCAGTGTTTTGAGCTGACTTCGTCAGTTCTATCCACAACCTCAAAGCAGTGTTTTGAGCTGACTTCGTCAGTTCTATCCACAACCTCAAAACAGTGTTTTGAGCTGACTTCGTCAGTCTTATCTACAACCTCAAAGCAGTGCTTTGAGCAGCCTGCGGCTAGCTTCCTAGTTTGCTCTTTGATCTTCATTGAGTATAACTAGTAGCAACAGACACATCAACGAATAACCTTTTGTAATCAAGAGGCTTCTCTACCATATCAACTGCCCTCGCAAGAAAAACAGGTATTTGGATATCGTTTTAGGCAACAGCTTGTCTCAAATCAGGATACTATCGTACTTGGTGAACATGAAATGAAGTGAAGCCTTTCTTCAACTCTAGGTTAACATTAACTTTTCAAGTGAGTTGTCAGTTCGAGTTGGTTGCCTTCAGGGTCAAAAACCACCGCTTCGTAATAGCCGTCCCCTGTGGTGCGTGGGCCGGATTGGATGGGGTAGCCGTCGGCTTCAAAACGCTGAGCAAAGGCATCCACGTCGGCCTCATTGCCAACTGCCATGGCCAAGTGGGTGAAACCAAAGGTGTCTTTGTCCCCTGCAACAATATCGGGGCGGTGGCAGAGTTCCAAGCGGGCACCATCTTCAAAACTAAGAAAATAAGAAGAAAAACCTGTTCTTGGGTTGTGGTATTTTTCGCTGGCTGTCGCTTTGAAGTAGGTTTGGTAGAAGGTTTTCATCTTTTCCAGGTCTTTGACCCAGACGCCGACGTGTTCGATTGCGATTGTCATCATAAGTTCCTTTCTGGTGTGACGGTTTGTCACTCTTTTTATTGGTTGAGGTAGTGGGCGATGACGCTTAAGACACCGTTGTCATCATTGCTAGGGGCGATGGACTTGGCGACTTGTTTGGTGGCTTGGGGGGCATTGCCCATGGCGTAGGAGTAGCCAGC
>NZ_KQ969163.1:52148-73483 GCF_001578805.1 Streptococcus sp. DD10 | reverse complement strand
GGTCATTACCACCATCCCCGAAGGCCAAAAGATTGTCGCTAGATAGCTGCCACCTGTCCAAGAGTTCCTGCAGGGCTGCCCCCTTATTTTTGCCTTTTCCGATGATGTCAATGTTGCCGTGACCGCTGGTGGTCGCATCAATCACATCCCCCAAGAGTGCCTTGAGGTCATCAATAATTTGATAGGTGACCTCTTCTGGGGTGTTGAAGGAAAATTTCAAAAATTGGTCATCAGGCAGGACAGCGAAAGAATCGACCAGTTGGAGTTTGGTATAGTATTTTTTGAAAAAGGCAATGGCCTCGGGCGCCGATTTAGCATGCATATAAGCCGTTTTTTCACCGCACAAAACTAATTCGTGGTCCAAGTGGTTTTCCTCCAAATAGTCTAAAACGCTTCTGACCACTTCCTTAGGCAAGGTATAGCTCTTGAGAAAGTGGCCGTTCTCTACGAAGTAGGCACCGTTTTCTCCCACGATGGTGATGTCCTTTTTGTAATCTTCGAAATAACTCTCGATTTGGTAATATTGGTTGCCACTGATGGCGACAAAACGAATGCCCTTTGCCTGCATTTTGTCAAACAATTGGGCAAATTGGGCTCTGTCGTAGTCCATCTGGTTGTTGAGGAAGGTGCCATCCATGTCGGTGGCGATAACTTTGATATCCATAAAAAGTCTCCTTTAGAAGGTGAAAATCTTGTGTAAGGTTTGCTGGTTAAGGGAATCATCTATCCCAAGACGTTTTTTTATCGTCGTCTGTGATGGCACGGATAACCTTACAAGGATTACCGACGGCGACGCTGTTGTCTGGGATGTCCTTGACGACGATGCTGCCACCTCCGATAACCACATTGTTTCCGATGGTGACACCTGGCATGACCTGCACCCCAGCTCCAATCCAAACATTATCTCCTACGGTGATGGGGTAGGCGTATTCTAAGCCCTGATTTCGCCTGTCGGCATCAATCGGGTGACCTGCGGTATGAAAGCCACAGTTGGGGGCGATAAAGACATTGTCACCAAAGGTCACCTTGGCCCCGTCTAGGATGACGGTATTGTGATTGGCAAAGAAATTCTCCCCAATCTCGATATTGTAACCATAGTCACACCAAAAGGGCGCAACAATGCAACAATTTTCCTTGGTTTTGCCTAGTAATTTTTGGATAACTTTGTGTTGCCCTACCTCATCTGAGGGGCGCAAGTGGTTGTAGTCGTAGCAGAGGTCTTTGGCCCTTGTTCGCTCTTCTAGGATTTCTTTGTCATAATTGGCATCATAAAGTTGCTGAGCCAGCATTTTTTCTTTTTCAGTCATGATTCTTCTCCTTTTGCGCTTCTTTAAGGCCTTGTCGTGTAATCCCATACTTTAGCCAGTCTAGGGGAATGTCTGCGCTGGGGTAGCCGGCAATCAAGATGCATTGGGCATGCACCCCATAATCGCCAGTTTGCACGACGGCTTTACAGCGGTCTCGCATCTCATAGTAATCCGGGATATAAGGCATGGTCTGGATGTTTTCTTGCCCTAGCTTTGCCACTAAAAACTGATAGTCTGCTTGGTTGAGGGTCAGCATCTCCTCGGTCACCATGGCGCCTTCGAAATCCCCCACCTCGATGAGAACATCCACGATGGCTTGCATGGAAGGGCAGCCCGTAACGGCCTCTAGGTCGATGTATTGGACAGAGGGGTCTAGGGGATGCAGGGCCTTGGCTGAGGTGCCACTGCCTGCATCAGCGATAAAAATCATCTCGCCATGGCGAAGTCCAGCCACTAGGGTTGCTAAATCCTTATTTAAAATGCGTTTTTTCATAGTGGTTCTCCTTAATGTTAACAGGGGTTGGCTGATGTTGGTCTCTGTTTTTCCAAGAGGTGCAAGCGCCCTAGCTCTTGTCCCCCTTGCAAGACCAGAGTGTCTAGTTCCGTTAGTCGTTCCAATCGTGGCTGAAAATCTTGTGGAATGCCTGTGTCTGTCATGTTGATATCCTTTTCGAGTGACGGGCAGTAGTAGGCGATAGCATCCGGAGCCAAGACCGCTGTGAGGGCTGTGATTTGCAGAAGAAGTTCTTCTGTTGTTGCTTTCCCCTCTTTACTGAGGTAGCCGACCTCCCCAGCGAAGCCCTGTTTGCCTCGGTGCAAGCGCCCGTCAACAAGTAGCCCAGCCCCAGCAAAGTCGCTATCTGGCTGGTAGAGAAGGGCTAGATTGTCATGGTCTGGATGCTCTTTTTGATAAGCGAGTACCGCACAGTTCACATCGTTTTCAATCAAAATCGGAAGGTCTGTCAAGGCTGACAGGCTTGTCAGCAGTTGGCTCTTCTCTAAATGCGCAAAATCCGAAGATAGGATTTCCCCATGCGTGCCGATGATGCCCGGAAAGCTGAGTACCAAGACTTGCATCAAGGGGGCGTTTCCCAGCAAAACGCTTACAGCCTCACAGATTTCTGCTAGACTCCCTGTTTTACTGGTGACAAGATCTTCAAACACGGTCTCCCCAGCAAGATTAAAGGCCTGTGTCGCTATCTGGTACTGGTCTAAGGGGTGACTGAGCAGGACCGTCCCGATATGGGCAAAGTCCGCATGTAACTGATAGAGTTTGGACTTTCTACCCCCCGTTGAGCTGGCATTGCCGACAAAACGAATCTCGCCACTAGCTTCTAAGGTTTGTAAAATATTGGTGGTCCCCGCTAGGGAAATCCCAGTTTGCTGGGCTAAGTCTGTCTTGGTCCAGTTGCCACCTTGATAAAAGCAGGCTCTTACCCGCTGAATGTTGTCTTCTTTTAAATCTCTAATTTTTGCCATTTTTCACTTTCGTCACAACTTGATGAAACTAGTATAGCAGATTAAACTAAAAAATACAAGCCTATTTTAAAATAAATTGCCCCCTACTTCTCCCAAAGGGTCCCTTCTTTGTTCGACTTCCTTTCTATGGTGCTAGCTTGGGGACGCTATTTTCTCTACAAGAGTCCTTATACTCAATGAAATTCATCAGCAAACTAGGAAGCTAGCCGCAGGTTGCTCAAAACACTGCTTTGAGGTGGTAGATAGAACTGATGAAGTCAGTAACCATACCTACGGTAAGGCGAAGCTGACGTGGTTTGAAGAGATTTTAGAAAGAGTATTACAAGCGATTAGAACTCTTTGGTCAAGCCTTACACCGAGCTCTTCTTGAGGCCGGGCACATCGAGACCCAGGAAACTCTTGTCAGGGTGGTTCCTGAAGGAAAGGATGCTCTCTTTAATGCCGTTTACCTAAAAGGGGGCAGCATGTGAGAGAAAGAAATCTTCACTCAATCCCTAGCCGAGTCTTTCGCACCCATTGTCAACCAACGCTACCTCCTCAAGGCCCGTAAAAAAGTCAGTGACCAGACCGAGTATTTTGCCGTACCGAGCCTGTTTGAGAAAAGAAAAGCTGACGCTGTCTTCTTTTTAGACCAGGTCAAAAAGAATCTGGGGACCTACGACCTGATTTACACCCGTAGCAAGGAAGAACGTCACCTTCTCCTTAAGGCGAGAATCCTACAAGCAAGAACGAACCTATAACAAAAAGAAGGCCCTGTCACCTTTTGAATAAAAAAACACCAACAATCCCTGCGTGGAATGTAGGTGCTTAAAACTTCACTTCTCTCTATGTTTCTGAATTAGAAGTGTAAAATAAGAGTGAGTTTGAATATCAAACCACAATACAACTTTTATAGAGGAGGACAAGGATATGTCTACCGCACCATTTCATAGTCATTCGTTATTTCACCAGTTTTACGCGGATTGGATTGAAACCTATAAGAAGGGGGCCGTCCAAAGAGTCACTTTGCAAAAATATCAGATGAGCTTGCAGTGGGTCAGACGCTTAGCCCCCAAGCTAAAAATAGAAGAGATTAGTCGCACCACTTATCAGAAATTGCTGAATGACTATGCTGACTATCATGAAAGACAAACAACGCTTGATTTTCACCATCAACTCAAGGCTGCGATTTTAGACTGTGTAGACGAGGGTTGGGTGGCAAAGGATCCTACACGCAAAGCCATTATAAAAGGCCGAGCCCCTCGACCTAAAAAACAAAAATTCCTCAATCAGTACGAACTTCATAAATTACTGGAGGACTTAGAGCTGGGGGCAAGTCCCGACTGGGATTGGATGATTCTCCTCATCGCAAAGACTGGTCTTCGCTTTTCGGAAGCCCTGGCACTGACACCGCTGGATTTTGACTTTAACCACCAGACCTTGAGTGTCACCAAAACTTGGGACTACAAACGAAACACGGGCTTTCTACCGACCAAAAATATGTCATCTATTCGAAAGGTTCCGATTGACTGGCAAACGGTCATCCAATTTAGTGAACTCGTCAAAGATTTACCCGAAGATCAACCCATCTTCGTTCACGGCCCTATCTGGAATTCAACACCAAATAAGCGTCTTGAGCGCCATTGCCAGCATGTCCATATCCCTGTGATTAGTCTCCACGGTCTGCGCCATACTCATGCTTCTATCCTGCTTTTTGCAGGAGCTTCTATCGCCAGTGTCGCTAGGCGACTGGGCCACTCCAGTATGACGACCACACAAAAGACCTATCTTCATATCATCGCCGAATTGGAAAACAAAGACATTGATATCGTCATGCGCGCCCTATCTAGCCTAGGTCGTTAGTTAGTTGAGAAACTTACGCTGATGACTAGCGATGGTCGCGTCTAGGGTTTGGAAGAATGCGCCGATCCGTTCCTGCTCGGGGAGGGAGGGGAATTGAATATTCCTCTCTTCCATCATTCCTTTGGTTATATGAACCATAGTGGAACCATTTGTATTCTGTTTTATTCTATCTTTATCTTTTTCAAGACATGTATATAAATAGTTCTTATTTATATTTTTAGAATATCCGGTAATTTTCCAAATATGATAATGGTAAATAACTCTTTCCTCACTCCATAACTCAGGACCAAAATTAGTCGCCCAAAGATATAGCAAGTCTCCTTTATCTGCATATTTTGATTCTTCGAGTTCTAAATCCGAATAATACCATCTATCATTAGTATTAAAATTCCCTACTCGCAACACTCTATATTTACCATTATTAAGTAATTCCTCCTGCTTATAAGCTCTGCCATTCAGTAATTCCGCCACTTCCCCCAACCTACGCTGTTCCCAAGCGTCGGCATCTGTAAAATCTGGAAAGCGATGTTTTGTTTTTCCAATCTTGCTCACCCCAACTTACGCCCTTTTCCTTTCCATTTATTGGAAAAGGCAGAAAACCTCCACTGGAGCTTTTCTCTCCCAAGAGTCGGTAAAACCGTCAAACCTGTAATCTGGTATCTTAAGCATAGTATACTCCCCCAACCTACACCTTTTTCTTTTCATTTCTTGGAAAAAGGCAGAAAAACTCCACTGGAGCTTTTCTCTCCCAAGATTCAGTGTATCCATCAGTTCAAGAATCTAAAATAATAAAAATCACAATCTGTATTTGGAACTTAAGTTGTTGCCAGATTGTGATTTTTGTTATAACGTCATTCAGTTCCTTCACTTAGAGACACTTATGTTTTCTTAATCAATCGCATATAGTCTTGCCTTTGTGTAGTCATCTTTCGCTCCTTCAAACTCCCAGTTCTTTCAAAAGGGTAGCGATTTCGGCTTCGAGTTTGGCGATTTCTTGGTCGTCTTGGGCTAGGAGTTGCTTGATTTCATCAAGGTCAATCGGTTCTTCCTCCTCAAAGGTATCCACATAGCGAGGGATATTGAGGTTGTAGTCGTTTTCCTGTATCTCTTCCAGACTCGCTAAGTGGGCATACTTGTCCACATCTTGACGAGCTTTATAGGTTGCGACAATCTTTTCGATATGCGCCTCGGTTAGGCTATTTTGGTTTTTGCCTTTGCTGTAGTCTTTGGAAGCATCGATAAAGAAAACGTCTTTGGTCTTGCGATTTTTCTTAAAGACTAAGATAGTGGTTGGTATGCTAGTGCCGTAAAAAAGGTTGGCTGGTAGGCCGATAACAGCATCTAGGTAGTTTTTCTCGATCAAGACTTGGCGAATCTTGCCCTCTGCTGCACCACGAAAGAGAACGCCATGGGGGAGGACGATAGCCATGGTTCCCGTGTTATTGAGATGGTAAAGGCTGTGTAGGATAAAGGCATAGTCTGCTTTTGAGGCAGGGGCTAGCTTACCATAGTCTGAAAAGCGGGGGTCTTTGAGCTTGGAGTCCGCATTGTCCCACTTGGCTGAGTAGGGAGGGTTGGCCACCACAGCATCAAAGGAACGAGGGTGGTCAATCCCTTTCTCATCAGGTCCATCTGGCCAGTCACTCTCTAGGGTATCCGCATTTCTAAGAGTCATATTGGTATAGGTCACATCGTGCATCATGAGGTTCATCCGAGCCAAGTTGTAGGTGGTCGTCCCTAACTCCTGACCAAAGTACTTGATGGCACCTGCTTTTTTGCCTTGGGGGAGTTCATTTCCCACAGTCAAAAGGAGTGAGCCAGACCCCATGGTCGGGTCGTAGACGCTAAAGGCTGTATCCAGGTCTTCAGTGACATCTAGCGTCACCAGCTTGGCCAAGATCTGGCTGACCTCATGGGGCGTGTAAAACTCGCCCCCTTTTTTCCCTGCTGAGGCAGCAAATTTCCCAATTAGATACTCGTAAATCTCTCCTAGGATGTCTCTACCATCCTCACTCTTGTAGTCGATCCCATCGATGAGCTTGACAATGGCACCTAGAGACTTGGCACGAGCTGTCGTAGACGCTCCCAAGCGTGAATCCCCAAGGTTGATGTCGTTAAAAACGCCACTAAAGTCCTTGGAAGCCTCACGGTTACGCTCCACATTGCGGTTAAAATGCTCAAAAATGGTCTGATAATCACTGGGCATGACCTGACTATCTGCGATCTTCTCCCGCAAGGACTCCCAAGTGTCCTCTGGCTCAATGGCATAGCCCAAGGTCAGAGAAATATCCTCTAGATACTCCTCCAAATCCTCACCAGAAGCCTGCTCCTTGTAGGCTTGGTTGACCGTCATCCCCTCTGGCACATCGATGACCTGATTGCTCACCAAGTACTTCTCCTGATGCTCGGACAAATAGCGGTAAAAGATGAAGGCTAGGATATAGTTTTTGTACTCATTGGCCTCCATATTGCCCCGCAATTCATTGGCCATAGCCCAGATCTTGTCTGTGATTTCCTGTGTTTTACTCGTCATGTATACCTCCTTGTTTTTAGCTGTCTTTTCAAAAATGAAGCTCATCTTAAGGGAAAAGCTGTTGCAAAAGCCCTTTTTTCAGTGTTTTCAAATGTTCCAGCTTACGCTGATGACTAGCGATGGTCGCGTCTAGGGTTTGAAAGAATGCGCCGATCCGTTCCTGCTCCTTTTCTATTGGAGCAAGAAATGAGAAGGCATTTAACTCCTCCCTATTAATTTTGGGCATACCTGAACGCTTTGAAACAGATACCGAATATTTAAAAAATTCATTTGTCTGTATCAATGAAAACAAAAATTTTTGCTTCAATCCATTTTTCCCTCGAAAAACATAGGCATCGGCACTAGTAAGACCATCTAAGGTAGCATAAAAATATTTTCCTAGTTGAGGATTTATCTTCCCATATACAACATCATCAGGTCTAAATCTAAATTTCCCACTAATGAGTTGTTCCTCTTCCACAGTTTTTACATTATTCAAAATACGGCCGGTAAACGACTCCAAGTTTCCTGGAGCAATATGTGGCATCTCTGCGTATTCGCTCAAAGTCGGATCAATCATTTCAGTTGAAATATTCACTGTATCAACCCACCTACGCTGTTCCCAAGCGTCCGTAAATTCAGGAAAACGAATTTCCGGAAAACTTTCACCATTTTTTGGAAACATTTTCTGTAAGAGGCCTTTCTTACGCATTTTCAAATGTTCCAACTTACGCTGATGACTAGCGATGGTCGCGTCTAGGGTTTGGAAGAATGCGCCAATCCGTTCCTGCTCGGGGAGGGTGGGGAAAGAGATTTCAGTTATAGAAAGATTGCGTTTGCTAATAGATGAAACTTTAGCACCTTGTATCATTGGTAATACCTGTTTTCTATATATATCTGAATTAAGGTAATACCCCATAAAATACGAAGCAAAATTAATACGAGGTCTAGCAACAATCGTATGTAGACCGGAAACAATATTTCCCGAAATGTTAGTTAATTCAATACATTTTCCAACAGAATAGTCTTCAGCAGCATCTGCGAAAACAATATCACCATCTTGTAAAAACATTTCTGGTTTTACCCCTGGTTCACTCTCAGCTATAAACGGAATATCCGAGCTTTCATAATCTAACACATTATTGTATTTAACTAGAATATCTCCATAATGTATGTTTTTTACATCTCCCTCAACAATAACTAGTTTTTCACGCGAAAGAGAATTTGTCTTGACAGAAAAATCCGCCACTTCCCCCAACCTACGCTGTTCCCAAGGTTCGGTATCTTTAAACTCCGGAAATCTTAATTTTGGTACATTTTTCATGTAAACTCCTTTCCCCAAACCTACACCTTTTTCTTTTCATTTCTTGGAAAAAGGCAGAAATCTGTTTTTTCGTATTTATCCACTTTTTTCATTTTCTATCTCGTCACAAAATGTCGTTTAAAGCGTCTGTGGCTTTCGATATTGCCTTTGGCATCCTTTCCCACCGCTACACCCCCGACTATCTATTAAAACTATTGTACCATCATTCGCTTCACAAAATACGAAAAGGCAACGATTTTCTCTTATCACTTGCACTTTTTCTTCCTCTAGTATAAACTAGGATGACAGATAACTTGTGAAGGATTCGCTCTGGGTTCCCGAATGGGAGTAGGCAACTGCTTAGAATTCCTATGACCCTGGGGTTGTCTTTTTTTCTTGCCCTCGTTTGCCTCACAACCGCTCCACCATCTGGTCAGCCAGTCGGTAGATCGCTTCTCTGAGGCCGTTGCGGTATTTGATCCGGCTAAGGGCTTGGACCTTGCTATCCATAGCCATTTCTTGGTAGGTCAGGCTGGCTTGGGCGATGATGTCACGGAGTTGACCGCTATCATCCATATCCTTTTGCTCATAGCGGTGGCTGGCAAAGAGGCTGCGCAAGCCTTGGTTGGTCACAATGTCCGTGATGCCCCACTGGTTGCGGAAGTCGAGAAAGACACGATTGAGGCTGACGGCATTGGCTTCTTGGATGATTGTTTGGCTTTCGCTGAGATGAGCTGGATAGGTAAAGTTACTATCTGCTGTCGGGTAGTGCCCTTGGTAGATCGCTTGGGCTGCAGTGACGATTTTTTCTGCATAGGTGCGGTCTTCCAAGCTATTGGCAAACTTCTGGATTTCTTCCTTGGTTTCCTTGGCTGCTTCCTTTTTACCTTCGTGGACTTGGTTGAGAAGCTGCTCGATGAGCTCTGTCAGGTAGTCATAGTTGACTTCCACATCCTTGACATGGGTCATGCGTAACTCCACCTGCCAGATAGGGATTTTCTTTTCCTTGGCTAGGTGGTTTTTTAGCTCATTGGTCAAGACTGTCGTCAGCATGACTTCCTGCTCAGGTGTCATCCCTAGTTTTTTTAGGAGAATATCGGGATCATCGTAGTCAAAGCCTACATCGCCCCCTTCTTCCTCGCTTGGGGTGTACTGCATGAGCTTGGACATGCCTGTATTATAGTCTCTAAGCAAGCCCAGCATGTCTTCTTTTTTCTTTTCAGACGGTGGGAGTTGGTTAAAGACTTGTGTCATGTCAGAGAGCTGAGTGACGGTTTCCTTGACTTGAGTGAGCAGGTCTTGAAACTCTGGCGCAGTGATGCCATCCTTGGTATTGCCGGCCTTGCGCTCTTCGTCGCTCAGCTTGGCCGAGTCTTTATTGGCATAGATAGAGAGAGCTTGATTCATCAATCTTTCATTGTGGGCTGGCCAGCGGTAGTTGACGATGCGCCCCCAAGGTTTTTCATTCATATCCGCCACACGGTTAGTGCGAGAGTAGGCTTGGATGAGACTAGCATCCTTGAGCGTGCGGTCGACATAGAGAGTGTTGAGCTCTGGCGCATTAAAACCTGTCAAGAGTTGATCAATCACGATGACCAGATCCAGATACTGACCATCATGGGCCGTCCTTGCTAGGCGAGAGGTGACATCCTCTGTATAGCCAGCGACATTATCCATCTCAAACTTCGTTCCAAAAAGCTGATTGTAGACTGTCATAGCTTCATGGAGACCTTGGTTGCTTTCCAGCATACTATCATTATTGGTGGTATTTTTGCTAAAGGTGACGGCTACCTTTAGGGTTGGCTGACCTGCTGCCCGTCTTTCATCATTGACCCGTTCAAACTCTCGGAAGTACATCATAGCCATCGGGGTGCTGGCTTTTCCACCTCCCACGTGTGTTGTCAGCATGGCATTGTAGAGCCCGTCCTTAGAACGATTGCGCCAATGCTTGAAAATATCCGCCACAACAAGTTTGACATGGTCAGGATTTTCATCATAAAAACTAGGCTCGATCGCGTCGTCCATGTCTTCTTGCGAGAGGTGGGCGATTTTTTCTTGGATTTGCTCCTCTGTCCATTTAGGGTAGCGTTCCCGATAAAAGGCTGGTAGGTAGCGCTCTTTCATATCGGCTTCATCGATAGTGGTTTCAAAGTCCACCTTAAAGCCCAAGACATTGCGGTCTGCGATGGCCTCACGGATTGTATAGGCATGGAGCAAGGGACCAAAGATATCTTCCGTTCTTAGACCCTTGGTCGTCTCATCAAACATCGGTGTCCCCGTATAGCCGACCCAGGCTGACTGCGGAAAGGCTTTTTGAATAGCCGCAAAGGAGAGTCCACCTGTCGAGCGGTGAGCCTCATCCACGATAAAGACAATGCGTTTGTCAGGTGCCTTAAAACTCTTGCGATTGATCAGGGTATTGAGCTTTTGGACAGAGGTGACGATGATGCCATTGTCCTTGCTCTTGAGACGACGATTGAGCTCAGTGGTCTTCTTGGTATCTTGGACACTACCTGCAGATTCACCGACACCATCTGGATCATAGGCACTGTACTCATCAAAGGTTTGACTGGTCAGGGCGATGCGGTCCACGACAAAGACAACCTTGTCCACATTTGGCAAGCGACTAGCTAGCCAAGCTGTTTTAAAGCTGGTGATGGTCTTTCCAGAGCCAGTGGTATGCCAGATATAGCCAATTTTCGTGCTGGAGAGCTCAAAGTCCGTTTGCTTGATTTTTTCGATGACCCTTTGTGTGGCATAGACCTGATAGGGGCGCATGACCTTGAGCATCTGCTTGTTCTTAGTCCCATCCAGGATCATGTAGTTGGTGGCCATCTGATGAGCCATGGGGATAGACAGCATGCTATCTGCAAACTCCTTCCAATCCCTCACCAGAGTGTTATCGGATTGCCGTTGCCAATGAAAGGCAAAGTCTGTATTGAAGCCTTTGCTGGTGGTATTGGCCATGTACTTGACATTCGTTGGAGTCAGACCGACCAAGATTTGCACCGTAGAGAAGATGTCACTATACTGGTGTTCGTCGATATATTGGTGCATCTGATTAAGCGCCGCATTGACATCTACCGTATCTTTTTTCTCTTCTATTTGGATAATAGGAAGCCCATTGATGAGAAGAGTCGTATCAAAAATCCGATTTTCCTTCCCAGCAATCACAGCAGGACGGTGGATTTGATTGACAATCTGATAAATCGTATCGCCAGCCCCGACCTTACGCTGATCAAAAACGGTTAAAAAGACATGGCGACCATCATCCATATCCACTTCTACCTGTGAAATCCCATTTAGACCATAGAGAAACTGACCTGCCTGATAGGGTGTTTTGATATCAGAGATGATTTTCTTCACTTGGTTAAATTCTGCGACTGACAGAGGGTTCTTGAGCACGTCTTGGTTATGCTGCTCGAGGATTTCCTTAAAGTTTTGCCAGAGGGCTTCTGTCGTCTTGATGTCCTTTTCATACTTCCACAGACGCTTCTTGGTCACATAGGCGACCGAGGAATCTGTCACTTCTCTTCCATCTGTCGTCCCGTCAACTTGTCCGGTTGATAGATAAGTGATTAACTGCTTTTCAAAATCTAGTTCTTTCATACCTTGCGAACCTCCTCTAGTTCTCCCATTCGTAGGAGATATTCTCTCTCAGCTTGTCGTATTTTTAAAGCTTTGACCTCTTCTTGCTTACGGTAAACCATACCGATCAGCCTTTGTCGTTCCAGACTTTCCAGCCTTGGTAGTTGCAGTTCTCTCAACTGTTTGACGGTGTATTTCAAAACAGCCGACCCTTGCAACCCTAGGAGAAACTGACGTTTAACGGCCTTATCTTCGTTTAAGAGGTAGAGCAAGAAGTTCTTGTCTAGCTCTTTTGAGGGTTCTAAGACGACATAGTTTTGAGTGTAGAAATAGCCCTCGTGCTCCTTTGAGACGATGGCGGCTGTACCCGAGATGAGACTAAAGACCAAATCCCCATTTCTCAGCTGTGTCAGCGGATCTGTCGTTGTCAGCTCCTTTGACTCGCGCTCCTTGTGACTGACTCCAGCCAGATCATCCTCCAAATCCAGCTGATTGTAAATCTTATAGCGATGGCCATTCGGCCTTTCTTTGACCCGAAACTGTGGAAAACCAACCTGAAAGGTCACCAAGTCTCCTAGCTGTATTTTTTTCATATCCTACTCACTTTGTGTTTTTTTAAAATTACTTTACAAACATAGTTTAGCAGTTTTTTGGAAGTTAGTCAAGGAAAAACTGATTTTTGATTTTGTGTTTTTTTAAAACTACACTTTTTGCATCAAAAACACACCAAACTTCCTGCTTGGTGTGTACTCATTTTTAGTTGGATTTAAAGTTTTTGCTTCGCTTGCCCTTCCCGATACTCCGTAATGGTCTGCCCGGTCCATTTTTTAAAGGCGCGGGAAAAGGAGGAAACTTCGGCATAGCCTAGGAGGTAGGCGACCTCATCAGTGGTGATTTCTGGCTGTTTAAAATAGCTAAAGGCTAGGAGTTTTTGGACATTGTGCAATTCTTGGTTAAACTTGGTGCCTTCTGCGGTCAGGTTGCGCTGGAGGGTCCGGCTACTGATGCCTAGAGAGGCCGCAATGTCCTCAATGCCAAAGGCGCCACTCGGAATCATCTGATAAAGCTTCTGCTGGACGACGCCGGTGAAGCTCTCACTGGTCATGGCCTCTGCCAAGCGCTCCTTGAGCTGGGGTTCCAGGTAGTCCAGCATGACATTATTGGCCGTGAGAAAGGGCTTCTCGAGATCTGCTTTACGAAAGACGATTTCATTGCCCTCCATCTGCTCCACATGGCAGGCAAAGGTGTCGCTACTGACCGCTTCATAGGAAAAGGGCGTCCCCACATGGACGGGAGTAATGGCTTCGCCTGTGCCTGTCCGGATGAGATCCAGCAGGAGCAACTGCTCATTGAGGACCGCAAAGCGGGGCAGGTCCAGCCCTGCATAGTCATAGCGGTAGCTGATCCGCACCAAGTCGTCGAAGACTTCCATGGTCACTACGATAGGCCCTGTGATTTTCTTGTATTTTGCGAAATGCTCAATGGCCGCTAGGCCATTTTTTGAGGACAGAGCCGCAAAGAAAGGGGGCATGAACATCTGGATGTCCTTGATCCGGCTCATGGCAAGGATCTGCTCGTCGCTAGCCACCTTGTCAAAGGCTGTGAGGAGATGGTAATAATCCAGAGTTGACAGGGTCATCTCCTCTTTCCAGCTGGTATCTGGCAACTGGGCCAGGTCGAGGATGGACTGAAAGTCCAAGCCAAGAGCCTTGAGATTTTCTAGGTATTGTTGGCTGAGATTGAGACGCATGGCTTCTCCTTTTTAACGCATGGACATGAGCATCATCCGGTCGAAGAATTTATCGCCAAAGATACGGCGGATGCCGACCAGGAGTTTACCGCCACGACCGACTAGGTAACGGGTTTTAGGATTGCGGGCATTGATGATTTTTAAAACGGTGCGTGAGATGACTTCTGGACTTGACCCTGGAGCTGGGTTGTTTTCCATAGCCTTGATGTAGCCATTGACCAAACGGCTGTAGGCACCATTTTTGGACTCATAAGAGAAGTTTTGGCTGACACCAGCGTTAAAGCCGGTGTTGATCATGCCTGGTTCCAAGACGACCACCTTGATCCCAAACTCCTTGACTTCCATACGGAGGCAGTCGCTAAAGCCCTCGATGGCATGCTTAGAGGCATGGTACCAAGCTCCAAGCGGGGTATAGATTTTCCCACCCATTGATGAGGTGTTAATGATGAGCCCCTCTTTTTGGGCCCGCATGTAAGGCAGGACTTTCTTGGTCAAACGAGCCACTCCGTAGACGTTGACTTCCATCTGTTGTTGGACTTTTTCCATGGACAAGTCTTCGACAGGACCGTAAAGGCCATAACCGGCATTGTTCCAAAGGACATCGATCCGCCCTGCTTCTTCAATGACTTTTGCGACCACTTTTTCAATGTCCTCTTCATTGGTCACGTCCATCTTCATGATGTGGCCACCGAGGGCTTCCAAATCTGCCATCTTGTCCACGCTACGGGCAACGGCGTAGACCGTGTGACCTGCTTTGATGAGGTCTTGGGCTGAGAGTTTGCCCATTCCTGATGATGCGCCGGTGATTAAGATAACTTTATTTGCTGACATGTTTGTATTCCTCTTTTGTTTTATGTGATAAGTCTAGTATACAGGAGAATTTCCGCCAAGTAAATGATAATGTCTGACAGTTCATTGACAATTTACGCCAGTTTGTTTTATTTCACCATATCCTTGTAGCGATAAATCGTTTTTGGGTTGGCGCAAATCGCATTGGAAACCATGGCGCTTGCGACCACTTGAGGCCGGATGCCCTTCCAGCTGGATAGGGGTCCTAGTAAAAAGGGTGAGATGACTTGGAAAATCTTAATCCAAATGGCTTCTCCCAGTTGGAGGTTTGCCCTCTTAGGCGCGATTAACATCGAAGGGCGGTAAAATCGCACCTGTCCAAGGTCCATCTTGCGCAGTTTTTCCTCCAACTGACCCTTGACCCTCAAGTAGGTGTAGGACGTGTTTGGGTTGGCCCCATTGGCCGATACCAGATTGAAACTCTTGATCTTTCCTTGACAGAGACGGGCAAAAGCGACCGCATAGCCGTAATCAATCCTTTCAAAGTCAGCCCGCACCCCAGTCCCAATGGCAAAAAAGACATCTGCCTGCTTGAGGATAGAGGGATCCACTTGTGGGTCTTCCAGATTCGTAACAATTGTGATCATCTTGGGATGATGGGGCAAATGATTGATGGAAGAACGCCCAAGGACGTAGACGGTCGAATAGGCTGGACTAGCCAGCAGTTCCTGTAAGATAGCGCCTCCGACTTCTCCCGTCGCTCCCAGTAAAATAGCAGTTGTCATATTTTTCCCCAATCTGACTTCTTTATAGTAAGCATTATACATCTTGATTCAAGAAAATCCCATAGCAAGGCATGCCATAGACTTGACAGTTTACGCCAATCTCCTTCTGCCTTTCACAGGAAAAACACAACAGGAAATCTGCTGTGTTCATTAGAGTCTGGCTCTTATTCCATATTTCCCAGTGTGAAGTTGATCACCTGTTGGTTCATGGCATCTGTGGCTTGGCGGTCATTGTATAAGAAACCAGTAGCCGCAAATTGTTCGACCAAGATCGATTTTTCAACCTGTTCAAAGTTGAGGGCATTTCCGAAGTTTCCAATCCCTGAAACAAAGTTTTCTTTGGTCTCTTTGCAACCTCCCCAAGTCAGGTAGGCATTAAACCAAACCATTGGAGGAGTGGTGTTGACCGTAATCCCACCGTAGTTGAGCTCGCTAAGGGCTGTTTGAAAGGAGGCTTCATGGTTGGCACGGGTTTCATCATCGATCAGGATCATACAACCTAAAGTTCCTAGCAATTCATCATTGGCAAAGGCTGTGGCTGCTGGTAAAAAGGCTTCGGCAGTCGCTGGTACATCAAGCGCTACTTCTCCCATGATTTGGCAGAAGGCTTCATGCGTGACACCATAGGCAGACTTGTCCATATCAGGGATAAAGAGGAAGTCTGTGTTGGGGTATTGGCCACCTTCTGGTTTGATGATTTCTGCTTGTGGGTGAGCTGCTAGGAAAGCCTCCCGTACATCGGCACTCTTAGGATAGTAGGTCCCAACGGCAAAGGTTGATTGGGCTGCTTGACGAATGGCATCCAAAAATTCTTCCCGTTGTACCCACTGTTTAGACGTGATGAAGGTCTGCGGACGGCCACAGGCTGCCCCACCATTTCCTTTAGAAATCGATACAATGAGCTCTGCCTGGTTTTTGATTTCTTCTGCAGTCCAAGGACGATCGCCAGGAACGATGATGGCAGGGTTATTCCCACCGCATTCTGACACCAAGGGAGTATCTGTTGAGGCCATGATATTTTTAGCAACAGCTGTTGACCCTGTGAAGTAGATGGCATCCAGCCCTTCTAACTGAATCAAGTCACGGCTATAGTCCACGCCGGCAAATGAGAGAGCTTTTCGTTCCACAAGGGGCGCAAAAATCTTTTCCCAGACCTTGTCTGTTGCTTCGTTTAGGCGGTGGGCCTTGTGAATGACTGTCTTATTGTCAAAGAAGATGGCCTTAATGGTCTCAATAGAAGAGCTGTAATTTCCCGCACCTGAAACGGCAATGATACCAGCTTCTTTATCCAGTGGACTGACTTGCTTGGGTTGGCCAACCAGACGTAAATAACCATGCTGAGTTGCAGCCGTCATTTGATCCACTGGTGCTGTTGGAAAGACTTCCACCTCAAAGGTTCCATCGCCCAAATCACGAATGGATTTGGCTTCTGGCATCTTTCCTGTCTCTGCCAAGGTTTGATAGATAAAGGTGCTGGCATTGATGACATTTCCTACGGCTACCAAGGTCTGTAACATGCCATCTGTTTGAGAGTAAAGGTCTGCTCCCGTCAAACGGTTCTTCATTGCCATCTCTGCTTGGCCTAGTTCTGCGCCGTACTGACGCATATTAGCTTGAATCTCAGCTAGGATTTGTAGGCGTTCCTCGATGGAAACCTTGGTCCAAGCTTGGGGATCTAGTTGCGCAAATGCTTCTTGTGCTGTTTGTGTCATAGTGAATACCTCATATTCTGATTTATTTTAGGTCTTACTCAACCTTATGGAGCTATTATAGTCCTTTTAATACCGCAAGTGAATGACAGTAGACGCCATCAACTTGTCAGTTTACGCCAATATAGACAAACAATTTCCAGACTTCTCCAAATAAAAAAGACCAGAGCAGGGATGCTCTAGTCTAGTAGAATGTTTTCGTCACTATTAGCTAGCCCGTTTCATAAGGGCATCAAACCAACGGTCTGGTAGGATAGCGTGCAGGAAGACCAAGGGTTTTGCGCCCATGCCGACCAAGTAACGGGTCTTAGGACGGCGGCTGTTGACCGCTTTTGAGATGGCGTTTGAGATGACCTTAGGATCTGACATCATGTTGCCAGAGTATTGGCTGCGCATGCCTTCCGCTGCCTTGGTTGCGGCCGCTTCATAGGCACCACCCTTGGCTGACTCGGCTAGTTTGTCCGCTGCGATAAAGCCCCAATCAGTCTTGATACCGCCTGGCTCTACCAAGACCACATCGATACCAAAGTCTGCCACTTCCATCCGCAGACCATCTGAGAAGGCTTCGAGGGCGTATTTGGTCGCATGGTACCAAGCCCCAAAGTAAGAGGTCAAACGACCTCCCATAGAGCCGATATTGATGATGCGACCTGACGCTTGTTTACGCATGTAAGGAAGGACTAGCTTGGTTAGGCTAGCTAGTCCAAAGATATTGACTTCAAACTGCATTTTAGCTTCTTCGATAGTTACATCTTCGACAGCGCCGTATGACCCGTAGCCAGCGTTATTGACCAAGACATCGATGCGCCCTTCTTTAGCGATGATGGTTTCTAGAGCTTCCTTGATAGAAGCTTCATCCGTAATATCGAGACGGACAGGGGTCACGCCAAAGGCCTTGAGCGGTTCCATAGCATCCACCCGACGGGCAGCCCCATAGACGCTGTGGCCTTCTTTAGCCAATTGTTCCGCTGTTTGGTAGCCAATTCCTGATGAAGCACCAGTAATCAAGATAACTTTTTTGTTTGACATGTTTGTATTCCTCTTTTGTTTCATTTGATAAGTCTAGTATACAGGAGAATCTCTGACAAGTAAATGATAATGCCTGACAGGTCATTGACAATTTACGACAAGATCGTTTTCTATTGCTATATGTCTCTCTAGTGTTTTCGTTCAAATGAATCAGATTTCGATTTGATTAATCTTTTCCCTTGACAACCTACCTATCAGTAGGTAGAATAACCTTATAAAAAATAAAGGAGTTTAGAACATGCAGTTTAAAGAATTAACAAAGTCCCGTATTTCGATTCGAGACTTTCAGGAGAAGGCAGTCGATAAAGACTTGCTAAAAGAAATCGTAAGTGATGCTCAACAGGCCCCTTCTTGGGCCAATTCCCAACCTTGGAAGGTCTATATTGCAACAGGGGAGACCATGAAATCTATCCAAGAAGAGCATCTAAAAAAATCTCAAGAAGGCATTAAGGGGTATGCGGATTTGCCCGTAAAATCCATCAAAGAGTGGGGAGACCTTCCATGGTCAAATATGGAAGCCTGGCTTGACAAGGCGCACGAAGATGCTACAATGACAGAGTTTAGCGAAGCGAACGCTCGTCTATGGAACACGCCAAGTATGGCCTACATCACGATTCCTAAAACAGCACCCGTCTGGTCCATCTATGATAGTGGTAGTTTCGCCCAAACCTTGATGTTGAGCGCAGCCTCTCATGGCGTCGATACTATGGTCGCATACGAGAATATCAAATATCCTGATGAAATCCGTTCTCATCTAGGCGTATCGGACGATGAAATCGTAGTGGCTGGGATTGCACTTGGCTATCGTAGTCAACATCCCATTAATCAGTTTGAAAACTCCAGAGTCGAAACCGATCGTATCCTGACCATCAAATAGTTTAAGAAAGTCTGAAAAACTGCTATACTAAAGGTATAGCAGTTTTTTAAGGAGCCAAGATGAAAAAAATCAGTGAAACGGAACAAACCATCCTCCAGTTAGCAACCGATCTCATCCAGACACGTGGGGTGAATGGTTTTTCCTATGCAGAGATTGCAACTGTAATGGGGATTAAAAAGGCCAGCATTCACTATTACTTTCCAAAAAAACAAGACTTGATTGCCAAGGTCCTGGATCGTTACAATCAATCCTTTGTGACAGAATTAGAGAGGATTCGTGCTAAAAAGGACGATTTTGCGCAGCACTTGCAGGACTTCGTGAAACTTTATCGTAGAAATCTGGAATCTGGCAAAATCTGTCTTTGCTCCATGCTGGCAACAGAACACTACTCCTTGTCTGAGTCCATCAACCAGTCTGTTCAAGACTTTTTCCAGCTGAATATCCAGTGGTTGCAGGGTCTATTTGAAGAAGAGAATCTTTTTTCTCATCAAGCAGAGGATTTCTTTGCCACTGTACAAGGTGCGCAACTCATTGCAAACTCGACAGGGGATTTAACCCATTTTGATCAATTGTTAACAGATAAAATCAAGACGATCCAAAAAAAATGAGGGAAACCCTCATTTTTTCTTTGCCAAGGCTTCTTCTACCGCTTCAACAGCGCCTGACAAGAAACCTGGCATTGTAGGAGCAAATTCACTGGAAATGCCAACTAATTTGTCTTGCCAGTCGCCTGTCACTTGATTGGTTGCTGATTCAGGATGAGTGACAGCCATCTCCTGATCTAGTGAGGTCGCAAGAAAGGGATCTTGTGACCAATCTTTGATCCTATCTTCTTCTAGATTCTTCAAGGTTTCAAGTCCAAATAATCGGACCAATTGTGCTCTAGCCAGTTTTTTCAACTCCTCTTCTCCTCGTTTTTGTCGTTCTTCTGATGAAATGGCAAAAAATCCAAATAAAGCTCCAAAGCTTCCCTCTGGATCCGAAATATCGTGCACTTCTGCTAATGGCCCCAAATTGCTCATGGCATTTCCGGTCAACCCTTTTTGTTTCCAGAAAGGAGTTCTGAAGCGGGCGATATATTTGGCATGAGGAGCCATCCAAGTATCTGTCGATAACCAATTCTTCTGAACTGCTAGTGGCAGTTGAGGACTAAAGGAAATCGTCGTGGCCACAAGACGTGGGGGAAGAGCAAGGAAGATCTGATCTCCTTGCCAGGTCTGTTTATCCGTGACTACCTCAATTGTCTCATTTTTTAAAGTAATTTCCTTAACCCGCTCCTCAAGATGGAGATGCTCGATGTTGATTTTTTTAAGAAGGGCATGGATGAGTTGATTCATCCCTCCCCTCACCCTCCTGCCATCGGAGTAAGGCCGGTGAAATTGTCTCTGTTTCCCACTGGTCTCTTCATATAAGTAGACACCAGTTGGTTGATCAAAGCTTTCTAGACCAAGTTCGTCGATCAAGTCTGTCAAATGCCTATCAAAATCTGGCCAAAACCACGTCGCTCCAAGCTCCAAATCCCAATCTTGTGACGCCTGAAGACCTGCTGCACGTCCGCCAACCTGATTCTTCCCTTCTAAGATTAGGTAATCTTTCCCTGCCTTTTCTAACTGATAAGCCATGTACAATCCACTAAGCCCAGCACCGATAATGATATGTCTCATATTCTGCCTCCTTGATGAATGGTGTTATCAAGATTATACCTACTAGTAGGTAGATTGTCAACAAAAAAGAATCTTCCTTCCTATAAGGACGAAATGCCACATGAACACAATTCTCCACCTGGATAATCGCTTCCTTTTCCTGTTTCATCCCATTAAAAAACTCTTGCGGATGAGAACCACAAGAGTTGTCTTATTGCGAGAACCTATTTTATTTCAACAGCAAAATAGAAATCAAGGCCAAAATCGCTGGGCCACCTTGTTTGAGGATGATTTTCTTGTCGGCTGTAAGGGATCCGTAAGCGGCTGTCCTAATACTCAATGAAAATCATCAGCAAACTAGGAAGCTAACTGCAAGCTGCTCAAAGCACTGCTTTGAGGTTGTGGATAGAACTGACGAAGTCAGTCACATACCTACGGTAAGGCGAAGCTGACGTGGTTTGAAGAGATTTTAGAAAGAGTATAATGACACTATTTCCCTTCTTCGGCTCTCTTGTTTCGCTATTTGGTAGCCAATTCCTGATGAAGCCCTGTAAAGAAGATTACTTTTTTAGGTGAGATGCTTGACTTCTCTTTTTCATTTGATAAATCTCGCATATAAGAGACTAGTTGTCCTGTATCTGATCCTTGAACAGTTATCCCCAACTTCCGTAAACTTCATTTTGTCCACTCAACTGAAAAATCTGGTATAATAAAGTATTCTT
>NZ_KQ969163.1:41316-52128 GCF_001578805.1 Streptococcus sp. DD10 | reverse complement strand
TATTAAACTCTAGAAAGGACCATTATGTCGTCACTTATCAAGCATAAACGAGTGGAGTTCAGTGAACTCTTTTACGACCTCGTTTTTGTCTATGCTATTTCTAAAACAACAGCCCTCATCCACCATCTCCATCACGGAGTGCTGGGGTGGGAGTCCATCCTGTCTTTTCTTATCACCCTCATCATCCTGATCAATAGCTGGATGATCCAGACCGTTTTTACCAATCGTTATGGGAAAAACTCCCTCTTTAACATGGTCACCATGTTTATCAATATGGCTATGCTGCTCCTGATTTCAAATATGATCACAGCAGACTGGCAAGGTTATTTCTACCCTTTTAGCTGGACAGTCGGAACCCTCTCCTTCACCCTCTTTTTCCAATACTTGGTAGAATACCTTCGTAAAAGCAATCCTCAAGAAGACCGCCCCATTCTCAAACGCTTCCTCTGGATCACGGGACTTCGATTTGCCAGTGTGTATCTAGCGGCGCTCCTTCCCCTCGCTATGGCCTTTCCCGTCTTTCTGATTGGGATTTTGGGAACCTTTCTCCTGCCCCTGACGCTGAACCAGACCCCCAACGCCTTTCGCGTCAACTTCCCCCATCTGATCGAGCGGATTTCGCTCCTTGTGATCATTACCTTTGGGGAGATGGTCATGGGACTTGCGAATTTCTTCACGCCTGAGACCTTCTCTCTTAGCTCCGTCCTCTACTTTATCCTCATGATTCTGCTCTTTCTCTTTTACTTTGGGCAGTTTGACCATGCCATTGACGAGAGTCTGGATACTGGCGGTGTCTTTCTCATCTATAGCCACTATCCGATCTTTATCGGTCTTATCCTCATCACCGTTTCCATGAGTTTCCTTCAGGATCCCAGTGCCAACGCTCTCTTTGCCACCACTTCCTTTTATCTGGGAATTGGACTAGTTCAGCTGGCAACTCTGGCCAATGGTCGCTACAACAAGGACTACCTTCGCTACCCTACCAGCTTTTACGCCCTTCAACTGACGATTCTACTCGCCAGTTATATCTTGTCCTTATTGCTAGCTTCGAACACCACTCTTGTCATCGTCATCGCTACGATCGCAACTTTGCTAGCAGAGTCTCACTCTATCCATTTTTACATGACCCAAGTCAAAAAACATGCTCATCCCAACTGGGATCTGTTTTAAGAATGGCTCTGTTTCCATTTACTGACGCAGGAAATCGCAAAATCTTATCCTAAACCTTCACAAAAAGTCCCCCATCATCAGATATCAGATGATGGGGGACTTTTTTAACAGGTTTTGTGGGAAACAAAGCTAATACTCTTCGAAAATCTCTTCAAACCACGTCAGCTTCCATCCACAACCTCAAAGCAGTGCTTTGAGCAGCCTGCGGCTAGCTTCCTAGTTTGCTGATGATTTTCATTGAGTATAACACGAATTGCTGTACAATTTGTCTCGCTTCCTACTCCTGTGCTTTCAGGTAATCTTCCTCGGACACCGGCTCCTGCCAAGTTGTTGCGGTCGCTTCACCAGGAATTTCAAAGGCTAGATGAGAAAACCACTGGTCTTTGCTGGCCCCATGCCAATGTTTGGTATTTGCAGGAACGGTAACGGTATCCCCAGGGAGCAGTTTGAGGGCTGGCTTGCCCCATTCTTGGTAATACCCCTCGCCACCGACACAAATGAGCAACTGCCCGCCACCTGCTTTAGCCTTATGCGTATGCCAATGATTGCGACACCCAGGCTCAAAGGTCACATTAAAAACAGGGAAGGCCCCCTCTGCAATTGGCTCCAAGTAAGACTGGCCACTGAAGTAATCTGCAAAAGCTGTATTTTTCTCACCGATGGGAAAGAAAAGTGTCGCTTGATAGGCCTCTTTATCGCTGGCTTTGCCTTCTGCTTCTTCGACAGGCCAAATCTTTTTGGCCAGATTGAAAACCGCCCAGGCTTTAGGCCACCCTGCATAAAAGGCCGTATGGGTAATAATCGCCGCTATTTCCTTTTGGCTAACCCCCTCTTTTTTGGCATTTTCCAAATGGTGCACCATGGCACTATCCGTAATTCCCTGAGCCATCAGGGCGACAACCGTGATGATCGCCCGTGTTTTTAATGGAATCGTCCGATCATTCCAATTTTCACCAAAGAGAACATCATCATTGAAATGAGCAAAGTTGGGAGCAAAATCCCTTAAGAGGTCTCGTCCTGCCGTTTGTTTTATAGGTGTCATATCTTATTTCCTTTCATTACTTGCAATCAAATCGACTTAGCTCGACCAAATCAGACACTCTTTTTGATTTGTGGGACATTTTTGGCTAGCAAGGTCGTCAAGAAGGCGAGGGCAACAGAGACCAAGATGATGGTCACCATAGCGCCAGGGTGGCCATTTGTCGCTGCAAAGCTTGCCAAAAGTGCTGACGAGAGAATTCCACTCCCGTATTGGAGGGAACCGAGCAAGGCCGAAGCGGAGCCCGTCATCTCGTCAGAGACAAAGGCCAGAGCCGCCGCATTGCTACAGGCAGCGATAATCCCATTCATGCTAAAGACGAAAAAGACAGGGATGGCCAAGGTCCAAATACTCGACCCATTGCCCAGATTGAGGCTCCACAAGGCCAGACTAGCTAAGAGAGCGATGACACTAGCGCAACGCAACAAGAACCTCAGTGAAAAACGCTCCACCAAACGTCGGTTAAAGAGATTGAGCCCGACAATCCCTAAGACATTGACCCCGAACAAAAAGCCGTAATCCTGTTCAGGCACATGGAAATAGGTGATGTAAACCGTGGAAGAACCTGTGATAAAGGCATAGGCGCCCACATAGTAAAAGGTCACACAGAGCGTGTAGAGCATAAAAGAGCGATTGGTCAAGAGTTGCCCGTAGTTGCTAAATGACCTTAGCAGGCTTATGTGGCCTCTTTTTTCTTTTGGTAAGGTCTCAGGCAAACGGTAAACCCCATAGAGCATGAGGGTCCCAGCCAGCGCCATAAAGTAAAAAATCACATGCCAACTCGTAAAACTAACGATAAAGCCACCGATAAAGGGACCTAGGATAGGGGCTACTGCTGCGATAATCATGAGGGTCGATAGCACTTGGGCCGCTTCTCGACTGTCAAACAGGTCGCGACTCATGGCCCGACTTAACATCGGCCCCACGCAGGCTCCAAAAGCTTGAAAGACCCGCCAGATGATGACCTGGGTCATATCCGTCGACAGCGCACAACCCAAAGACCCCAGAATAAAGATTACAAGACCTAGATACAGAGGGATTTTCCGCCCGATCCGGTCACTGATAGGCCCCCAGACCAACTGGGCTAGGGCAAAGCCTACCAAAAAACTGGTCACCGTCAACTCCACTTGTCCACCCAGTTCTTTTTCCATAGTAGGCATAGCGGGCAAATAAACATCCGTCGACAGTGAGGTGAAGGCCATGAGTAGGCCAGAAATGATGAGAAAAGATTTGTTTTTCATGGTTCTCCTTTTACCTGTTTACTTATCGGCTAGGTTCATAAAGAACTCCGCCGTCTCAGGGTCTTGATGGTCAAAGAAAAGCGATTTTTCCTGATCCAGATCCGCAATAGCCTGCATGTCTTCCTCGGTTAATGCAAAATCAAAGATATCAAAGTTTTCCTGCATGCGTTCTTTACGGACTGACTTGGGAATCAGGACCACGTCATTTTGCAACAAGAAACGCAAGGCGACTTGGGCGACTGACTTGCCGTATTTGTCCCCAATCGCTTTCAAGACTGGGGTGTTAAAGAAGTCATTGCGCCCTTCGGCAAAAGGTCCCCAAGACTCGATCTGGCAATGGTATTTGTCCAAATAGCTTTTGGCTAGCTTTTGTTGTTGGAAGACATGGGTTTCGATTTGGTTGACGGCAGGTTTGATATCTACAAAGTGCTGTAGATCAATGAAACGGTCTGGGGAAAAGTTGGAAACCCCGATCGCTCTTACTTTCCCAGCCCTGTAGGCTTCTTCCATGGCTCTGTAGCTGCCATAGTAATCGCCAAAGGGTTGGTGGATAAGCAAAAGGTCGATATAGTCGGTTTGCAATTTGCGCAAGGATGCTGCGATCGAGGCCTTGGCTTTCTCATAGCCCGCGTTGGTGATCCAGATCTTGGTTGTGATGAAAAATTCTTCACGTGGCAAACCAGAATCTTGAATGGCCTGACCGACACCTGCTTCATTGCCATAGGCTTGGGCCGTATCAAAGGAGCGATAGCCGACTTCGATGGCTTCAAGAACAGCCTGCTTGGTTTCATCCACAGGGGTTTGGAAAACACCAAAACCAAGTTGAGGCATTTTGACCTGATTATTTAAGGTTTTGTAGAACATATTTGACATCTCCTTTGATCTCTTGATGTTTCTAGTTTACAACGAGAGTCTCATATTGTACACTAGTAATACAGGAAGCTAGTTTTCATAAAATGAAAACTAAAAGGAGAAGAACATGCTAAACTTAGAAGAACTGGAGCAACTGGTTGCCTTTAAAGAATTAGGCACCCTATCCAAAGTTGCAGAGAAATTCCATATCTCAACCCCTTCCCTTTCTCGTGCCATGCAACAGGTAGAAGAAGATTTTGGTGTGACGCTTTTTGACCGTACGGCCAACCGCATTGCACTAAATGAAACAGGAGAAGTCGCAGTCAACGTCGCTCGTCGAATCTTGCAAACCAGCCAACAGGGCATCAAGGAAGTGCGCCAATTTGAGCTGGGTCTCAAGACCATCCGTGTCGCTTCTGTCGCTCCAGCCCCACTCTGGGAATTGCTTCCTCAGTTGAGCGCTTCGTTTCCCCACAAGCACCTCCACCAACAGATTGGAAAAGAAACAGAGGTCTTGGCTAGCCTGGAAAATGATACGGTTGATTTGGCCATTCTCCCCTTTCCCTATGAGAAAGAGGGAGCCTACTCCCTGCCCTACTTGACCGAAAATCTGTTTATCACCGTCACAAAAGACCATGCCCTAGCTGACTATGACCAGGTGACCTTTCAGGACCTCAATGGCTACAATTTCCTCCTCATGAATCAGATCGGTTTTTGGGACGACTTGGTGCATGAAGAGATGCCGGCTTCCAAATTTCTGGTCCAAACCAACCGCTTCGAATTCGAAGAATTGGTTCAGCATTCCAACCTCCCACGCTTTACCACCGATTACAGCCGAAAGAGGCATCAGATCAGAGATAACCGCAAGGTGATTCCCATCAGTGACCCGCAAGCTCAGGTCACCTATTACCTCGTTACTTCCAATCCTCAGCTCCGTCTACAAGACCTCTTGCCGTCCGTTGAATCGTAAAAAACTCCATTCAAAGACGGAGAACCCCATCAGTTCTTCTCAAGAAGATAGCTAGCTGATTTGCAAAATCCTCCTCCCCCTATGTTTTTTGACCATCCACCTTGTACTATTTTTTTTACTTTCTTAATCATCCTGACCTCTTTTCCCCTCTAATAGTGATTCCCAATAGATGCAAAAAAGCCCTCATTAGAAATACGCTCTGAACTGACCCCAAAAGTTAGATTTTTTCAGTCTAACTTTTGGGGTGTAGTTCAAATACGCTCCCTAAAGGAAGTATGACATCCAGCAGTTTAAGAAAATCTGAGTTCAGGCACCTTATAGAAGCATAAAAACGGTAAGTTACCGTTTTTATTTTATATTCTTTGATAAAATAGCTAAAATTGTATCGCTATCATTTGAGGTATCTGTTTTTACTAGTCCTGTTTCAACTCTACTAAATAATGAGTTAATAATTATTAGTCGCTCGTCTTTATCGATGTCGGTTCCAGCATAAGTTAGAGATTGATAAAATCTCGTCAAAGCTGCTTTTTGTCTGTATTCAGTAGCCAAATGATGATTTGACATCACAATCTTTATCAATACTCTAACAATGTAGATAAAAAATGAAATGACCGAAATAAGTATAAATGACTCAGATATGAATGGAATCTCTTTTTTGATAACATTTAAAGAATAATCGTGTATCACGAGGACTAATATTACTGAAGTAGAGATTAAAGCTAAGACGGCGCCAATAAGGAAGTATGTCCATTTTGTAGCTCGCTTTTGATGTTCTATAGCACGCTCATTCCAAAGTTGCTCTGGATCCTCTAGAGAAAGCTTATTTTTATATGTTTCTTCTAAATCTTTAAGCTTATTTTGCTTTTCTTTTTGCCAGTCGTTGAGAGATTTTTGAAATTCAGCAAACTCAGAAACTTTTTCATCGAATTGTTCCTGAATTTTATTATGTTTATCTTCTGTGAATGACGTAATTTCTCTATACTGTTCATCGGAGTCGTCTGAAATATCTTTCAACTTGCTAGCTAGAGGAGCTACTATATTTGTTTCAAAATCAGAGACAGTCTCTTTAATATTTGAAAAGTTTTTTCTAAGTAGATATAATGCTGGATAAAATTTATACTCATAAGGGTTGGAAAAATGACTGCCAATAGAACTTGTATTTTTAGAAAGATATATATAATTTTTGATAGCTTCATCAAGATTATCTTGAGATTGTTGAATATAGAAAGAAACAAAGCTTTTTATTTTACGAATTTCTGAATCTTTATCAACAGGAGAACTTATTGATAATATGTAAACCATCTTGTCTCGTTCTCTTGATTCTCGATTGCTTGATAAATTATAGTAAAGTTGGTCATTTATTTTCTCGATATTTAATTCTTCAAGCTCGAGGATATATTTTCTTATTGAATTAAACTTATCGCTCAAATTTTTCCAATTTGACATAAAATTATTGGAAGCTATGTTATAAATTGAACTCCAATAAGTAAGGTTACTTTTTATAATTTTTTCAAGCTCATCGAATGTAAAAACCTCTTCATATTCGTGAAAATCAATTATAAAATCGCTTGAAATAGTGAATCTAAAGAGAATTTTATCATTTAGAAAATTTGATACTTGCTTTTTCGTAAAACTCATTATTTACCTCAATAGAGTTAAAAGTGAAAATTAATTTTCTTACAATCAATAAGTTGTGCAGGATTATTTGGATTTTTAACTTTTACATCAAGAATTGATAGATTGCATGTATTATTAGCTAAAGATAGTAGCTCATCTTTATTGTTAAAGTTATCAAAATGCTGTGATGA
This sequence comes from Streptococcus sp. DD10, assembly GCF_001578805.1. Classification (GTDB taxonomy): domain Bacteria; phylum Bacillota; class Bacilli; order Lactobacillales; family Streptococcaceae; genus Streptococcus. The sequence goes on along the minus strand of NZ_KQ969163.1, from coordinate 45,048 downwards.
TACTAATGCAAATAAGTTAAAATCAGCCTCTTCTACTGGGGTATAAATATATTTAAAAACAGTAAAAGGATTATCAAGTAGCCACATACCACGAATACGAAGACTTGTTATCCCTAATGGGTCAATCTTATTTACTCGCCCAAGTTCTTGAGTTGGTGAAAAATTAACGTTTGGAATGCTTGATATGCCGTATTTTATTTTTTCAAAAATATCTTGATAGACTGTCTTATCAGCACAATAAACAGAGGCGTCAATCAATGCTAACTCTCTGAGCTGTCTATCCTTTACAAAACCGATTGAATAAATAAAATCTTTCTCACTCCATTCTTCTGCTTCACGAGCAGCTTGTTTTAATCGAGAATCATCAACGTAAAGTTTAGATTTAGGACTTGAGCTATTAAGTTGAAGTTGAGAATTACGACTTTCGATTTTCTTGGTTTCAATGGCCGCTCCGCCTTTCAACATGGCATCAGGTGGATTAGAATCATTACCCAGATATGAAAAAACTTGATTTACTTTCAGTATTCGGGCTGATTCGTCGTCTTCTAAAATCGTGTCGGCAAAGCTATCGACAATATATTTTTCAAGAGCATCTCCCATTGAATTAGCTCGATTAGACCCTATATAAATTTCTTGAAGATTGGAGTTATGACTCTTTATAATGTTAATAACTGCTGTTAAAATATTCGCTTCCATATTATTTTCCTTTAACAATTTCCTTATATATAAAGTCTGATATAGGTTGAATAATAGCTTTTGCCAATAATACAGGGACTGCATTTCCAATTTGCTTATAAATTTTATCAATTCGTCCATTTTCTTTAAGTTTCATATTTCCGCCATCCGAAAACTCAAACCAATCTGGAAATGTTTGAATTCTAGCGATTTCTTTTATAGAAAGTCTCCTATTTATATCGCCATTAAAAATCCATTTATTTTTTTCAATTTTTGTCATAGGTTCACCATCTGGGTGTTGAGGAGCTTGGCGACCAGATGCCTGAATAGTAAAAGATTGCTCAGACCAACTCTTTTTTCTATTTCGACTCATGTAGATTGTTGAGTATTCACCTTGAAAATATGGTCCTGGATTATTTTTAAGGTCCCCAATAGCCTGCTCTAGTGTTACGAAAGGTAGTTTTTCTTCGAGTAAGTCAATTTCATTAGGATTACTGTGAGTAGCCTCTGGTAGTTGATAATGAAAACCATATTTTTGTTCGATTTTTTCTTTATGAACGCCAATTAAAAAAACTCGCTCACGCAACTGAGGAATCCCATAATCTCTAGCATTTACTAAATGAGGAGTGACAGTATAACCAGCCGCTGCAAAATCAGCTACAATTTGATTTAATACTTCACCACGACCCAAAGTCATCATTCCCTTAACATTTTCTGCTACAAAAAATTCAGGTTGAGTTTGAATGAGTGCACGAATAAAATGTATATATAAAAAATTTCTGGGGTCATCTATAAGTCGTGGTCCAGCTTCTGAGAATCCAGGGCAAGGAAAGCCCCCAATCATAATTTGGCATTCTGGAAAATGAGAAACCTTTCGGATGTCTTTTTCATGCTGAGTGACATGTTTAGGAAAGTTTAATTTGTAAGTCATATTAGCTTCTTTAAACATATCGTTTGTATATATCGTGTGAAAAATACTTTCTGAACGATATTTATTAAATATCTCTTTTCCAGAATTGAAATATTCTAAAGCTTTTTTATCACCAATAACGCTACTCAACCCAGCCAATTCAAGTCCTAAATCAAGTCCTCCAGCACCACTGAATAATGAAACTACATTAAATTTATTTTCTCTGCTGTCAATATTCAACAACAAACTTATATCTTTTTCATCTTCGGGTACAGATAGCTCTTCTTCTGAAATTTTTTGAAGAAGTATCTCTTTAACCTCATCATTTGATAAATTGCGTGTTTCTGGTTTGAATTTTCCTCGTGAGCGATTTGCTTGCTTTATTTTTTCTCTCATTTATTACAATCCTATTCCTATCAATAATTAACTTCCATTATACCATATAAAGCTAATGAGCAGAAGATTTAAATTCATTACCCGATATCCTAGTTAGCTTGTCTTTTGGAAAGATGGTAAGTGTTTTGATTATCACGAATCAACGTAATTATAGCTTGTAACTATTATTTAAACATTACTTTTTTTCCTGATATTGATTGATAATTTTCTTCACATTTTTCTCCTTGCTTTACTATTATATCAGGGTGGTTCTATTTTAGAAGAAAAATCAGAATAACTGTAAAGTAAAAACACTTGACACAAAAATAATATGGGAGTATAATTAGTTGAGTCGTAGGTTGTAAGCGATTACTTCCTGCGAAGCAAAATAAAAAACAGTCCCATAAATTTGTTGTGGTTTGGAACTGTTTTATTCTGTTTTAACGTTTCTTTCTAGGAGTCTTTCGTCTCCGTTTACGAGAAACGTTTGTCTTCCGCTTCTTATTTTTTGATGAAGCGGATTTTTTATTTTGAGCATTCCTAAAATCACCTTGCCTTCGTTTAATTGGTTGTGATGTCTTATTAGTATCTTGTTTTTTAAGAAGTTTAACATCTTCGTGTTGAATCTGTCTAGGCTCATCATGAATTATTTTTGTCTTTTGTTTCTCGATTGTAGTTGATAGAAATTCCTTTCCAAATATGCGGATGCACCGTTGTTTTTTGTTATGAATATTTTTGACTTTAGGAGAGTCTTTTTTAGTTGACAAATTATTATCAGGTGTTCTTTCTTTTATGGCTTTTATAGCTTGATTACACAATGAAATAAGTCCATCTAGGGTCGCTTTCAGAAAAATCGCTATAGTTCCTGAATATTCGTTAGTGTTTTTAAAAACACTAATAACTTGCTTTAAAAATCTTAAAAACATATCCATTGGTCTATCCTCCTTTTTATATAAAGCCAGAGTGAAATAATTGAATTATTTGTTGCATCGAAAGCATAAGCCTCCTTTCATTTATTTTCAAAATCCTGACTATACAAGTATTAGTTCAGTCAGGTTAGTATGATGTTTCCATTTAGTTTGAAGGAGTTGTCTTTGTAGACAAGAAGAGAACCTATTTTTAATAATTACATAATACCATAAACACAGTAAGCTTGCAAGCGCTTACAAATATATTTGAATATTTTTTTATTCAGATTTTTCTTAGATTTATTGCAATAAATAATATTTCATATCGTTTATTCACTCAACAATCTTCAATGAGCAACTTAATCCTATTCTTGTCAGTAAAATTTCGTCCTTCAAGATATTTTCTATATTATCTTTTCTATTTACGATACCTTGACGACCACTTCTTTAGATGTCATGAAATAATAAGCATTAGTTAGAGTATTTATTTCAAATTCTCTACATCTACATCATAAATTTCGACAATAACATCAGAATCAGACTCTCGTTTGAAATGTTCTGCTAAGTCAGTAAAGAAGTTATTATCCGTTTCAATCTCCAAAATATCAATCAAGGCTTTGGCGGTATCTGTTAGGTGGAAAGCACTGTATTCAAACGTTATTCTTTCGTCAGATTCGGTAGTGAAGGTTAGAACAAGGTTATCATTTTGGAAACCAGCCATCTCGTCTTTTTCGACAGTAATTTCATGTCTTCCACCACCAGAAATTAAACCATACTCTTTCAGTCTTGAAATATCATTTCCAGATACCTTATATTTTGTAAATAAATCAATAAAATCTCCGTGAGAAATCAAGTAGTAATCTA
>NZ_KQ969163.1:30679-40754 GCF_001578805.1 Streptococcus sp. DD10 | reverse complement strand
TGAGTATAAAATATAATCACCAGATAATTCATCAAAAGATTCATCATAAAACGTATAAGGAGCGATTTTCTTAAATAATTGAAGTTCCTCCTCTGAAAAACGGTTTAATTCTTGAATAATACGCTTAGAGTAGCCGTTAACTTGAGAAACAAGTTCTTCTAAGGGCTTCGAAATAACTTCTGTCTCTTGACTGAAATCAATCGAAATATATTCCTGATATTTATTATGATAACAAGTTAAAGCGTAAAATAAACATTCTACAAGAAATAAATAAGGGCGGTCTGAGTAATTTAGTTTGTAAGATTGTTTTAGACCGAACAAAATAGTTTTAGGAAGATTTTGAGATTCTTCCAATAATTCAAAATAATCCTCTAGAACTCCAAATAACTCAAATTTACTCTCTTTATAATTGGCATTACTCAATCGTTTTTCAGCTTCTAAAATGTATCGCGAAAAACTTTTTTCATTTATCTCATCTTGGACGATTCCATACAGGGTTCGTCCTTTATTTTGTCCTGTAAAATATTTGTTAAAAGCTGTATCTGAGATATAAGCTAGTGAATCTTTATGAAGCACCGTTGTTAATCCAACACTTACTTTCTTTTTATCAGACCAGACTACTTTATTAGAGTGTTTTAAGGCAATTGAAAATAGATTTGGAATATCAAACATGGCGCACCTCCGAAATTGGCAAGATTTTGGCATAACTATTGACAACAAATACTAACTCATATTTTTTATACTTAAACCATAAGTTAGCTAACTTAATTAAATTATACCAAAATCAAAGGAGAAACATGATGAATACTCTACAAAAATCAACTACAGATACAGGCCTTACACAACTTGTGAATCCATACCAGTTACGAGTTGCCAAGGAATTGAACCAATCTATGGCAGCCAATCAAGCACGAGAATTACTCGCAACAGACCTGCTATATAAGGTTGGTAAACTTGCCCTCATTCAAGAGGAAATCTTGGGCAATACACCAAATGCTAAGGTCTACACGGATTATATCTTGCGGGCTTTCACATACCATTCAGCGGAAAAACTAAAATAGGAGGTCGTTATGGATAATTCTCAAGCCCTCATTTTCTTAATCTTGATTTCTGTACTTGCTGGTCTTTGGGATTGGTTTCATGCTAAAAAGAACGAAGTTAAGAAATCAAAAACAGAACAGTTCACATCGGAAGACCTTGAGCTAGCCGAATTTCTTGAAAAACGCCAAGAAATCAACGATTTATTCTTGCTCGCTGAAGCAAAATTGAGACGAATTTCCAAAAAGTAAAAACCTCACTTGAACTAGACAAAAGGAAAAAATATTGTGAAATATACTACTGTAAAAATGTCCTAAAACTATTCCAATCGCTCAAAAAATCACCACTTACGAAATTTAACTTTTTATCACTTTTCTTGTATAAATGGAGACAGAAAGGAGACCAGCTATGAAGAAACTATTTGCTTATATTCTCGGACTGTTTGCTTGTGCTTGGCTTGTTAATAAAGCAATCAAAATGATTTTGGAAGTTTGGGGAGTTTTGGCAATTTTCGGGGTTGTTATTCTCGTTAGCTGGGTTGCCTTTCGGGTAATTAAATCGAAAGATTGGAGGTAAAAATGAAAAGAAAGTTCGAAACGTTATCTTGGAGTGAATGGATTTGGCAACGTCCATTTTCTGAAGAAGACGTAAAATCTATGCTTGGGCAACTAGTGGGATTATCTCGCCGTAAAACGATTGTCTTCGAGATTCGAATGAAACGAAATCAAGTACGTTATTTACTAGGAACAGAAGAGCAAGATAAACGCTATCTTCATCAACTTATCCAATCTCATCGTCAAATACAATTTTCGAAAGCGCCTAAGCGAGAGAAAATGTCTGTTGCTCGCTTGGTAGAGATAAAACAATCTCACTATGCGCTCAAGGTAGATTCGGTCGAAAATATGGTGCGTTCAAGTCTTGCGCTTTCAACAACACTACAACCAGATGAAGAACTTGTCGTTCAGTTGCTCATTGGCGCAGGCTCACCACCAAAACCGCAGCCAAAAAACTTACCCAATCTATCTGCTCGCTGGTATCAGGTTATTACAAATAACATTCCAGAGCTTTCCGAGAACTCAAAAAAGCTCATGCGCCAAAAATTAAACCAATCTACTTTTAAGTGTGAAATCCGTATCGGTGCTAAATCTCGCAGTATCTTGCGAATAAAAGAGTTCTTTTCGAGCTTGCTTAGTAGTTTTAGAATGTTAGAAAGTTCTGCCACTATCGAATTAAAACCAATCTCCGCCCAAAAACTTAATCAAGTACAACCCTCGTGGTCTTTTCCGTATAGCTTATCCGTCTCAGACCTAGCTTGTTTTATGCTTTTACCTATCGGAGAAGAAAAGATTTCTGGCGTGCCAAATGTTCACCCTAAATTAGTAACGCCACCTCTTGGCTATAATCTTAATCGAAATAAGCTGAGGAGTCTAGCGCAAACTATCGAAAGTGAGCCAAGACCAATCCAGATTTCTGCCCAATCTGCTAAAAAGCACCTTTTTCTCTTAGGAAGTACAGGAACTGGGAAAACAACAGCCATGAGTCATTTAATTCTATCCGATATAAAATCAAAAAATCATAGTGTAGTTGTGGTTGATGCTAAGGGTCAACTAACGCACGAACTTTTAGAGCGCACACCAGCTGAACACGATGAAGATATTGTGGTGATTTCACCCACTTCAAAGCGAATTGTCGGTATAAACCCTTTCGAGCTCACTAAGCATGGTATCGAGCCAGAAGTTATTGCAGATTATCTACTGGAGCTATTTAAAGGACTTTATCCTGAACATTTTGGAATTTACTCGCTGGATATTTTATCGCACAGTTTTCTAACGCTTGCTAGAATTCCGAACACTTCTTTAGTCATGCTACCAAGTTTACTCACTAATCAATCCTTTCGAAATAAACTATTAAGAGAGTTAAAAGACCCAATCGGGCTGGAAAGTTTCTGGAACTGGTTTGAGCTACTTAGTGAAGCTCAACGTCACCAGATGTTAAACCCCATTTTGAATAAATTCCGACAGTTTTTGCTTCGTCCGCAACTTCGGGCAATGTTGGGACAAACTAATCCAAATTTCAGTCTTGCAGAAATCTTCAAAAGCCGAAAAATCGTATTAATTTCACTAAATAAATCAGTAATCGGTTCAGAATCTGCGAAACTCATTGGTAGCCTCATCACTTCAATGCTCTGGATGTTAATTTTGCGCCAGTCTTCGGTTGAGCCAAGCAAACGCCAATCGGTCTTTATCTATATTGATGAAACACCGAGTTTCTTAGGTATCCCTAACGCTAACTTAGATGAAGCGCTTTCGCAATCTCGTCAGTTTAATGTTGGATGGAATATCGGCTTCCAACACCTCGCCCAGATGTCACCTCAGCTAAAAGCTGGAATTGAATCTAATGTTGCGAATAAAATTGTTTTTGGCTTAAATCTTGATGAAGCTAGTGAAATGGCAAAATATACTCTGGAGATTGACAAAGAAGATTTTTACAGCTTACCACCATTTTGGGTATATATCAGAACAGAAATCTCACCAAATACCTACCGTTGGATTATCGGTAAAACCTACCCACCTAAGCCAAAAATTAGAGATAGTCGCACGCCATTTTTGAATAGCTTAACTAGATATGGGCAAGATATAACAGATATTGAAGCTGAATTTGAAAGCTATACTTTTGAAAAACCGGTTTCGAAAGACAATAATCCACCGCAACAGCTAACAGATTTAGGGCGCAAAAAGAGTTCCAATCGGTCTTCGAATCGTGTTGATGAAGAAAATTCGTCCGTCCCTGATAAATAAAGGTTTTTAGGATTTTTACTCACACGACTTACTCCGCAACTAAGCACATTTTACGGGAGCACACCTTTTCAATTTTAATGGAGAACAAAACAGATGAAATGGAATCAATTAACAAATGAAGATACACAAATTCTTTACTTTTTGAGTCAAGCAAGATATGCGACCACCAACCAACTAGCCAGACTCTTTTTTGCGGATAGCGCTCGATTCGAAACCGCCATTCGCCGTGCTAATTTTACCGCACAGAGTCTTAAACAAGCTGGCTTGGTTTCACACTTGAAGCGACGAGTTGGTGGTGCACGCCGTGGCTCTGCTTCTTATGTTTGGCAAATTACTTTTCAGGGATTAAAGCTTCTTAAAAACCAAGATGACAGTATCACCTTGCGTTATAAAAATAAATATGAACCAACCCAGCACCACGTTGAACACACTTTGGCGATTACGGAAATCTTTGTTGAGACACTGGAGACCGTTCGAAATTCAGAAAAACTGTCGCTTGAAACCTTTTCCTTTGAGCCGAACTCTTGGCGCAGTTACCAAAAACTCTCTGGTATTGGAATGACTTTAAAACCAGACGCTTATTTGGAGTTGGTTAATCATGATTATGAAGACCATTATTTTCTGGAAATAGACCGAAACACAGAAAGCCTTGCGCGCATTGTGAACACCTGTAAGAAATATATTGAATATTATCGCTCAGGTATTGAACAGCGCCAAAAGGAAGTTTTTCCATTTGTGCTTTGGGTTGTGCCAGATGACAAGCGCAAACTGGCGATTTCGAAAGCGATTCAAAAAGAATTATACAATTTTTGGGAATTATTCATCGTGATTACTTTGGACGAATATTCAGATTACATCAAAGGAGGAATTTTGAATGAACCAGAAGTATCAAGATAGAGACTCAAACCAGCCCTCACGCACCGCCGATGAAATTTGTCGCATTGGTCGAACGACTTACTTAATCCGTCACCGTTTTACTGGAAATCGCCACCTTGAAAAAGTCTTAGAAAGGTTGATTTTAAGCGATAAATCACTGTTTTAACAGTAGTAAAAATGGTATAATAGTAGTATAAGGTGTGTGAACTCCATAAGGAGAAAACGCATGAATAGAACATTGAAAATTTCAGATTATAGACAAGTAGATACTTCGAAACTTTCAGATATTACAGTGGTTTATTGTCGTTTAAGTCAAGACGATGGACTGGAAGGAGATAGTAACTCAATTACCAATCAGAAGAAAATTCTGCTTGATGTAGTTACAAGAGAAAATCTCCCTAATCCTATTTTGTTTATCGATGATGGCTTTAGTGGCACAAATTTTGACCGCCCAGCTATTTCGGAAGCTTTGCGATTAGTGGAAAATCGGCAAGTTTCAAACTTCATTGTCAAGGATTTAAGCCGTCTAGGGCGGTCTTATATCAAGGTTGGACAACTAACCGAAATCACTTTTCCGAGTTTCGATGTCCGCTTTATCGCCTTAAATGATGGCGTAGACTCGAATAAGCCTAATGAAACTAATTCTATTTTCTTGCCAATCAAGAGTTTAATGGACGAAATGTATGCGGCGGATACCAGTAAAAAGATTCGGGCGGTTGTTCAATCGAAAGCTAGAGCTGGTGAGCGAGTGACGGTTAATCCACCCTATGGCTATCTCAAAGACCCTGACAATCCTAGAAATTGGATAGTTGACCCCGTTGCGAGCGAGGTTGTGAGGCGGATTTTTCAAGAAGCGAAAAATTGAAAAAGTCTTTCAGAGATTGCAAAAGGGTTAGAAAATGACAAAATTTTTAAGCCAGACCGCCACCGAATAGAAATTGGTTTGAAGTCTATCTCTGCTAGTCCAAACGTGGAGAAACTGCCTTATTTTTGGACGAGAGAAACTTTAAGTAGCATTTTAGGGCGTGAAGAATATCTTGGGCATACGGTCAATCTTCGAACACGGAAGAAATCTTATAAAGACAAACGCAAAGTAGATAATCCAAAAGAAGATTGGTTGATTTTCAAAAATACTCATGAGGCTATCATAGACCAAGAAACTTTCGATATTGTCCAGAAAATGCGAAGCCATAAACGTTCGAATAAGCGTTATAAGAATCGGATTGGTCACGAAAATTTGTTTGCTGGATTAGTTTTTTGTGGAACTTGTGGGCGAAAGCATTATTTTTGCCCACAAGAGAAAAATGGGCTTAATCACGACCATTATAAATGTTCTGGCTACCGCAAACCGATTGATGGTTGCGAAAATCCACACTACATTCAAAAGTCCGCCTTGATTGAAATTGTGAGCGACAAGCTCCGCCAGACCATTCAAGAAATCCACTTCGACAAAGAAGCTTTTTTGAAAAAGTTAGAACAGCAAAGTCAAGCGCAATTCACTAGAGACAACAAACGCCAGCGCCAGCAACTCGAAAAAGATGAATACCGCTCCAAAGAGATTGACCGCATCATCCAGAAGCTTTATGAAGATAATCTACTTGGTAAAATTTCAGATGAACGCTTTGTGAAGCTAAGTCAAACCTATGAAGAGGAACAGCAACAGCTTCAATCTTCCATTTCTGATTTAACCGAAAAACTCGCCAAACAAGAAGAAGACAATCTCAATATCTCTAAGTTTATGGCGAGAATTTCCAAATATACAGAGCTTCCAGATTTAACCGTTGAAATAGTAAATGAGCTGATTGACAAGATTGTGATTTATAAACCAACTGGTACGAAACGTAATCGCATTATTCAGATTGACATTTACTATAATTTCATAGGAAAACTAAACAACGAAAAAAGCGAGTCAGATGAACTGACTCGCTAATATTAACCGAAATAACTAAACTGCTTTATGTCAGCCGAGTTAATGAGGACTTTTTTATTTTCACATCTTTATATAGATTAAGTAAACTAATTGTTTTCTCTCCACTTTGGGTTAAGAAATTTAAACTCTTATTATAAAACTTCTCTCAAACAATCGATGTCTTCCTGTGTAGTAGACCAGCTAGTCGCTAACCGAATAATGGTGTGGTTTTCATCATAAGGCTCCCAGTAGCTGTATACAACCTTTTCAGCTAGAGGTTCCAACTGGCTATTTTCAACGATAATAAATTGCTGATTAGTTGGTGATTTAAGGTAGAAGCGGTAGCTTTTTTCTTCTAAAATTTCCTTTAGTTGTTCAGCCAAGGCAATCGCTTGATGCCCGATTTTCAGATAAAGATTATCCGTAAAAAAACGGTCAAACTGCACACCAAAGATACGGCCCTTAGCCACCAGAGCCCCATGTTGCTTCACAATGGTCGTAAAATGCTTCGGCTTGTTCTTCTTGGTAAAAACCACCGCCTCCCCAGCTAAAGCACCTACCTTAGTCCCTCCAATGTAGAACACATCGCAGAGCTTGGCAATAGTCGGCAAATCTACATCCGTATCTTTAGCAGCCAACCCATAAGCTAGGCGAGCCCCGTCTAGAAATAGGGGAATCCCGTGATCACGACAAATGGAAGCAAGTACCTCCAACTCTTCCTTACTGTATAGAGCCCCATACTCAGTCGGATGGGAAATATACACCATCCCCGGAAAAACCATGTGCTCATGGTTAGCATCCGCATAGAAGGTTTCAATCAACTTCTCCACATCAGCAGCCGCAATCTTCCCCTCATGGTGTGGCAGAGTCAGAACTTTATGCCCCGTGAACTCAATCGCTCCTGCCTCGTGGACACTGATATGACCCGTTTCTGCTGCGATGACTCCTTCATAAGATTGGAGCATGCTATTAATCACGATTTGATTGGTTTGAGTACCACCTGTCAAAAAGGCAACCTCAGCTTCTGGACACTGACAAGCCTGAACAATCTTTTCTGTTGCTTTCTGACAATAGCTGTCCATCCCATAACCAGCTAGATTTTCTTCATTAGTCGCCACCAAGGCTTCTAACAAAGCTGGGTGAACTCCTTCATTGTAATCATTTTCGAAGTGTAACATGGGAACCTCATTTCATAGTTTACTCCATTATAACAGATTTGTTTGGAAATACAATGACGTGATGGTTTTCTAAAGAGAACTTTCAGTAATCTTTCAGAAATAGACGGGAATTTCTTGAAAAGTAGAGTAACTAGTCAGTCGAGCTGTCCTAATAGCTAAAAAGAAGAAATCTAATAGCAACATCAAAAAAATGGAACAACTGATACTCAATGAAAATCATCAGCAAACTAGGAAGCTAGCCGCAGGCTACTCAAAACACTGTTTTGAGGTTGCAGATGGAAGCTGACGTGGTTTGAAGAGATTTTAGAAAGAGTATGAAACAGACAAAAGGGACTCAAGCCTTCCCTTTTAGAAAATAAATCGCAAGATTGCCACTAAAACAATGCCAAAAATCACCGTCCCAAGGAGATTCTTATACCGAAAAGCAACATAGAGACTAGGAACAGTTGCTAAAAGATCCAACCAACGAAGCTGAGGAAACATCCCTACCTTCCCCTCAACAAGACTCGATAAGATCAAGGCTGTAATGATTGAAATCGGCAGGTATTTTAAAAAGCGTACCACGATTTCTGGCAACCCCTTGTATTTTACAAGGATAAAAGGAAAAATCCTTGGTAACCATGTCACCAAAGCAGATAAAAGAATCGCTACTAAAACAGTTCCATTAAGCGTCATCACGCACCACCCCCACAAAACAACCTAAGAGAGTTGCCGCTAAAACAGCAACAGACTGAGAGACAAAAATAGATAATACAAAAAAAGTCAAAGCGACTGCTAACAACACTTCCAGCATGGTTTTCACTTTTTCTGTCTGCCTCATCCCCTGAAACTGTGCCACAAAAATTCCGATAAACATCGCAACTAAGGCAAAATCAAGCCCAAACATCTCAGGATTTGGCAAGAGAGAACCTAGAGCCGTCCCGATAACTGTAGCAAAAAACCAAGCGATATAGCCAACCAGATTATTCCCATGCATCCAAGAAACAGAAACATGTGGATTACGGAGTTTTTCAGACAGGTAAACTCCATAACTTTCATCTGTTAAAAGACTCCCTATCCCAACATTGTGCAGCAAACTAGCTTCTTTGAAATCCGGCGACGTATGAAGACTCATCAGCATATTACGCAGATTGATGAGAAAAACTGTCAAAGTAATATCCAACAAGGATTGAGAAGCTGCTAGCATTGCAATCATAGCAAACTGAGAGGCCCCAGCATAAACCAAAAGACTCATCAACCCCATTTCTAAAGGAGATAGATAAGGAGAAGCTACGACACCACAGGCCAGTCCGATACTGATGTATCCTAGTGCCGTTGGCAAAGCATCCCTTACCCCATCATAAAAAGACTTTACTTTCATTCAACCGTCCTATTCTTTCCAACATTCATATGATTCATTATATCATAAAAAAGAAAGGAAAATAAGAAATAAATTCCAAAAATTAACTTGACTTAATTTTTATTTTAGGGTATATTAATATAAAAGGAGTTAAGTATGCTTAAAATTCAAAATGTAAGTGTTTCCTATCAAGAAACACTCGCTTTAGAAGATATCCATCTTACCATTCAAGATCCTAGTATCACAGGAATTATCGGTCCCAATGGCGCTGGAAAATCTACCTTACTAAAAGCCATCTTAAACATGATTCCCCATAGTGGGCAGGCATTTCTAGACAATCATGAACTGAAAAAATCTCTCGCTCGTGTAGCCTATGTTGAGCAAAAGGCAGACATCGACTTTCATTTTCCTATCAAGGTTAAAGAATGTGTCTCCTTGGGACTCTATCCTCAGACCAAAATGTTTCAGCGTTTGTCAAAGGCAAACTGGGACAAGGTCATGCAAGCTCTAGCTATCGTAGGCTTGACCAACTATGCAGATCGGCAGATTAGTCAGCTGTCTGGCGGCCAGTTTCAACGGGTTTTAATCGCTCGATGCCTGGTGCAGGAGGCAGATGTTATCTTTTTGGATGAGCCTTTTGTTGGAATTGACTCGGTCAGCGAGGAGATTATCATGAATACACTACGCGATTTGAAGACTGCTGGAAAAACCATCCTCATCGTCCACCACGACTTAAACAAGGTTAGCCACTACTTTGACCAGGTTCTCCTGCTCAATCGTAAGCTCATTGCTTTTGGACCAACGGAGACAACCTTCACAGAGGAAAATCTAGGAAAAGCTTACGGTGACGGACTATTTTTCAAGGGAGGGGCACGATGATTGGAGAGTTTATTGACGGCTTGATGAGCTTTCATTTCCTACAAAATGCCTTGATTAC
>NZ_KQ969163.1:27344-30299 GCF_001578805.1 Streptococcus sp. DD10 | reverse complement strand
GCATTGTGGCAGGTGCCGTAGGTTGTTTTATTATCCTCCGAGGCATGTCTTTAATGGGGGATGCCATTTCTCATGCGGTGTTGCCTGGTGTCGCTTTGTCCTTTATCTTGGGGATTAACTTTTTCATCGGCGCCATCGTCTTTGGGCTATTGGCTTCGACCATTATCACCTATATCAAGGGGAATTCCATCATCAAGAGCGATACGGCGATTGGGATTACCTTCTCTAGCTTTTTAGCCTTGGGGGTCATTCTCATCGGGGTGGCTAACAGCTCGACCGACCTTTTCCATATCCTCTTTGGGAATATCCTAGCTGTCCAGGACATTGATATGTGGATTTCGATTGGAGTCGCTATTATCGTCCTCCTGGCTATCGCAATTTTCTATCGTCCCTTGCTCCTCACCTCTTTTGACCCTATTCTAGCTAAAGCTATGGGAGTTAAGGTCAACTTCTATCACTACTTACTCATGGTACTCCTGACTCTCGTATCCGTTACTGCCATGCAGAGTGTGGGGACGATTCTGATCGTCGCTATGCTGATCACACCAGCAGCGACTGCCTACCTCTATGCCAATAGCCTAAAAACCATGATTTTCCTATCATCAGGACTGGGGGCATTTGCTTCTGTATTAGGACTCTTTATCGGCTATACTTTTAATATCGCAGCAGGTTCTAGCATCGTTTTAACCTCTGCTATCCTCTTTCTCATCAGCTTTTTCCTTGCTCCCAAGCAAGGAGGCCTGAGAACATCCAATCTTGTTAAAAAATAATTTAATTGAACTAGGGCTAAACACTGGGTGAAAACAGGAAACTTCCTTTTGTTCATCAAACACCATGTCAATTTCCTATTTTCACCGTGTGTTTGATACCTTAGTATCTTAGAAAAGGAGATTAGAAAGATATGAAAAAAATTCTTTCAACCCTCGCCCTGCTATCTGTGGCACTATTTGCCTTGGTAGCTTGTGGCACCAGCACCAAGTCCAGCAATTCTAGTGATCCTGGCAAGCTCAAGGTCGTTGCGACCAACTCCATCATCGCAGATATTACCAAAAATATCGCGGGTGACAAGATCGACCTCCACAGTATCGTACCTGTCGGCAAAGATCCTCATGAGTACGAACCACTTCCTGAAGATGTCCAAAAAACCTCTCAGGCTGACCTTATCTTCTACAACGGCATTAACCTGGAAACAGGTGGTAACGCTTGGTTTACTAAGCTAGTTAAAAATGCCAAAAAGACTGAAAACAAAGACTATTTTGCAGTCAGTGATGGTGTGGATGTCATCTATCTAGAAGGAGAGTCTGAAAAAGGTAAGGAAGATCCTCACGCTTGGCTCAACCTCGAAAATGGCATCATCTTTGCCAAAAACGTCGCCAAACAATTGAGTGCCAAAGACCCTAAAAACAAGGACTTCTACGAGAAAAATCTAGCTGACTATACAGCCAAACTGGACAAACTGGACCAAGAAGCCAAGGAGAAATTCAACAACATCCCTGCTGATAAGAAGATGATTGTCACCAGCGAAGGCTGCTTCAAATACTTCTCTAAGGCTTACGGTGTGCCATCTGCCTACATCTGGGAGATTAACACCGAAGAAGAAGGAACTCCAGACCAAATCAAGACCTTGGTCGAAAAACTGCGTCAAACTAAGACACCAGCCCTCTTTGTCGAGTCTAGTGTCGACGATCGTCCGATGAAAACTGTCTCAAAAGACACCAATATCCCTATCTACGCAAAAATCTTCACCGACTCTATCGCTGAAGAAGGGCAAGATGGCGACAGTTACTACAGCATGATGAAATACAATCTGGATAAGATTGCAGAAGGTTTAAGTAAGTAATACTAAAGCAGCACAAAATAGAGGCTCGAACAATACCAACTGAGTTCCGTAATAAACTAATAACACAGGAGATGATGGAGGAGATGCCTCACCTCTATATACTAAAGCTAGAGAAATCTAGCTTTTTTTGCTATACTAGATTCATAAGAGAAACGAAGGAAAAAACATGACTCCCAATAAAGAAGACTACCTCAAGTGCATCTACGAGATTAGTACTCAGGTCGAAAAGATTAGCAATAAGGAAATCGCAACCCGTATGCAGGTATCGCCACCTGCTGTGACAGAGATGATGAAAAAATTGATTGCAGAGGAATTTCTAGTAAAGGACAAGAAAAAAGGCTATATCCTGACCGAGCAAGGACTGCACAGTGTCTCTGATCTCTACCGCAAGCACCGTTTGATTGAGGTCTTTTTAGTGAAAAATCTAGGATACACGACGGATGAGATTCACGAGGAAGCTGAGGTGCTGGAGCATACGATCTCAGATCGCTTTGTCGAAGGTCTGGACAGGATGTTAGACTATCCCAAAACCTGCCCACACGGAGGAACGATTCCTGCAAAAGGGGAGCAGCTTCAGGAGATACACACCCAGACCCTTGCTCAAACAACAGAAAAAGGTCATTATCTCCTTCACCGAGTACAAGACTCCTTTGAATTACTCAAATATCTGGAGCAGATTAACTTACAGATTGGAGACAGTATCGAACTGACCGATTATGATTCTTTTACCGATCTCTACAGCCTAACTGTAAAAGGACAACCACTTCAAATCAATCACACCGTTGCAGATAGTATTTATGTAGAAAAATGGAGTAAAGAGAATACTCCGACTGATGAATAGATTGAGCGACTGTGGTTTCCTATATTTTTATAAGCTGGCTACTCAGGAGATTTGTTAGGATAAGATAGAAAATTGCGGGTAAACTGATACTCAATGAAAATCAAAGAGCAAACTAGGAAACTAGCCGCAGGTTGCTCAAAACACTGTTTTGAGGTTGCAGATGGAAGTTGACGTGGTTTGAAGAGATTTTCGAAGAGTATAAGTTATCAGGACCCCACTTTGTAAGTGTAAACCACCTTTTCTCGCTCTCAGCATCTATAAAAAACCAGCAGTT
>NZ_KQ969163.1:18458-25948 GCF_001578805.1 Streptococcus sp. DD10 | reverse complement strand
TGCCGTTCATTCAACTTGAACTGCTGGACTTTTTTTATTTGTTAAAGGAAATATGAACGTGGTCATAGTGATTGGCTGTTACACCGCCACGATCTGGCATCATATTCCAAGTATTTGCTGGTCCGTAGATGTTGTTTATTGGCATATAAAACTTCTGATTCCAGATGATGTAGGAAACATCCGCACGCGCCATATTGTCAATAACATATTGAGCAACTTGATCACCCAAAGCAGAACCAACTGGTACCATAACATCGATAGCAAGTCCATCACTGTGGCCTGTTCCTTGTCCATCAGTATCTCCGGCACGATAACCACCGATATTTGTGATACCGAACTTAGCTGCAATTTCTTCCTTAAAGGCTGCTGCCTTTGGCTGTAAACCAGCATTAGCAGAGTTTTGAGCTGCAAGTGTTGCAAAATCAACTGCTGTAGTAGTTGCTGGTGCACTATAAGTTTGGTCTTCCACTGCTGCTGGAGCTTCTGGAGTTGGCGTCTCTGCTACAGCTTCTGCTGCTGGAGCTTCTGGAGCTGGCGTTTCTGCTACAACTTCTGCCACTGGAGCTTCTGGAGCTGGTGTTTCTGCTACAGCTTCTGCCACTGGAGCTTCTGGAGCTGGCGTTTCTGCTACGGCTTCTGCCACTGGAGCTTCTGGAGCTGGTGTTTCTGCTACGGCTTCTGCCACTGGAGCTTCTGGAGCTGGCGTTTCCGCTACAGCTTCTGCCGCTGGAGCTGCTGGAGCTGGCGTCTCTGCTGCAACTTCTGGTTGTGGCGCTGTTGGGACAGATGGGGCTGGCGTCTCTGCTGCAACAGGTTGAGTCAAATCCTCAACTGCAACTGTTTGATTGTCCACTTTCACTTCATTTGTTTCCAAATCAGCTGTTGCAGTAACCGGAGTCTCCGCTGGACTAGCTGATGGCGTTTGGACTTCTACCGCTGTAACTTCTTGTTGAGCATTCACTTGGGTAGTCAAGACAGTATTAGGGAAAATCAAATCCATATTTGTAATCTTGTTTAAATTTGCAAGAACATTAACATCTACATTCAAGGCTGATGCAATCGTGCTGAGAGTATCCCCATACTTTACGATATAACTTTGTTGGTTGTCACGATTGGTAACATCTGCTTTAATCTCATCAATAGAACGTGGTGTCCAAGTTAAAACTTCTTGTGCTTCTGTTGCTACAAAGGGAACAGCTGAAAATACAGCTGCTGAAGCGAGTGCAATTTTCTGTTTTACTTTCATCAAAAATCATTCTTCTTTCTTGTTGGTTGATACTATCTTACCACAATTAGAAAAATAAAAAAGCCCTAAATGGGCTATTTAACCGAACTGACTTTTTCTTGTAATATTGAGATTTTTTTGTTACCTAGAAAATCTCACTAGCCAGCTAAAACTATGGCATCATAACTTGTTTTCGATAGGACTTTGGAGATTTCCCACAGATTTTGCGGAAAACTTTATAAAAATAACCAACATTGCTATATCCTACTGCAAAACAAATATCCTCAATGCTATCATTCGTTGATAAGAGGAGCTGCTGCGCCGCCTTGATTCGTTGTTTATTCAGTAACTCTGCAAAAGTCGAGTTGGTCTCACGTTTGATCAGTTGCCCAAGATAAACTGGATTAATAAAGAGATCTTTGGAGATGTCCTTGAGCAAGAGTTCTTTTTGGTAATCTTTGCCGATGACTTCCAACACTTTCACAACATTTTCGTTCATCCGATATTGCTCAAAAAGGGCAATCAACTTCTTCTCTGTATAGTCTGTCAAAATCTCAAAGCTTGCAATTTCCTCCATCTCTGCAACAATCTGCGTCATGTCCTCCGCTTTTAGGTGCTCAAAGAGATGAAACACATCCATGATAAACTGGATAAACAGTTGCTTGGTCACTGCAACCTTAGGAGTATGCGTTTTGACTAAATTTTCAACTAAATCAAGCTCGGCTAAGATTTGCTGGAGATTTCCTTGGATAATAACCCGATACAAAGGTTCATAGTAACTAAAGACACTTTCTTCTTCATCCAAAACAGCATCTCCATAAAACAATTGTTTTTCCACACGATGATGAAAGGAACGGTAGCTTTCTTGATAAGGAGCATGAAAAGGCTGACCATCAATAGCGTTACTAGATACCTGATCAGCTAAAAAGAAATAAAGTGGCTGACCTAGAAGAGTTTGTGGTATAATCGCAAAACCTTCCGCTTCCTTAGATAGACCTAACCAAACAGAAGATTTATTCGCTAACAAGTCCTCCCATTCCTTCTCCAACATATTGCTGTGAAGGACGACAGGGGATCTACTTAAGCTAGCCAGTTGAAGTTGATGGGAGACTTTGGTTAAAATTTGTTCCAACTCTACCTTGTCCACCGGCTTTAAAAGATAGTCAACTACTTGTAGATTTAGGGCAGTCTTAACATAAGAGAAGTCTTGGTAGCCTGACATGACAATATAGTGAGCGTCTGGTAGAATTCCTTTCATCTGGCTGATCATCTCTAATCCTGTCTTACCAGGCATATTGACATCTGTAATGATGATATCAACATTGTGCTCCTTGATATAATCCAAAGCACTATCTGCATCACGAAAAGTCGCAACAACCTCCATTTTGAATTGTTCAAACGGAATCATCACCTTTAATCCTTCTGTGATAATGTATTCATCATCTACTAAAATTACTTTAAACATCATTTTCCTCATCTCTAATCAGGATACGGTAGGAAACACCGGCTCCCTCGTTAGAGTCTATAAAGATTTGGTAACGTTCTCCGAAAAAGAGAACCATCCGCTCATGCACATTGACAATCCCAATGGACTTACGGTGCTGGTCGTGTCGAAACTCTCGCTGAGCCAACTGTTGGCGTATATTCTCTAGTTGCTCTGTTGTCATCCCCCGGCCATTATCCTCAATCCGAATTTCAACCTCCCCTAAGCGATGCAAGGCCTTCACACTAATCACATTATCAAGCTGTCTATGGTCAATCCCATGAGCAAAATAATTTTCAACCAATGGTTGTATTGTAAACTTGGGGATGATCATTTCCTCCAGGTTCTCATCAATTTTAAATCCATAGGCTACTGACTTAGGATAACGGACCATGCAAAGATAACTATACTTACGACAGAATTCTAACTCACTGGCCAGCGTTGTTGTTTTCTCATCAGAGATATTGTTGCGTAAAAGCCTAGAAAATTCATAGATAACATCCCCTAGCTCCTCTTGATCATGCATCACTGCATACATCCGAATAAACTCCAAAGTGTTATACATAAAGTGAGGATTAATTTGTGCCTGCAATGCTCGCATATTAGCTTCTTGTTGAAGAAGTCGCAACTCATAAATATCCCGGATATTGGCATCAAGAGTATCTAACATTTGATTGATGTTATCAGCAACTAAAAAGAGTTCATCTTCCTTTGTTTTGGTATCAATTCGCACCCCTTCCGTCTGGGTAACCAACTGAAGTGTATCGACGATATCGATAACTTGTCTCTGATAATTAGCAAAGATTCGCACTAAAATAGTATATAAAATCCAGATTAATACACCACTCATGCCTACAATTAGAACCGTATTTGTCAAACTATGCTGCAAAACATAGCCTGAAGCTAGACCAACCTTTATTTGATACCCATGAGTCGTTTCTCTTACAAACCATTTACGAGGTGGGGTTCCTTTTTTGGAAGAAAAAAGAAGAATTTCCTTATCATATGGAGAAGTCACTCGGACTGTAAGAGGAAAATTTCCACCTGAATTTCGGATAGACTGACTGATACTTGCCTCATTGATCGTAACATAGGCTATTCCTAAAGTATCTCCCGTTGTCACATCATAAAGGGAAATGGGAAAAGAAGCAGCTTTAGGCTGAAAGTCTTTGGCTGCAACTTGTTCTCCACCAGGACGTGTTCGGCTAGAAACAAATACTTTTTGGTTATCTTGGAGCGCAATTGCCAATTCTTCAACAAAATCATTCTGAGCATAAATCGCAGATACCGAATCATGGATGGATACTGAACCGCCATTCTCGTAGTGGTATTGCAATTTCCAACGTTGATAATCTGCTGAGTTCAAACTAAAATAACGATAAAGTCCTTCTTGCTTTCCACTTGTATTTACCAAAGTCTGTGATAGTTGAAGGGAACGTTGATAATAATAATCCAATTGATCAAGAGTTCTGCTCATCACTCTCTCGATAACACGATCTGCTTCCACTTGATTGGATTGCCAACTAGCATAAGAAACAAGAACAGCTACAAAACTTAAGACTCCAATCAATATCATGGTATAGAGCCTCAGAAGGGAATGAAGCCAAAATTTCTTCATCACTAAGACTCCAAATGACTCTCTAAAATAGAGTAAAGTGGTGCCAAGGTGTCATTTACAAAAAAATGCCACATCCCTAGCAAAACGAAGACAGCAAGTGCTGGGGCATACCAACCAACTAAGACCAGTAAAGCAAAGCCTATCACTAGTTTTAAAAGTAGCAGAGGAGGTGTTAGAAAAAGGGAGATAAAAGAAAGTTTAAGCCCATTTAGATACGAAAGTTCAAAATGCACCTGTATTTTTAGATAGAGAGTATAAAGCAAGGGCAATAAAAGAGCCAAGAATAGATTCAATAGGGTCAAGCTAAGATAAAATAAAGATTGATTAGGAAGTTGAACCATTAAGTAAATCCCATAAAGAAAAACTGCTAGAAGAGAAAAGAAAGAATAAAACATTTGATTTCCTCGTATAAAGTTACTTCGAAACAGTCGCCATGCTTCCTTAATGCGATAGGATTTGTAATCTTCACCATTAGTCTCTGCTAGGCTCATAACAGTCATACTAGCCGGTCCGATACCCAAGACCAAGCCTCCTGAAAAGCTTAGTAATAAAAAAAGACCGGATGCCAGCATGGATAGATAGACTTTCATAAAAATCCATTCAATTAGTTTCCCCATAAGTTCACCTCCATCGTTTTTATTCTATTATATCATATTTTTTGATAGCGCTAACTAAAAAACTTACAAATAAAAGTATGGGAATCCTTAGGGATAGAAAATGCCTAAAATAAAGGGATTGTTTAAAAAATCTGAACTCTCCTATAAAATTTATAGTCATACATTTATGCTTCCTCTCCGTTAAAATCTTTACTTCTATGTTATAATATACATATAACTGTTTTAGATTAGGAGATGCCATGGAAAATAAAGTAGATGTCTACGAAATAATTGAGATGCATCTAGACGATATGACTGAGTTGGAACGCCATATTGCCCACTACTTTTTAACTCCTGAAGGAGTTCAGAATGACTTATCCTCACAACAGGTTGCTCTCACCCTGCACATTTCTCCATCAGCTTTGACCCGTTTTGCTAAAAAATGTGGTTTTACAGGCTATCGTGAGTTTATTTTCCAGTATATCCATCAAAATCAAAAAACAGAATCCAACAAAAAATTAAGTGACCTATCTCGCCGCGTCTTTCATAACTATAGCAAGCTCCAAGAAAACACCAAAAAACTCTTGAACGAAGAGCAGTTGCTCCGAATTGCCAGCATGATGGAAGGAGCTGATCGTGTCTACTTTTTTGGTACAGGGAGTTCTGGTCTCGTCGCAAGAGAAATGAAGCTTCGTTTCATGCGTTTAGGAGTAGTTTGCGAAGCCTTGACCGACCCTGACGGTTTTGCTTGGACCACCAGTATCATGGATAAAAACTGTTTAGTCATCGCTTTTTCTTTATCTGGAAAAACTCTCTCCATTCTAGATAGTTTAACAGATGCCAAGCAGATGGGAGCCCAAACTGTTCTTTTCACTAGTCAGTTTCCAAAAGAAAAAATTCCTTTCCATGAGACTGTATTCGTCTCTCCTCATGGACAACCAGACTACATCCAACGTATTTCCGCCCAATTCCCCATGCTTTTGATGATTGATTTTCTCTATGCCTATTTCTTGGAAATTGACCGCGAACGGAAAGAAAAAATATTTAATAGTTATTGGGAAAATAAAAAACTAAATGGTTATCATCGAAAAACAAGATGAGACTGAAGCAAGCCCCGCTTACTACAGAGACTGTTAAATATATACTACATATGCTGAACAATCCACTCTTGATTTCTCTTTTTTACCACATCTCGGCCCTACGATACTACTAGTGGGTAATTCCACAAGTGTATCATAGTGCCTTTTATTTTTATGGCTCTACCCTAAATGATAAAGGATATTAAAAAAAGGCTGGACAAAAAGCGTCCAACCTTCAATGCATACTCGCAATCACTCACTAACCTAGTAGTCAACAAAACCTTTCCAAGCACATTTCTACACCTTGAGATAAGTGAATAATCCCTAAGAAGTTCTCAGTAATGAACCCTATCTGCAAATCTAATCCATTTAGCAGAGTGTTTTAGTAGTTCGATGCGAAAGAATGGAAATAATTTGAAACCTTTTTTCACAAAAAGAAGTCTTCTCTTACTCCCTCCGTTTATATTTGCCTATTTTTAAAATGATAATACGCTCCAACCATACCTGCAGTATTCTGATGTTGGGCAAATTCCAGCTGTGTCTTATCAGCGAGGCTTGGTACGAGAGCATCTTGTAATGCCTGACGAATTTTTGGTTTTAGGATGGCTTCCTGTCCCATGATACCGCCACCGAGGATGACCACCTCAGGATTTGCCACATAGCAGATATTTGCCAATCCCTTTCCTAGATAGCCGACCATACGGTCAATCCCTGCCATGCAGATTTTATTGCCTTCGGTTGCTTCTTTGAAAATGCGACGACCATTCCACTGCTCAACGGAATCACCATGTCGCTCTGCTACATACTGGATTAGAGCTGTTGTAGAGGCTAGGTCTTGAAAAGCCCCATCCTGCAAGTGGAAGTAGCCCACCTCGCAGGCAGAGTTGCTAAAACCATGGAAAATCTGTCCATCGATAACCAAGCAACCACCGATGCCTGTACCGATGGTCAAGCAAAAGACAATGCCTGCTCCCTGACCGCTACCAGATACAGCCTCCGCTAGACCTGCACAGTTGACGTCATTTTCAATCTCGCAAGGCAAATCAAAAGTCGCCTCGATTTCTTTCTTAAACTGAGTACCAGCGTAGTTTGGTATCTGTGGACCCGAGTAGAAAATCTCTCCCTTGTCAGGATCGACCATGCCTGCCGAGGAGATGGCAACCCCAGCCACAGGACCTTTATCTATGTAGCTAGCTACAATGCCTTTTATCTTTTGTAAAATATACGGACCACCTTTGTAGGCTTCTGTTGGGATCTCATGGGTTTCAAGAAGCTGGTCTCGCTCATCAATCAGTCCATACTTGATATTAGTCCCTCCAATATCAATCGCAAGATAATGCGTCATAAAAACCTCCTTTCAAACGATTTAAAACTCAATGAAAATCATCAGCAAACTAGGAAGCTAACCGCAGGCTGCTCAAAGCACTGCTCTGAGGTTGTGGATGGAACTGACGAAGTCAGTAACCATACCTACGGTAAGGCGAAGCTG
>NZ_KQ969163.1:0-18360 GCF_001578805.1 Streptococcus sp. DD10 | reverse complement strand
CTAACCGCAGGCTGCTCAAAGCACTGCTTTGAGGTTGTGGATGGAACTGACGAAGTCAGTAACCATACCTACGGTAAGGCGAAGCTGACGTGGTTTGAAGAGATTTTCGAAGAGTATAAAAATCTCTTTTCAGGCTAGGTGACTAAAAGAGTTCCTCAAAGAAAACGTTCCTTCGTGTCACGGATTAGTTTTGCAGCCGCCTCAACTACTGGACGATCAGATTCTAAGACAGCAGTTAATGGAGGCCGAACAGAGCCAATATGTAATCCTTCATTAATAACTAGCACTTCTTTAATAACCGAATACATATTCCCATGTGCCGCAGTCAACATGCTAATGATCGCATTAATCGCAAATTGTAACTGTTTCGCCTGATCCAATTTTTTTTCTGCAATGAGTTGGTCGAGCTTAAGGAAAAGTTCTGGCATAACCCCATAGGTCCCTCCAATTCCAGCCTTGGCTCCCATGAGTCGTCCTCCTAAGAACTGCTCGTCTGGGCCGTTAAACACAATGTGGTCTTCTCCACCTAGGCTAGCAAACGTTTGGATATCCTGAACAGGCATAGAAGAGTTTTTCACCCCGATTACGCGAGGATTCTTCAGCATTTCTGTATAGAGACTGGAAGTGAGGGCAACGCCAGCCAATTGTGGAATATTGTAGATGACAAAGTCTGTATTCGGTGCAGCGTTACTAATATCATTCCAATACTTGGCAACCGAGTATTCCGGCAAGCGGAAGTAAATCGGCGGAATCGCAGCAATCGCATCAACACCAAGACCTTCTGCATGACGAGCCAATTCTACACTGTCCTTTGTATTGTTGCAAGCAACATGAGCGATAATGGTCAATTTCCCCTTTGCTACCGCCATCACTTCTTCTAAAATCCGTTTGCGATCTGCCACACTTTGGTAGATGCACTCACCTGATGAACCATTGACATAGAGACCTTGCACACCTTTATCAATGAAGTACTGAACCAAGGCGCGCGTACGCTCTGGGCTGATTTCGCCCTCATCATCATAACATGCGTAGAAGGCTGGAATGACGCCTTCGTATTTTTTCAAATCTGACATAAAATTCTCCATTAGTTTATTGATATTTTGTAAAAATCCGCTCCATAATCCCCACCTGCATAAATCCTAGCAGGGCAAAGCCAAAGAGTAGAAAGGCTGAGCCACCAAGAAGCAGGGTAAAGACGGATAAATAGAGTAGCATAAGGATGAGCAGGATAACTGCCACCATTAGGAAGAACCAAGCGAAGTTGAGACTGATAAGTAGCACCGCTTTTTGCAGGCATTCTCGCAAGCCCAGCTCATAGCGACTAGCCAGCGGATAGACTGCCAGCATAGTCAGCATGAGAAAGATGAAAATGCCTAGACAAACAGCTTTCAGTATCTGAAAAGATAGGCTGGATTGCCCCCAGAAAAGACCAAGGTCAAACCAGCAAATGCCTACTACTGCAAGCTCCAGTAAGCCCAGTTGGAAACCCTGTTTCCAGTTACTCTTGAAGGCTCGCAGGTAGGTGCGAATGACAGGCACCCGACGGCTGCCCTTGATGACAAAGAGGGTCTGGTAGAGGCTGATTTTAGCGATACCGATAGTGACGATGGGCAGGCAGGTCAGGACAAAGAGGAGGTTAACCGTGACCATATCTAGCACCTTCTCTGCAATTCGCATGAGAAAATTATCCGTATCAAAGACTGTTCTTAGTAGTTGACTTCCTCGTCCTTGCATGACTTGCTCCTTTCCTAGTTAGCATTCCAAAATGTTTTTCTTCAATATAAAGCTTTCACAAAACTGTACCATAAGCACATATTGATGTTATCTTTTTTTCTTTACTAATATACGATATAAGTACAGCGAGGTTAACGCAGACCATAGGTTACGAAGCCATGTTTCTTCATTAAACTTTCCTACTCCTCCACCTACCACAATCGCTCCTACCATCCAAAATAAGATAGCTAATAAAGAGACAAATAAGCTTTTCATCCGTTACTTTCTGATAATACAATATTAATCTCTAAATACCTTACTCTCATTTTTCTATCTCATAAAGATAAGTGCTTATGGCACAGCATTGTCAAAGCTTTACAGAAAACATTTTAAAATATATCTAGTCAATCAAAATCTTAAATAGGTATTTTCTAACCTTTTCCTCCAGACCTGCATAGCTGTTGGGCTGGTGCGGTTCCCTTGGAAAGAAAATGGCAAAGTTGTGATGTCCCAACAGCAGCGGGTAGCAGTCCTGACAGTGGACAAAGCCAATATCAGCATTGTCGTCAAAAGCTACCGCTTCATCCAGCACCCGAGCCCCATAGGAACAAAACTCATGCCCCTCGGTCAGCAAGTGGAAATCGGCATAGTTTTTATGGTACTCAAACTGGTCACTATCTTCTTGATTAAGGACATTTTCCTGCACGACGAGAAATACCTTGTCGCCATCAATCTCGTACTTGCCTAGTTCAAACGTATCCTTACGGTATTGGTAAAGATAATCAATCGCCTTATCTAGGTTCGGGTGAATCCCCTTGTAACGGGTAACGTTTTTTAAATCATCAAAAATCATAGTTTTTACCTTTTTTGATTTTATTGCACTTATCCTTATGTGGTGAGAAACGGAAGGTAAAATAGTCCTATGGACTGTTTTAAGAAACCAAGATTATTTCATTCCTAACATTTGAACCTAAAGTTTCAAATTTCCCCTCGTCAGATGAGAGTCTCCTTATCTGACTTTCACCACTACGGAAAATACCTAAGAGGGTGACTTTACGTCCCTGTACTGTCGACTTGTTTTGAAAACGACGGTTTCTATCAAATTGTAGCCTAGCGACCTCTCAACCCTTAACAGCCCCCATAGTAATCCCTTGTGTGAAGGATTTTTGGAAGACTAAGAATACGGTAACAATCGGTACTGCTGCAAGAGCAGCCCCAGCCATAATCAGACCGTAGTTAGTTGCCATCTCAGCCTGCATGGTCGCAACTCCAAGTGAAATAGTCAAATTATTTCGCGAAGTCAACATCACCAACTGCATAAAGTAGTCGTTCCAGGTATTGATAAAGGTGAAAATCGCAAGAGCTGCAAATCCTGGTTTCACGATTGGAAAGGCTACGCTCCAGAAGGTACGGATTTCACCACAACCGTCTATTTTAGCTGATTCTAGCAATTCCGTCGGGATATTTTCACTAAATTGCTTCATAAGGAAAACCCCGAATGGCCAACCAATCAAGGGCAAGATGACTGCCCAAAGGGTATCATGGATTCCCATGAAATTAACAATCCGCACTAGTGGCACAAGGACAACCTGCTTAGGCAGGGCCATGGCTGCGATAAAGATAGCAAAAAGAATTCGCTGCCCATAGAAACGTTTCTTGGCAAGAACATAACCTGCCAAAGACGAAGTTGCACAAACCAAAAACATGGTCACTAGCGAGATAAAAACAGAGTTCCACATCCATTGCAATGCTGGGTTTTGCACCATGAGTTGCTGGAAGTTTTCCATGGTTGGTGCAGCAGGCCACCATTGTGGTGGAATCATAATGGTATCCGGTTGCGCCTTAAAAGCTCCTGTTAAAATCCAGTAAAATGGAAAGATAAACAGTACTGTCAAAAGGAGCAGAATAATCGTGGAAATCACCGTAAATGCCGTTAAAGGTTTCTTTTGTGTCGTTTGCATAACTAGCTCCTTTCTCTAATATTCCACATCGTTTCCAAGAATCTTGAACTGAGCAAAGCTGACAAGGGCAATCATAACTGCTAGAAAGACACCGATGGTGTTGGCATAGCCATACTCTGTCAATTGGAAGGCTTTTTCGTAAAGGTAGTACATTAGGGTACTTGTTGAGTAGTTTGGACCACCAGATGTCAAGAGCTGAATAAGCGCAAAACATTGGAAGGAGTTGATTGTCGTGATAATGGCGATGTAGAGCGTTGTAGGTAGTAGACTAGGCCACTTGATTTTCCAGAAAACTTGAAACTCAGTCGCCCCATCCACACGAGCTGCCTCTACCAAAGAGTTATCGATATTTCCCATAGCAGCGATGTAAAGGATAATCGGCTGACCAACAGAAGTCGTCAAAAGGATAATCATGATCGCCATCAAAGCCCAGTTCTTATCTCCCAACCAAGAGATGTTTTGCTGGATGATGCCCCCTGATTTAAGGACAAAATTCAGAATTCCTGAAAGTGGGTCGTAAATCCATTTCCATACGACCGTTACAGCGACACTACCTGTAACCACTGGTAGGAAGAAAACAAAACGGTAGAAGGATCTGGCGATAGCGTTTTGGCTATAGGTCTGAGACGCTACAAAAAGCGAAAAGAGTACAACGACTGGTACAGAGCCGATAACTAAGATGACCGTGTTAATCAAGGACTTCATAAAAACAGGGTCTTTAAACATACGGACATAGTTGTCAAGACCGATAAACTCAAAGGAAGTCATAGAGTAGTTAAAGAAACTCGTGATAAATCCCATAATCATCGGAGCAAGGACAAAGACCGTAAAGAAAATCAAAACGGGTGCGAGGAAGGCATAGGAAACAATGGTTTCCCGCATGCGGATTTTGTTTACTTTCACAGTAAGTCTCCTCTCTTATGTGTTTTATTTTTT
Source organism: Streptococcus sp. DD10 (assembly GCF_001578805.1). Classification (GTDB taxonomy): domain Bacteria; phylum Bacillota; class Bacilli; order Lactobacillales; family Streptococcaceae; genus Streptococcus. The sequence goes on along the minus strand of NZ_KQ969163.1, from coordinate 13,750 downwards.
GGCTGTTCGTCTATGTAGCAGGAACGCTTGTGAACCAAATCTGTGATTAGCTAATAAAGTCTAGGAGTCAAATCCTTTGCCTCCGATTTTCAAGCTATCCATCAGACTAGATTTCACCAACTTATTTCTGAGCCAGAAGGTCTCAGAAACATCCAACTACTGCTACGACAACAGACTTTTCTAGCGGACTTCGTCCGCCTTCCAGTAATCGCGTAGCGAACCAGCGAAAGGAAGTGAGCTTGATAAGACAGCAATTGCTGTGGTGGCAGAGGACAAATCTGAGACTATGCTTCTGTTTTGAGAGAGGGAAATCCAGTCTGATAAAGGATTCTGTAACACTAGACAATCGTGACCAACTAGCACAGCCATACTAGATCCTCGCAGAGTTAGTTCCCTGCGTTCCCACCACCTAAGCTAACTGTCAAAAAAGAAGAAATGATCTAAATAAAATCCCCCCTTTTCATAAAGAACAGGGTTGAGAAAAAGGGGGTTGGGGTTTTATTTCATTGCTTTTTTGATGGTTTCATTTGCTTTTTCGGTAAATGTCTTCAGAGCTGCTTCTGCACTTTCATCACCGTTTGATACGGATTGCAACATTGGGAACCAGAGTGTCCGCATTTCTGCGAATCCATCGATGGTATTGTAGTATGGTGAATAGTACTCTGTCCATCCACTGATAGTCTCCATCCGTTTATCATCATAGAGTTTTCCAAATGATGAACGCACTGGGAATGCTCCTGTACGAATAACGTCTTTAGGGCCCCATTCCTTGTCGTCAGCCATGAATTGGATGAATTTTTTAGAAGCTTCGACTTTCTTTTCATCCTTATTGTTAAAGACTGCAAATCCGTTGACAAGATATTCAAGGGCAGGTTTTCCTGAGTCAGATGGGAATGGTACTTCCACCACTTCGACCTTGCTTGATTCCAATAGTTTTGCTTGGATACCGTTTTGAGATGGTGCCCAAAGAATAGTGTAAGAAGTTTGACCGTTCGCGAAGTTTTGGATATCAGCTCCACCGTCAAATTGAGATCCGTTATTTAACAGACCGTCTTTAATCCACTGAGCTGCTTTATCCAATCCTTTGATAAATTTTGCATCATCCGTTGTGTACTTGGTTACATCAGCATCTGTGACAGAACCACCATAAAGGTTTGCGATGAAGGCACGTGTTCCTTGGTCTCCCCCTTGACCAGAGCTGAACAGTGACCCTGGTGTGTAACCCTTGTCTTTGAGAGCTTTCAACACTTTTTCAAAGTCATCTGTAGTCCAGCCTTCTTTTACCAAATCTGCAACGCCAGCATCCTCTAACATTTTTTTATTTAGAGCCATGTAAAATGGTGCAGATGAGATAGGATACATATATGCTGTATCGCCTGCTTTACTTGCTTTGATGATGTTGTCGTTATTAACATCTTTGACATATTCATCTGTAAAGAGTTCGTTTAAGTCAGCCAGTTTCCCGTTTTTACCGTATTGAATAATCCGTCCAGGTGCGTCAAAGAGCACGTCTGGCGCTGTACCAGCTTCGATAGCCGTGGTAATCTTTTCAGGGCCTGACTTGAAGTCGATGGTTTCCAAGTTGACATGGATGTCAGGATTTGCCTTTTCAAAGGCTGCGATGATGGATTTTTCATACGTACCCACACCGTCGCTAGCATTTTCCTGAGTGTAAACTGGGAAAGCCCACCATGTGATGTTGGTCTTGCCAGATGCGTCTGAGGAAGCACTTTCGCTCTTGCTGTTAGAGCCTCCGCAAGCTGCGAGAGACACAAGTGCTGCACTTGCAAGCAGGGACACTGCGATTTTTCTAAATTTCATCCTTTTTCTCCTATTTTATTGGACTATCTATGGGCGCACGAGGTAATTAATTGAAAAATAAATGCACTCAATACTCCAAGGATAAACCATTTTCTTTTTTGCATTCGTTTTATCATCAGATAAACCATTGTCCAACAATAACTACCACAGAGGCAACCGTATTTGCTGTTCCACAGCTCCACTTAAAGCCAAAACAAGCATTCCAGAACATGCGATTTTTCTAAATTTCATACTTTTTCTCCTATGCAAATCCTATCCCGAGAGATAGCAAGCAATGCCAGCTGGTCTAGTCGTTTGTGCAATCGGTTACATTTCTAACCAGCACAGCCAGCGCCGACAGGTTTTCATCTACTACTCTTTTCTCCTATAGAACCACCATTCCTTTGTTTTGTAATCTTTTAGTTTAAATCGTTGTATTTTTCTTTGCACTTATCCTTAAATGGTGAGGGACGGAAGCGATCGACTTCGTCGCTCCATTCCTAAATTTTGAACCTAGAGTTTCAAAATTTCCCTGTCAGATAACAAACTTGTTATCTGACTTTCACCATGACGGAAAGTTCCTAAGAGGGTGGCTGTGCCACCCAATCCATCACCTTTTATTTGGAAACGATGGAGACGAATTGCTAACAACATCTATAAACCAAATGATTTTATATCCCAAGCAGGTTTTATTTCAAGCCTGCGACGAAGCGTTCTGTGATTTCTTTTGGTCTGGTGATGGCACCGCCAACGACAATTCCCCGCACTCCATATCCGAGGATTTGCTTGGCTTGCTCAGGGATGTGTATCTTCCCTTCTGCGATGACATCAAGCCCAGCATCACATAGTTTTTTGACAAGTTCAAAGTCTGGTCCATCTACCTTTGGACTGTAAGACGTGTAACCAGAAAGAGTTGTTCCAACAAAATCAACTCCAGCTTCTACTGCCGTCAGCCCTTCCTCATAAGTTGAAATATCTGCCATAAGAAGTTGTTCTGGATACTTCTCCTTAACTTGGCGGATAAACTCCCCTATCGTCAAACCATCAAAGCGCTCCCGCTTGGTGCAGTCTAGAGCAATGACCTCGATATCCAGAGCCGCAAGCTCATCCACTTCACGCATGGTCGCCGTGATAAAGGGCTCCTGCGGTGGATAGTCACGCTTGATAATGCCAATAATCGGCAACGTGGTCACTTGCTTGATTTGCTCAATATCGCGCACACTATTGGCACGAATCCCAACTGCACCGCCCTGCTCAGCAGCCTTGACCATGAGAGGCATGACGCCACCCTCCTCCGTGTAGAGCGGTTCATGTGGCAAAGCCTGACAGGAAACGATGATACCATCTTTTATCTGCTCAATCAGAGCAGCTTTGCTAATCCTAGCCATAAGTTTCTCCTAGACATAGTCTTGCTGTTTGCTTTTAGTAATGAAACAGTCTGAGAGCCTGTTTCAGATCGTCATCTGAAAGTATAAAAATGATGAGGCAACGAACCGCAGACATAACTGAAGTTCTGCTTAAACAGTTCAGTTAACTGTTTAAGGTAATCAATCATCAAAGCAACGCTTTGTACTAACGAGTTAACAAAGTAATAAAAAATAAACAGAAAGACGTTTTTTCTCAACGAGATGCATCTTGTACTGTTATTATATATCTAAGTTAAAGCGTTTTCAATACTATTTATAGTTTTTGGTTGCAATTTCAAATATTGTTATGTTATTCAATTTCTCCTGAAACTACTTTTAGTTCTTACCAGCTATCTCTGGAACAGTAAAACGATAAACAGCAGATGATGAGTGAGATTGACAGGTCGCCAACTGCTCACACGCTCCATGGTCACAACGCCGTAACCTGCCGTGGTGAAGGGAAGATGAAAGTAGTTTCAGAACAAGCAAAAAGACTGGAACAATTGCCCAGCCTTTAAAAATGATGTAACGCTACTTCTTTTTCTTCTTTTCATATAGCCAGTAGAGGATGAAGCCTCCCAGCAAAGACTAGATAATCATATAAGCCAAGAGAAACTTGTACGCAGCACCAAACTCAATCTTGCTATCCACATATAAAAACACAGCCAGCAGAGACAAGAGCCAGACCATGCAGATGATAAATGTATCTTTTTCCTACAAACCTCGTTTCAGTTTTTATTCTTATAGCACATAGCTGAAAAAGTTGGAACTAATACTCAATGAAAATCAAAGAGCAAACTAGGAAGCTAGCCGCAGGCTGCTCAAAGCACTGCTTTGAGGTTGTGGATAGAACTGACGAAGTCAGTCACATACCTACGGTAAGGCGAAGCTGACGTGGTTTGAAGAGATTTTAGAAAGAGTATAACTTTCCAACTTTTTTCAACTATTCATACCGCAGAGACTCCACAGGATCCATCTTACTAATCTTCCTTGCTGGAAAGTAGGCTGATAGATAGCCCATTAAAAGAGCAAAAATAATCATACAAAAGATTGACAGAGCATTTAACTCAAAGACCCTACTAATGTTTGGGTAGAAATGATTAACAATGACATTTGCCAACGAACCAATCCCCACCGCCACAAGAAAAGCGATAGCTAACGAAATCCCTGTAATCCAGAGTGCCTCATAGATGAAAATGCCTTTGACATCACGGTTTTGGTAACCGACAGCTTTCATGACACCGATTTCTTTAGAGCGTTGCATGATGTTGATATAGATAATAATACCAATCATCACAGCCGACACCACAATGGCTTGTGACGATAAGACTACCAAGAGCCCTTGAATGACACGGATAAAGGTGATGACAATATCCAAAATTGCTTGTTGAGAAACAATCGTATATTTTTTATTCTTCTGCAATTTCTCACTGATTGCTTTGGTTTGCGACGGGTCTTTCAACTCCAAAATCATATAAGAAACTGCCTTGGTGAACTGAGCGTCTTGTAAAACAGACTCCAGTTGCTTGGGTGCCATGTAGCTGTTGCTGTCTTCCGTCTCGTTTTCATCGTTGATGACACGCGCGATAGTTGTCTGAAACTGAGCCGTTTTACTGCCCTCAGCCGTATTTTCCACGATAGTCGCTGTGATTTCTTTTCCTAGTACATCTTCCGCAGTTAGGTTTTGTCCATTACTTTCATTCCAGCCTTTTAGGAGGCTCATAGGAATGGTCAAGCCCTGCTCGTTGGCATTATCATAGAGAGAACCTGCGACCACTATCTCCTTGTCGTTACTCATGACAGAGATACTGGTATCATCATAGAGGCTCACAACCTGAGCATAACTTGGCATAGTCTGGCTCATATCCAGCACTTTTCCGTCCAGACTAATACTAGACATGATTATACCAAAAGGGCTTTCCAGATATTTGATATTGTCCTCGCCAACCGAGTCCGTCACATACTCTTCATCATCTTGGTTGAGAAATCCTCCCCCAGCTGTTTCTGAGTTGAGCATGATTTGGACTTGTGATGGGATATTCCCTCCATTGGTACTCTCATCAATCAAAGAAATGACCGCATTTCCCAAACCAAAGGCAATCAGAACGCCGATAAAACCGATAGAGGTCGCTGCCGCAATCAAGAGATTCCGCCATTTCCGCTCCATAAAGTTACTAAGCGACAATTTGAGTTTGTTCTTGAGGGAGAGTCCCTTATTTCTTGATTTCTTCAACGACCTTACCATCCTTCATCTTGATAATCACATCTGCATAGTCTGCCACTTCTGGATTGTGAGTAACGATTAGCACTGTTTTCCCAGCCTCTGTCAAACTTTTGAAAATCTCCAACACATTTTCCTGCGATTGGGAGTCGAGCGATCCTGTCGGCTCATCTGCCACAATCATCTCAGGATTATTAACCAAGGCACGGGCAATCGCCACCCGTTGCTTTTGCCCACCAGAAAGCTGTTTGACATTTTTGGTGAGAAAAGCTCCTAAGCCTAAACGTTCCAACTCTTTACGAGCCACGACGTCCATTTCCTTGTCAGACAAATCTTTCACATAAAGAGGCAATTTCACATTTTCCAGAACAGACTGGTGCGACACGAGATTAAAGTTTTGAAAGACAAAACCAATGTGTTCCTTGCGAAACTGGGTTAAGTCTGTCTCAGACAAGTCAGCGACATTCTCCCCTTTAAATCCCAAGACACCCTCGTAATCTCTGTCTAAACCACTGATGATGTTGAGCAGACTGGTCTTACCACAGCCAGACGGACCATAAATAGCAGTAATCTTCCTTTCTGCAATATCAAGATTGACTGATTTCAGGGCTTGTTCTCTATTTTCCCCGTCAAGGGCATAATATTTCGAAATATTTTCAATAGATAAAATGGACACGATTTTCTCCTTTGATGATGTTTGAAAGCATATAACGATATGAAGTGTAGAAAATAGCAGTGATATATACTGCATTAAGCAAAGCTAGTACCATAAAATCAATTCCCCTAATCTGATTAAACAGTAAGACAACCAAAACTGGTATTAAACGAACAAAATATAAAATAACTCTTGTCTTTATTGGGAGAGAAAAGGCATCTAACTCTTTTGCATCTTTAAACTCATATTGTTTAAAAATCAAAGCCTCAATAAATTGTGTGCTTTGGCACAATAAATAAGCAAACAGCATTCCTAATAAAAATATAGATATTTGTAGTATGCTATACTGAACATACCATAAAAAGATAGTGATAGAAACTGCTGGCAATCCCCAACTAATAATACTTAAAAATCCTACTCTTACTTTTATAAAATTTTTAAGGTCGATTTGAATAGCCTGTAAATATGGTAAATCTTTATTCAAACTAAGGAAATAAAAATTCAAACCTCTGCTACCAAAAAATACTGTTCCAGAAAATAGTGCCGTGCTCAATATATCTATATTATGTGTTATTTCAATTTTTAATAATTGAGGTACAAATACTAGCATAAACATGAACACAATAGTAGAAAATACAGGTGCTAGTAAAGTTTTCAAAAATACCCAAATATCCATAACTGAAAATATATAGGACAAATTATAACTGGTTTTATGTTTCAAGGAGAATAATCTTATATTTGAAAAATATACTACACCATTCAGTAATAAAATCAGCAAACTTGAAAAAGACCCTAGTACAATATTATAAAAACTAATAATCACTAGCAAAGGAGAAACGATGATAAAATTCTTCACTAATAGGATACCAAAGAACTCCTTATCAGATATATTAAAAAATAGTTTCATTGTACTCATAGTTTTTGTTGTCAATACATAAATATTTTCATATACAATTCCTAGCACCAAAATAGCTGGAACTAATAGTTGAGCTAGTTCAAAGTAAGATAAAAGATTCCACATTCTGTAATTTTTTAAAATAGAATATACTTCTTCTTTTGCAATCGCAAATAGAAAAATCAATCCTAAAGAAGATAAAAGATATTTATAAGTTAGTTGAGTTAAGGAAACGCCTTGTACTTCTTTTGAATCACTCCAATAACCTTGACGAGATAAAAATAGCAATGTTAATGAATGATAGAATTTCTCCATACTATTTCCTTTCTATAATGAAATGGTTTGACTAGCAACTGGTAAAATATCCTGTCTCTCATGACTAACGACGATAAACTTTTTACCTTCCTGTAACTTTTGATTCATCAACTGTACTAAATTTTGAACAGACTCTTTATCCAAGCCAGATAAAGGCTCATCCATCACATAAATGTCTGAATCTAGTAAAAATGCAGCAATTAGCATCACTTTTTTCTTTTCACCTAATGATAGTGATTGAATTGTTTGTGTCATTAGTTTTTCATTCAAATAAAACTGTTCTCGTAAATCACTCAATCTTTCTTTAAACAAATTTGTTTCAATAAAAAATTGTTTCTGCAAAAATTCAAATAATAAATTAGGTGATAAACCAATGAAATAACGTTCAGACGAATCTGGAACATAGCTCACACACCCATCACTTGTTACGACTCCTGAACTCGGTTGTAAGATACCTAGAACAACTTTCAATAAAGTCGATTTCCCCGATCCATTAGCACCTGAGATGATTGTCATATTTGACTCTTGTGTATCTAGTGAAATATTTTCAAATAGAAGACGATTATTTACACGATATGAAACGTTTTTTACTTTCATTTTTTCTCCTTATGTATTAAAATAAAATAGTTGATAGTTATGTCTATAATCATTTTGAGAATGCCCATTTTCAAACTGAGACATAACTATCAATTATTTTTTTCTTTAAATCATATATCTATATGAAATATCATACACACAATCTCGGATCTGATTCCAAATTATCTAGCAATCCATTTTTTTATCCAGCCCCAAATTGGTTGTCTAAATCCATTTTGAAGAATCCAACGAATAATTACCCAAACAAGTGTCCACATAAATAACGCTCTCTTTTACTAAAGTTTAAAAAATCTTTTAACCCATCCCCAAATGAGGTGAGCTATTCCGTTAATAATAACACGTCTGATAACTTCCCATACAAAACGCCACATAAACTATATGTCTCCTTTTCTTCTTCAACCCTATTTTAACTTCTCAAAAAAATTAAAGTCTCTAAATGTACGGTTGTGTTCCAAGGTCATATCAATCCCCTTTGTCACATCAGATGCTTTAATAATTGCAGTGGGAGATATATTATTCAATGAATAGACTCTAAGAATATTTCTTTTGACTGTAATCAAATCTAGCAAATATCCATTGACCCTTATCTCCACTTGAACCAATGATTTATAGGACTGTTGGATGACTAACACATCTCGTACGCTATCAATATAATTTGGTATATAATTGATTCGTTTGAACCTTAATACCTTATCTACATTTACCACCACCAACTAAATGAGCCTAGCATTTCAAAAAGATGTCTCATTTCCATTCCTCCTTCACACTTAAGATAGAATTGGGAATTTTGTAACAAAATTCCCAATTCTATAAACAAGCATACATCGATCAAGTCATCCTATACTTGTTTACATGTCCCATTATATCAGCATATCAAAAAAGCACCAATGACAGAAATGTCTTCTTTTTTACTAGTTAAATCCATTAAATTCCGAACAAAATAAAAAACATTTGACAAAAGCTGCAATTTTTGCCAAAGTTTTTTATTCAAGATTATTTCTAACACTATAGCGACAAATATTACAAATATTTTTTTATATCTGTTTCCCATTCTCCATCCAAACTCTGTATCAACTGCTCATTTCCAAACAATTTAGCAAACATGATAGCCTCTTGGTATCTTTGATATGCTAGGTTAAAGTCCGTTTGGATATAATATTTCCACTCCACCATAAATATAATGGGGGTTTTTTGAAAATCACGTGTTTTCTCCGTAATCCATTTTAATTTCTCTATGGCTATCTCAAAAAGCTCCAGAGCACCCATTGTTTCACAACAACCTAAACTAGCAAATAGAGTATCACGAACTAAAAATAACTCGCTGGTCTCAACTTGTTCAACCTGATTACAAACCATTTCGAACAATCTTTTTATATCAGCTTGTTCCTTTTTAGACAACGTTCCTTGTTTAAAGTATTCCGCACCCATACACAAAAAATACAAACGAAGTTTTAAAAAGTCATTAGCAGAAAAGGAAGATTGATTCTTAAGAGTTTCTATGTAATCTTCTATAATCCCCTGACCATACTGTTCGTTATCTGTTGCCCGTACCTGATCAATCGCTTGCAAGCAATCAATCATAACTTGTTCATCTCTTGGAAGTTTGTCATAAAAACACTCAAAAATCTCATCAAAATATTCTTCCTTTTGTTCCTGCAACTCCTTGTCTCCGTAATCAGGATGATGTAAAAGAAAGTACTTTAATTCTTGGTAGCGTTTAGGCAATTCCTTATAGTCTGGCATCAAGACATAGGATGGAATTTCTAGCCTATCTGCAATGTATTCTAGTGTTTTTATCGTCGGGCGAAATTCCCCTTTTTCGATGCGTGCCAGCTGACGAACCGACAAACCCGACTCATCATCACAGAAAGCAGGACGACTCAGCCCCTTTTGCTTCCGCAATTCCTCTATTCTTTTTCCAACGTCATTCATGCCTTGCTTTTCCTTATACTATGGTTCTTCAAATAATTATTTGATTATCAAATTTTATTTTCTTATTATACCATACTTTTTCCGTCCACGCAAAAAGGCAGGATTTCTCCTGCCCTAGGCTGATAAACGATTATTTGAGGCGTCCTGGACGTTCCTTGTAACCATAGTAAGCATCTTCGATGATTTCTTGCATATGGTCTACCATTGGCAGGCGTGGGTTGGCTGGCGAACATTGGTCTTCATAAGCGAGGAAGGCAAGTTTGCGTGAATGTTCTTTCCATTCTTTTTCATCAATTCCTTGGTCTTTGAAGTTCATTTGGATTCCAACACGTTCACCGAGTTCATAAACGGCTTTCGCATAAGAAGCAACCCCTTCTTCTGGTGTAGAAGCTGGAAGTCCTAGCATACGAGCGATATCCTGATATTTTTCATCTGCACGGTAGTAGTTGTACTTAGGCCATGTTGCTGTTTTAGCTGGACGTGTACCATTGTAACGGATGACGTATGGAAGCAAGATTGCGTTGGTACGTCCGTGGATAGTATGGAACTGAGCACCGATCTTATGCGCCATTGAGTGGGAAATTCCCAAGAAAGCATTGGCGAATGCCATACCAGCAATGGTGGAAGCGTTGTGCATCTTTTCACGCGCATCATAGTTAGCTGTCTTAACAGACTCTTCCAAGTTTTCAAAAACCAACTTGATCGCTTGCAAAGCCAAACCGTCTGTGAAGTCACTAGCCATCTGTGACACATAGGCTTCTGTCGCATGGGTCAAGACGTCCATACCAGTATCTGCAGCTACAAAACCTGGAACAGTGAGGACAAGTGATGGATCCACAATTGCCACAGTTGGGGTCAATGAGTAGTCTGCGATTGGGTATTTACGGTTGTTAGCTTTATCTGAAATAACGGCAAATGGTGTTACCTCAGAACCAGTACCAGATGTGGTTGGAATAGCGATGAACTTCGTCTTCTTACCAAGAAGTGGGAACTTGAAGGCACGCTTACGGATATCCATGAATTTTTGAACCAAGTCATGGAAGTCTACTTCTGGTTGTTCATAGAAGAGCCACATCACTTTAGCCGCATCCATTGGAGAACCACCACCAAGAGCAATGATCGTATCTGGCTTAAAGGTCCGCATAATCTCCGTACCACGTTCAACGGTAGTAATATCAGGATCTGGCTCAACGTCTGCGAAGATTTGGTAAACAACCTTATTGCGACGAAGGTCTAATTGTTCAATAATGCGATCTAAGAAACCAAGCTCTACCATGGCATGGTCTGTCACGATCATAACCCGTTCTACGTCACGACACTTTTGTAGGTATTCGATAGATCCGCGTTCAAAGTAAGTTTTTGAAGGAAGTTTCATCCATTGCATGTTGTTTCTCCGTCTTCCGACTTTTTTGATATTTAAGAGGTTTATTGCGCTCACGTTGTCTCCAACAGAGTTGCGACCATAAGAACCACAACCAAGAGTCAAGGATGGCAAGAAAGCATTGTAAACATCTCCGATACCTCCGAAAGTAGAAGGAGAGTTCCAGATAACTCGGATGGCCTTAACGGCTTCACCAAAATTCTTTGCGAGATCTGCATCCGCTGTATGAATAGCCGCTGAGTGACCTAGTCCATGAAACTCAACCATTTGACGAGCTTTATCCACTCCATCTTCACGACTATCAGACTTAAGAACAGCAATAACTGGTGATAATTTCTCGCGAGTGAGTGGTTCATTTGGTCCTACTTCTTTACATTCTGCAGCAAGAATGTTTGTTCCTTCAGGAACTGTAAATCCTGCTTGTTCTGCAATCCAAATTGCTGGTTTCCCTACGATGTCCGCGTTCAATTTTGCACCAGCACAATTTTTGCTGTTGGCTTTAACTCCAAAGCAGAATTCTTCAAGAAGGGCTTTTTCTTTTTTATTGACAAAGTAAGTATGGTAAGACTTAAATTCGGCTACAAATTCATCGTAGATTTCCTTGTCAATGATAACTGCTTGCTCAGAAGCACAGACCATCCCGTTATCAAAGGATTTAGACATGACGATATCATGAGCAGCTTGACGAATGTTTGCTGATTTTTCAACATAAGCTGGAACGTTTCCTGCACCTACACCAAGAGCTGGTTTACCACATGAGTAAGCTGCTTTAACCATGGCATTCCCACCAGTTGCTAGGATGGTTGCAATCCCTTCATGATTCATGAGAGCACTAGTTGCTTCCATAGATGGTTGGGTGATCCATTGCACACAGTTTTCTGGTGCTCCTGCTTTGATGGCTGCATCGCGTACGATTTGCGCTGCATGGGCAGAGGATTCTTGCGCAGATGGGTGAAAGGCAAAGACGATTGGATTACGCGTTTTTAAGGAAATCAAGGCCTTAAAAATAGCTGTTGACGTTGGGTTGGTGGTTGGTGTAATTCCACAAACAACCCCAACTGGTTCTGCGATTAAGGTCAAACCTGTCACATCATCTTCTTCGATGACCCCAACAGTTTTGGTATGACGCATATTGTTAACTACGTGCTCACAGGCAAAGAGATTTTTTGTTGCCTTATCTTCAAATACACCACGTCCTGTTTCTTCAAAGGCGTGTAAAGCCAATTCTCCGTGGGCATCCAAAGCTGCCACTGACGCTTTAGCTACGATGTAGTCAACCTGTTCCTGGTTTAACTTTCTCATTTCTTCAAGCGCAACCAGACCTTTTTGTACTAACTCGTCAACATGTTTTTCAGCAGCGAGTTTCTTGGCATCTTTTTCTTCTTGAGTAAGCGCTTTTTTATCAGCCATAAAATGGTTTCCTCCAAGTTTTCTCGAGGATTTATCCTCGTTAATTATTTCACAATAATTATTATACACCATTTTTCGATTCTTGTAAACCTTTTCATATAACTTTCACAAAGTTTTTTAGTTCACTTTGTGAAGTATTTAAGGAAATGGGCTAAAATATTACGGATTTAAGCTAAGATTGTGAAGAAAATTTCAAATCTTTTTTTCTTCACATAGTCTGTTTTCAGGAATTTAGTATAATACTCAATGAAAACCAAAGAGCAAACTAGGAAGCTAGCCGCAGGCTGCTCAAAGCACTGCTTTGAGGTTGTGGATAGAACTGACGAAGTCAGTCACATACCTACGGTAAGGCGAAGCTGACGTGGTTTGAAGAGATTTTCGAAGAGTATAAAATAAAAAACAGCTCAAAGGCTGTTACGAATATTGGTGGCTAATTGAGGCCACTTATCAAACCAATTTTTCTTGGACAAGCGATTTTTATACAGGGTCATGCGATCTGGATCTTCTAAAAAATGTGGAGTAGGAGCAAGGCGAAATTCAAAGACATCCTTTAGACCATAGGGAGCAAACAACTCCAAGCGCTTCTCCTCTTTTAAACGAAGCCCCAAGGCTGTGCAGCGTTCTGGATACTTGCTCATGGCGTCCCGCGAACTGGTATAAGGGGCAGTGTGGGGACTGTGAACATGCATGTAAACTTGATTTTTCAACTCCCACTGATACTGAGGGAAGTCCTCTTTCAGCTTGTTCTCTAGATTCAAGGTTTCTTGGTAAGAGATAGCCGGATCAAAGAAAATCACATCCACATCGGTTTCACGATCAAAAGGGGATTTACCTGCCAAGAGATTCCAGATGAAATTTCTGACCGAGCCTGCCGCTAACCAGGAATCTTTTAGACCAAGATCTCGAATAATGCTCAGAATCGTCATCAGGTCAGGATCCTGCTGAAACCAGGTCAAGACTTCTTGCTCATTTTTCACGATATTCATAACCTAAATGCTCATAAGCCTTGGCTGTTGCGACACGGCCAGACCGGGTCCGCATGATAAAGCCCTTCTGGATGAGGTAGGGCTCGTACATATCCTCGACCGTCTCGCGCTCCTCTGCGATATTAACAGAGAGGGTTCCCAGTCCGACAGGA
>NZ_KQ969162.1:108256-113653 GCF_001578805.1 Streptococcus sp. DD10 | reverse complement strand
CATCTAATCGACTAGTCTTCATTTGAAGATTATAGAGACTCATCAAGTCATTTTCAGCCTTAGTAAAATCCCTACTCGTAACCTTATGGCCACTCGAACGCAAACGTTCAGAACGAGCGACCAACTGACGTGCTTTAAATTCCACAACGACCCTATCTAACTTATCAGCTCGCTTCTTTGCTTCTAATTTAGTAATGCCTTCCTTATCAGCGTAACGCTGCCAAAAGCTATCAATTTCCTTTTGGATTTCTCTCAAATGTTGCTGATATATGCCGTCTAGCTGCTTTTCTAATTGCTCATCATTTTTTGCTCGCTTCTTATCTTCTTCTTCGTAACGCTCACGCCAATACTCATTCAACATCTTCTTCATGAGCAATCACTTCCTGGCCACCGTTTAAATCAACATCTGAAAAACGTTGCGCTTGCTCTAAGCGCTTATCAAGCAAACTTGATTTCTCTTCCTCTTGCTCCATCTTTTCTAATTCATTTTTAGGATTATCTACGATAGAAAGAACAGATAATTTAGTTTCTTCCGACACCTGCCCAGAAAGCTGGCTCACGATTTGCGCTTCTTCCAGAACGTTTCTAGGGACATTACGAGTAAAAACATACGTCACATCTCGCCAAGCCTCCGAATCCACTTTCGTCAAAGGAACGCTAAAAACAACCTCATACAATCGATTAAAACAAGATTGCATTTTGCGGTCTTTCATTTTAGCTAGATTATCCATCGCTTGCAATTTGAAGGCAAGAGCTGTACCAGAAGCGTTTCCAAAGTCTGTCTCAGATAGATTTGCTACCATCGACACAGCAAAGATGGATTCTTTCAACATCGCTATAAGATTTTCTTGCGTTGTATCTGAATTCGGCTTTTCTAAAAATGCAACATCAGGCAATTCACCATCGCCATTTTTCCACAAATTAAAGATACGATTCTCACGAATTTGTGAAGCGTTATCAGCATCTAATTCAACACCCAAAATTTTAAGATAAGCGTCTGCAAAATAATCAACATCATTGGCTTTCTCGCTTGCTGCCTTATTAAGTGCATTGATGAGCGTCTTAACGCTATCAAAAATACCTTGACGTTCTTCGTTCTCAATCAATTCAATTACTGGTAACTTGTTATAGATATGTGACATTCGCTCTCCGAACATAACATTTCCGCCATGCTGAACCGTAATATCGATGATTTCACTAGCAGTAATCACTTGTCCGTAACCAGTAGCTTCTCCAGCATTAAACGCATATCGAACAGCAAACAAAGGCTTTTCTTCGATTGCGTTATCATAAACAATAAGCATATTGATTGGATTTTCATAGGTCGCTCTAGTATTACCGTTTTCATCTTGATAGACATAGATAAAAGCATGACCAAAAATATCCGCAATTTTCGCCATTTCAAACTCATTGTCTTCCATATCGTTCAACTTACGGAAATCCGCTATAAAATCAGAAACAGACGTATCCTCATGCCTAATCTTGACAGGAACACCGATTTGATACCCGCTAAACGTATCAACAATATACTTAGCGTAATTAATCACCAAACGATTATCCGGTTTCCAAGGTTCTTTCTTGCTGTTTTTGAGAATATTATGCTCAGACATATACATATCTTCGTTCTCAATATAATTTTTAAGCAACTGTGATTGATGAAGTTTAATCGCTTCCGTTACTACTTCTTGAGTCGCTTCTTCTACTGATGTTGTAAATAACTTGCGCTTATTTAAATGAACTTGCGCCATCAAAAACCCCCTTTAAACAATTTAATCTTGCTACCACCGTCCGAATGTTGCGAATAAACAGCATATCTAACAGCATCTAACACATCATCGTTTTCTTTTACAGGTTCACCCGTCTTTTTATTCCAAACGTACTGATAAATCTCATCTTTAAATTTACTAACCTTTTCAGAAACAACAAAAAATCGCTTCATTTTCATCAATTTAGCGATTTCCTCTATACCTGACAAAACAGATTTATTTGCATTAAATGTTTTTAATTTCTCTCTTTGAAATCTCGCAACATGTTCAGGACGTGCGCTATCCGCCCAAAAAGTAATATTGCCGTACCTGTCTTTAATATCTTTCGCAATCTCCACCCAGAAATCAATTTCTTTGTATTGATAAGCATGTTCTTCTAAAAGATAAACCGAACCGTCCGAAGTCTCTCCGATTACAACAATAGACCCGAAGTGTTCATATCCCCAGTCAACACCAGCATAATAGCGGATCATTTCTGGGAGGTCATCAACTTCGTGGATAGATTTATCATAATCAGCGTAGATAGCGCCTTCTGCGACTGTCCACTTGCCAAGAATATCACGGTCATAGAATTTTCCGTTAGGCGTTGCAGCTTTTATAGATTCGATGTATCGCTTAGACAAAAATGTGTTATCGTCTAATTTAAAGCTAAAATCAATAATCATATCATCGTCAGAGTCAATATAATCCGTTTTGAGCCAATGATTAGGGTTATCTGGGTTACTATCCCAAACTATCCTTGCACCCTCACCAGAACACCTAGAAACAATTTCTTTGAACACTGTCTCGTTAGCAAGTGAAGCTTCGTTAATATATGCACCATAAGCCGTAAAACCACGGGCACGCTTAAGCCCAGATATAGAACCAGTATAGACTTGTACAACCTTGACGCCACAAAAAACGAAAGAGCCATGCTTGTCATACTTAGGCTCAAAACCATATTTATTATAGAGCTCTTGTAACACGTTGTTTTGAATAGATGTGCTAGAAGTACCAGCTAAGATATACATTGGCTCATCAATGCCTAACTTGTCAGCAATCTTTCTGACGCGGCTTAACTCGGTCACAAATGTATCGTTATTAACCACGGTTTTGCCCGCACGCTTAGCGCCGTGAAGCCCACAAATAAACCAGTCATGATTCCAGATGTAGTGCAACACGTCTAGCTGTCGCTTCGTGTAGAGCTTACTCAAATCCATCTCTTACAGCTCCTTTGATGATATCTAGGAAGCCGGCAATTTTCTCGTCTTGTCCTTCATCACCGCCTATTTGAGACTTAAGTTTTTCAATCTCAAGCTCCAACTTCTCAGCTTGCTTAGCAGTAGGATAGCGCTTTAGTATCTCAGAAATCGCCTTGATAACTGTCGCATTATCAGCTTTTTTCGTCACCCTGTCTACCTCACCAGTCACAGGATTCATCATCAAGACTTCTTCATCACGTTTACCTCTAGCAATGTCGGATAAGATGGACAAGGCTTCTTTTGCACTCATGATATTCTCATCATGCAAACGCTCCACTTCAGCATGGATAAAGGATTTTACACTTGCATTTTCTAGCAATTTACTTGCAGTACTTTTAGCGTATGCGTCACTGTAACCAGCAAAAAGAGCTGACTGATACACATTCCCAGTTCTGATATACTCACTCGCAAATAACCTCTGTCGTTGATTTAACCCAATATCCATCACCTCCAATCTAAAAAAAGTTTCTATCTTTTTGATAAAAACTCTTGACTTTATATAATACATGTGTTATAATTTATACATAAGGTTGAGAAAGGAGCAACCTTAGATAAGAAATCTAGTAGAAAGGACAACTTAAAATGAAACGTTCAGAACGAACCAAGCAAAAAGCGACTGAAGAACGAAATCAATTATCATCAAGATTGGGAATTTTCCTACTCATCCTTAATATTCTTGATAAAATAATCGATCTGTTATCCAATCGCTAAAACTTAGGTGGTGAGGAAACTCACCTCACCACTTTCATTTTAAGTAAAATCATAGGTAAATGCAAATGAAAAGTAATAAAATCCTCAATATCTTACTCATCATTGCCATCATTCTCACCTTATTTTCCATCATTACAAAACTAATCTAGGAGTTAGCATGACTGAAGAAAAGAAATACCCTCAACAAGATTATAATAAGCGCTGGGCTGAAAAAAATAAAGCCCATAAAAACTATCTTTCCTCTCGTTCTTCTGCTAGGAGCTTTATCAGAAATAAAGCAACCACCGAAGACTTGCAAGAATTACAAGTCATGATCGAAGAACGCTTGAAAGAACTTGACAACTAACAAAGAGACTGGGAAACCAGTCTTTTTGGCATCAAAAAAGCCAGTCATTGAGTGACCTTAGCTCTTCTGAGACCTCTCTTTCCAATTCTTGATACTACCATTCTAACAGATTTCAGTTACAGTGCACACCAAGATTACCTAGGGTTGTGTAACATTTTTTAGAGCGTTCCAAATTATTCCAAATTATTCCAAATGTTCTAAAATTAAGCTCAGTTCTTCAATAGCCAACTTACGCATGTTGTAGTATGAGCTCTTGCTGATAGCCATCTTGTCACAGATGTCATCAACGTATATTTTATTGATGTAGGTCAACCGCAAGATAGTTCTATGTTTCGGATTTCTCAGCTTGTTAATCAGTCTACCAAGTTCCAGCTTCCTGTTAATAACCTCATTGGTATCTTGTTCTATCGCCTCTTTCATCACGATAAGTTGGGTATAGACATCATCAACCTTTCTAGCTTGTCCACCCTTGACTTTATCTGCCGTCCACTTGGGGCTTGAGAGCAAACCTGCCTCAAGCTCATTGATTTCATCAATACGGCTTTGAATGTCCATATCAAGATTTTGCAATTCAGTTAAAAGCTCTTTAGCCTTGTTCACTCTCTGTCTCCTTTTTATGATATAATAGTATCGTTAGTTAACATCAAGGAGTCAGTCATGCGCTGGCTTTTTTTCTATCCTCCGACTTTATTTTTTTCGGCTGTTTCTTTCAAGATTTCAGCACGCTTGTGTTCGTCTTGCTGATATTGCATATTGAGCTTGTTCAAGATAACCTCTTGTCGCTGGTCAACCTCTGCATTGTTTAACAAGCTCTTGCGATTCTCTCGCACTTGTTCTTGCAGATAGCGAATTTCTTCAGATTGATTATTCAAACGAGTAAGAATCACCAACAAACCAACACTCAAAAGACAAGCAAAACTAAAAACAGCAAGTTGTAAATGTCTTATTTTATCAATCACTATTCACCTCTTCAATCTATGTTTCGCTCAAATACTCATTGAACACATCTTCATCAAGAATGCCGTTTTTAATTAAATTCTCAACTGCAACTTCAATTTTGATCAAACGATTTAATTCCTCGTTAGGCAACGTAACCATAACAACTTTTTCCATCACTTCACCATCCTCCCATAAAATGACAAGCGAACAATCGCATTGTCCATATAGCGTTCAACTTTAACATCATTCAAAGCATCAGACACATCATGACCGTTTATCGTCACATGCTGATCATTGACGTGAATCAACGTATCATCACTTGTTTCAATTATGATTTTCTTCATGTTCCAATTCCTCAATCAACCAATCCAAATTTTTCCGTGCTTTTTTCAAA
>NZ_KQ969162.1:97864-108219 GCF_001578805.1 Streptococcus sp. DD10 | reverse complement strand
TTTTTTCCGTCATCCCAACTCCTCCACTCGTTTTTCCGCTTCTTTCTTCTTTCGCCTAATCCAGTCTCTTTGCACCGAACCAATCACCTTGCCATGAAGACCATAGCGTTTCATATAGTAATCATCATCATTCAGCGCTCGCTCGTAGTCTGCAATCACTTTTTTATAATGCTCGATTAACTCGTCCATGGCATTTCCTCGATTTCCAAAATAATTTTCCAGAGTTTGCTCCCAGAAAGTCCACCATGCGAAAAGCTAGTCGTCTTGATGATTTCATAATTATCATCAACCCAAACACCAGCGTCCGTGAGACCATCTAAAATCGCTTTTACCGTTGGTGACCAGTTCGGCGGGTCGTATTTCCGTCTAGTTGGGGAATAGGTCGTTACCTTGACGATACAGGGCCTGTCTTTGGAAAATGGCAAGCCGTCAGCCTCACACACCAAATCCATGCTTTGATAACAAGCCAAGCCTCGCAAGTATTTTGTGATTTTCCCTTTCTTTTGGAAATGCAGACGGTCATTCGCATTAATCATCTGCTTTCTGTCTAATTCAAATTTAAGAATCAATCTCTCCTGCATCCAACCTCTCTAACCATCTAGCTTTTTCTACGCTTGCTATCGCAAGAATGTCATTAGCTAAATCAAAAACTGTATACCAATCCAGAACTCCTAACAAGTCCTTGTGCTCCTTTAGTTCATCAACAAAGCTTTCCAGTCGTTCCAATGGGTTGCTTTCATACCCCAACAAATCCCCAACGCTTACCCCGAAGTATTCGGCTAGTTGTTGGGCTTTTTCTGGTTTGATTTGGCGATCGCCTTTTTCCCAACGTAGAATAGTAAGTTTTGCAACTCCCATTTCATCGGCTAACTCTTGTTGAGTTAGCTTTTTTTCTTGTCTTAATTCTTTAAGTCTATTTTTTAAGTCCATATCTTTACCAAATTCCCACGCCTGCCAATTTGTGAGCAAAGCAAGCGTGAGTGAAATTCTTTGCGTCATTCGTCCAAGTTTGACGCATTTTCTAGTTCGCTTTTTTCGTGGTTCACGGCACGTTGGTTTTTACATGTTAATCAAGTCATCCAGACTCATAACCTGATCAAGTTTCTTTTTGCTTCGGCAATAATCGCAACGACCACATTTTTTGGGTTCTTGCTGACCTGTCGCAACCTTCCAAACCTTCACGATATCCGCCTTGATAGCTTCTAGGCCTTCTTCAAGCCAATTCTCATCAATTCGGATAATGTCCTTATCTGGTACAGCTTCCTTGCTGACCGCTACAATGATTGGTCTGAAATTTTGTCCAGTCATTTGTTTCAGTAACTCACGATACAAACCAAGTTGACCATGGTAACCAAAACCTAAAATGTTGTTAACAGATGCCGGAACTCGTTTCTTAAGCTCTGCACTCCATTCGTCAGAATAGATAGATTTCATGGTCTTTAAATCTACAAAATAACCACGGCTCAGATTAATACTATCCAACTTCCCTTTAACGGGGACACCTTCAATTTCACCGTAGACAATCAGCTCTTTACGCACATCATCAGAAGCATAACCGTGATAAAGCCTGTTGAAACCTTCATCATCTTTCAAGCTCGCAATCATCTTGTCGCCAATAACAAACTCCGTCTTTAATTTCCCTTTGTTTTTTCCAGATTTCGCTAGGATTTTTGCGCCATTTTCGGCTAAAAAAGCTTCATGAGCTTCCTTGCTTTCAAAGTAGCTATGAACATAGTTGCCAAGAAGAAGGGGGGTCTCGTCTCGCTCCTCCTTCCACTCGCCATTCTCCATAGCGTAAGCCTTGGCTTGGCATTGTTGGTACTGCTTAAAGCGTGAGTTGGTCAAATACTCTTTGTCAGAGTAGTAATTTTCCTGCGTTAATTCTTTCATAATCTACTCTCTAATATTTGTTGTATTTCCCTCAAAGAAGCTCATTTCTTCCGCAATTTCCCCTGTTTCCTCGTCAAAATCAGGAATTTCTTCTGCTGGGTAGCTGGTATCTTGCGTTTCTTCCTCAGGCGCCCCTAGAAAACCATCTAAGGTATCAGCATTTTCTTGAGTAACGTCCTTAATTTCCTTGTTCTCTGAAACAGTGCTATCTTCGTTATCTGCTACAATCGCATCCTGTAAATCCGTGGATAGAGGTGCATAGGTTGAAAGCATGTGTTTCAACACCGTTTTTCTTGCCATAGCATCAAAATCAGACTGCCAAGGACTGTATTTACTTGAAAATGATTGGCTATATTTCTTTCCGTGAGCCTCCACTCGCTCCTTGGTCCAAAAGACGGTCTTTTCAAAACCATTTGCCAACCGCATAAAAGCAAAGTATCCAACGACTTTTTCTTTCGCTTTTGGCATTGCCGTCATATCAACCTCCAAATCCTCCGTTAGAGGGTTAAACCCTCTAAATTGGCTCTCGTAGATTTCCCCAGCATTCAAACGTGTTACTTGCCCGCTCCGTTGTGCTAGCTGGATAAGCCCCTTATAGCCGATTTGAAACTGCGCTTGATTTTTGTAAGGGACAATGTACGCATAACCTAAGCTTGGCTCAATTGGTAGATTCAAAACTGCCGCCTTCATAGCTGATGTCATGATGCTTTCATTCGAAGCCTTAGCAAGTAAATTGTTATTTTGAACCACACTCAGCAAGCTCGCTACAAATTGTTGTCCGTTTCCATTAACCACCTCAGCAAATTTCTGTTTTACTGCTGGCGAGTTAAAAAATTGTTTATGTGTTAATTCGTTTGCCATTCTCATCCTCCTATCCCCCTATTTCGCAATATTTGGGGTCTCTCGTGTATTTTATAGTCAAGTTCGATATTTTATATACCTGTTTACTAAAATCGCTCAGAAACGATTTTAAGAGGTTTATCGCTTACGCTTGTTTATCTTGTAATTTCTTAGTTCACTCTCAAGCGACTTGATAGCATTTGACTGCCGTTTGATTATCCGGTCTTTTTTATTCAACTCTTCAACCAGAAAGTTGATATCGTCTATGCCGCTTAGATATTTTTCACGCCAGTAACACGCATCTTCGATTTCAATCATATATCGTCTCCTACGTAAACCCAACGATTGTTAACGAACACCCATTCGCTTTCATCATGTACCGATTCAAAATTCGGCTCAGTCGAAAGTCCGTCGTCATAGTCAAATGGTCCCATTTTCCACCAGCCTATCCCGATACCTCGCCAGCTCCTTGAGATACAAGACCTTATCAACCAGACGCTTTCGCTTTAGTTGCAACCTAGCCCCGTTCGTCAAGTGAGGCAGTACCCTATTTTCTAAATCTGTCACCGTCATTAAGCATTCCTCGCTTTCACTTCCTGCACCTTTTTCACCCAAGCCCAGCGCTCTCCATAGAGAAAGCTGTCAAGGATTTCATCACGCTCTGCCAGACTAACACGCTCCCAGAGCTGATTGTATTCGCGCTCACACTTTGTTTTCATAGTGTTACCTCACGCTTTTCTAAAAAGTCTAAAATCGTCATCTGCCGACCAACTTCACTAAAACAAACTGGTCTGAAAGGTGGACAACATCTGTTCCTGCGCCTTCTTGTAAAAATCTTTCTTGATTTCAAAACCATACGCACTACGATTCATCTCGATAGCAGCCCTAATCGTAGAGCCACTGCCAGCCACAGGGTCAATCACCACATCCCCCTCATCCGTAAAGATTTCAATCAATCGCTTCAAGACTGGGATAGGCTTCTGAGTCGGGTGGATAGTCGGATAAGAACTATCCTTTTCCCACGGGGCATGGTTCAAAACCATCGCCCCTCTGTTGTTAAATTTAGGCAACTTATCACGGTAGAGGACCGTCGCCTCTTCCACCGCTCCCACGATTTTCATATTTGCCTTGAGTACCTGCGGACTCGATTTCTTGGTAAAGTACAGCGGATAGGCATTGTTAAAACCATGTTTTTTACCACAGGCAATCACCATATCCCGCTGTTGCCAAGCATGAAAGACAATCATAGCAGGAGCTTTTCCTCGCTCCTTCGGTTCTTTCTTGAGCAAACGACTACAAAAATCAAAGAAGTTATTGATCTTAAAGTCGTTATCCGTATCAAAGAAAGACCTACCAGCCAATTTGCTCTCACCGTTCTTGTTGTTCCCATCCTCATACCAGCGAGGGTCGGAGGCATAGGCGTTGTTCCCCAGATTATAAGGGATATCTGCAATAATCAGCTGAGCCCTCGGTATCTGATATCGCTTAGCGTTCTCAAAGTGGTCATTGAATAACTCGTACTTCATACTCCACCTCACACAAACACACGCCATTCATCTTCCACACCCGGCACTTTGCAAGCCTGAAAGTTTTCAGGACGTTCAGCACGTTCACGACAAGCACGATCTATCATTTCTTGATGCCGAACCCAAGGCTCAACTCGTTTCTGCTCTTCCAACATCTTCTCTTGCTTTGCTTTCACGCTCTTTCTCATTTCAGCGATAACAGCTACCGCAAAGCCAATTCCGACAAGACCCATTGATACAATTTCTTCCATGTTTATTTTTCCTTTCTACATTCCAAACCGTTGCCAGTTTGCGTTATACCACTCACGAACCGCATCTCTTGGATAACGCAATTGCGTCCCTCTTCCTCTGTCAATCTTTGGGAAATCTGTATACTGTGTATATCTATCAAACGTAGTTGTAGAACAGCCCAGCATCTTCATCACCTGTTGCTGATTCAACTCCAAAGGCAAAGCCTTCTCGATATCAAACATCTGGCTAATCTCTATCAAAGACACCCTTACTCCATCCATGATTTTTTTCACAAAACTCAGAATAAGACCCTCTTCCATTTTTTCCCCTTTCGTGTTATAATTCAGTTAGTTATTTTAGTAAGTGCCTGATTGCCGTCAGGTACTTTTTTTATCTCGCAAACGTGTAAACACTGCCGTTTACTGCATAGTAGTTCAGCTCATTCATCTTGTTTGCGAAGCATTCGTCGCTTGTTTGCAGCAACCGCTCTTTTAATAAGCTTGATAACTTGTAATGGTTCGCTTCAAACGTTGCTATCTGTTCTTCTCTTGTCAAAACGGTAATGTCCTCCTATCTTCTGCACTATCTGGATACCTAAAGGTCAGACCCTTAGTGCCCTTGGCCAGACGACTGACCAGACTAGAGTCAAATACCTTTTGCATATCCTCCCCACTTAGATTCGTGGTCACGATGGTCTTGTCTCTTGCGTCCAGCAAGTTATACATGAAATCCTGCTTCCACTGGGACTGATCGCCCTTACCAAAGTCGTCTAACACCAAGTAGTCGACTTTTTTCAGTAGCTCCAGCCATTCATCCGTGGTTCGTGCATCCTTTCGATTAAACCCACTCTGGATTTTTTGAAACATAGCAGGTACATTCATGAAAAGCACACTCTTAGGATTGTTATTGGCCTTGAAGTCGATATTCAACTTCTTAGCAATCGCAATCGCCAGATGAGTCTTTCCGCGACCAGGCTTGCCAACGATAACCGCATTCCCTCGCCCATCGTTAAAGTAATGCCTCACAACTCGTAGAGCGAAGCTTTTAGACTGCTCATCTGTACTATTGGACACCGTGAAAGTGCTAAAGCTCGCTTCTTTCATGTCGCTTGACATGAGGCTGTTTCTCCCCAGCACCTCAAAGGTATTGCTCAAGATAGAGGAGATATAGGCTTTTCCGACCTTCTCCGCCTGCTCCCTTGCCATATCCTCCCGGACGCATTCAGGGCAGTAGGTCGGCTGATAAGGTTCCTTGCGGTTCGTGGCTCTCACTGGATTCTTAAAAGTCCACATAAAGCAGGAATGCTTCGGACACATTTCCTTTTCGTTCACATAGTGAAGCGGTTCAAATCCAAGACGTTCCATACCTCCCCTTTCTAAAACGGCAACGGATCATCATAGACCTGCCGAACGGCTCGGACAGTGCCTGAGGTTGTGGATTGGGTCTTCTTATTTTCTTTGAACTTGCGCTCTCGTTCTTCAACTGCTGCAAGCGTCAAGATGCCATCATTTTTCCAATTGGTCAGGATTCCTTTGATATAGCTAAAGCTCCGCTTGCCATTGTCTGCTGAAAGCTCAATCGCTCTTAGAACAACCTCTACTTCCATACCGTCCAGCGTTACAAAGTCTTTTATTTGCTCAAATTGGATTCCGTCCAAGACACCGATACGAGATTGATAGGATTTGACGATGACGTCGAAAGAGTCTGTCTCTATATCTATCTCTTTCTCTATATCTATATCTATATCTATATCTCCGTTACGGTTTGTTACTTCGGTGTTACAATGTAACACCTTTTGACTCTCTCGGTGCTTGCGAACCCTACGGGCGCTTGCGGTTTCACTACCTACCATTTCAGGAACCTGTTCTAAAAAATAGGTATTTTCAGATTGTTTTGTTAACAATCCTTTGCTCTCAAGAAAAAGTAAGGTAATTTTGATATCTTCAACATTTTCATCAATCATAAGAGCGATTTCCTCTGCTAGACTTTCAGCGAGCCCATCGTAGTAAATTCGTCCTTTATCTTCTAGACTGATAAGCATCATTTTGAGATAGATAATTGTATGTGTATCTCCACCAGCAATCTTACGAAGTAATTTCATCTCCTTTGACTTGAAAAAGTCTTGATTTAATTGAATCCAAAAGTATCGTCTGTTACTAATTGCCATCTTTCTCCTTTCATCTATTCAAACACGGTTAAACCGTGTTGTCGGACAAAAAAATAATATTGCTATACGTTGTATCATACAATTCTTCAATTTTTGAAATGTTTGGTACATCCGGGAAACTCTTACCGTGCTCCCACTTGCTCAATGTCGATGGCGATATATCAAGCTTTTTTGCCGCTTCTTCTTGGCTAAGATTAGCTCTTACACGTAGCATTTTCAACGTCATCTTCTGCACCTTCTCACCTCCTTATCTAAATTCATCCAAGCTGACGTCCAAAGCGTCAGCGATTTTGCACATTGTATCAAACGACGTATTCCTGTTCTTGCCATGTTCCAGATTATAGATTAAACTCGTAGCCAAGCCACTTTCCTTAGCCAAGCGATAACTTGTCCAACCTCTCTCCGTCAGATATGGTTTTATCTTTTCCCAAAGCATGATTTAAACCTATCATACACAACATATTGTGCCTTTCTTGATTTTTATTTCTTTACTATACTATATCTTGATTTTTAGCAATTAAAGAGATATAATAGCTATGACAAACATGTAAGCCAACTTTAACTACCAATTAATTTCACTTATGTGTTGTCAAATAACTAAAGAAAGGAGGTGGAAATATGGATTGGAACCAATTACTAATTTCAACAATCCCTGCTGTCATTTCAAGTATTGCTACTTACTTGCTAGCCTTAAAACAAAGCAAATCTGAAATAGCAAAACTCAAGGAACAACATGAGCACGAATTTCAAATGCTAAAAGAAAATACTCAAAGCCAAATTGATGTTCTTAAAGCACAAGCAGAAACAACTTCTCAAGCAGAGCTAACCAACTCTACTGCTAATTTCATGTTCACTCTGTTAGAAAAAGCAATGACTGGTGAAATTGACCTAGAAAATCTTAAAAATTTAAAAAACCTAGGTTAGTTTTTTAGGGAGCGTCAATTTTTATTTGACGCTTTTTCTAATTCCTTCTGCAAGATAAGAACCGAACCTTGTACGCCTGCTAACAATCCTTGCACATAGTCGTAAGACTTGGTTTTATAAATTTCTTCCAGTATTTCCAATGGTGTCATCCCCCCACCTCCTATCTAAAAATCAAATACAAGACTAGACCGATCAAGCCACCCCATACTAGGATTGACGGAAGCAGACCACCTTTGATGTTAATGAAAGTCTGACTGCGACCATCTTGACCTGTTTTTTCATAGTCAAAGTTGCCAAACAAGAATTTTTTCCAATCCATATGTTTCTCCTTTTTCTTGCAGGAGATACAGCCTATGTGATATAATGACAGTGTCCCCCTAAAGGGGAGGGGCTTTAGGTCAGCCCCTTAAGTTCCTACCACTCTATTGAGTAATGGAACTCGATTTTGAACCAGAGAATTTGGATTTTTAAGCCGAATTCTCTTTTTTTAGGTCTTCGTTCCTGTCGCCTCATTGGCTGTACCTCCTCTTTTATTTGGTTGACTACCTCAACCTTGATTTAATTATAACACGGTTTAACCGTGTTTGTCAACACAAAAACAAAGATTTTTTATTTTTTTAATATCTTTTGACAAAAACACGGTTTTTCCGTTATAATTAAGGTACGAAAGAAGGTAAAATAATATGAAAAGTTCACTTGGAAACAAAGAAATAATGGCTGGAAATATAAGAAGACATTTGGATAGATTGGGTTTGAATGTAAAAGATTTTGCTGCCTTGATGAATTTTAAATATTCTACAGTTCTTGATTGGGTGAATGCTAAAACATATCCACGCATAGATAAAATTGAGCTGATGGCAAATTATTTTAATGTGGAGAAATCAGATTTAGTTGAAGCCTATTCCTCCACTCCCACACTCGACCTCCTCACCCAGCAGATAAACGACACAGTGGTACAGTTAACCACCCCAAACAAAAAAATCGTCCTACGGACTTCTGAGGAGCTTCTGGAGGGGCAAAAGAGAGACAAGGAAACCTACCGACAGAAAAACGAAGAAGAAACAAAGAAAAACGAAGTATCAGAGGAAGTTATCAACTGGTATCAAGTTGAGGTTGTTTCTGAGACGGCAGCAGCTTGTGGATTTAACTATGGATTCGGCTACGACGATACAGACAGAGAGACTATAGAGGTGGACGAACAACCACCACGTCACGATATAGCGACCAAGGTAAACGGTGATTCCATGGAGCCTGACTACCAAGACGGAGATATCCTCTATTTGGTAGACAAAGGACTGACAACCTATAGTGGAGACCTAGCAGTTATCGCGTACGAAGACCGTTCTTACTTCAAAAAGATCTATACCGAAAATGGTCGCTTACGCCTAGTGTCGCTCAATGACAAGTACGAAGATATCATCCTAGACTTCCCACCAGTAGAAGACACCCACATCAAGATCTATGCAGTTGTTGGGGTGTATAAGGGGGAGTAAACTAGTCGAATTCGACTAGTTTAGAAAGGACAAAGAAATGGATTACACGAACTTAACAGACGTAGACGTACAAGAGATTATCCGTAGAATAAAACACCCTAAAAACTACCTATCATACGATAAGATATATAACACAATTGCAAGTATGTTTGGTAAAATAGATATAGATGAAACCATTATAGACGATGACGATATTCAGTATATCCTCCATATTTTCAGAGGAAAACATAACGCCGAACGTTTCAGCATCCATCTGAGACTAAAAGAATTTACCGACCATATCGTCCGAGTAGATATCCATCCATCGAACCGCCACGAAAATCCAGACGGGACGATTATCACAGGAAGTCATATCCATATTTATTCCAACAGATATGAAAAAAGAGACCGCATAGCGATCCCTCTTGCAAACTCTGACTTCCCAAACATTACACAGATAGTCGACGTATTTTCAGAGTTCGTCAACTACACAAATATACAAAAGGAGTCAGAAAATGAGTAAATCAAGCACCCTCAAAAAAACTTACTTCGACTGGTTGCTGAAAGAATACCATTTCACAGACCTAGATAACCACACCGTAGAGATTAGCACACCATTTCTTGATAACGACTTTGATTATATTATTCTTTATGCAGAGTTTCTAACAGACGGTCGTGTAACCCTCAGTGATGACGGCTGGACCATTGACAACCTCAAAAGCCACGGTGTGGTTTTAAACGGCCGCACCCCACACAAAAATAACATCCTCAACACCATTGTCACCAATCTTGGTACACGAGTAGAGGACAACGAGCTTTGCATAACGACTAGCATTGAGAAGTTCCCACTTGCCAAACAACGCCTCCTTCAAACCATCATGCAAGTTAATGACATGATAGTATTACAGGATAAAAGCGTAAAAAATATCTTCCATGATGAAGTCGAACAAATCCTCAACGAACGGGAGATCCTCTTCACACGTCGCCCTTCTTTCTCAGGAAAAGAAGGCATCACTGTTCAGTTTGACTTCGCCATTCCTACCCGAAAAACAGAAAAACTCGTAAGAACCATCTCCAACGGAAACGACCTTAATCGTGCAAAACTCCTAGCCATGGACACACGTATTCTTCAAAACCATAAAAATAATGCTGAGTATATCGCCCTCATAGACGACACGCATCACAGATTCGATAAACTAGCTGAAACCAAAGCAATCTTTGAAGAAAATAGCAAAGATAAAATCCTACTACTACCTCACCAGAAATTCCTAAAACAAAAAGAAATACTTTCAAATCTAGCATAAC
>NZ_KQ969162.1:81128-97844 GCF_001578805.1 Streptococcus sp. DD10 | reverse complement strand
AAAAAATCCCCCACCAGCCTAAGCCAGTGGGGGAAGTTTCATCTACCTATTTAGTTACCGAAAACGACCAAAACTAGTAACACGGCGACCACTCTCAGACTGACCAACTGCTACATAACGACGATTCCCAGAACCACCGATATAAGTAATCCAGATATACCCATCCACATCACACCAACCATCATAGTTGATTTCTTGACCAGCAGTATACACCGCCACGATTTCAGCACCAAGACCCGCACCAACACGGACATTAAGAGCCGACACTTCCACCGTAAAAATTCCTACCTCTTCGTTGATAGTCACCACACCATCAAACGGCGCAGGCGTAGAAACAGGCGCCTGTGGCGTATCATCCGTAGGAAAGTAAAACCAACCCACGATACCAGAAAAGTCACGAGTATTATACCGAGCAGGACCACCCACATAAAGACTATCAGCATTCCCATCGATATTCTGCTCTATCGTTCGCATAGTATAGCCATCACTATCCTCAATAACCAGCCCCGTATGACCATAGACATGCCCATAGATATAAGTCGTATCCATAACAAAGACCGCACCACGTCGTGGACGACTATCAAGATTCCCCTCTTGATTGTACTCCACCTCATAGCCCAACCCAGCAGCCGAGTCAAGCAAATTAATCGCATTCCCCCAAAGAGCCTGACCAAAAAAGTTGATAGAAATAGCATTAGGCAAATCCACACACTGCGTACCATAAGCCCCATCAGCGTCCGTCCCAACCCCTGCATCTGCTAAGTTTTGTGCAAAAAGCACGACATCATTTACTCTTGCCATTATATTCCTCTTTCCTTATTGTTTCTTCATCTCAGCAAGCGCCCATTCAATAGCACCCGAGATCTGTTCCTCACTAAACTTCCCAACCAACCGATTCGCTCGTATACGTTGCTGTATCAAACGCATAGCCAGCTCCTTTTTCTCATGACTAGGATTCCCAAACTGTTCCGCATATCCCACCGCTTGCTCCGCCCAAGTCAGAAACATTGCAATATTTTTATTCTTAGTATGAGCTACCAACAAACGAATAACATAAAACGCCACAGCTCCGATAACACCACTTTCCCATAAAGCTTGTAACAATTGGATCATTACGCCCCCTCCTTACTTTGGATAAGCTGCTTCAACTCCCTCACATCTTCCCCCAAACTCTTCACCTGCTCAGCCAGAACGAGAATAGCCTTATTCTGCTCATCATGATTATCAAGCCTCCGATTAGCCGACTCCTTAAACTCACGTAGACTCTCAATATCCTTTTCCATAATCGTAATACGATTCTCCTGCTTCGTCGTACGATCCTTCATAGAAAAGTAAAGCACAACCACAGGAACAAGAGAAAACATCAACTGAACCAGCATCTTTTCATATCCCGGCATAAACACCTCCTACTCTCTATGCTCAGAGCTTGGATCAGCCCAGTTAGGATTTCCCTCTGCATCAAATTTCATGATATAAAACTCCTGATTAAACAAATCCGTTACATTAATAGTCGTGGTTGTCCCACCCCACTGATTAAACGCCCAAACAGTCTCAACATCCTTAAACTGACGACGCCCATTGATAACTACAGGACGCTTTTGGACATCACGATACATATAAAAATCATTACTTGCATTCTTACAACGAATGAACTCCCCATTTTCTTTCATGTAATGCAAAGCAGTCGCAAGATCAAACGGTTCCGTAATTTTTGTCAGATCTAGCAAGTTATCTGTGTTTTGAGTTGTTTCTGTCATCTTCTATTCTCCTTTTTCAGCCGGATTCGTTTTCTCATCAAGCAGAGCTTCCAGCTCCATCACTCTTGCCTGAAGTTCAGTATTTTCCTGAGCCAATCGCTGTTTCTCTTCATCAGCCTCCGTCAACTGGATAGCCAACAAGTTTTTAGTCGTTGACTCATTGACCAACCGGTCCGTGAGCTCGTTAATCGTCAAGCCTAACGCCTGATTAAGTTGTTGTTCTTCTTGATTCATGATTATCCCTTTCTATCTTAGAACCCTGATGGATAATAGTCGTAAGAATCCGCATTAGGACCCTTAGAAAAGTTTCCGTTAAAAGCATTTAAAACATCTCTTAGCGACGTATAGTTTCCATTTCCTTTTAAAATCCAGACATCACCAACCTCGATGCGACTATTACGCTCAGCACCCCGATTGTGTGGAGCGATTTTCAAGCCCGAATCAAGCGTCTGAACATCCCAGCCATCTGGATTATCATAAGCAGAGCTAGCCAGTCTGATTTCATCACCAACCACATCCACCGAGTCAACCTGTGGACCGTTCCAAGCACGAATCCCGACAAATCCACCATCATTCGAACTTTCACTGCCCCAACGATTCGACCCGATAACCGTCACACCAGCGAGCCCCTTACCATCCACACGTCCTGTCGCAAACTTGACAAATTGAGTCGGATAACCACTCAAAACTCGTTTCAGCGCAGCCTGATCAGTGTAGTAAAGTATCTGACCATTATTCATCAGGATTTCCATAGCATTGTTCAGCGCTCTAAAAACTCCGCCTGAAATCCGATTCGCCGACAAAGTCACCGATTGAACTTGATTAATGAAAGCCTGCTTAGCAAAAAGCTGTTTCAAGTAAGCTTCGTTCGCCATCAGCTTATCAAAAAGCGCTTGATCAACTTTTAACTTCTCAGCCGTGACAGCCTCAGCCGCCAAATGCTTCGCTTCAACAGCACCCGACTGAACCTTCCCAGCAGTAACCGAGTTCGCAGCCAACTTTTGCGTAGTAACACTTCCGTCAACGATGACATCCCCCGTGATACGCATCAGCTTCGTAAGAGCCGTGATAGAGTCAGGTTCTAGCTTAAAGAGAGAAAAAAGCGTCCTTCCTTTAATCTCCTTCCCCGCTCCCAAAAGGATACGGTCATCGCGGATTTCAATCTCCGACTTCTTCAACGCTCCACCTTCCAAGCTCGATACCGCCGCCTTGATAGTATCCGCCTTTTGATCTAAATTCGATAACCTCGTACTTGTCGTAGCAAGATTTCTCTCAAGACTTGACACCTTAGACGAAATCCCGTCCACCGTCTGCTTATAACTAGCCAGCTTAGTATCCACATAATCCTGACTATTTTCAGGAGCAGGAGACCAAGGTGTCGCCCTAGTCCCCTTTTCGATTTTAAGAAGCTTAGTATGCACCTTATAACGACTAACACCGTCCACACGAACATTCAGCCACCAAAAATTATTTCCAAGCATCTGCTCCGTCAAAGTCACATCATACTCTATCTTGCGCCAGTTGATACCAGCGCTCAGATTACCGATAGAATAAGCAAAAGGATTCCCAGCATTCCACTGCTTAACATCCCCCCACGATTGCAAAACAGCCGTAGCCGTCCTTCCTGTGAACAACTGAACATCATCAATAGAGATTTCCATACTCACATGAAGCTTATCCCCCACGACCAAACCAGATGCCATCACCTTATGTAAATCAGTATTCAGATTAACACCATCAGAACCCGCAACCGTGATAAAATCCGTCCAGTCCTGACTCGTGTTTAAAGCACGATTAACACCGTCTGAACCGACCTTACCAACCTCAACTTGGAACCGCTGATTCGTCAGCACCATCTGAGCGATATTATTAGCAATCCCATTATCAGTATTGCCCAAGATACGCTCGTAAAGCTGACTCGTTTCTCGCACTCGCTGAAAGTCCGCTTGATTCGCCTTACCATTCACAACTGTTTGTATCGTCGCAAAGCGCCCCTCTACCGTTTCCTTATACTCAGCCAGCTTAGTATCCGCATAGTTCTCAAAGTTTTCAGGAGAAGGCTGATAAGCCCGCTTCATCGTGCCTTCATAGACATCAATTTCAGTAAGCCAAACAGTCGCACTCTGCCTATCACTAGAACCAAGATGATCAAACCGCAAAGAAAAACCATCATAGTCCCCACTATTAAACGACACCGTGAACCGCTCAGCCCGATGGGGAGAAAGCCTCTGTTGAAAAACCTCTAATGTCTTTTTCCAAGCATGGTCTTTGTTGGATAACAAACCAACATAAACTCGAAAACCAGACACATTACCTGACATAAAACCAGTAAAAGAAAGTGTATAATCCGTATTCTTCTTGAGTTGATTATAGCGATTCAGCTGGATATAGCACAATCCAGCTTCTTTCGTATCAATGGTGAATAGTGGAACAGAGCTGTTCTTGTAAAAACCATGAGTTCGGTTTGTGAACCATTTTCCGTTCGTTCCGCCCCAGTTCTTATCTCCTAACTCTGCAGCGCCGTTAATAACTAGATTAGGGCTACCTTGATAAAGCTCTTCAAACCGTCGATTAACCCCTCGCACATCCTCCGTATACTGACTTTTCGCTACATAGCTTTGAGAGACATTTGTTCGCTCAGCCGCAATCTGCCGTGCCGTCTCCTCACGACTATACCGCTGCAAGCTCTCTTGTCGCTGACCATCCTTAGAGATATACGTTTCCGCACTCGTCATTCTAGTAAGAATGCCGTTCGCTTTCGTCTCAACTTCTGTCAACTTGCTTAAAGTGTTATTCGCTCTTGTCTCTAGATTTCCAACCTTAGTAGACACACCAGCCAAATTCGTCTCTACCTGCGTGATTCTGCTCGCCTTATCATCAGCTGATTTAACAGATTGCCTGATTTTACCTAACTCTACATCAAACGCACTTGAGCTGACCTTATCCCGTCCTAACTGCTCCACGCTTAGATTGATAGAGTTTACCCCCTGTTGAAGGCTAGAGACAGTCGTAGCCGCCTGATTCGCCCTTTCTTCCAGACCACTAATCTTACTAGAAAGCCCATCCGCTTTCAAGCGAAACTCAGACTGAACCGCACTAATTTGCGCCTTATCATCCTCCGGAGAAGGTTGAAACGGCCGAACTGTCCCCCCCTCGTAGAGGTCGATATCTCCAAAGTACAGATAAGAAGGATTCGCATCTCTTTTTCCACTATTATCAAAACGCAGATAAGCCTCGTCCATCTCGCCCGAGTTAAACTCAAAAGACCGCTCCAAAACCCCATAGCTAGGCAAAACATTCCCCCTAGCGACTAGCTTAACCAGTGTATAATTCTGACTCTCCCCCTTCCTTCTCCCTAGCAAGTAGATAGTATATTGAGAGATATTATCAGACGTAAAAGCCACATAATTGACCCTGTAAGTTGTATTCCTCTTCAGCAAAAAACGAGAAGACGAAGCTTGAGCCGTACCACTCGTTAAACTCTCCAACACAAAAAGATTCCGTTGCCCATTGTAATAAGCTTCATGTTGCCCAGTTCGCACCGTAGGACGAGCCCCAACCGTCCAACCACTCCACCCATCAACAGTAGCTGGAGCGCCACCATTTTGAACCAAGTTAGGCCCCACAAGAACCGTCGTAAACCGAGCCAACAACTCTTCATTATTTCGATTGTAATCAGCCAGATTAACCTTACCATTTAACCCAGCTTGAGCGCTTTCCGCCAAGCTCTTAGCCGTTCTTAACTCGCCCTCTGCAGTCGTCAACCGTGCTTTCGTATCATTTAGCGATGAAGTCTGTTGCTGGATAGAACCCATCAAGTTTTGAACAGAACTTGAAAGATTCCGCTGAGCCGTTTCAGCATTCGTTCGCACCGTTGCCAAGTCACGACTCATACTGGATAAGTCCACTCCGACTTGACCCAGCTTTCTCTTTGCCTCTTCCAACTCCCTCCGAGCCTCTTTCAAGCCATTCTTCTGCTCTTCTGAAAGCCTATTCGCTTCCTTCCGATTTTCAGCAACTTGCGCCTGTATTTCCCTATCTAGCTCTGCAGCATACTTTTCAGCAGCCGTTTTTGATTTCTCGATAGCATCTGTGATTTCGTCCTTCAGAGCATCCGCTTGTCGAGTAAAACTTCTATCTGCATTTTCCAGTTCCTTAGTAAGTCGTTCTTCAAAATCCTGTACTAGAGTTCCCGTTTCGGACTTAACTGTGTCACTTACTAGATTTCCTAAAGCACCACCAAGCGACCCTTTCACCACCCCAAAACCAACCGACTTAAGCCGTTTCCCCATCGGACTGTAATGGTACTTGGTGATTTTTTTGCGCATATCCATGTCAAATGCCTCATGGTAAACAGACACCACATCGTACAGCTTGACAGCTACATCGCCAGTCCCTACCACATCTAGCTCAAGGCTATCCTCGATAAGGTCACAAAGAGTGTTTTTGTAGTAGTCTTTCCCGTACTGAGTCAGACTAGCTAGGTCTTTCACATCTTCATCTGTCACTTCCATATCCGATTCATAAACGTTGACATACTGGCTGATAAGGGGACTATCCACCGTCACTCGCAACCAACGCTCCCGCCGATTATCCCCTTCTCCTTCTTCGATTTTCTTTCGGAAGTGAATCCTTGTTCGCAACTCCTTAGTAGAGGTCGTTTGCTGGTAGCTCCTCATGTTTTTCTTATACATAAAGAGTGACTCATTTTCAGAGCCACCGTTTTTAAGCAGTCTGACTTGATACTTGTCCCGCACCAGGTCGCCACCCCACTGTCCTAAAATCGAGTGCTTATCCTTGACCAACACATCCATTGCAGACCGGTCCGCCACATTAAGCGTATGCCGATCTGATATATCTGAAAAGAAAGAAAAAGGACTATTCCGAAGGATAGCCCCAGCTAGACTGGACATGACCACATTCCCAACCACCTTATCCACATTGACAGAGCTGATAGAGTAGTGATGGAGTAGGGTCATGACTTGGTTCGCATAGACCGTCACATAGCCATGTTGCTTGACCACTTCAAATATCGTAAACAACTGCTCTCCGTCCAAGTCATCAGCTAGTAAGAGCATTTCTTCTTTCAGCAACTTCCACTTCTCATCAGATGTTGGAAACTTAAACGTGAGCTGGTAGGTGCTAGCGTCTTCCTGTACGATGTCATCATCATAACAGCCATTTAGAGGGAAATTTCCCTCAGCTAGATAGATCACACTTTATACCTCCAATTTCCTTTTATCGTGATTTTTTGGATGTTCCCGGTCACCGCCACCCCCGATATTCCTACTGGAATTTCAAAAAATGGCCCCCGTTTTCGAATGGTGTTCCTAACATATCCGATTTTGTCATAGACATTCTGTTTCTTATGCCGACAGTCAATCGTGGCTTTAGTATCTAAGGTCAACTGCATGACCTGTTTACCGATTGTTAAGCTGACCTCTCCTGAACCTTCCAACACGATGACAGGTTCTGAAAAAACCGTACCAGGATTGGTAAGACTGCCATTTCCAGTCAAGGTTATATCAGGTGGATTCTTGACATATCGAAACGGTTGCATGTTGAGTTTGACCGTCACCTCCCAGCCTCCCTTGCCCTTGGGTTTGATGTCCCCTTCGAGCAAGTCAGCGTAAAAGACAGAGTCCGTCTGGTAGCTAAACTCCAACACATTATCCTGAGCCTGAAACTTCTCCAGCAAGGTCAGAGCATCCGCATAGCGAACGATGAACAGCTTGATAGTCCTATCATAGCTATCAAAAGCCCCGTCGGGCAGATTGTAACTCCCATTGACACCATGGAGGGTGACCTTCTCCGCAAAGCGAGGACTGGCAAGTTTGATGTCGCCAAAGTCCATGACCACACTATTTGTAAATCTAGCCGTAGAAAAGCCATTTACAACCAGATAGTTAAACGCCATCAGATACCTTCCCTTCTCATGATACTACCTTGATATTGCCAAGAGCTCTGTGCGATAGACTGCCCATCTAAGTACACGTCAGACGGCTTGTTCAGTAGTTGACCCAGCCAATCATCTAAACTTGACCTTAGAATGGCAATCTCAGACACAACATTTTGCTCCATTTTGCCCATTTGTCCAGAGGACAGCGCCATCGTCGCATTGATGTCCCGACTTAGGACAGGACTGCTTGCCGTGACGTCAAATTCTTCACCGTCAAAGATATCAGACAGCTCACCAGCCATACCGCTGACTGTCGATTTAACACCCTTAAAACGTTCTTGCAAGCTCTTGTCAAACCCACCCATGATAGCATCACCAGCAGGGATGAGGAGCTTGCGGTCGTACTCGATAGGACCCTTGTGGTCACGGATCCAGCCAGCGATACCACCGACAAAGTTTTTAATACCTCCCCAAACAGACTTCAAACCATTTAAAAATCCATTTAGGATAGCACTGCCTGCACTAAACAAATTAATATTAGCAAGACCGCTAAAGATGCCCGTTACCTGCGATACTAGGTTAGACACACCCTGAACCATGTTATTCCACGCATTCTGAGCACCTTGGATAAGCCCGTTGATGATATTTAGAACAGAGGATTTCAAAGCCTCCCATGCACTCGATGCCGTTGATTTGATAGACTCCCACAGCCCAGACAGGAAGCTCATAAAGCTATTCCAAGTATTCTGCGCACCTTGTACCAAACCATCGATGAGATTAGACACCGTGGACTTTATCCACTCCCAAGCGCTAGACGCTGCGTTTTTGATAAAGTCCCAGATAGCAGACAGAGCGTTGGAAAATCCTTCAAAGGTAGCCTTGCCATAGCCAACGATGGCATCCACAACACCAGAAAAGTAGGTTTTGATACCATCCCAAACCAGAGAGACAGCGTTCTTGATACCGTCCCAGATAAGACCCAAGTCAGCACCCAGCTGGGTAAAGTTCCCCGTCACCAGGTCGATAACGATAAGGACAGCACCCAGCACAATAGACTTGATAAGCTCCCAAGCCCCCTCAAAGACCATCTTGATGCCGTCCCACATCTGAGACAAACCATCTTTCATACCATTCCAGAGGTTCATAAAACCATCGATGAAAGGTTGCACCACCGTGATGATAGCCGTCGTCAGCATAGTCCAAGCCGTCGTTGCAGTTGTTTGAATACCTGTCCAGAGATTGGTGAAAAACTCCACCACTCCGTTCCACATATTCTTGACAGCTTCAACTGTGGCATTCCAGACCTCAGTCACACCCGTCCAAAGGTTGTTGGCACCTTCTGAGATACCAGACCAGAGATTGACAAAGAAGTCCGCAATCCCCTGCCATGCCTGCTTGATCCAATCCACAAAAGCAGACCAGATCTGCCGACCAGTTTCTGTTTGGGTAAAGAACCAGACAAGAGCAGCCACCGCTGCTGCAATCCAGCCAACTAGTGGAATAGACGCAATCGCCGTTGTCACAGTCGTAGCAAAACCTGACACAGCTACCTGCGCGATTGTCAATATTCCTTTGATGCCACCTAAAGCACTGATAAAATTAGCAATCTTGACAACGGGCAAACCAACTCCTAGAGCTACAACCGCAGTTTTCAGTAAATCACTTGCAATTTGATTATCTTTGAAAAATTGCGTAACTTGTTTTAACATTTCCGACGCATCACGCAGGAAACCAGTCAGCCCCTCAAAGGCAGCGCCCAGCAGATTGACACTCGTCTCACTACTAGCGATACCCAGCAGGTCGCCGATAAAACTTCCCACGATACCAGCGATATTACCAATGGTCGCTCCGATATTCTCAAAGGTCACACGGATATTTTCACCGATATTGACAATCTGGCTAGCTACACTCTCATCGATCCCCAAGGCTTTCAGAAAGTCAATGTTGTCTTTCTTACTCAATGAACCGAAAATCATGTCATAAAACGTAGAAAAAATCCCCGTCAACTTATCCAGTTCATTCATAACCGTCTCAGCTATCTGATCACCAAATATAGCTGACAAGCCTTCCTGCAAAGCAAAACCGATAATCGTAGGAATACCTTTTAAGATATTTCCTACCATTGGGATGAAATTATCTAAAATAAAGGTTTTCGTCGTATCATACAAAGCTCTCAGAGACGGCTGGATATCCTCGCCCAGCGCCAGTTTACCCAGCACATTCTGCGCAGCTGCCTTCATCGCAGCAAAAGACCCACTAAAGGTCTGTGCCGCCTCCTTGGCAGTTGTCCCTGTGATATCCAGATTTTCTTGTATAGCGTGGATGGCGCTATACACATCGGACAGATTATTGATGTCATACTTGACACCAGTCAGCTTCTGAGCGTCCGCCAGCAGGCGTTCCATCTCAGACTTCGTACCACCATAACCCAGCTTGAGGTTATCCAGCATGGTATAGTTCTGCTTGGCAAATCCCTGATAAGCGTCTGTGATACGGTCCATAGAAGTCCCCATCTTGTTGGCATTATCAGACATGTCAATCATCGCCATATTCGCTACATCAGCCGCCTTCTCCGTGTCGCCGCCAAGAGACGATAACAGACTGGCGCTAAAACTGGTCACGTTTTCCATGTAGCTATTGGCAGACATCCCCGTTGTACGGTATGCCTCGTTAGCGTAGCTTTTGACCTTATCCGCCGAACCTTTGAAAAGTGTCTCAATCCCTCCGAGAGATTGCTGGAGCGCTGCCCCTTCTGACAAGGACGCCGCAAAAGCCTTCCCGATACCAGCTGACGCCACGATACCCGACACCGCCTTGACCAGAGTAGAGCCGAGGCTCATACCAGCACTCTGACCAGCGGCAGTCGCTTCAGGATTGATGATTTTCTGGATAGCTCCACTGATACCCTTAGCAGACGGCATAATTTGCACATACGCCTTCCCTAGTTCTGTCGCCATCAGTCCTCACCTCCCATCTCTTCCAGTAGTTTCTGACGATAGATTTCAAACTCCTCACCAGATGCAAAGACCATCTCCTCCCTTTCCTTGACCTGCTGGGTCAGAGAGTCGAGGATAGACTTGGGC
Source organism: Streptococcus sp. DD10 (assembly GCF_001578805.1). GTDB lineage: Bacteria > Bacillota > Bacilli > Lactobacillales > Streptococcaceae > Streptococcus. Next base: position 87,105 of record NZ_KQ969162.1, on the reverse strand, counting down.
TGGTTGCGCCCCTTGGCTGCGTCCTTGGTCTTCGCCCAGACTAGCTGAGAGAGACGGTCAAAGATACCAGCCCAGAGCATGGTGTCAAAGGCGACCCTCTGACCACTCATGACCAGCTTGATCCGACTATCCTCACGCAGACCATAAGCAAAAACAGCCACTCGCCATGCAGGTAGCTGTCGATAGTCGTAGATACCATAGGTCTCAGCTAGGTCGCAGACCAGCGCATCCTCGTCGGTCTCTAGCATCTTAGCGAGGAAAGTTATTTTTTTACCGCTTCTTGACTGGCAAAGATGTCCTTGATTTCTTCGCTCATCTTGTCCATCGGTACCAGCCCTTCCTCGTCACGGACATGGTCTTTCAGAGCCTCCGCTTGACTACCCAGCAAGAGCTTGATCAGTTTGGGTAGGACGAGGGGATTAGTATCTACCTCAGCGATAGCCTCTACCAGCTCATAGTTTTCCATACGAGAGCGCGGGATTTCAAATTCAAATCCCGTCGCTGTCTTCCCTTTGATAGAGTTCGTATAGGCAAGCGTTGCTGACGCTGGAATCTTTCCACCAAAAAGCACAACCGCTGGTTCTTTTGTCACTTCTTCCATGCTTAAGCTCCTTTCTGGATATATTCATAGTGAGTGTTCCCCTCATCATCAGGGAGAGCGGATACCTTGGTTTCATAGCCCACCGCCTCAGCGTCCTTGTAGGCGATTTCTCCGATTTCCGTCACCTTGCCTTGAGGGATGACAATCCGTTTCAGGACACCGTCTTTCAGCACCATATCCGCTACGAGGACATGAGCTGTCAGCTCCTTACTGTTTGCCTTGATGGTGATACCCGTATCCAACGTCCCACTAACATTATCCGTACCATAGATCTCTTTCATCACGTCCACGTTGAGCGACTCGATGAGCGTATAGCCAAAGGTATCCTTCTTGCTGGTCTGACTAGACAGCACCACATCACCACCCCAAGCGGATACATCTTCGCTCTCTGGTGAGTTTTCATTAGTCATCCCGTCCTCCGAGATATAGCCCAGACTCTTGAAAGCCTCTCCCAGCTTACTTTTGGCATTAGTTGGGAGCGTCGTTCCCAACGGCGCTGAGTAGATAGCACCTCCTACCTTGGGCTTCGCAGCCGTTACCAGCTCAGACCCTTTTTTCACTGCAACTGCACTTGTATCTGATTGTGCCATAACACCCTCCTTTTAAAAATAATAAATATCATATACCGCCTGATAGCGGTACCGCTTGGTCTCCGTATCGGTAAAGTTATAGTCACTGTTTAGCCGAACACCGCTGATGGCATCCAGCCCGATGAGACTGTCCACCGCTACCTTGACCGCTTCGTTGAGCTCCGCCGCCTCTTGCATCGAGCCAGCATAGCTTTGAAAAGTAAAAGTGGCAGACCGTGCAAAGTCACGCCTACCACTCCCAGTCTTTTCGATGAGGACACAACGCTCAGGCATATCCTCCTCATGTTCATAGAAAGACGGCACACCCAGCTGACTATCTAGGTGTCTCTTGATTACCTTTTCGATCATCTAGCGCACCGCCTTTAGTAGTGTATTGTTTTTGAGATTGTCCTTCTTCGCCTTGTAAGTCTTGGCACTGACTGACACATTGGCACGACTTTTCCCCACATAGAGGTCTTGCTCATAGCCATCGCCACAGCGATTTTTGATTGCCGTAGCGTGCTTGTTCAGCACTGTTATCATAGCGCCCGACTTCATCAGCTCAGCCACACCAGCACGGTTCAGCTTAAACTTGAGATTACTCATACCTCTCCACCATCACTTTCTTGTTCCAGTCCAAGGGGATTAAGTGGTCGATGCCCTCCATAGGCAAGCCCACCGTCTTCCACCTCCGACCAAAGAAACGAACCTCACGCCCCTCCCAAGTATGCGTATCCCCCTTGGGAATACCTAACGTGTAAGTCCCTTTCCTACCCGTCAGATTGAGCTGGTTGATGACATTATCAGCAGACGACGTCGGAGCGACAAGGACATTCTCCACCTCGATTTCCACATCACGGTAGATAGGATGACCAAAGTCATCCCGCCCCTCCATGACCTTGTCAATGAGGATAACTGTGATTCCCTTGATTCTCGCCATAGATGTCTAACACTCCATACTTCTGCTTTTTGACCAGACCCAGACGGCGTAGCTCACTATCCTTGATAAAAAGACCCCCACCAGGTACCAAAAACGACCCACTCCAAGAGTAGCCAAGAGCACTCTCACTCGCTTGGGTCATAGGCTCTTGGTCCGTTGAGGTCATCAGCGTCCGCGCCACGATGTCCACCGTCACAGACTTGAGGACGAGAGCATAGCTCATGTCGTAGGCTGCCATCTCATCCAAGTTCTTACCAAACTTGTCCGCTTCCACACGCAGAGACGCAGACACGACCTTGAGCAATTCCTTAGCACGCTTCTCCTCATCAAACTTGAGAGACCGCCACAAAGACTGAACATCTTCAACCGTCGCAAAGTCCTTCATGGCTAGCCCTCAGACTGATGTTCCTTCAGTAGAGCCTGTAATTCAGCCTTATTAGCTTTCTTGTCGTACTCTACCCCCAGCTCATTCAAGCGAGATTGCAACTCAGCAACCGTGAGCTCTTTGTCCTTCTTGTCAGTTACTTCTTCCCAGTTACCTGCCAATTTACAATCAGAAGAAATAACTACGCCAGTTTCTGTATGTGTATATAGTGCCATTTTTTATACCTCCTTAGGCTTTCACACGAGCAAAAGCATTCTCATCAAGAATCCCCCAGCCAATGTAAGCTTCTGCACGCAACAAAATCTCGTTATAGGCTTTCAGGTCACGACCAGAGCCATCAGGGTCACCGTATTCGATGATTTCCATCGGGATGTTTTCCGCATAGCCCCACTTAAAACGATTTTGGAAATCCCCAACGATAACATGGTCCGTCTCAGCTGTACCACCTTTTGCGACCAAGTTCTTGTTGATGTCTGACTTCATACCGTAGAAAGAGTCAGGGTTTTGCCCAAAACGGAACTCAGGATACTGCACCACGCCGTTGACTTTCAGCTTAGCCAGAGCCTGACCAGCAGCTGGAGACAAAGCAAGACCAGTCACCTCACCACCAAGAGCTACGATTTGTTGCACAGCAGCGTCGATGTTATCATCAATTCTTCCTTCCTCAAAGGTAACAATGTTCCCAGTGATAACCCCATCAAAAGAATTTGTCGCACGGAAAGACGCATCTGTCATAGAGCGAGGTTCCAAACCATGGATAGCAGCAAGGTCAAAAGCCTCCGCCATCTTCTTAGCGAAACCATCCATAAATTGAGACAGATATTCAACTTGTTTTTCCTCTGATGCATGCTTAAATTCATCAGTAATACGAGCTTGATAGACAAACTTGAGCGGATTGATAACTTTGCTAGTGAGAACAGCTTTCCCAGCTTGTTTCAACTCACCCTCACCCACGATTTGAGCATTGCCCTCAAGGTTAAAGATGAACTGTTCCACCCCATTAAACGGGATAGGAGTCTGACCTGATAGATTGGCAAGAACAGATTTCCCCTGCACCTTACTGATCAGTTCTTTTACAAGCTCAGGTTTAAACAATGAACCTGATTTTAGTGAATTATTTGTTTGTGACATCGTTTATTCTCCTTTCGGTTGCAATTCACGCAACATCTGCTTCATCTGAGAGGTTTTATCATCTCCCAGCGACGGTTCGGTTTCCTTGAGCGGTGCAGAAGGTAGATGAGGCTTGAGATACCCAGCCAGACGCTCCGCATCTAACACCAGACTCGCCTCATCATCACCCTGCAAACGCTCCGCAAGGTCATAAGGCAAGCCATGCTGTAAAGCGATCTTAGTCCGCAAGCTCGCCGTCTCATAACCAGCCAACTGCGCCTTCAGCTCAGCGATTTCCTGCCCAGACTTGTCCGCACCACCCTTAGCGTCCTCGAGGGACGATTTCAGAGCACCGTTTTCCGTCTCCAACTCAGAAACACGAGCCTTCAGCTGGTCATAATCACCAAACTTGTCACGCTCACGTCTGATGCGCTCCTTGATGATATTGTCCAGCTCTTCCTGTGTTTCAATTACTTTAAATTCTGACATATTGCTACATCCTTTCTCAAGAAAGATACCAAGCCCGTAAAATGCACAGTGAAAATAGGAAATTCACGCTGTGAGCGATGCTCACAAGGGAATTTATCTTTTTCACCCAGCATTTAGGGCGGGTTCAATTCCTGCTTTCCCGGCAGTTCGGTAATTTTTGAGCATCAAAAAAAGCAGTCTCTCAACCGCTCCTTCTAATAACTGATTTTCTGCTTTTTCTTAGGCTTGACCGTAGCACAAGCCCAATGTGCCAGCAAAGCACTATCCATCAAAGAAATATCCATATCCGCAAAATGACTCCGATAGCCAAAACCACCATTTGAACCGATATTACGCTTTTCACAGTTGGTGACCACCTTGGTCAAGGACGGCTGACCAGCATGGCAGAGAGTCTTTTGATAGATACCCTGTTCCCACATAGAATTAGCAACGATGATTTCCTTCACCGTTGGCAGGATAACGTTCTTCACACGCTCCTTTCTCAACTCCTCATCTAGGATTTTCTGACCGCTTGCCCCATCGACCACGACCTGCGCCACATCTGCCCGCTTCAAGAAAGCCACCAGCCAGTCGTTCCCGTTACGGATAGACTGGCAGTCGATTGTCTCGATAAAGACCCGACCATCATCAGCACGTACCGCCACACTCATAGCCACGTTCGTGCCGTCCTGACCATACTTGATACCGACAAAGAGCTTACCAGCAAAGCGAGGGAGTTCCTCAACCTTCAACTCATTCCACTCCGTCTCTGAAATGGCTGACTTCTGGTTGTACTGAGGCCAAAAGCCCAAACGCTGCACATTATGGTCTAGCTTGTCCTCCCCTAGCTCCGCTTCTATTTTCCGCTCGTTCAAATGGTAGCCCATAGACGGATTCGAGTTGTACCACGCCTCCACATCGTTGATGTCCTTTTCAGTATCAACCGACCACTCCGCCCAGCCCGAGTACTTCCCCTTACCAAAGAGGCAGGTTTCCCTGAACTTAGTAAAGACCGTACCACTCGACACAGGCGTAGGAGGTGTCCCACACATGACCGTCATCGGGTTATCACTATCCGTAACCGTGTACTTGAGCGCCGACTCCTGTTCTGTAGTGTACTCCTGAGCCTCATCGATGATGAGCAGGTCAAATCCCTCACCCAGACCACCATTAGAAGTCCGAGTACGAAACTGCACCACACCACCAGTCGAAAAAAGCTCGATACGCTCCTGACCCTTCGCACGGATAGAACTAAAGTCCTCCCCATCCACATAGCCCATCTTCTCCAGATACCGCTTGACCTTCTCAAAAGAAGAGTGAGACGTAGAGATACGATGAGCCGTATGCAAAACGTTTAAGCCCGCATGCAGCCCATCGATTTCAAGGATATAAAGGATTTCAGACTTCCCATTCCGCCGAGGAATCGAGTAACCAAACTTCTGATGCACCCAAAGACCATTCTTGTCCACCGCCATCATCGGCAAAAGTAGGTTCTTCTGCCAAGCGTAGCAAGACAACCCCGTCCGCTCATACAGCTCAATCGCCCGATTCGCCAATGAATTTTTCTTGACGTGCTTTAAAATCACCGATTGAGTAGGATTCTGATTGCCAAGTTTCTTCTTCCTCGCCATTCTAACGTCCTTTCAATCGTTCTCGCATGATAACCCTATCGCTGGGATGACTTAATTAATTACGTTTAAAATATAGTTTTTAGCAACATCTAGCATTCCCAACGCCTGCAAACTACTTTCCCAGCTATAGCCAAGATTTATCTCACCATCTTTATCCAAAGAAACTACCAACACCGAAGTATAGTTATGACTAGCCTCAAGATTTTCCTCCAAAATTTCTTTCACAGAAGCACCACGCTCCAGACTAGACTTTTTCTCTGAAAAATCAATCGC
>NZ_KQ969162.1:79702-81108 GCF_001578805.1 Streptococcus sp. DD10 | reverse complement strand
TTTTCCCATCGTTGCTCCTTTCAAAGCATAAGAAAAACACCCTTTCGAGTGCTTAAAATTACTATTTTCGGTCTGAAAAAAACTCAGCCCAAAATGGATTTTCTTTATCAAAGATTTCAACTTCCTTATCGGTCATGTTATGTGGATAGTCCGCAAATAAATTGTAGATTTTTTTTTGGTCAAAACTAAATAAATGCTCACCTATAGCATCTAGCTTATCAATCCACCAAAGTTCGGAAGTTTCATTTTCTTTATAAAAATCACTATAGCCATCTAAGTGAGATTCAGACCATATTCTGTCATCTTCTTGATTAGCTAATTCAGATAGTTCTTCTAAAAAATTATCACCATTATTTGACATAGCCTTTGTCTCCTTTATTTTGCTGACCTTTCTTAGTATTAATAAATCCTAGAATCTTTTGAAACTCTTCATTTTCTCCTAAACTCTCAGAATCTATTAACAGATTAGAAGACTTCACTTTTTGCCGATAAACTGTATGTGATCGTTGGCAACCAAAGCGCTCTTTTAAAACTGCACTGGTCATAGGTTTAAACCCGTTACCTTCAAAAGGAGCTTGCAATTCTAAGTATTGGAACCGCCCCTCTTTTTTTCGCACAATTGCCGCATGCTTACCTGTTGCCAAATAGTATTCTTTGTCGTCTTGCATCTGACCAATTAATTTCTTGACAGCAGTAAAATCATTTGTATCTGCAACAAAATGTGATTGCACGTTCGGTAATTCACTAATATTTTTAATATTTAGCATACTTGCAAAAAAAGTTCGACTTTCTCCATCTCGATAATCCAAAACATCAAAACCCGCTTTATTGCCAATATACGCAAGCGCAAGTGAAGAACAAGATCCCTTTGTCTGGTCTCCTCCTCCAACAGCTTTAATAATTGCTTCTTCAGTTTTTTTTACTTTAGATCTCTTGATAGGATTAACTTTAATTCCATGTTGCAACGCGCTTTTTCTAACAACGCTGATATTCTCTTCTTTGTTTAACCCTTTCCTTTCTTTAATCTTATCACTATCCTTTTGTTTCCGCCATATTTTACTCCAAACATCCTGAACTTTTCCATTTTTAGGGTCATAATCAACTATGCAACGGCAGCGTTGATGTCTCCGATAAATATCTTTTGGAACTCGTGGATATTTATAGATACCTTGAACCTCTTGACACCAATCACAGCACTTAGCGACTGACTTTCTAACAATTTCAGGTTGCAATCCTGCCTTGTAATGAAATTCCGCATTTTTCTCAATACTATCATCCACAACGCTCTGAGTAAAATTAACAATTGGTTCTTGCAAAATCCACTTAATATCATCAAAATCCTGTTCATAAGAAACACGATTGACAATTCCATCAATTCGGTCTTGATTCAGTTCAGGCACCTGAGC
>NZ_KQ969162.1:75722-79682 GCF_001578805.1 Streptococcus sp. DD10 | reverse complement strand
AACTAACCCAATTTTAGCCTCAGAGTTCAAACTCTTCTGAACTTGTTCAGTGTAATCACTCACAAGCTCGTAATTCCGCCCTAAAACGTCCTCTAACAAACGTTTAGCGATATTATAATACATTTTACCGTCTGGTAGTGTTTCGTTCGTTAGAGAAGCTTCCAGAGTCTTAGAAAGTATCTCCCCAATTTCGATAGCATATTGATTAGCATCCAAATAACTTGCCTTACTATGATTTAGCTTAGACAGCAAGTCTTTCAAGACCTCGCTGTCCAACCTAGCATATTCAAACTCAGACTTGATTTTCTTGAGCAGGCTCGGAACGATATCCTCCACCATCTGCAACCTCCTTCACTAGTGGAGCAGGCTTGTCTGACCCTTTAATTCCAGTCAAGTCACGGATAGTTTCAGCATCCATATAGCCAGGCACCGCTTGATTCAGTTTGATAACACCATCACCAATCAAGGTCAACATATTAGCGTCCGCCTCAAACAAAGGCTCCCACTTCACGACCGTCTTATTAAACTGTTTCCTCAAATACGGAAACTCATCACGTAAACAAGTAGCGACATAAGCCACATTCAACAGCCCCGAACCCAGCGACCGCTGAGCCTTCCGCCCAGCCAAGCGCAGATTTTCATGACTAGCCTTGATAGCCTCCACCGATGACGGATTATCCGACACAAAACCAAGGTCGTCCAAGGTCAAGCCCATCTCACCAGCAAAACCAGCCGCAGCAGTCCGCAACTGCTCCGTAAACGGCGACATACTCGAAGTCGTGAACTGCCCCACCTTGGGACTATCACCGTCCTCATCCTTCGTAAAGGTCAAGAGACTCGACACCGTCGCCTTCCACTTGTCCATAGGCTCCGCATCAGCGTCCAAACCCAGCACATACTTCTGAGGATAAGAGTAAAACTCCGCCGTCACATCAGCCCGCTCCAAAGTCCGCTTGGCAAACCGCTGATAGTACATACCAGCCCGAGTGATCCGACTCCGCCCAAACGGACGCACCGCATCAGGACGATGGATAACAGGTACTAGCAGAGGCACACCAGCAGGATTCCTCACCGCAAACGGCTCACGCCCCTTCTCATAAAACCAAGTCGTATCACTCGTAAAGTAAGCTTCAAGAAGCGGAGCACCACCATCATCACGACGCAGAACGGCATAACCCTCCGACAGCAAACCAGTGATAGGGTCTAGCACCCCTGTCGCATTACTCGCCTCGATAACCTGTAAACGAGGAACACCATCGTCCCCCTGCGAAATATAGACAAAACAACACGACCCGATAAGCGCCGATAAGATCGCACTATCAAAAAAGACATCAGGATTATTCTGAGCAAAGATTTCATTCACAGAAAAACCATCATTCGCAAACTCACGAAAGACCAGCCTATCCGCCAAACTATCCACACCCTTCGTAGCCCAGCCCAAGACAGACCGATACTGAGCCCGTATCTGTGGCGGTATGGTAATCCCTACATCACTATCACGATGCTGCATGGCATACTGGTCATACCGCATATCAACTCTCATCTTATAAGCGGATAACTTCCGCCGCAGATAGTTCATACCTCTCAGTTGCATAATTACCCACTTTCTATACATTTCCCGCGAGAAAATATGTACAGTGACGGCGTGAAGGCTCGCTCGAGCCTTTGGGGAGGGGATTACCCCCCTATCTCTCCTCAGACCCGTCCTGCACATTTTGGCATTTTTTAATGTTTAATCATTCCTGCCAATCTCACATATTTTCAATAATTTATGCTTTTTTTGCAATTTCTGCAATTCTTGTCATTTCTTACATCAAGTACCATCAAGCTCGATACTTCAACCAATCAACACTTTGTGGCAAGTTCCGATTACCTACAACCTTTGCACCGCTTGCTTTCTCATCAGCGTAGAGCTTATCAGACTTCTGTCTGTTGCACTGCCAATGAGCCAGCTGCAAGTTGTTGATGTCTGATGGATGTCCGTTCTTGATGACTGGGATAATGTGGTCAATAACGGGGCTAAGTGGATGAGGGTACTTCAAACTCTTGTCCACGATCTGTCCACAAATGCCACATGTATTCCTAGTTTTTAGCAGTATCTTCTTATTCTTTTCAAAGGCGACACGGTGGGGACCTGTACGGTCAGCACGGGGGAGGGGACTCATTTCTTAGCTCCTTTCTCATGACATGAGGGGAGGGTATTTCAATTTGTCCACCCTCTCCGTATTTAACATATCTTATATTCTGTTAAATATAATTAACCTTATCTGACACCAGTCATATCAAGGGATGAGACATCATTAAGCTATTTCTAATTTACGTTTTCGCAATATGTAAAATAAAGACGCTTTTAATAGCTAAACGATAGCATACTGGCATCCAGTTCGTCCTGCTTGTAGCCGATATATCCTAGTGTAATGTCTGGTGATGAGTGGTTGAATATCTCCATCAATGCTGCTACATTTCCATTTTGTTTGTAGTGGTGATAGCCAAAGGTCTTTCTCATGGAGTGAGTTCCTATGTGAACCAAACCAATATGATCTGCAGCTTCTTTCAGTATTTGATAAGCTGCCACACGACCGATATGTGTGATTCTCACACCATCCGAGCGGACCTTCTTTTTGCTAGGAAAGAGATAGTCATAGTCTTGCAGATCATTATCCTTGATGTACTGGTTGATGGATTTTCTCAGTGCAGGATTGATAGGAAAGCGCCTGACTTTTCCTGTCTTTGTTTCCTTGACCTCAATCCTATCAACCGTTACCTGCTTGACTTGGAGGGGAATGATGTCGCTAACTCGCAGACCAGAGTAGATACCAAACATAAACAGAACATAGTTCCGCTCACTCTTTGAGCGCAGATACTTTTTCATCCGTTCAATGTCATCCAAGTCACGTATCGGTTCAACTTTCTTCATCGCTCCCTCCTTTCATTTCCTAAAAAAGCCAGCATCTGCTGACTGCAACTATATTGAGAGTATGGGATTCGAACCCATGGAACCTCGGATTTCTCCTACCAGATCTATTATCTTACTTTTCGGATTAACCCACCTAGACTTTCGTCAGGTAAAATAACCGCAATCAGCCACTCTGCCAACTCCCAAAATTACCTCCTCAACCACCAACAAGAGGCGCTAGCAAACCCTCTACATTTCGTCTAGCATGTTTATCACTGGCAGGCATCAATGTAGTTTCTAGCCTGCCCATTGGTTGCAACTGCAACTGTGGCAATCAATAACGGGAACAGCTGGAATCGAACCAGCACATAGCTGTCGTGGACGTCACACGGACTAGCTCAGGGCGCTACCCTTACCGTTTTCCAATCACGGATCATGTTCCCATACGCATATTAAAACTCAACCCGATATGCGATTGATTGAGCTTTTCGCATCGCAGGCGTCGTACGCTTCTGCATGCTTTATAAAGAGCGTAGGACTTGCACCTACTGTTGACCTCCCCTGCCTCTCACCTCTAAAGGTAAAAAAAATCATGCAAAACAAAGACGGCTGGAAACAAGTTGTCAAACTCTCCAAACGACACCTGACTGCACGGTGTCCAATTATTCGTAAACGAGAATAACATTTTCTACTGCAGTCAATGCAAGCAAGGGGAATTGAACCCCAAAGCCAAGTTCACATCGTCTTGTTATCGTTTCAGCTACGTTTTAAGTAACTTGCTGTGCCTACTGCTCGCAAAGGGTCAAAGACCCATATCATATCATAATAATTAACAGGAATACGTTTTCCCATTCATCGGATAATACTATTTTATCACGCCTTTTAGCACATTTCCTGTCAATTCTCTTGCAATTCTCTCCCAGAATCCACCGATTTTTTATATACTAGCAACTCCCCATGACGATACCCCTCGCAAAATTCCAATAAAGCACGATTCAACACACGATAAAATTCACTCTCAGAATACCCCATGCTTAGATAAATTTCAATATCTCGTTGCTTTC
>NZ_KQ969162.1:73854-75576 GCF_001578805.1 Streptococcus sp. DD10 | reverse complement strand
TGCGCTGGCTTTTTTGCTTGCATTCTTCTTGTTTTAGATGTATACTTTGTGTATACCCGTTATAAGGAGGATATCATGAATACTGTTAAAACTCGTAAAGTTGGCAACTCTGTCACTGTGACCATTCCAAAAACACTCAACGTTCCAGAGGGTCAAGAGATGTTTGTCTACAAGGGTGTAGATAATGTCATTGTCCTTGCTCCAAAAATTCCAGACCCATTTAGTGGGGACGCAGACCTACGCATGGAAGATGACTTCGAGGGGGTAAAATTCCTTGACAGTGAAATATGATTACATCCCAGAAAAACAGGACATCATCTGGATTGACTTTGACCCGTCTGTTGGACGTGAGATTCAGAAGCGCCGTCCTGCTATTGTCGTCTCTCGTAGAGAGTATTCGGAGCGGACAGGATTTGTTGCTGTATGCCCTATTACACATGGTCAAAGCAGACTAGAAGAACAAGGCCTGCTCGTCCCTGTGCGTTCCAATAAGGTAGATGGCTCTGTCAATCCACTCCAACTCTATACTTTTGACTTTAGAGAGCGCAAGGCTCAAAAAATCACAACCATGGATACAACCAGTTTTCAGAAGGTTGTTCAACTCTACAACTTCATCTTCGAAGCCTAGTCCTTATGGATTGGGCTTTTTTAGTCTAGCTCAAAGCTCATCTGTCGATTGCACTGTTCAATTTCCAAACGTAAGTTCGTAGATGGTTGCCACTGTTGCCAATAGGCTTGCGCTTTATCAATGAACTTCTTCGGAAGCATATCATAGCGAGGAACTTTGAACATGTCCTTAAAATCACGAGCCGCCTGAGAAAAGACTTGGTTTCTGAGTTTACGGTTGCGATAAGCTGGACTGTCATAACCACCTAGCAGACGAACCACAGCCTTTTTACGCTCTTTTTCAATGTTTTGATTCACAGATGGATTGATAGGCTGTTCCTCTTTCAGATACTCAATATCTGAACGCATTTCGGATTGCTCCAGCTTGATTTCCTTTTGAGATTGGAAAAGGTAGATAAAGGCATCTTCCTGAGTCAAGTTGCTGGTGTCAAAGTAAGAACCCGTTTTGCGGATAGTCTTCAAGATTTCCTTAACCTTCTTCTTGAACTGCTTAGCCAGTGGCTTGCGAGACTGCATGAGAACTTCGTACAGACCATCTTCAGTTAAGAACCAAGCCTCTCGATTTTGACCTGATAAGAACAATGTTCGCATCAGCTTTTCATCGTCATCAACTCTGTTAATCATTTTCTGAGTATCAGTATGTTCAATCCACTCAGCCACATCCTTTGCCAAAAACAAAGGCTCTTCTGGTGTTCCATAAACTTTAAAGCGTTTCCCAAGTACTTCTTGTTCGTTGATTAGTTGTAGTGTCATTAATTAATTCTCCTCTTCCTCTGTAAAATAGTCAATAATAAATGCAATCAGGTCATTTGCAAAGACCGCCAGCAACGTCCCCTGAGCTTCAAAGAAAATCTCGGCCTGCTCCTCTGGGAAGTTCTTCCTCACTACCGCTGCAATGAAACTGTCCCACTGCTGTAAATCTTCTGTCCTTACCTGTTCCTTGAAAGCAATGTGCAATTCATTGATAAGATTTTGATGTCTCATGTTCTTCTTTGGTACACAAAAAGCGTACCCCTTTCTAAAAAACTGTTGCATGAATAAGGGTACGCATGGTATACTATATGCGTATCCTATTCATTATGAATGGGTGCGAGG
>NZ_KQ969162.1:71523-72442 GCF_001578805.1 Streptococcus sp. DD10 | reverse complement strand
CCCTTTCTGTTGGATTTGTTAGATTTCTCAACCTTACATAGACTATTATAACACTTAACGCTGTACATGTCAATGGTTTTGTACAGCTTTTTTGTTTTCAACAAAAAGTTCTCACACCCATTCATTATTCAGTTTTCAAAGAACATTTTTACATCTTACAAACCAAAAATTTCTTTAAACTCAACTAGTTTTTCATCACTAGCTTTCAGCTCCTTATGAGCCCATACATCAAGTGTTGTCATGCGGCTACCTCCTTTTCTATCCTCCGACTTTATTTTTTTCGGCTGTTTCTTTCAAGATTTCAGCACGCTTGTGTTCGTCTTGCTGATACTGCATATTCAGCTTGTTCAAGATAACCTCCTGTCGCTGATCAACCTCTGCATTTTTTAACAAGCTCTTGCTATTCTCTCGTACTTGCTCCTTTAGATAGCGAATTTCATTATCTTGATTTTTCATATGAGTAAGAATCACCAACAGACCAACACTCAAAAGACAAGCAAAACTAAAAACAGCAAGTTGTAAATGTCTTATTTTATCAATCACAAATTCACCTCCTCAATCTCAATACCTGGACAATCAAACACCCAGCCGAAGTTGGCTTCTTCTAGTTCTTTACGGGTGTGGTTAACACGAAAAGCGCCACCCTTGGTATTCCAAGATTTAAAGTACCATTTACCCTCGCCAATGTTGTAAGTAAGGCAAGAACGAGACTTTTTAACATTACGGATGATGACCTTATACCGCTTCTCTTTCTCGACCTCGTAGCCGTCAAGCCAAGCACGGGCGAAAGTTTCTTGATTAATCCCACACCCCAACCACTCTGCAGGTTTTCTATATTCAAACGTATGGTCCATTGCTTCAAATAATGTGTAATTTTTTTGTTTACAAAACTCGATCACATCTGCTACAAACTGCGGAA
>NZ_KQ969162.1:32629-71503 GCF_001578805.1 Streptococcus sp. DD10 | reverse complement strand
CAGTCCCTTTGCACCGAACCAATCACCTTGCCATGAAGACCATAGCGTTTCATATAGTAATCATCATCATTCAGCGCTCGCTCGTAGTCTGCAATCACTTTTTTATAATGCTCGATTAACTCGTTCATACAAGCATAAATCATTTATTTTTTCCTCCAAAAATTCCTTATTTTCATAAACGTTGCCGATGATTTCAAGGCTATCAGCAATCTCTTTAGCATCCTCTTCAAATTCCTCTAAAACTGCTACACTGCTACACATAAATTTCAAAAAGTAAAAAAGATTTTTTAGAAATCCCTATTTTATAGGCTTTCTTTATTATTACTATTATTTTATTTATACTTTATAAAAATAGTGTAGCAGTGTAGCAGTAATATATATAATACTTATAAACGTTGATATAACAGTATTTATAAGAGTTTAATTCTGCTACATTAACTGCTACACTGCTACACATCTACCCTTAAAATTGGTCTATACCGCTACACATAGAAAGCCAGTGCTACACATCTTCAATCCGTTTATAACCTCTTGTGCTTTTTCCTGCAATTCGAAAAACACCTTTCTCCCAATCAGGGTGATTGTCCATGATCATGTTGATTTTTGTTGACAGCTTCCTGTCATTTGAATTTCGCATGAAAAGGTTGTACATCATTTCCCTTGTTGAAACTTTTGTTAGTTTGCTATTGCCAGGTTCAAATTCATTGCTGTTATCAAAATACTTCATTGTATATTGATGTTGTTGTTGAATAGACCAACGTTCCCAACCTGAAGGCACGGGCATATCTAGGTATTCAAGCACTTGCAACTCAACCTCATCACGGTACATGAATTTTTCACGGTAGATATTCAACTCTTCTTCGGTCTCGTCATCAAACATCAAATCAACACCAGCACGATAGATTGTCACGGCTTCACCCCAAATTTGTTCAATCGTTTCTGGTTCGATTTCCATAGGGTGTTTCTTCTGTCTCTTACTATCTGCCATAACTGGTAGGAAACGACGTTCACCAGTCTTGTCTTTTAGATATTCTTTCTGGTTGGTCGTCCTGGCAAGGATGAAGTTTTTGGCAAATTCTTCCGTCCGCTTCATGTAGGGTTTCCGATAGCGTAGGCTAGTTTTTGAGATAAAGGCTTTCGTTTCTGCAAAGCTCATCCGATTACTAGCCACCATCTCATCGTCATTGACGATTAAGGATTTCAGCATGATATCGTAATTGTCCTTGTTGGCAAAATCCGTTACGGCATCTGTGTACCATGCTCCACCTAACTTTTGGAGGAGTGAGGTTTTCCCAACACCCTGACCACCGACCAGATCCAGAACATAGTCAAATTTAACGTGGGGGTCATATACTTTAGCAACCGCACCGACCAACCACATCTGAGCAATCTTGGAAACCAGGGGAATGTCCTCAGCCCCCAGGTAAACCTGAAGCATTCGGTCAATTCGTTTACGACCATCCCATTTTTCAGCAGCCTTTTCCATGTACTCAACGACTGGATTGTAAGACCGTTCTGAAAAAAATGTCTCCATGCCATCTAGCATCGCCTGGTTAGAAAAGGCCACCCCCAGCACGCTTTCAAAATAAACCTTTACAACTGAATCAAAGTTGGAGGGCAACTCCCCTTTTTTGAAAAGGGTATTACCTATCTTGATGTCTTTAAGAAGTTCATGCTCTTGGGAAAAATCGTTGTGCTTTAGGTAAATACTCAACTGATCGTCAGCCTTGAAAGACATCAGCACATTACTCGGGCTATTGGCCTTGATGTCTCCCTTGGCGGTAGTTATCATCTTAGGTTGTGAGTCAATACTTACTACATTACCAATCACAATCACCTCCTATCTTTCTTTATCATACTTTCAACCGTCCGTGTCACCTCTCTATCTGGCAGAGGATTGGGGCTGTTTGTGTTAGCCAGCCTAGCCAATTGCAGAACCAATTCATCATCAACTGCCCTGAATAGCAGGCCACCAACAAAACTTGCCAGCTTGTCATTTCGTCCCCCTTCGTCACCAAAACCCAGGGCAATAGTCTCAAAGAGGTCTGTGGTCTGGGTTCGGTCCCTAGTATGTGACCGTCTGGCCAAGTCTCTAAGACCGTCTTTACCATCATACTTATAGCCGTGAGTTTCGCCATACTGTTTTTTATAGCCTGGATTAATTCTTTTGAAGGAGTAATCATCGTACCACCTTCCTTGGACTTTTCCAGATCCCATTCATACTGCCCTTTTTCTGTTGCTGACGGAGCAACCAGAACGTAGTTGTTTTCGTTCGCCTTGATGTCTACACCAGGTAGAAAACCAATCATCTGCCCTATCGGTGTATCCTCACGCTTGAAGTAAAAAAGATGTTTCCCGCCACTTGCCGTCTTAGCCTGCAAGGTTGATTCAATCAAACCAAGATGTTTCCATTTCTTCAAAGACTCAAAACCATTGGATTTTCCGTGCTTATCAATATCAATAACAAAGAAGTTTGTGGTTCTGAGGGCAATATTTGCATTCGGGTAGCCGTCCCAAAAGTTTTCAATTTCAGCTGGAGTCATGGCAGGCTTGTCAGCAAACCCAATCAAAGGCATCTTGTTTTTAGGATTGATTGGAATGACTGAGAATCCTAACTTTTGATACTGCAAAGCATATTCTTTCATTGACGGCATGCGCTTCACCTATTTCCTAATCATTTTTTTTATCGGCACTAGCCCCTTCAAAGTCCCCCAAAAGTTTTTTAACTTTTGGGGGTTATGCTTTCCGCCTAACAACTACTTGCTATTTTTAAGCAAATATAGTAATATTAAGACCAGTATGATTTCGGTCATAGTCTCACCTCCTTTTGCATTGACCAACCACGCTTGCGTGGTACAATGCTCAAAAGGAGTGAGCTGACCGTGTCACCAAATTTTGGTGGCGGAAAGCGTAAGAATTAACACTTACGCTTTTTTGTTTTTTCGCAAAAAAATGCGCGTGACTAAAATGGAAGATCCTCATCATCAATCTCTGTTGCTTGGTCAATTTTGTTTCCAAGATATTCTTCGAGGTCATAGTTGTAACCTGTCGATTTGTCGCGTTTGGTGTATTCGTCAATAACCAAGATAAATTTTGTACCGACTGCCTTACGCTTCAAAGCCTCTTCCATGGACTTATTGTCTTCAAGGTCTGCACCACGCATTTTGTCATATGCTAGTTCGAGAGCCTTTTGGAAAAATTTAACCGTTGTTTCAACCATACTCGTCAAATCCATCTTCTTACCATTTTTTACCCAATCAACAAGGGTTCCCATGCCAATGAATTGAGTACGACCGTTGAATGGACTTTCTGGATCACGAACTTCGAAAGCGTAATTAATAGATTCCCATTTGCTATCAGCAATACGGGCCTCAACACCTGTTAAAACAACCTGATATTCTCCACCAGGAAGGTGTTGATTTCCGTTGTTGACTTTGTCCTTGCGTGGGTCATATCCGTTAGCCTTTAATTGTTTTGCAATATCTAATAAACTCATGTGTTTTCTCCTTTAATCCTTAAAAAATATCATCTTCGGAAGCTACTTCAACTTTTTTAGGTGCTTCTTTTTTGGGGGTCGTTGTTGATTTGGGAGCCGTCATAGTAACAGCACCATCAATTGTCTGCAAAATCTTCAAAATTGCCTTATCGTCAATCTGGTCAGATTTGTAAGTTTTACGTTTGCGGATAACCTCTCGGTTGTAATTGTTCCCAAGTTTTTCAGTCCGGATCATCAAGTCTGAGTTTCCATTGATGAGGTTGACATATTTTTCACGCAGACTTGGTAAAGTCTTAACCGCTTTTCCGTCGTCATTGTATTCAGTGATTTCACGGCTGATGTAGATAACATTCATTGGTAAAGCTTTAAGGTCAATAACCAATTCTGTCAAAGCCTGGTTGAAATAATCATAGCCTTTTCCGTAACCAATTTCTGACAGTGACTTAACATCAAATTCACCACATACGGCAATTTTAATCATGTCAATCACATCATCAATAACATCAATTACTACTGTTTCATAGGTGTGTTTCTGAGTTTGTAGAGCTAGTAAGATTTCGCTCAACTGCTCAATCACTGATTTTGTGATACGGCCATCCTTATCTTTTTCATTGATCAGTTGAATTGCTGGCACACTATTAGCACTAGCGTTTCCATCTGTGTTTAAAATGATAGGGTTTGGAAATTCATTTGCTAGGTAAGATTTCCCGCTCATAGTTGCCCCGTAAAAAAAGAAATTTCTTGGTGTGTCCACTGGGACTTGTGGTTTATTTTCTGGTAATTTAAACAAGATTATACTCCTTTATAATAAAATTCAATCACATTCACATCATGCTGCTGACGACTTCCTGTTATCCGCCAAAGCAATTGACGGTAGTCATCATATTCTCCAGAACCTTCTTCAACAGGATCCAGCACAACGATAGTTTGATATTTGTGTTGCAGACCATCCACACCAACACCCAGCACTTGACTAGTAGCAATCACTACTTTTTTGTCAAGACCTTCCTGGATGTCTCCTGTCCAGATACCAATTTTAGGATGGCGCTCATGGATAACATTGACAATCTGCTTAGATTTGCTGACAATCAGCATATCATGGGGTGCACGTTGGATAAGACCATCAATTTTCAACATCAAAGGTGTATCAGCATTAACTGGCTTTAGTTTTGGAAAATCAACTACAACGCCCGTTTGGTTTAAGTAACGTTCAAAAGTCAACCGTCCAAATGATTGCTTGGCCATTGCTGTTTCGTCTCCAACTGTTACTAGATTTAACTTTCTAAACTCGGAAATTTTCTCAGGATTGCCTGGTTCAACCGTCACAGGATAAAACTTTGTTTTAAAGCCGTTGTTTTCAACTGCATTTTCAATTTCTTCAATTTCCTCCCAGCGGAAGAAATTAGGCAAGTTATTGATGTACTTATCATAATTGCGAAAGTCTTCCCACTTCTCTTTTGAGTAGCTGAATGGATCATAGACCATTTTCCCATGAGTCTTTTGCCAGTCAAATTTATTATTTGGGGTTGCCCAACCAAATACCGTTTTTTCGAGCGGATAAAAATTTTGACCTTTTTTCCGGATTGGTGTCGCTGAAAGACCTATCGTGTATTTCCGCTTTATTTTGCGATATAAGGCAGTTTGTTTGTCACTCGACATATTCTGCCACTCATCTATTATCAGCACGTCACAGGCTAATTTATGCCCCTTTTTGACTTGGTTTTGAAGGTATCTATCTGTCTGAATGATAATCTCAACATCTTTATCAAAATTCATAAACTTGACTGCATCAATCCAACCATTCAGAATTGCTAGTCGATTGTTTGTGATGATGATTTTCTTAGCCTTTTTATGTTTTGCGATAGCAAGTGCACAGATAGTTTTACCCCTCCCCCCTAAAGCTTCAAGAAAAATTCCATTTGATAGGTGGTCACTTCTTTTGACTGCTTCAGCTTGCCACTTTCTTAACGTTATTGTAATACTCACGCACCACCTTTCCGATATCTTTGATAACTTCTTCAATGTCATTTCTCATTTCCCAGAACAGTCCGAGCCTTGCTGCTGCACGAATATCTTGATGATGACTTTTCTCAAATTTCCAAAGACCTAAGAATTTCAAAAGATCGTTTGGAATATCCGACTTGTAACCTGCATTGAATTGAAGAATGGCACCTGGATAGCAAAGTTGGATATAAGCGATGGTTTCTGCCACGCTATTATCTTTCGACTTGTCGTTATCCCTCGCCTTAAATTCTTCAACAATAACTACGTCGAATTCAAGGCTTGTTCCGATTTCGTGAAACCAATCAGCGAAGCCTCGCATACCATAAGAGACTACCCAGCTATCAACCAATCTTGCATTATCAAACAAGACAATCCCTGTTGTTGAGGTTTCAATTTTATTACTACTTGGATCAATTGCTAAAATCCTCATCAAATACCAGCTTTCTCCGTTAGCACTCCTGGATAAAGGGCCGTGTTAAACCAATTTTGTTTATTTACCTTTGCAAAGGCAAATAGCGCCTTAATTTCTTTTGCTTGTTTTTCGAATTTTCGAATATCTTCCTCTGATTCAAAAATAGGTTTTTCTTTGTATTTAGCGACTGTGACCAGATTGTACTCCGGAGTAAACACCGGCTTTTCATTTCCCTGATCAAGATTCGTTTCGTCTACTTTCACAAAACGAATCGCAACATCGAATAGAAATCCTTCTGTAACAAGCACTTCAATTGATTCTGGTCCAATCACAACTGCTAGCGAATCTGTTACTCGTGTTTTATTCATCAATTCCATTACTTAATCCTCAAACTTCTACTTTCTTGCAATTCTGCCCCTTTGATTTTCTTGCCAGCCTTCAGCAATTCCTTGATCGCTGTCTTATCTGGACTCAGCTTCTGCACAAAATATTTTTTAGGCAACAGATCCTCATCCACAACCACTGAAGGTTGATTTTTAGCAAGTGTGACCGTAAAGAGCAACCCCTTAACCTTGTCATGTCCAGTGATTTCAAAAGCTCCCTGTAAGCCAGTTTTAAGGCGTGTGATATCATTGTCAATCGACTTATACCTTGCCGTTAGACGGTCAATCTCTTCTTTAAGCTGTTTCTTATCAGCTTCTTTATTTTTGATGACCTTGACCGTATTTTCGACTTTCTCCTCGAACTGCTCAGTCCAATCAATCGAATCCAAAGTATCAGTCTTTGTTTCTTCATCTAACCCTTCCATGTCATTGATCTGTTTAAAGATTCCTGTTAGTTCATAAAGTGTTGCCATCTACTTCGTCACCTCTTTCATCAGTTTATTTGCTTCTTTGATTAACAGACGCATGACGTTGCTATCCGTTTCTTTCTCTGCTGCTCTTGTCAGCATATCCACCCACTCACGTCTGTTGTCATTCTTCCAATCAACCAACTCCGTGAGTGCTTGTGTGTGATTAAAGTAAGGCGAGTAGTCATATGACTTATCTTCCAAGCGGACACATCTGCCCGCCTTGATGTCTTTGGATAGATTCGCCCTTACGTTGCTATTTGTTGTACCGACAACCTTAGCCACTTCATCATATGAGGCAGCAGGGTGTTCTCTATAATATTCCCTAATTCGTTCCGCCTGTGTCATCTTCTTCTCCTTCTATCATGTTCATCACCTACATAGACTGAGCGATTGTTAACGAACAGCTTTCACAAGTCCACTGTTTTGCATAACAACTTTGATTGAATCAACAATTGTCTTTAAGTAGCGGTTTTCGCTTTGAAGGCCGTTGATTGTATTTCTTAGGTTGATGTATTCCTCAACGCTGATTTCAACTGTTTCTTTCATTAGGCAACTCCCGATCTGATTTTGACATTGAGCAACAAGCCTTTTAGGTTACGCTTTTCTTCGTCTGATAGCGTCAGACTATCAATGTGCTGATTGATGTTATTAAACGACTTCTGCAATTTTTCCTTTTTGTTAAACATTTTTTATACTCCTAACTGTTTTTTCTTTCTTCATATTCTCAAGCATTTCTGCCAAGGTTTCTTTCTTCGTACGATACCGATTTCTGCTCTTCCATTTAACAAACAAGCGAAAACCTTCATAATCAATAAATACGATCTTATGAGTTGGGTTATCGATGAACTGCTTAAAGTCTGGATGTTCTCGCATTTCACCAGCCCAGACTTTTGCCGTTCCTGGAGTCAATCCTTCCCACCTCTGACAAAGATGTTTGTAGTCACCATGCGTGGCTTTTTCATCCACATCAACTGGCTTATAAGTAATTTCTACTTTTGGCATGACATTTCCTCGCTTTCGGTGTTATAATTAAATTGATTTTTTTGGTAAGCGCCTGACTTTCGTTAGGTGCTTTTTTGTGCTACTCAATACTATAATCCGCGATAACTCTCAGGATAAACTGATTGGCTCTCACGCCCTTCGTCGTACCGCTCAGGATGTTTCGCACTTCCTGAGCCTGCATCCCATAAGCAACCGCAAGATCTGTTTTCTTGATTTTCTTTTCCTTCAGAAAATCATTAACTTTTTTTCGACCTACCTGAATATCTGGCATTTACGCTCCTCCTTTTTAAAAAATAAAAATGCCCTATCAAACTGATAGAGCATGTGATATAATAGTGACGGCACTAACGATACGCCTTGGAAAAGGAGGTATTACGGATGCTAGAACTTCTCAAAGTAGTACTTGTTGCAGTCATCGAGAGTATTATCTCATGGCTGGTGACTCGTTGGTTAGACGACCACTCCGACAAGTAGCCTTAATGGTTAGTGCTATCTAACCCAGAAAAAATCCCCTTGGTATTGCAGTACCGAGGGGATTTCTGTTAGCACTAAGTGCTAGAACTTCTCAATTCCCCTTTATTATCTCACATCTATTTCCAGTTGTCAAAAGAAACCTTTGGCAAGCTGAATTAGAAATGTGATATAATAGTGACGGCGTTAGTCACAAATCCCCGCTGTTAACCATACAGCTAAGGAGGTGAAAAGCGTGGACACGATAATTTCTTTTCTTTCCCATCCGCTAGTTGTCGCACTAGCCCCAGTCATCTTGACCTGGCTACTAGACAAATATAGCGATGAGGATTAACGCCTTGCACTCCACAATCTGGCGATGTGGGGTGTTTTTTACGTACCAAAAAACCTCCAAGCTGGCGACTTAGAGGTTAAGCGTGAACACGTTGCTAAGCAACATCTTTCTTTTCTTCTCCCCTATTATCTCACATGCTCTATACAATTGTCAAGGAACAAGTAACCAAGAAACAACTAAAATTTTAACTATTTTTCTGCATTATACTTGACAACCCACACCAAATGGGCTAAAATGAAAGCATAATAAAAACACTAATAAATCAATAAATACCGTTCGACAAAACAATTTTATAATTTATTTTCTTAGTTGTTTTTTTAGTTGTTTCTCACTTACAAAAACATTTTACACCATTTGGGATAATTAGTCAACCCTTTTACACCAAATTTGTTAAATTTTTTTGTCATGTCTTAGAAAGGTTGATTTAACAATGTTTGAGACATTTGAAAAAATTAAAGAATTAGCAAAAAAGCGTGGAAAATCTCTTGGGCAAGTCGAAGAAGACTTGGGTTATGGCAGAAATACACTGTATAAGATAAAAAATTCTACGCCAAATGCTGAGCGTATCGCAGAAATTGCTAACTACTTCAACGTCTCCACCGATTATCTGCTAGGTCGGACCGATAACCCAGCAATAGCTAGGGATGATGAGTTTGCTCAAGTAAATGGACAAATCATAGACTTACGCAAAGCAGCAGCCAACACCATGTTATTTGACGGAAAACCACTAAATGACGATGATATCGACTTCATCACATCCGTCCTATCCGCCCACTTCAAAAGCAAAGGAGAACGCTAATGACTATCACGATCAACTTCACAGAAAAAAACTCCTACATCACGGACTACCTAACCAAACACGGTATCGACACAACAACCATGGATTTTGACGACTTCATGGAACTCATGGAAGATATCGAAGACGCACGAGCAGCCGACCAAGCCTATATGGAGTACCTAGCCGACCCAGTTACTTATACCTTGGATGAGGTCTTGGATGAACTAGGACTAACTCGAGAGGATATTGCTTAATGTATCGGTTAGATATTGATAAAAAAGCTCTCAAGCAACTTAAAAAACTAGATACCCCAACCAGAAAACAAATCCTATCCTGGCTTGCTAAAAATATTGAAAACACGACCAACCCACGACAACACGGAAAAGCACTAAAAGCCAACCTTGCAGGTTACTGGCGATACCGAGTTGGCGATTACCGCATCGTCTGTGATATCCAGGATGATAAACTAGTTGTCCTAGCCGTGGAAATCGCCCACCGTAGAGAGGTTTATAAATAACAAGGAGAACTATGACACTCGCTAAACTCTGCGAAGAATATCAAGTAGAGCTTTGTCTCTTCGACAGTTCAAACTGGCATAGTAGCGGTTTCTACAATCCAGACACAAACGTACTCGCTATTGACCACAACTTAGCTCCTGAACAACAAATCCGAGTCGCACTACACGAACTTGGACACAAAGACCATACACGCTCAGAGTACCAGAACGCTCGCCTACGTTGTGAAAACGAAGCTGACAGGAATATGATCCATCATCTCGTAAAAGACGCGCTAGAAAGCTTAGACGACCCCACAGAGTTTGATTACCTCAAATTCATGTCTTATTACAATCTAAAAACCATGACAAATGAAATCATGGTTAAGGAGGAATATAAGTCACTAATTGGATAAAGGAGAAAGCTATGACAACATTAACACTGAATACAACAACTTACCAAGATAACCTTATTGCAGAATACCTAAAAGAGCACAATACCAAACTAGAAGATTTGGTCACTAGCCTCTTGCTTGAAAAACTCGAAGACGAAGCAGACCTCAAGGCACTGGAAAAAGCACAAGCTGAAGACGATGGTACTCGCTATTCTCTCGAAGAGGTGATGGAGCATTTAGGAATTACACACGAGGAATTGGACAATGCCAACCTATCAGCTTAAATTAACGCCAAAAGCCGAAAAACAACTAAAAAAACTTGATAAATCTGTGCAAACAAAAATATTGAAGTGGCTTAGAGATAATCTCGCCAACACCACAAATCCACGGCAACATGGCAAAGGCTTAGTTGGAGACCGTTCAGGACAATGGCGCTATCGTGTCGGCAATTATCGCATATTAGCTACAATCAAGGATGATGTGGTCACTATCGAAGTCTTTCAAATAGAGCACCGCAATACTGTCTATAAGTTTAGACGATAAAAAAATCCTCACACTCGCCATCGCCAAACTTTGAGTGTGAGGAAATCCTGTATAGTAAAAGGCATTAAAAAGCCCTCTTTACTATACCCATTTTATCAAAAAAGTGAGGTAAATACAATGTGGATGGAAGAACTTTCCAACGGAAAATACAAATTTTTTGAACGCTATAGAGACCCGTATACCGAGAAGTGGAAACGAGTGTCGGTTACTCTTGAATCAGGCTCAAGCAGGGCTAAGAAAGAAGCTCAGAAACACCTGGATGAAAAGATAACAGAAAAGCTACAAACTCTTACTACTACAGATATGCTTTTTACAGACGTACTAAATGATTGGTGGGAACTTCATAAAAAGTCTATCAAGCCATCTACTATCAAGACCATGGTCTATGCCGTAGATGAAGTAAAAGAGACTTTTGCGCCCGATGTGAAAATAAAAAATATCACTGCAAAGTACACTCAACAGTACTTTACTGACTCAGAAGAAAATCACATCAAACTCAAAAAACAAAAGTCAGTACTAAGCATGGTCTTTAAGTATGCACTTGATATGGAACTGGTAGATAGCAATCCTGTCCAGCGTGTGAGACTTCCTAAAAAGGTTGTTACATTTGAAAATATGGAAAAGATTGAAGATAAGTTTCTTGAGCAAAGTGAGCTAAAAAGGCTTTTAAAAGCTATGAAAAGCTATAATAGGGGCTACCACGTTGCCCGTATGGCTGAATTTATGGCGCTGAACGGTTGTCGTGTTGGGGAAGCTGGCGCGCTGAAATTTGAGAATTACGATAGAGAAAATCACACTATCACCATCAATGGCACTTTAGATCCAACCCGCAAAGGTTCTGAAGGGATTAAAACTACACCCAAAACTTTATCATCTATAAGGGTAGTTGACTTGACAAAAAAAGAAATAGAGATTATTGAAGAATTTATTGAGCTACATAAAATAAGAAAGAGTACCAATCCGAACTATAAAGACATGGGATTTATATTTGTATCAGCCAATGGAATTCCCATTCATAAATCAAGTATCGGCAAGCTCATGAAAAATGCAAACGCCACTTTAAAGAAGCCAATCAACAAACCACTTCACCCACATATACTACGCCATACACTAATCAGTACACTTGCTGAAAATAACATCCCTTTAAAAGCCATCACTCAAAGAGTTGGACATAAAGACAATGGAAAGACTACAATGGAAATCTATACCCATGTCACCAAAAATATCAAGTCAAAAGTTGTAGATGTGCTAGACAAAATTTACAAATAGTTTTGCCCCTTTTTTGCCCCCTGACACATAAAAAGAAAAACCGCTACTCCTAAGAATAGCGGTTTAATCATGTTTTTAAGCTACCAATGTAGTCGCTCTATTATTTAAGAGTAACTGAAGCTCCAGCTTCTTCCAATTTAGCTTTGATTTCTTCAGCTTCTGCAGTTGCAACGCCTTCTTTAACAAGTGCTGGTGCACCGTCAACAAGTTCTTTAGCTTCTTTAAGACCAAGACCTGTAATTTCACGTACAACTTTGATAACGCCAACTTTTTTGTCGCCAGCAGATGTCAATTCAACGTCGAATGAATCTTTAGCAGCAGCTGCATCACCAGCGCCAGCAGCAGCTACAGCTACAGGAGCAGCTGCAGTTACACCAAATTCTTCTTCGATAGCTTTTACAAGGTCGTTCAATTCAAGGATTGAAGCTTCTTTAATTTCAGCAATAATGTTTTCAATGTTCAATGCCATTGTTATTTCCTCCAAATAAGTTTTTAATTTTAAATAGTTTTTGTAGCTAGGCTACGCCGCGCAGATTAGAATTAAGCTGCGTCTTCTTTGCTTTCTGCAACTGCTTTGACTGCAAGTGCCACGTTGCGCACTGGTGCTTGAAGTACAGAAAGGAGCATAGAAAGAAGTCCTTCGCGGTTTGGAAGAGTTGCAAGTGCAAGAATCTCTTCTTTTGATGCGACAGCGCCTTCGATTGCACCACCTTTGATTTCAAGTGCTTCAGCAGTTTTAGAAAAGTCGTTCAAGATTTTCGCTGGTGCGATTACATCTTCATTTGAAAATGCTACTGCAGATGGTCCAACAAAAACAGATGCAAGGTCTTCAAGTCCAGCTTTTTCAGCTGCACGACGCAAGATTGAGTTTTTAATAACTTTGTACTCAACTTCGCTTCCACGAAGCTCACGACGAAGAACTGTATCTTGCTCAACTGTCAAACCACGAGCGTCTACAACGACGATTGATGCAGCAGCTTTCATTTTTTCAGCTACTACGTCAACTAGTTCCGCTTTTTTTGCAATAATTGCTTCACTCATTAGTGTGTTCACCTCCGTAATTATTTTGCTTGGGGAATTTTCCCAAAAGAAAAACGCGCCCAAACCTAGACACGAAAGTACAATACGTTTCTTTTTAGATGATCCGTTTTGTCCTCGGTAGGATTTTTATGAGTCGTGCTCCCCTACTGTCTTAGGCAGTTTTTTCAAACCGTATATAAGTATACCATTGTTTAAAAAAGAATGCAAGAGTTTTCGCATTCTTTTTTAATTTTTTTATTGTGAAAATAATTCTTTGGTTTCAAAATGTACTTTTTTTACTAATCTTATAATAAAAAAATCCAAAGATTCCCTCATATAGAAGGAAAAAGAGACTAAAAGCATGCAGGAAAAAGAGTTCGGGTAAAATTCGTATTACTGGATCTTTATTCGGATCAAACATCCAAGTTTCATCACCAACAAACAATAGTTGATGGAAAAGTACAAAAAATTGATTGAAACCAATTAGAATTGCAAAAATACCAATTCCAATTGGTAAGAGTAAACAGATGAGGAACCAATTTTTGTAATGAGCTAGCATTTTTTCTTTAAACAGTTTTCTGAAAAACACATAAACTATCGGTAAGTTGACTAGAAAAACAAGCTGTGCCACATGAAAAAGAAGTTTGACAACTTCAAAATGATGAAGCCCATCTACCGACGAGCGAAAATCAGGCATCGAAAGAGTCCAACGAAGTGGATTGGTCAGGTACTGCATCAGCACATTAAAATTGTATTGTATGGTTTGACTTGACAACTGAGTACTAGTTTCCAAATTCAAGAAATGAATCTCCTGTGGATAAAAAAACCACATTCCGTAAATTGTTAGGAGAATTGCTGCTGATAAAAGACCGAAGGTAATACTTAAAAGAGTCAGTCTATTTTTCACCAAAGTTCCACTCCTCTAAACTATTGACAACATATGTTGGGGCAATGGGAAGAAAGGGGACTTCTTCAGTTTTTGTAAATCCTGAAGTAACCAAAAGTGTATCGATACCATTATCGATCCCTGCCCTAATGTCTGTTAGATAATTATCCCCAACCATTAGAGCATCTTCTCGGCTCACTCCTAAACGCTCCAAGGCTTTTTCCATAATAATAGAATTTGGTTTCCCAATAAAGACAGGGGAGACTTGTGTCGCAGCTTCTATCAGTGCAACTAGGGTCCCTGCCCCCGGGAGGAGGCCACGCTCAGTTGGGATGTTTAAGTCCGGATTTGTTCCGATAAAATGCGCTCCCTTTTGAATTGCAAGTGTTGCTATTGCAAATTTTTCATAATCAACCTGCCAATCGAGCCCAACCACCACATAGGCTGGATTTTCTTTATCTTCGACATAACCCGCTTCATGAATTGCTTCTTTTAACCCTGATTCACCAATGATATAAACCGTATGACCTAAGTCTTTTTCCTTCATATAATCTATGGTTGCAAGTGTTGCAGTATAGATACTTTCAACCGTGGTTTCAATATGGTATGATTGAGCCAAAGCTTCTTGTACCATTTGAGGAGTTCGGGTTGTATTATTTGTAACAAAAAGATAGGGTATCGCTTTTTCCTGAAGTTTATGCACAAAGGCTTCACCTGCTGGAATTCGCTCTTTTCCTCTATAAATGGTTCCATCTAAATCAATTAAGTATCCTTTATATTTCATCCTTTTCATCCTTTTTATTTTTAGTAGAGTCATTACTCTTCGTGGTACGCCATTTTATTTTAGCTTGAGCATTTATGCTCCCATCTGATACAATCTGGTGGTTGCTTTCATTCTCAGAAAATTCATACTTCGAAACAATATCACCACCTGATACTACTTCCTTTACATACTTAAGATGAATTTTCTTTGGAATATGATGTTTTAAGAAATCTGTCCCCATAACCTCAAAAATCCACTCCAAATAAGAGCTATTATTTACATGTCCATTCATATCTAAGTCATAAAAACGAATAGGATACTTAATTTCCTTTGGATTGGTTAGTTCTTGATAACGGGGTCCACGATGAATTTTTTTAGAAAAATCAGCGCCATAAGGTTCTACTACCTCTTCTACAACGGACTGAACTTTACGCAATTCTCGATTCATCATGGCAAAGCTAGCTATCATTTCAACTAATAGTTTCCCTGCCTTATCCAGGATTGTAAAGCGACGATAACAAAATAGACGATTATAAGATAATGCTTCTGTCTCAATGATAATATCTTGATTAAAAATAGGCATTTGGTGAATCGTAATTTCGTAATCGGTCACAATCCAGACCAACTGATAATTTTCATAAAGATAATCATCACTTATCCCTAACTTTTGCGAGTGAAAACCTGAAACCTGTAAAGATAATCGAATTAACTGTGGAAGTTTCATATTACCATTAATGTCACTCATATCAAACGTTACGTTCACTTCATGTTGGTAGACAATTCCCATAAGCTACTCCAATATAAATTTTTCTGCTACACTGTCTCCTAAAAAGAGACCCTTCTTGGTCATTCTCACTTGTTCGTGTGTAGAAATGAGAAGCCCTTGACTTTCTAGTTCCCTAGCAACATCACCATATATTTCCTCAAAAGAAATACCATATTTTTCTTCAAATCGAAGTTTGGAAACTCCTTTTTTCTTTCGCAAACCAAGAAACATTTCTTCTTCCATCATCTCACGCTTGGAGAGCACTTCTTCATTTAGTCGTGCATGACCGTCCTCACGAATAGCTTTAAGATAATGCTGTATTGGACCTCGATTACGATAACGTATGCCATCTACATAACCCGAAGCACCCGCACCAAATCCATAGTATTCAGCATTATCCCAATACATCAAATTATGGCGACTTTCATAACCTGGTTTAGAAAAATTTGAGATTTCATAATGGTCAAAGCCTGATTTTTCAAGTTCCTCTATGATATATTCAAACATTTCTGCTTCTAAATCCTCTTGGGGAAGATGAAGCTTTCCACGGCGCATCCGATTCATAAAAACAGTATGGTTTTCCAAAATCAAACTATATAAACTCATATGAGGAATGTCTAAACTCAAGGCTTTTTTTACATTGATTATTAGCTGCTCCATGGTTTGTTGAGGAAGAGCATAAATCAAATCAATAGAAATATTATTAAAACCAGATTGCTTAAGGTTGGTAATCGTTTCATAAATGTCCTGTTCTGTGTGACTTCGACCTATTTTTTTTAATAATTTATCATCAAAAGTTTGCACACCTAAAGAGACTCGATTGACTGCAGATTTTGCTAAAACTGCTATCTTATCCTCAGTCAAATCACCAGGATTCGCCTCAATTGTAAATTCTTCTAAAGTATTTAAATCAAGATTTTTAGTAAGGTTCGTCAGTAAGAATTCCAATTGCTGGGCATTTAAAGCCGTAGGCGTACCACCCCCAATATAGAGTGTTCGTAAAGAAGTAATTTCCTTGGATTGATATTCCTGAATCAAGGCTTTGAGGTAATCATCAACTGGTTGATTCTTAATAAATACTTTTGAAAAATCACAGTAAAAACAAATTTGAGTACAAAATGGAATATGAACGTAAGCGGAGGTTGGTTTGTTTTGCATAAACCTTATTATAGCACAATTTCATTAAAATCTGTGATTCTGATAAAAGCTATCTTTTTTATCTTTAGCAAATAAAAAAGCTGGACAAAAAAACGTCCAACTTTAGATAAATAAGTGTCAACAACTGTATGGCGCAGTGGTTGATCGGTAACTCTGTTCGCTGTTCACGTTTCAAAGATAACCTAATTAACTACAAGGTGGTAGGAGAACAAACTCTTTTTAATTAAGCAGAGTTCTTTCCCACTCCCTTTTATTCAACTACTTTTAATTTCGCCGCATTTGCTAAGTATTCTTCATACTGGTTCGCATCTCGAATCTTCTTGATTGCAGCATTGACCGCTTCTTGCAATTCTGTATTTCCTTTCTTCATCGCAACAGCATTGGCATCTCCTTCGGTTGATTCCAACTCTACTGTTGCTACTGCCAAATCATCATTTGAAGCGACATAACTAAGAGCAACCGGTTCATCAATTGTAACAGCATCCACTTGTCCATTTTTTAATTCGTTGATTGCTTCCCCTACATTCGTTAAAGAAACTAAATTAGCTTGACTCATTTGCTCTTTCACCAACGTTTCTGGAATAGAGCCTTTTTGAGCAGCAACCTTCACCCCGTCAAAACTACTTAGACTGGTATATTTTGCCACATCAGATTTTCGAACCAACAATTTAATTTTTGTTTCATAGTAAGAATCTGAAAAATCAAAATTTTTCTGGCGTTCCTCCGTCACAGCAAGTCCAGAAATGGCAAGATCCGCTTTACCTGTTTGAAGACTGGACAGTACATTGTCAAAACTCATAGTAGAAATTTCAAGTTTAACCCCTAGTTCATCTGCAATAGCTTGAGCCAAATCTATATCTGAACCGACAACTTTATTTTTACCGTCAACTAGGGTTTGAAATTCAAAAGGGGCATAATCTGGACTAGTTGCAACCACTAATTTCCCTTTTTCTTGAATGCTTTCCAAGGAATTTGTAGAAGAGGAACTACAAGCTACCAGTGCTAGAGCTGAAATACTAGTCAACATCGATAGGACTATTTTTTTAATATTCATACATTTTCTCCAATTTCTTTAATTATTCTATGAATAATAATACATTATTTTAAAATCAAAGTCAAGTTTTTTCCAGATTTAATTCTATTTTTTCTGTTTTTTTGTCTTTTTATACAGTGTTTTTTATACATTTAATTGCAATTTCCTTCTCATTTCATTCAGTAAAGGAATCAAATCCTTTCCTCACCCAATTATCCCCATTGTGCTAAACTAATAGACATTCAACTAGAAGGAGAATAATTTAAAAGGCTAGACAATAAGTCCAACCTCTTAACCTTATATTCGCTAAGTCAAAATAAAGAGTCTAAAAACATTTTCTACTATAATAAGTTTAATATTTTTAGCTAAACAAAATGAATATACTGATCCACCGGGTAGTCTTTTGGAGCCAATCGCAACTCTTTTTCCATAGCCATATGAGCAAGATGCCAACCAATTAGAGGGCCTGTAGTTAGCCCAGAGGAACCCAGACCACTGGCTACATAAATTCCCTTTTGACCAGGTAATTCTCCCCAAAATGGAGAAAAATCACTCGTATAAGCACGAGTACCAACACGCTCCCCTAATAGACTGGCTTCCTTCAATCTCGGAAAATAATGATGCGCTTCTGCCTCCATCTGATCTAACAAAAACTTGTCTACTGTTAAATCAAAACCTTTATCGTTTTCATGGGTAGCTCCAACACTGACTTTTCCTTCTTGAAACGGTATGATATCCAGCTCACCTTCAGGCATAACAACAGGATATTTGCTAGTTTCATCAGATAGCTGGTAATCTCTAAGTTGCCCCTTTTGAGGTCGCACATCTACTTGGTAGCCACAAGGGTGAAGAAGCTCAGGTAACCATGCACCACATGCAAGGATAACACGATCAAATTCCTGATGATCTATCTGATAAGATGAGTCTAAAATTTCCAAACTAACTTTTTTATTTATGATCCTTGCTCCGCTTGCAGCAAGTAAGGTTTCTGTCAACAGAGCTCCCTCCACTCTAGCTCCTCCAGAAGCATAGAGCAATTCTTCAAAACCACATAAACCAGGGAAAATAGTCGATACTTGTTCGTCTTTTAAAAGTGCTAGCTCACCAATCATTGGAGATTCAGTTCGACGACTTCTAGCTAAGTCTAGTAAAATCTGTAATTTACTTTCATCTTTTTTTAGTAAACAAACTCCCATTTGCTGATAAAAACTCGTTTCATTTCCTTCTTTTTTTAAATCCTCAATCAATTCCTGATAAAAATCCGCACCTTGTCTTGCTAACTGATACCAAGCTTTATTGCGTCTTTTGGAAAACCAGGGACTAATTATTCCAGCAGCAGCCTTGGTTGCCTGTCCAACTCCATAGTCAAATACCGTTACTTCATATCCTGGTTGTTTTGAGAGGTAGTAAGCAGCAGTCGAGCCCACTATTCCTGCACCAATAATAGCTATTCTCATTGCTTCTCCTTACATATGGTTAAAAGGATTTGTTAAAGATAAACTTGGAAACACTTCCAACTCCCAGTCATTCTCGCTTTTCCATTCTTTTATCTTTTGAACTAATTTTTCTACAAATAAAACTTCAATATGATGTCCTGGGTCAAGAGCAAGTAACCCATCTGATAACATTTCTTGAGCTGTATGATAATAAATATCACCTGTAATATAGACTTGAGCACCCTTATCAAGAGCATCTTTATAAAACGATTGACCACTGCCACCACAAATGGCCAAACAGTCAATGACTTGTTTCAAGTCTTCTCCGTTATAACTCACCAACCGTATACTATCTAAACCAAAAACAAGCTTTACTTTCTGAGCTAAATCACCAAAAGTAATAGGGTGGATTCTCCCTACACGCCCAATCCCATGACCAGAATGTGTTTCTGTAACATAGGTCGCTTCCTCTATATCTAAAATCTGACAGAACCAGTCATTAAGACCATCTTCAACAATATCAATATTTGTATGGCTAACATAAACTGCGATATCATGCTTGATCAGGTCGATATAAATCTGATTTTGTGGGTGATCAGCAACTAGATTTTTTATCGGACGAAAAATTGGAGCATGTTTGACAATCAATAAATCTACTCCTTTTTCAATCGCTTCTGCTACTGTCTGTTCACGTACATCCAACGCCACCATGACGTTCTGAATCTCTTTTTCTAAAGTCCCAATCTGAAGCCCTCTCACATCTCCTTCCATAGAAAGTTCCTGTGGACAATAGGCTTCGAAGCGACGAATCAATTCACTAGCCCTCATATAATATCTCCTTGATTTTTTCTAGTTTATCTTCTATTTCTTTTCTGGTTTCTAAATAGTTCTCTGGTATTTGAGTAAGAGCATGTATTAACTTTTCCATCTCTTTTTGCCATTTAACTTTGAAAGTCGGGGAAAGACTCTGTTTCAAGAAAGGACCAAAACGTTTATCTTCCGCAGTAAGACTTTGTTGACCCTTTTCTATAACCATTATTTCATAAATTTTTCCAGCCTCTTCCAGTATATCTTCCGCAATAATTTTAAATCCATGAGAACTCAGCCAATTGCGTAAATCATCTTCACGATTATTTGGTTGTAAAATTAGACGTTCTATACCTTCTAGTTTATCTTTTCCTTTATCTAAAATATCCGCTATTAACCTACCGCCCATACCAGCAATTGTAATAACTGTAATGCCATCAGCAGCCTCAAATGCAGCTAAACCGTTCGCTAAACGCACTTGAATTTCTTCTTCAAATCCATGTTCCACCACATTTTTTTGCGCTGATTGATAAGGTCCTTCTACCACTTCACCCGCAATAGCATTCTGAATGCGCCCGTTTTGAAGGAGATAAATTGGTAGATAAGCATGATCGCTTCCAACGTCCAATAATTTTGCATCCTGAGGGACAAAACTTGCCACTCTTTTCAAGCGATCAGACAATTTTGTAATTTCCATTTTTCAACTCATTTTCTATTAATCTTCTTTTATTGTAGCATTTTTTAAACATAAAAAAAAGGCGCTAACGATTTTCTTGATGGATTGCAATAAAAAACGAGAACTTGTAATAGCTCTCGTTGTTTCTTTATCATCATTTACTGTGCAGTTTGCATTCGATAGTAAATCCCTTTTTGTTCCATTAATTCCTGGTGATTTCCGTACTCTGCGATATCCCCAGCTACCATAACCAAAATAAGATCGGCATTTTGAATGGTTGACAAACGATGAGCAATAATGAAACTCGTTCTATTTTCCATCAACTTAGCAAAAGCAGCTTGAACAAGCAGTTCTGTCCGTGTATCAATAGAAGAGGTTGCTTCATCCAGGATAAGAATTTTAGGAATTGCTAAAAATACTCGAGCTATTGTTAACAACTGTCGTTGTCCCTGCGACAAGGATTCTCCTGCATCCGTCAAATAAGTATCATATCCATCTGGCAACTGTCTAATAAAAAAATCCGCATTGGCAGCCTTAGCTGCTGCAATAACTTCTTCTCGACTAGCCTTAGGATGACCATATGCGATGTTGTCATGGATTGTTCCGACTTTTAGCCAAGTTTCCTGAAGGACCATCCCAAAGTGCTTGCGATAACTCTCTCTAGTATAATCCACAATCGGAACACCATCAAGCAAAATTTCACCACCGTCAACAGGATAAAAGCGCATCAATAAATTAATCAAAGTAGACTTACCCGCACCTGTTGGACCTACAATGGCCACCTTGCTTCCTGCCGGTATTTGGATATGAAAATCCTTCATCAATACCTGATTTTTTTCATAACCAAATCGAACATGATGAAACTGGATTTCCCCTTGAACAGCTTCACTCTCTAGTTTATTTTTTCCACTCTCTTCAAGCTTAGACTCATCTAAAATACTATATAAGCGTTCTGCACAGGCTAGTGAGCTTTGAAGTTCTGACATAACAGAAGAAATATCATTAAAAGGCTTACTATATTGATTAACATAGTTTAAGAAAGTCACCAGCTGTCCAACAGTCAAAGAACCACCCTGCATGATTCGACTGGTACCTATCGCTGCAATCACAGCATAAATCACTGCGTTAATAAATCGTGTAGAAGGATTGACTGTAGAAGAATAAAATATTGCTGACTGAGAATAGGTAGCGTAGGTAGCATTAATCGTTTGAAAATACCCCTTAAACTGTTCTTGAGCGTTTGAAGCTTGAATCAAACTTTCTTGAGTCAGAGTTTCTTCTATCAACTGGGTTTGTACACCTCTTGATTCCGTTTGTGCTTGAAATAGTTTGTAAGATTTTTTTGCAATGAACTGAGCAATTACCAAAGAAAATGGTGTCAAGACTAAAACAGCCAACATCATCACCAAATCCAGTTGGGCCATAGTGACAATGGTTACAAGTATCGTTAACACACCACTCAAAAACTGATTAAACACCATCAACAGACCGTTATTAAGTTGATCTACATCTGTTGTCAATCGACTCACTAGATCTCCTGTTGACTGCTTATCGAGATAAGACAAAGGAAGCTGATGAATATGCTGCATCACGCGGTTGCGCATTCCTTTACTATACTGATACACTAACTGGTTGTAAAGTAAAGGATTCCCCCACTGGATTAGCGTATTAAAGATAATAACAAATACCATTTGTCTAAGTAAAGCCAAGACCTGTTCACTAGCATTTACCTCAACTACTGCATCGATAATCTCTCCAATTAACACTGGCAAATAAATCGTAAGAGCTACTTGAACGATCGTTCCAATGAGAGCTAATAAGAGTAGTCCCGGTTGTGTTGATATATCTCGCAACAAACGCTGGAGGATTTGATTTTGTTTTCTTTTCATACTTTCTCCTCACTCCCATGTTGCGAATAGTGAATTTCCTGATATAGACTATTATTTTCAAGCAAGTCCATATGCCGCCCCAATCCAACTTGTATCCCTTGATCTAGAACTAAGATAGTGTCAGCATTTTTCAAACTCTTTGTCCTTTGAGAAATGAGAATAAGGGTGGTATCAAGGAGTTCACTTTTTATCGCTTTTAAAAGTTTCGACTCCGTCAAATAATCTAGAGCTGAAGTCGCATCATCCAAAATTAGAAAAGGACTTTGTCTCAGTAGTGCACGAGCAATGGTTAAACGCTGTCTTTGCCCCCCAGAAAAATTTCGACCAAATGACGCAACAGGCTCTTCTAAGCCACCAGCTTTTTCCTTAACAAAATCGGCCGCTTGGGCAATTCTTAAAGCCTGCCAGATTTCTTCATCTGTCACCGTTCTTTCAATTCCTAACAAAAGATTGGAACGAATACTCCCCCTAAATAATTGGGCCTTTTGAGGTACTATGCTCACCCAAGAACGCCACTCCTTTAATGTTTTAGGACTACGTCCTTTATAAAAAACAGTCAGTGTCCCCTGACTTGGTTTATAAAGATGACTGAGCAGTTGAACCAATGTCGACTTACCTGAACCAGTTCCCCCAATAATTCCCAACGTTTGTCCTTTTTGCAAATCAAGTGAAATCGTTATCAATGAGGGCAAAGCCGCATTTGGATACGTAAATGATACTTCCTGTAACAGTAGCGC
The DNA here is from genome assembly GCF_001578805.1 of Streptococcus sp. DD10. Classification (GTDB taxonomy): domain Bacteria; phylum Bacillota; class Bacilli; order Lactobacillales; family Streptococcaceae; genus Streptococcus. Next base: position 48,282 of record NZ_KQ969162.1, on the reverse strand, counting down.
TTGATTTGGAAGAGCAGAGGTTTGCGGTAATGCTGCTTCAATATCCTCTTCCTTCTCTTCGAACACTTGCTGGATTCTTCTTGCTGAGATAAAAGATTGATTCAAATTTGTCACCAGCAGTGCCAACTTCAATAATTCTGTCAATATTTGTAGGAGATAATTGACTAGAGCAACTAGCATTCCTTGACTGAGATTTCCAAGTTGCAATTCTCCGTAACCATTCCAAATTACGATCATCAACGTCCCATTTACTACTAGAAAAGTTAGCGGACTAATTAAACTAGAAAAAATTCCAGCACGAATTTGCCACATTTTATACAGTTCATTCACTTGACGGAACTCTCTAATTTCTCGCTTCGTCTGACCAAAAGCACGAATAACACGCATTCCTTCAAATTGTTGTCGAGTTCCATTCACAATCCGATCCGTCAGTTTACGGATACTAGCATAAAGTGGATTGACAATACGAGACATGAACGCTACGATGAAAACCAGAACACCTACCATCATCAAAAACCAGACTGTCAAACGAGAACTTATCGTATATGCCATGATGATAGAGCCGAACACGATAATAGGTGCCCTAAGAAAAAGACGAAGAAATTGATTAATTCCCATCTGAATTTGATAGGTATCTGATGTTAATCGGGTCACTAGGCTGGATGTCGTCAACTCGTCTCGACTTGTCTTGGATAAGCTAAGTATCTTCTCATATAAGTCCTGAGTTAGTTTTCTTGCAAATCCAACTGCTGCTTTTGAGGAGTAGTACTGGGCTGTTATCGCTACCACAACTCCTAGAAGAGCAAGAAAAACTAAAAGAGCGATCAAACCAAATAAACCTCCTGTTTCCCCCTTAGGAATCAAGACATCTACCATATGAGCAATAATTAAAGGGACCATAAGCTCAAAACTCGCTTCTAAGAGTTTAAAAAATGGTCCTAAAAGAGTTTCTTTCATATAACCCTGAAAGTATCTTAGTAATTCAATCATAATTTCTATTGTAACATAAAAATTCTAAAAGAATAGGTGATATTTCATAAAACAAATGATTTGATAAATAGGTCCAGGGACATCAACTAAATCTGTTCGACAAAAAAAGAGGCTGAAAATATCCAACCTCTCACTATTTCTAATCCATTACTCCACTAGGAAATCCTCTTGAGCAAAGAATATTTTAACAGTCGTTCCAACTCCAACCTCTGATTGGATAGATAGTTTCAGCCCTAACCGATCAGCGATTTTCTTAGATAAGTAAAGTCCTAAACCAGACGATTGATGGGTCAACCGTCCATTATACCCTGAAAATCCTCGCTCAAATACCCTTAAGATGTCACTATTTTTTATCCCAATCCCAGTATCTTGAAGAAAAAGAGTGGAATCTTTATAATAGATACTAACTTTTCCCTTTTTGGTATATTTGAGACTGTTAGATAGTAATTGTTCTAGAATCACTAAAAACCACTTTTTATCGGTTACAATGGAAACATCTAATCCCTTTAAATCTAGCGTCAAACCTTTTTGAATAAAGAAAAGAGCATGTTTCCGAACGACTTCCTTAACCATTTCTTCAATAGACTCTTCCTTCAACACTAAGTCATCATGAAAACTTTCCAACCGCAAATAATGAAGCACCAAGCCAACATAACCATCAATCTTGAACAATTCTTGTTCCAATAATTTTTTCGTTTCCCCATCAAGGTCTTGAAGAAGCAAGGTCATGGCCGCAATAGGTGTTTTAATCTGATGCCCCCATAGGGTATAGTAATCTAGTAAATCATTTACACGAAATTGAGCCTCTATTTTTTGACGCTGATTTTCATCTTTTAGAGACCGAATTTGGGTTTGTAGGTGACTTTCTAAGGGAGACTCCGCTATCCCCTCCTCATACAAAATCTCTTTACGATAATTCTGATAAACAAAACTACTATCCAAAAAAATGAACAGCAGAGTCAAAAAGAATAAAATTCCAAGCAAGTACTCTAGAACACTACGATTTTCTCTAAATAAATAAAAAAATAAGAGTAAAAATAAGAAAAAAATCAACTGGATGTAGAAATACCGGCGTCTCGATAGAAGATAGTGTTTTAAAAAATCTTTGAAATTAATCATGACTCAAGCTATATCCAATCCCTTTTTTTGTTTCGATAAATTGTACCAGCCCAATCTCATCTAGTTTTTTCCGTAATCGAGCTATATTAACAGATAGCGTGTTATCATCAATAAAGAAATCACTATTCCAGAGTTCTTTCATCAAGTCATCACGTGAAACAACACTCCCCCCCTGTTCAAATAAAACACGCAATATCTGACAATCATTCTTAGTAAGAGCTAGTTCTTGTCCTTCATAAATTAACACCATACTTTTCAGATTAAGGAGAACTCCTTGATACTCTAATAAACTATGGTCACGCCCAAATTCATATGACCGCCGTAAAAGACCTTGTATTTTGGCAAGTAAAACTGTATTATCAAAGGGTTTGGTCACAAAATCATCAGCTCCCATATTGATTGCCATCACTATGTCCATGGGCTGATCACGAGAGGACAGAAACATGATCGGAACTTTAGAAACCTTACGAATTTCCTGACACCAGTGATAGCCATTAAAAAACGGCAATCCAATATCCATAAGAATTAAATGAGGTTCAAATCTAGCAAAAAGACCTAAAACATCCATAAAATCTTCTACAATAAGAACTTCAAATCCCCATTGTTCCAACATTTTCTTTATTTGTTGCCGAATAATTTCATCGTCTTCTATTAATAAAATCTTATGCACACTGTTTCCCCCTTGTCAAACTTAGTACAGTATAACAAATTTTCCATAAAAATGAAATCTTATGAACAGGAAATTGACTTTAAGCAACAAACTTGTGAGCAACTACTTAGAACCAAATTTGAAAGAGGAATACCCCCACTCCAATCACTACAACGAAGTCAGCAAATAATATAAAACACTGATCAAAGAAAGTCAGTGGCAGTTGTAACAAAACTCGAACTAAATAATAGGTACACAAGACGAGAGAAAGCATTAAAATACCTAAACTTAAAAAAGCCAACATAAACGTCACCTCATAAATTTCTCTTGATTTAATTATAACATTTATCTTATTAAAATACAATTTTTTATATGCTTTCCTTTTGTAAAAATCTTTCTTATAATTCGTTTTCTGATATAAATATGCTATACTAATGGGAAAGAAAACGAAAGGAAAACACCATGCCCAACCTCTTTGACTACCTAAAAACAGTGACAAATGAGTCTATCTATGACTCTCCTTTTACAGAGTTGGACATCTTAGCACTAACTGAGATAACCTACTTAAATTTTGACAATCTGGAGCTTAAGAATAGTAGAATTCTGCCCGAAAAACGATTGCTCGAGATAGCTCCCAAAATTCCCAGAGATATTACAATTCAATCTTCTAAAGAACGATTGCTTTTGCTCGATGAATTAGCTTCATCTACTCGGTTTAAAAATATTAAACTCATGGGCTATACAAACGAAGTCGACTTTGAAAGTGAGAAACAGTTTGCTGCCATGACTTATCGACTTTCGCTGGATACTTACTTGGTGGTCTTCCGGGGAACAGATGCAAGTATCATTGGTTGGAAAGAAGATTTCCATATGACTTATATGAACCATATCCCAGCTCAAAAATCTGCCACTCGTTACCTTAATCAGATTATGGCGACCTATCCAAACGCCCATTTTTTAGTTGCAGGACACTCTAAAGGGGGCAATTTAGCAACCTACGCTGCAACATTTATTGATGAAGAGTTACAAGAAAGAGTGGAATCCATCTATTGTTTTGATGCTCCTGGACTTCATAAAAATCTTATTAAAACACCGTCCTATCAGCAAACTAGTAAAAAAATTCTGTCCTATATTCCCAAAAATTCCATCGTCGGTATGATGTTAGAAACCCCTGAACCCGCTCAGATCGTAGCGAGCAATGCCTTCAATGGCTTATCTCAGCATAATACATTTAGTTGGCAGGTAGAAAAAAATCACTTCGAAACTGTCGATGCTATTAGCAAAGATAGCCAACAAACAGATGCCACTTTAAAAAAATGGGTCGCACAGGTTCCTGATGAAGAATTAAAAGACTTCTTTGATAGTTTTTTTGGACTCATACTAGATACAGGGATGGAGTCCCTAGACGAACTGAAAAATCCAGAAACTATCACTAAGGTTTTGGAGGTTTTTCGCAACGCTCATGATTTAAGTCCAGAAAAAAAGACTTACTCTATCGCTTATCTAAACAATTACTAGACATGCGCCTCCAGATATGGAAAGAAGACAGATAAATTAAAAATAACTAGAAAGGCCAACATCAACTCTTTTCTCCCTGAATAGGATGACTGTTTCATACTAGTTAATAAAAACTAGATTGACATATCATTAGTAACTACAGCATCCTTATGAGATGGGACGATAAGCGTTTTCTTTTCGAACTCCATGTAATCTTTTCCTTTTTTAAAATAAAAAATTATTGTTTTTCGATATATTTTTGTTGACTTTCGGCTAAAAAAGATATATACTTAGTTTAAATAAAAAAGGAGGATTGGATGATGACACATTCAAAAATTATTCGCAATATAATCAAGATAATAAAAGCTATCATTTGGCTTTCTATCCTTTTCACTTTCTTGGCTATTTTGAGTCATATTCTGACACGTACAGGAGTATTCAACAATTGGTTCGATACACATCGTCTATCATTTGACTATAATGGTATCCAATTATTCCCTAAGAAAAGCGACTCCATTTGGTCACTGATTTTCCCAATCTTATCGAATGGGGTACATATCACATTTCTATATTTTATTCTTCGTTTTTTGATAAATATTGATAGAGAACAATTTTTCTCTGTAAACAATGTCCGTATTATGGGAATATGTTGGAAACTATCCCTGCTTCTTTCGTTGCTATTAGGTAATTTTTATTTAACTGGTTCCCCAATTGAAGTCCCATTTCGTTTCGAATTGACTTTTCACTTCCCCTTCATATTGACCGCCCTCATTTTTTGGATTTTGGAAAAAGTTATCGAACGTGGTGTAGACATTACTAGAGAAAATGAATTAACAATTTGAGGTAGAGCATGATTATCATAAATTTAGATGTTATGTTAGCCAAACGAAAGATGAAATCTAGTGAATTAGCTGAAAAAATAGGGATTACAAGTGCAAATTTATCTATTCTAAAAACAGGAAAGGCTAAAGCGATTCGTTTTAGTACATTAGATGCTATCTGTCAGGCATTAGACTGTCAACCTGGTGATATCCTAGAATACAAAAAAGAAGAGGATACTTCTGCATAAACTCTCCTTTCCCATGACGTAATTTACGTTCATGGGTTTTTATTTGAACAAAATTCAAACCAAGTTGCACTTCATTTCCCCACATTTTCAAAAATGGTAGTATAATGGTAAAAAAGGAGGTGCCTTATGGCTATTAAATTTACTAAGACAGATGAACTTGATAAAATGTTTGAAGAGTTTGCGAAACTTCCTGATTTCGACAAAGTAGAGTTTCCAGTAGACTCGAAGAAAGAAAAAACAATTGAAAAAGAGAAAAAGGTTAACTAAAAATGACTCTTTTTAATAGTTTGCCCTCAAGCGTGTTACAAGCGGGGGCAATTTTTCTTTCCATCATTATTGAAGCTCTTCCCTTTGTTCTCATTGGTAGCATTATATCAGGATTCATTGATGTTTACATCACTCCAGAACGGGTTTATCGCCATCTACCTAAAAATAAATGGGGTAAAATTATCTTCGGCACTTTTATCGGATTTATCTTTCCCTCTTGCGAATGTGGCATTGTTCCGATTGTGAATCGATTTTTAGAAAAGAAAGTCCCAAGTTACACAGCAGTTCCCTTTCTGGTGACCGCTCCGATCATTAATCCAATTGTGCTTTTCGCTACCTACTCAGCCTTTGGTAATTCCTTCAACATGGCTCTTCTCAGAGCAGTCGGTTCTATCTTTGTAGCGCTTGCCTTGGGGATTTTTCTAGGTTTCTTTGGAAATGGTTCTATACAAAAAGAAAATAGAAAACAGATCCATGAACATCATTTTTCTCATTTAGCAACTGGACAAAAATTATTTCAAGTCTTTGTCCAAGCCATTGACGAGTTTTTTGATACAGGACGTTATTTGGTCTTTGGCTGTCTTTTTGCCAGCCTAGTCCAAGTCTATATCCCAACTCGGATTCTAACGTCCATTAGTGCTACTCCCCTTCTTGCTATTCTCTTACTCATGTTATTGTCCTTTTTACTCTCTTTATGTAGCGAGGCGGATGCCTTCATCGGGAGCTCCCTTTTGTCTAGTTTTGGACTAGCACCCGTACTAGCCTTTCTAGTTATCGGTCCCATGCTAGATGTAAAAAATCTCCTCATGATGAAAAATTACCTAACCAATCGATTTATTGGACAATTTATCGGGATTGTAGTTCTAGTAGTATTACTGTACTCTTCTCTAGTGGGGGTGTTCTTATGATTCGATTTCTTGTACTAGCTGGTTATTTTGAGCTAACCATGTATTTACAATTGTCTGGGAAATTAAACCAGTACATCAATATGCATTATTCCTATCTTGCATACATTTCTATGATTTTATCTTTTGTCCTTGCTGTTGTCCAGCTGATTATCTGGATGCGCCAGATAAAGGTTCACAGCCATCTGCACGGAAGGATGGCAAAGATGGCCAGCATTACCTTTCTCAGCGTTCCTCTCATAGTTGGAATTTTCTTTCCTACAGTAACTTTAAATTCTGAAACAGTTTCGGCTAAGGGCTACTACTTTCCTTTAGCTGAAGGAAATAACGCTGATGTACAAGCGGACGAGGGTACAGCTAGCCAGTATCTGAAACCTGATACCAGCTCCTACTTTACCAAAAACGCCTACGAATCTGCTATGCGTAAGACTGCTGATAAATATCTCAAGGATGAAACCATCACGGTCACAACGGATAACTATATGGAGGTGATGGAAGTGATTTACGATTATCCAGATGAGTTTGCTGGAAAATTCGTGGAATTCACAGGTTTCGTCTATAACGACCCAAGTGATCACAACAATCAATTTCTCTTTCGGTTTGGAATTATCCATTGTATCGCTGACTCTGGGGTTTATGGTTTATTAACGACAGGAAATGAACAGCATTATGAAAACAATACCTGGATACGAACACGTGGAAAAATCGTTAACCACTACCACAAACAGCTTAACCAAAGCCTTCCGACTCTGGAGGTCGAGAGTTTTGAACAAGTGCAACAACCAGAGAATCCCTATGTCTATCGGGTATTTTAAACTGAAAAGTCTGGAACAAAAATTTTCTTGACTAAAGCAAAAAGCAACGGAATGAAACCCGTTGTTTTTTTGTATTAGAGAGAAAATCTTATTAAAATTAAATTATAAAAACCCCAATTAAACGTGAATCTCTGCTTCTTTACAACTACTGGACTTTTGCTTAAACTTTTTCATCCCTTCCTCTAAAGTTCTCCAGTACCTTACAATAGGTTTTTAACAAGGAATATGATAAAATAAGATCATTAGAGGTTTTAAATTACACCTCTCAATTCTAAAAGAAGGTATATCTATGTCATCAAAAGTAATTATTACCATTTTTGGCGCAAGTGGCGATTTGGCTAAACGTAAACTCTATCCATCCCTCTTTCGTCTTTACAAGTCAGGAAATTTATCGAAACATTTTGCTGTCATTGGGACTGCCCGTCGCCCTTGGAGCAAAGAATATTTTGAATCTGTCGTAGTCGAATCTATCGCAGGGTTAGCGGATAACGTTGAGCAAGCTCAAGAGTTTGCTAGCCACTTCTACTATCAAAGTCATGATGTCAATGATACCGAACACTATATCGAGCTAAAAAAACTACAGGAAAAACTCAATCTCCAATATGAAGCAGAGCAGAATAAACTCTTTTTCCTTTCCATGGCTCCTCAATTTTTTGGAACAATCGCAAAACATCTCAAATCAGAAGAAATTGTCAATGGACAAGGATTTGAACGTTTGGTCGTAGAAAAACCCTTTGGAACAGATTTAGAAACAGCCACTAAGTTAAATAATGATTTACTTGCCACGTTCGATGAAGAGCAAATTTTCCGTATTGACCATTATCTCGGTAAAGAGATGATTCAATCCATTTTTGCCATTCGTTTCGCAAATCTTATTTTTGAAAATATTTGGAACCGAGATTACATCGATAACATCCAAATCACCTTCGCAGAACGCCTTGGTGTTGAAGAACGAGGGGGTTACTATGATCAATCTGGAGCCCTTAGAGATATGGTCCAAAACCATACACTCCAACTCTTGTCCCTTTTAGCAATGGATAAACCTACTAGTTTTACTAAAGATGCTATTCGCAAAGAAAAAATCCGCGTCTTTCAACAATTGCGCAAACCAAGTGATGAGGAGTTGGAAAAACTCTTTATTCGAGGACAATACCGCTCTGGAAAAATAGATGGCAAAAAGTACATTTCGTATCGAAGTGAGCCTAATGTCAACCCCGAATCAACTACTGAAACATTTGCTTCAGGTGCTTTCTTTGTCGATAGTGACCGTTTCCATGATACTCCTTTCTTTTTCCGAACCGGAAAACGTTTGACAGAAAAAGGAACTCATGTCAAAATCATCTTTAAGCAATTAGAGTCTATTTTTGGGCAAACTCTTGAGCCAAATGTCCTAACTATTTCTATCCAACCAGAAGAAGGTTTCTCCCTCAGCCTTAATGGTAAGCAAGTTGGAGAACAATTTAATCTTGCACCGATTTCTTTAGATTATCAGACTGATGCAACTGCCACTGGTGCCTCCCCTGAACCATATGAGAAGTTAATTTATGACGTTCTTAATAACGACTCAACCAACTTCAGTCACTGGGAAGAAGTCAGTGCATCCTGGTCCTTCATTGACCGAATCGAAAAACTTTGGGCTGAAAATAAAGTTCCCTTACATGAATACAAGTCAGGTAGCATGGGACCATCTGCTAGCTTTGAACTATTAAAATCCTTTGGCGCAACATGGAATTGGCAGCCTGACCAAGATTACCGGGCGCAAGGACGAATTGAGTAACCGTTTAATCTCTCTTTACTATCCCTTAAAGCATAGCAGTAAAAGGTGGGGACTTTTATCCTGCTCGTTCTATTAAAATAAAAAGAAAGATTTTAGTAGAAAAAAGACTGTATATAAAAAGTTGGTTCGCCAACTTTTTTCTAGTCAATTCCCCTAAACGCCCCATTTTGTGGTAAAATAGTAAAGACTGACTAAGGAGGAAAAAAGACAATGTCAACTGAACATCACGTAGAATTAAACGACCAACAAATTGTCCGTCGTGAAAAAATGACGGCACTTCGCGAGCAAGGAATCGATCCCTTCGGGAAACGCTTTGAACGTACTGCAAACTCTGGTCAATTAAAAGAAAAATATGCTGAATTAGATAAAGATCAACTTCACGAGTTAAACGAACGTGCAACTATCGCTGGACGTCTGGTAACTAAACGTGGTAAGGGAAAAGTCGGATTTGCCCACATACAGGACCGCGAAGGGCAAATCCAGATTTACGTTCGTAAGGATGCTGTTGGAGAAGAAAATTACGAAATCTTCAAAAAAGCAGATTTAGGAGACTTTCTTGGAATCGAAGGGGAAATTATGCGAACGGATATGGGGGAACTATCCATCAAGGCTAGCCATATCACTCACCTCTCTAAAGCTCTCCGTCCACTTCCTGAAAAATTCCATGGACTGACAGATATCGAGACAATCTACCGTAAGCGCCATCTAGACCTGATTGCCAACCGTGAAAGTTTCGATCGCTTTGTTACACGTTCAACTGTTATTTCAGAAATCCGTCGTTATATGGATGGTCAAGGCTTCCTTGAAGTTGAAACTCCTGTCCTTCACAATGAAGCTGGTGGTGCCGCTGCCCGCCCTTTCATCACTCACCACAATGCTCAAAATATCGATATGGTCTTGCGAATCGCTACGGAACTTCACTTGAAACGCCTGATCGTTGGTGGTATGGAGAGGGTTTATGAAATTGGTCGGATCTTCCGAAACGAAGGAATGGACGCAACTCACAACCCAGAATTCACAACCATCGAAGCCTACCAAGCTTACGCTGACTTCCAAGATATCATGGACTTGACAGAAGGCATTATCCAGCATGCTGCCAAGTCTGTTAAAGGAGATGGACCTGTTATCTATCAAGGTCTAGAAATCAAGATCAACGAACCCTTCAAACGTGTTCATATGGTTGATGCTATTAAAGAAATCACTGGAGTAGACTTCTGGCAAGATATGAGCTTTGACGAGGCCGTAGCCATCGCTAAAGGAAAAAAAGTACCTCTTGAAAAGCACTATACAGAAGTGGGACAGATTATCAACGCCTTCTTTGAAGAGTTTGTTGAGGAAACCCTCATCCAGCCAACCTTTGTCTACGGCCATCCTGTAGCAGTCTCTCCACTGGCTAAGAAGAACCCAGAAGATGACCGTTTCACAGACCGATTCGAGCTCTTTATTATGACAAAAGAATACGCTAATGCCTTCACCGAGCTAAATGATCCAATCGATCAACTTTCCCGTTTTGAAGCACAAGCTGCAGCTAAGGAGCTAGGAGATGACGAAGCAACGGGAATTGACTATGATTATGTAGAAGCCCTTGAATATGGTATGCCACCAACAGGTGGACTGGGGATCGGAATTGATCGCCTCGTAATGCTCTTAACAGACACCACTACCATTCGTGACGTCCTTCTCTTCCCAACTATGAAATAAAACAAAACCTTCGTGAAATTCACGAAGGTTTTGTTTTGGGCTCCTTACTCACTACTCAATCACTTGAGTTTCAGCTAGTTTCTTGTACCAATGTGCAGATTTCTTAGGATAACGTTCTTGTGTATCGAAATCAACGTAGAAGAGTCCGTAACGTTTTTCATAACCATTAGACCAAGAGAAGACGTCCATCAATGACCAGATGAAATATCCTTTGACGTATGCCCCATCCGCAATGGCATCAGACAGAACTTCCAAGTGTTGTTTCACATAATCAATCCGTCCATCGTCATAAACCGTATTGTCCACAAACTCATCTTTGTAGCCCAGTCCGTTTTCAGTGATGTAGATTTTCTTATAGTTTGGATAATCCGCCTTCACACGCATGATTTGATCATACAAACCTTGCGGATAGATAATCCAGTCCCAATCCGTCCGAGGCACATAGTCAGGAGCTACACGACGTCCAACACCCTTAATCTGATATTTAGAACTTCCTTTCTCACCTTTACCGTTGTGGATGATTTCTGTTTCGCCATCAAATGCTTCCATCCAATCACTCATGTAGTAGTTAATTCCAAGGAAGTCATTCAGGTCTTTAGCTGCTTCAAGTGCCACAAAGTCTTCGTCTCGAAGATCCAACTCACCACCATTAACTGAAAGAATGTGGTTTACACCTTCCATGGTTTTATCGGAATAGTGTCCAAGGTAGGTTGCATCTAGAATAAACTTGTTATGGATGATATCTTCCAATTCAGCCGCCCGAACGTCTGCTGGATTTTCTGGATCCAACGGATACTTGGTTGGAAGAGCGTGCACAACTCCGATTTCACCTTCATACCCTTTGTCTTTATACAATTTCACAGCTCGAGCATGCGAAACCATCATATTGTGGTGTGATTGGAAAACTTTGGCAAGGTCATACTGAATCCCTGGAGGGAATTTTCCTACTAAGTATTGACCATCACCGATTGGTCCAATTTCATTAAAGGTTGTCCAATAGTTGACTTCTGGGAATTCTTCAAAACAGAAGGCAGCGTAATCCACAAAGTGTTCGATGTTTTCACGATTCAAGAAGTCTCCGTTTGAGTGAAGCGCTTCAGGTGTATCAAAGTGGTGAAGAGTTACAAATGGTTCTACATGACGTTTATGACATTCTGCAAATAACTTATGATAGAATTCTACCCCTTTTGGATTGACTTCACCATAGCCAGTTGGGAAAATACGTGACCAAGCAATAGAAATACGAATTCCGTTTACGCCATATTCTTCAGCCAACTGTAAGTCTACTGGATATTTATGGTAGAAATCGCTTGCTGGTTCTGCTGTATACCAATAGTTATCAGCTAAGTATTTGTCCCAAGCAACTGGTCCTTTTCCGTCAGTATGGGTAGCTCCTTCTGCTTGATAGGCAGCCGTTGCCCCACCAAAAATAAAATCTTTAGGAAGTGTTTTTGTCATTTTTTCACCTATTTCTTGATTGGATATAATGAAAAGTGAGGGGAGAGGAGTTAGTGAGCCATCCATCTCCATCTCACTTATTCGTTCTTATTCTTCAAACTGCGCTTGAACAAAGGCTAGGGCGCCTTGTCCATCACGTGTCAATTTAATGTATTGAGCACCTTCTGTCTTAGCCAATTTGATACCCAATTTATCTGTTTCAGCCTTCATGTCTTCGAAGTTGGAAGCAACCTGAGGCGCCAAGATAACAAGGTCAAATTCTGGCAACATTTCCCGGTGAGCACCGTAGCCACCTGCTGCTGCTTTGACAGGAACATTGTATTCTGCTGCCGCCTTGTTTAAGGCATTGGCAAGGAGTCCACTGGTACCACCACCGGCACAGAGAACCAAGACGTTTGTTTCTTTTGTGATATTGTTTTGAACAGGTTCGTCTTCAACACCAGCTTTTTCAAGAATCGCATCAGCTTTAGCTGTATTGAAGTTTGCTGCGACTTTTTCTTTCAAGCTGTCGTTAGCTTTACCAGAACGTTCTTCTTCAAGAATTTGTTCATCATAAACCTTAACGAATGGATAGTAAATGATTACATCCACTACCACTAGAAGAGCAGCAAGGATGAAGGAAAGAACTTGGAAGTTCGTACCAAGGACAATTCCTAGAGGTCCAGGCGTTACCCATGGAAGGTTTGCTGAGAAGGAGTTCATTCCCAAGGTATCAACAAAAAATTTGAAAATCCAGACGTTTGCGATTGGCGCAAAGATAAATGGAATGAAGAAGGTTGGGTTCAATACAATTGGAGCACCAAAGAGGATTGGTTCATTGACCCCAAAGAAGGTTGGAACAACCGATGCACGTCCGATTGCACGGTTACGTTCAGACTTACACAACCACATGAAGAGGAAGGGAACAATCAAGGTTGCACCAGTACCACCCATGGTAACGATAAACATTTGAGTCCCAGAAGTGATGACTTTATCTGCGTGTTGGCCTGCTTGAAGCAAGTGTAAGTTGTTATCAATATTTGCATAAGTGATCGCCGCAATCGCTGGTTCTACGATAGAAGGACCGTGGATACCAACAAACCAGAAGAAGGCATATGCACCAAAGATAAGGGTAATTCCAAGATAACCATCTGCCGCAGAGAACAACGGAGCTAGAAGTGTTCCGATAGATTCCGCAACTGTTACACCGATAGCACCTTTAACAATTAATTCAAATGCATACAAAAGAACAATTGAAACTGTAAATGGAATCAAGTCTTTGAAGACTTGTGAAATATTCGGTGGAACCTCGTCTGGCATGCGAATCGTCACATTATTTTTCACACAGACCTTATAAACATTAACTGTAACAAAGGCTGCAATGAAAGCTGTTAGAAGACCTTTTGTCCCCATAAATGCTGTTAAGAAACCACCATCTTGTGCAGGCTCAGCTGCCATTAAGAGGAATCCTACCATGGATGCCAACATAGTAGATAAGTAGTTGATTTGGTTGGTAGCTGGCAACTCACGATTCATTGAGTCCGTCAAGGCTTTGGCAGTTGTTCCTCCAACAAAGAAAGCCAAAATTCCCATTGAGTAGTTATACGGTGTCATCAAGAAATTCTCAATATCTTTAGACCAATGGAAACCCCAGGAATTTGGAACATAGGCAATCAAGATAAAGATACTAGAAAAGAGAATGACTGGCATACCAGCAATGAATCCATCCCGGACAGCCCGGAGGTATTTATTCCGAGATATTTTTTCAAAGAAAGGTTTCCCTCTTTCAATTAAACCAATGAGTTTATCCATTATTTTACTCCTCTCTTGTAGAGTTCAATCAAATGATGCATGAGGTCTTTGAGCAAGATGGTGGTCATGAGGTGGTCTTGACCGTGCATCATGGTCACGCTGTAAGCCAAGTCCTCACCAGCAGCTTCCTTGGTCAAGAGGCTGGTCTGGGCATGATGAGCCTCAGCGATACAAGCTCCTGCTTCCTCCACTAGCGTATCTGCCTTTTCAAAATCACCAGCCTCAGCGGCCTTCAAAGCCTCCAACAACTTAGAACGAGCATCGCCTGCGTAGGCAACAATCTCAAAACCTAACAATGTAACTTCTTCTCTATTCATGATAGAATCCTCCTTATTTAAGATACCAAGGGCGTTTGAAAATCGAAAGAAAAATAGAAAATGTGATGACTGAGCGACGCTCCTAGGAACATTTATCTTTTTTCCAAGATTTTAGCCCGAGTTCAATTACTAAAACACAACATTCAGAGAGCCAAATAATCTTTTTATAGCTCTCGACAACCACTACAATAAACGTTGAATATGTAAAACGAGATAAACTCGCTCACTCTTATACAAGTCAGCACCTGTATGGCAAGCTATCACATCATAAACCTTACTCCCAATCTCGAAAGCTCTCGGATAGGATTGTTTGATATGATCTTCCATATCCAGAAGCAATTGGTTATCATCTCTAGAGCAATCTAAATAATCCAGGAAATAATTCAAATGAATCATAAAGCGATCATAAAAATGGTTGTTTTCTTTGGTTCGCTGAATAGAATAATCTCTTAGAACTTCCTCAACATCTCTGAGAATTTCTTTCCTCTTATCGATCGATTCAACAACTGACACTTCATTCTCACCCTCAGCATTGATAAAATGATAAGCAATCCGAATAATTTCATCTTCAGGGAAATGATCTACTAGCTTCTGACGATATATTTCAAACGCCTCATTCGCAATTTGAAAAGCGACAGGATACTTAGCAGAAATATCTGGCAGATTGCTATCCTTGTACCTTCCTTGCATTAGAGATTGATAAGAACAGTAGATATGATCTGTCAAGGTTACGTAGAGATATTCTTGAATCGGATAATGATATTTCTTTGAAAGCTTATCAATAATCTCATAGGTCACTGTGATAAAATCAAGCGGAACATCTTTGAGGAGAACCATAAAGTTTTCTCTGGACTCTTCTGTCTTCATCCGAAAAATTTTATCAACTTGATGTTCAGCAATCAAATCCCCCTTCTTCTTTCCAAATGCAATCCCTTTACCAATCACAATCACTTCTTCTCCTTTGTCATTTCTGACAAGCGAGACGTTGTGATTCATCGGATGTAAAATTCGATACATGACAACCTCCTTTGCTATTATATTCAAGGTTGTTAGATACAAAAAATGATCACAAACACCCTTAGAAAGTTTTATTAACTTCTAATTCGTTTGTGATCATGCGTAATCTATTTTACTAACACTCACCTTGTATTAACTTATATGCTTAGTATAGCATATGTCTCTCATTTTGTAAACACTTACACTAATTTTTTTTGACTTTTTTATGCTCCAGCTACCTTATTCTACCTATGCTAGTTTCATTTTTAGGAAAAACAAAATAAAAACCGAGGTTGTAGGCA
>NZ_KQ969162.1:26391-31353 GCF_001578805.1 Streptococcus sp. DD10 | reverse complement strand
GTATTCTCGGTTTTTATTTTGTTTTTTTATAATGACTAATCTACGTTAATGTATTCTTTTGAAAGTTCAAGAACTTCTTCCATTGTTGAACATTCAGTAAGCGCACGGTTAGCGTATTCTTCCATTTTAGCTGTGTCCAATTTCTTCATCAAGCTACGTGTCCGAAGAACAGATGTCGCTGACATTGAGAACTCATCCAAGCCCATTCCGACAAGAAGTGGAACAGCAGTTTGGTCACCAGCCATTTCACCACACATACCAGCCCATTTACCTTCAGCGTGAGCCGCTTTGATAACATTGTTAATCAAACGAAGGATTGATGGGTTATATGGTTGGTAAAGGTATGATACTTGTTCGTTCATACGGTCAGCAGCCATAGTGTATTGGATAAGGTCGTTTGTACCAATTGAGAAGAAATCAACTTCTTTAGCAAATTGGTCAGCAAGCATAGCTGCAGCAGGGATTTCAATCATGATACCTACTTCGATATCGTCTGCAACGGCAACACCTTCAGCAACCAATTTCGCTTTTTCTTCTTCAAGAATACCTTTAGCAGTACGGAACTCAGTCAACAAAGCAACCATTGGGAACATGATACGCAATTTACCGTGAACAGATGCACGAAGCAAAGCACGCAATTGTGTACGGAACATTTGATTACCAGTTTCAGAGATAGAGATACGCAAAGCACGGTAACCCAAGAACGGGTTCATTTCTTTAGGAAGATCAAAGTAAGGAAGTTCCTTATCCCCACCGATATCCATTGTCCGAACAACAACAGGTTTACCGTTCATCCCTTCAAGAACTGCTTTATAGGCTTCATATTGGTCATCTTCAGTTGGGAAGTCTTGAGAATCCATATACAAGAACTCTGTACGATAAAGACCAACTGCTTCTGCACCGTTCTCATTCACACCTTCAACGTCTTTAGGTGTACCGATGTTAGCAGCCAACTCAAAGTGTTTTCCATCAGCAGTAACTGTTTGAGCATCTTTAAGAAGTGCCCATTCAGCTTTTTGTGCAGCGTAAGCTTGGCCAGCTTCCTTAAATTCAGCGATTTGCTCTTCAGTTGGGTTGATAACAACTTCACCAGTAATTCCTGATACGGCCAAGATATCACCGTCTTTAACAAGTTCTGTGATGTTATTGGTTCCAAGAACGGCTGCGATTTCAAGGGTACGAGCCATGATTGCAGAGTGACTTGTACGTCCACCGATATTAGTAACAAAAGCTTTTACGTACTTTTTGTTCAACTGAGCTGTATCAGATGGTGTCAAGTCATGAGCAACAACGATTGATTCTTCGTTGATTGTTGCTGGGTTAGGCAATTTCTTACCAAGCAAGTTAGCAAGCACACGTTTTGTAACATCACGAATATCCGCTGCACGTTCTTGCATATATGGATTATCTTCCATACCTTCAAAGATCGTGATGAACATATCCGTCACTTCTTTCAAGCCTGCTTCGGCATTTACTTTTTTCGTACGGATAGTTTCTTTAATCTGACCAATCATTTCTGGGTCTGCAAGAACCATCAAATGAGCGTCAAAAACTTGAGCCGCTTCTTCTCCAAGCGTATCTACTGCTTTCTCACGGATAAGAGAAAGCTCGTTCTGTGAAGCTTCAAGAGCCGCATCCAAACGAGCTTCTTCTGCATTTGTATCTTCGACTGAAACAGTCTCAAATGACAAGTCCGGTTGAACCAGTAGATATGCTTTAGCAACGGCAACACCATCAGATGCTGCGATTCCTTTTAGCATTTCTGTCATTTTACTTATGCCAATCCTTCTTTTTCCATAGTTTCAGTGATAGCTGCGATTGCGTCATCAGCGTCAGCACCTTCAGCTGAGATTGTTACATCAGCACCTTGACCAACACCGAGACTCATAACTCCCATGATTGATTTAAGGTTTACTGATTTACCTTTGTATTCAAGAGTGATATCTGAAGCAAATTTGCTTGCAGTTTGAACAAGTAAAGTAGCTGGACGTGCGTGAATACCAGTTTCTGCTACAACGTGAAAATCTTTAGAAGCCATAGTTAGACTCTCCTTTTGTGATAAGTTATTAGGTTTTCATTCTTATGATAACCCTTACAATTTTATATTATAACATGTTTGGAAAACTTTTTCAAGAATTTTATGTGTTATTTACAGAAAAGCAACCAAAATTTATTCTATTTCGGAGTTTAAATTTCTTTTAGATGGAATGTTTCTAACCCAAGATATAGTTTGTTCTTTTATTCTTCCACTTTAAATAGCATTCCTATTGCATCAAAAATATGCAATAGTTTAACAAACACTACATATTGTGTCAAGGGGAATATTTTTTTATTTCAAGCACAAAATATTGACATTTTTTTATTTTAGATTATACTAGTTACAGTTATCATTTTTACAAGGAGAGAACCTTATGGTCACCATTTACTCAAAAAATAACTGCGTTCAATGCAAAATGACTAAGCGCTTTTTGGATAGCAACAACGTTTCCTATAAAGAAATCAACTTAGATGAACAACCTGAATTTGTAGAACATGTAAAAAGTCTTGGCTTTAGTGCTGCACCAGTCATCCAAACTCCGACAGAAAGTTTTTCAGGTTTTCAACCTGCTAAACTAAAAAAACTGTCTTAATTTACCGGGAGTGAGGGGAAACCCTCAACCCCTTATTTTATGTAATCAATACTTCAATAGAAAAAGGATTTTTATGAGTCTAAAGAATTTAGAAGACGTCTCTTATTTCCGTCTGAATAATGAAATTAACCGTCCTGTAAACGGACAAATCATGCTTCATAAGGATAAGGAAGCCTTGGATGCCTTTTTTAAGGAAAACGTGCTTCCAAATACGAAAGCCTTCAAGAACATCACGGAAAAAATTGCCTACTTAATCGAAGAAAACTACCTAGAAAAAGAATTTATTAGCAAGTATCGTCCAACTTTTATCGAGCAGTTGTCTCAATTTATTGCAGACCAGAATTTCCAATTTAAATCCTTCATGGCGGCCTATAAGTTTTATAACCAATATGCCCTCAAGACCAACGATGGGGAATATTACTTAGAGAGCATGGAAGACCGCGTTCTTTTTAACGCCCTTTACTTTGCGGATGGAAACGAAGAAATCGCCACTGAGATTGCTAACGAAATCATCCATCAACGCTATCAACCCGCTACTCCTTCTTTCCTAAATGCCGGTCGAGCTCGCCGAGGAGAGTTGGTTTCTTGCTTCTTGATCCAAGTAACAGATGATATGAACTCTATTGGTCGTTCCATTAACTCTGCTCTTCAACTTTCACGTATCGGTGGGGGTGTGGGAATTACACTTAGCAATCTTCGTGAAGCAGGCGCTCCTATCAAAGGCTATGAAGGAGCCGCTTCAGGGGTCGTACCCGTTATGAAACTCTTTGAAGATAGCTTTTCTTACTCTAACCAATTGGGCCAGCGTCAAGGTGCAGGAGTTGTTTACCTCAACGTTTTTCACCCAGACATCATTTCTTTTCTTTCTACCAAAAAAGAAAACGCCGATGAAAAGGTTCGTGTAAAAACTCTTTCGCTCGGTGTAGTTGTCCCTGATAAATTCTATGAGTTAGCTCGTAAAAACGAAGACATGTATCTCTTTAGTCCTTATTCAGTCGAGTTAGAGTACGGTGTCCCATTCAACTATATCGACATTACAGAGAAATACGATGAGCTGGTTGCCAATCCAAACATCCGCAAGACAAAAATCAAGGCGCGTGATTTGGAAACTGAGATTTCCAAATTGCAACAAGAATCTGGTTACCCATATGTCGTCAATATCGATACCGCCAACCGTTCCAATCCGGTTGATGGAAAAATCATCATGAGTAACCTCTGTTCGGAGATCCTTCAAGTTCAAGAACCTAGCCTCATTAACGATGCCCAAGATTTCTTGCAAATGGGAACCGATGTGTCTTGTAACCTTGGATCCACCAATGTCGTGAACATGATGACATCACCTGATTTTGGCCGTTCCATTCGTGCCATGGTGCGGGCCTTGACCTTTGTCACTGACAACTCTCACATCAAAGCCGTTCCGACGATTGATCATGGAAATAGTCTAGCGCATACCTTCGGACTCGGTGCCATGGGACTTCACAGCTACCTAGCTCAACAACTGATCGAATACGGATCGGCTGAGTCGGTTGAGTTTACCAGCATCTACTTCATGCTGATGAACTACTGGACCTTGGTCGAGTCTAACAACATCGCACGAGAACGTGGTCAAGTCTTCCACAACTTTGACAAGTCAGACTATGCCAATGGAAGCTACTTCGACAAATACATCACTGGAGCATTTGTCCCACAATCTGACCGTGTCAAAGAACTCTTTGCAGATGTCTTTATCCCGACTGCTGAGGATTGGAAGACCTTACGTGAAAACATCAAGAAAGATGGTCTCTACCATCAAAACCGCCTGGCAGTAGCACCTAATGGGTCTATCAGTTACATCAACGATGTGTCTGCTTCGATCCACCCGATCACCCAACGGATCGAAGAGCGTCAGGAAAAGAAAATCGGAAAAATTTACTACCCCGCTGCTGGACTCTCAACTGAAACAATCCCTTACTACACGTCTGCCTACGACATGGACATGCGAAAGGTCATCGATGTGTACGCCGCTGCTACTGAGCACGTGGACCAAGGTCTGTCTCTAACCCTCTTTATGCGGAGCGATATCCCGACGGGTCTCTACGAATGGAAAAGAGAAAACAAACAAACCACGCGTGACCTGTCGATCCTGCGTAACTACGCCTTCAACAAGGGAATCAAGTCGATCTACTACGTTCGTACCTTTACAGATGACGGAGATGAAGTCGGAGCCAACCAATGCGAGAGCTGTGTAATCTAGTTTCTACCTTTTTGATAAATTTGTTAGGATTCGCTAAAAAATTGAATATACAAACAAAAATAAGATAGTCTGATTAGACCATCCCTACATTCTAAAAAA
>NZ_KQ969162.1:10430-26254 GCF_001578805.1 Streptococcus sp. DD10 | reverse complement strand
ACTCATCTGTTAATTTCATAAGAGATACACTTGTCTTTGGATCCAGCGCGGCTGTATGTTCATCTAATAGCAAGAGTTCTGGACGCTTCAATGTAGCCATTAGCAAACTAAGTGCTTGGCGTTGTCCTCCTGAAAGTGAGTCAACAGGGGTAGAGAGATGATTTTCTAGTCCATTTCCGACTTTTTCAATCGTTTGTTTAAACTCATTTTTATGAGCAGCTAAACGCCTAGGAACCAAAAGTCGTCTTTCACCACGATATTTTGAAATTAAAAGATTTTCAGCAACGGTCATTCGAGGGGATGTCCCCATTTTAGGATCTTGAAAAACGCGTGATAAATACTTGGCTCGTTTTTCTGATTTTAACTTGGTGACGTCTTCACCCATAATGTAAACCGAGCCACTTGTTAATTCAATACTTCCTGCTATGACATTAAAAAGAGTTGACTTTCCAGCGCCATTTCCACCTAAGATTGTAATAAAATCATGTTCATAAATTCTTAAATTGACATCTTTCAGGATGACTTTCTCTTCTCCAAAGCCGTTATTGACAACCTTAGTGGCATTTCTTAATTCTACAACTACTTTCATCTGCTTAACTTGACTCCTTTGAAGAATTTACTTTTTAACTCTGGAATAAGAAGGCAAATAGCCAGAATTACCGCACTGTATAGACGTAGGTAACTAGTATTAAAGCCTAAACCAATCACACCCCAAATGAGAAATTGATAGGCAATCGAGCCAATTACAATCGCAACCAATCTTTCCGCCAACGTTAAACCTTTAAACAGCACTTCTCCAATGATAAGACTTGCTAATCCAACAACAATAACACCTATCCCTCGAGAAACATCTGCATATCCCTCTTGCTGTGCAATTAAAGCACCCGCTAAAGCAATCACACCATTTGACAACACTAACCCCATAACTTCCATCCGTCCAGTATGAATCCCAAAACTGCGAGCCATGTCTGGATTATCACCAGTTGCAATATAAGCTTGGCCCAACTTAGTATCTAAGAAAAAGATCAAAGCAAGAATCACCATAATAACGAAGAAGAGACCGGTTAACAGCGTATTAATTGCTCCTGAAAATGGCAAAAAATCTTGAATTAAACTGCTATTTAAGAGACCAAGGTTAGCTCTTCCCATAATCATCAACATGATCGAATGGCAAGAAGTCATTACCAAAATTCCCGCAAGAAGAGTAGGAATTTTTCCTACTGTATAGAGAAGTCCAGTAGCAAGACCAGCTAAACAACCAGCTAGCACTGCTACAAGTGTCGCAAGAAGGGGATTTACTCCATTCGTAATCAAAGTAACAGCAACTGCTCCCCCTAATGGAAAACTCCCCTCTGTAGTCATATCCGGAAAGTCTAGGATTCTAAAAGTCATGAAAATACCAACTCCCAAAATAGCCCAAACTATCCCTTGTGAAATAGTCGAAATAAACATATCCGTTCCTTTTGATTTACTCAATAACCTGACCAGCTGCTTTTTCAACAGCTTCTGGGATTGTGATTCCTAATTCTGAAGCCACCTTTTTATTAATAACAGATTTACCAGTATTGAAGATTTCCACAGCTGTATTAGCAGGATTTCCACCTTTCAAAATCTTAGCAGCCATTTTCCCAGTAGCAACACCAAGATCATGTTGATCAACGACAACAGATCCCAGCCCTCCTTCTTCTACCATAGCTGCTGCACTTGGATAAATTGGTTTTTTAGCTTCTTTATTTGCGGATACCACTGTCGGAAAGGCAGATGCAATCGTATTATCAATCGGAACCCAAATTGCATCTACTTTTCCAACCATCACACCAACAGTAGATGCAATTTCATTTGTCGATGGAACAGTATAGGCTTCCACTTTGAATCCTGCAGCTTCTGCTAATTTAGTAAATTCCTCCACTTGACTCTTAGAATTATCTTCACTACTTGAATAAAGAATACCAATCGTTTTTACTTCTGGAGTTAAGGATTGGATCAATTCCACTTGTTGAGCTGCAGGGTTTCCATCTGAGACTCCTGTAACATTTCCTCCTGGTTTTTCAAGTGACGAGACTAGTTTTGCACCAATAGGATCTGTAATAGCCCCCATAATAACTGGTTTATCACTCGTTGCATTTGCTAAACCTTGAGCTGCAGGAGTAGCTATCCCTATAAAGACATCATTTCCATTAGATACTAATTGCTTACTCATCGTAGCAACTTTACTCTGATCACCTTCCGCATTCATAAAATCAATGGTTAAATTCTCACCATTTTTATAACCTTCTTCTGCTAGACCATCTTGTATACCACGATAAATTTCATCTAGAGAAGCATGTGTCACATATTGTAGGACACCAATTTTTGAACTGGTACTTGTACCTGTAGACGATTTTGATGGATTGTTTGATAAGCTTGAGTAAGCTACGGCTCCAGCAACTAAAACTGCCACAGCAGCCAGCATTCCAACTAAACGTTTGTTTTTCATAAGAGTTCCTCCTTAAAATTACGTTACTAATTTAGATATAAAATTCGAAGATAAACAAAAAATCCTCACATGTCAATGACATGTGAGGACGATGAACGCGGTGCCACCTCACTTGAAAGAAAATTTTCTTTCCACTCTAATCCCCTAACAAGGACTGCACTATAAGGTGTGCCTACCGAATTTTTATTCCTTCAAATTCATTTTACACTTCAGCCCAATTTCATAAAATTCCACTAGCCGTTTTCAACAACCACGACCTCTCTGAAAGTTTCTTTTTACTACTTATCTGAATGATTCTATTTTAGACTATTTTATGAAAGATGTCAAGACTGAATATTCAGAAAACAATGAAAAATTGAATAAATCAATTAGATAGTATCTCTTCTTTGACAGATCATTTTATAGCTCATTTTCTTTCAATCACTTAATTGTTCCATTTACGACTGTTATAGATGGAGCTTCAAAAGAATTCCCTCCTATTTCCTCCCCAAAAAATTAAATACTTTCTAAGGCAATGTTTAAATCCTCTATTAAATCATCAACATGTTCTAAACCAATTGAAAGACGAATTTGATTTGGGGTAATACCAGCTTCTTGCTGTTCTAGTGGTGACAACTGTCCATGAGTCGTTGTCGCTGGATGAACAACAAGTGACTTGGCATCTGCAACATTAGCCAAGTTAGAAAAAATCTTCAAACTATCAATAACCTTACGAGCTTCCGCTTCTCCTCCTTTAACATGGAACGTAAAAATGGAACCAACCCCTTTTTTAAAATATGTTTCCGCAAGAGTATGGTATGGACTATCTATTAACTTAGGATAATTCACCTGCTCTACTTTTGGATGACGATCAAGGAATTCTACAATTTTCTCAGCATTAGAGACATGGCGTTCCACTCGAAGTGACAAAGTTTCCAAACCTTGTAATAGCAAAAAGGTATTAAACGGTGACAAAGCCGCACCTGTATCACGAAGTAATTGAACACGCACCGCAGTTATGAAGGCAGCGACTCCTACATCACGCGTGTAACTAATCTGATGGTAACTTGGGTCTTCTTCTACAAATTGAGGAAATTTCCCTGAGATAGCCCAGTCAAACTTCCCACTATCAACAATCACTCCTCCAATTGTAGTCCCATGACCTCCGATAAATTTTGTAGCAGAATGCACTACAATGTCAACTCCATAAGAAAATACGTTGATCAAGTAGGGAGTCGCAAAGGTATTATCAGCTACTAGAGGAATACTATGTTTGTGAGCTATTTGTGCCAGTTTTTCAAAATCAGGGATATTAATAAGTGGATTTCCCAATGTTTCAATTAATACCAACTTAGTATTATCCTGAATTGCTTCTTCAACTTCAGCTATGCGATCAATATCAACGAAACTTGTTGTAATTCCATACCTAGGAAGCGTTTCTTTGAGAAGATTGTAGGTCCCTCCATATATAGTGGAAGCTGCTACTACATGATCTCCTGCATGTGCAAGAGCTAATATGGTATATGTAATAGCCGCCATACCTGATGCAGTAGCAAGAGCTCCCACACCTCCTTCCAGAGCAGCAATTCTTTCTTCAAAAGCCGCAGTAATAGGATTCGTAATGCGAGTGTAAATATTTCCTGACTTACGTAGAGCAAATAGAACCGCCGCTTCTTCTGTATCCTCAAATACATAAGAGCTCGTTTGATAAATGGGTACGGCCCTTGATTTAGTCGTTGCATCAACTGTTTGACTAGCATGTAATTGTAGGGTCTCAAATTTAAAGTTTCGTGTCATATTCTTCCTCCAAAAACAACCAATATATCTTTTTTATGTCAGATATAAAAAAGATATATCAGAAAAGAGAAAGGAAAAAATTATTAGGGATTAGCCATAAATATCATAAGCAGTTTTTCTAACAATTAATGAATTACTGTAATCATCAAAATAAAAAAACACCGCAAATTAGCGATGTTTCATTTTTCTATTCATATCGAAGAGCTTCTATCGGATCTAGTTTTGAAGCTTTATTGGCTGGTAAAATTCCAAAAGCAATACCAATTACTGCAGAGAAAAGAAGACTAGCAATACCCGCTGATAAAGATACCACAGGTGGACCTCCAAAGACGTCTTCAGGAATCACTGCTGCTAGAATACCGTTAATCCCATAAGCCAAACCTAAACCAATCACACCACCAAAAAGCGTTAAAATCATTGATTCAATCAAAAATTGTGTCAAAATATTTCCTCGGGTCGCTCCTAAAGCTTTACGAAGTCCTATCTCTCTTGTTCGTTCTGTAACAGAAACCAGCATGATATTCATCACACCAATCCCACCGACCAAGAGTGAAATTCCAGCTATTGCACCAATGACAGTCGTAATCATTCCTGTTATTTGTTTGCTTTGCTCTAAGATACTCTGAGTATTTAAAATTTGATACTCTCCTTGACGAACACCAGATAATTCAGTTAAGCGCTTAGCTGCAGCAACTCCTGTTTCTGTTGCTTTAGACACATCCTTGTTATAGATAAATACTGTCTGAATATCGTCAATCCCAAACTCAGCAGCAACTTGGGTATTTGCCATAATAGCTCCACCGCCACTAGAAAAACTACGGCCTGCATTCGGATCTTTATAAACACCTACTACTCGGTAACTCGCATTATCCCCGACTCCAACTACCTTGTTAAGCGCAGTAGCTGCGTCTCCAAAAAGTTGATTTGCCAAGCTTTCATCTAACATAACTACACGTGAAAATGTTTGATAATCAGATGCAGTCAAATTGCGACCTGCTAACACTTCATAATTTCGAATACTAAAGAATGTGCTATTCACCCCTAATATCGTAATGTTATCTGCAGACTTATTTAGATAAGTGAACGTAGCTGATGAGTTATTCACAACATAATAACCATCCACACCTTCAACTTTGAGCAGTTCTTTGGCCCAATTTTCTTGAATAGCAGGCGGTGTTTCTTGAACCTCATTATCAATATCCGTATCATCAGACATTCCCCCTGTCAAACTCATGCCCAACATGTAATTACTCTTTTTTGTTGAGTAATTAAGCGACATGTACTGCTGCTCTTCATTGATTTGTTTATTAACCCCCTGTTGCATCCCATTACCCAATGCCATGATAACAACAACAGAAGCAACCCCAATAATGATCCCAATCATGGTCAAGAAGGAGCGCATTTTATGTCCCATGATGGAACTAAGGGCAAACTTTAGATTTTGCATCAAATTCCTCCTTCTTGCTTACTATCAGATGAGATAATACCATCGCGAATAACAATCTGGCGTTTGGCGTATGCAGCAATTTCAGGTTCATGCGTAACCATTATAATCGTCTTTCCTTCATTATTTAACTCCGTCAAGAATTCCATAATCTGGTCCCCGGTTTTAGTATCCAGAGCTCCCGTCGGTTCATCAGCAAGGATAATCGACGGATTGTTCACCAAGGCACGTGCAATCGCTACACGTTGTTTTTGCCCTCCTGATAATTCAGACGGTAAATGATGCATACGCTCAGCTAACTCAACTTTCTCTAAAAATTTTTCTGCTAACTGCTTTCGCTTATTAGGAGAAACACCGGCATAAATGAGAGGTAATTCAACATTTTGAAGGGCAGTCAACTTTGATAAGAGGAAAAACTGTTGAAAAACAAATCCAATCTGGCGATTTCTAACATGTGCTAATTTTTTCTCACTTAAACCCGCAACTTCCTTGCCTTCCAAACGGTATTTTCCACTTGTAGGCGTATCCAGCATCCCAATCACATTCATAAGAGAAGACTTTCCTGAACCGGATGGACCCATAATCGCGACGAACTCACCTTCTTCAACTTCAAGATTAATATCCTTGAGGACACGCAACTCCTGGTCTCCGTTAATGTAGGTTTTGTTAATATTATGTAACTCAATTAGTTTCTTCATATTTTCCTACCTCTTTGCCATCTTGGAGTTCTGGGGTCGGATTTGCAATCACCTTTTCGTCTTGGGTTAAACCAGCAGTAATAGTTTGGTTTTCTGCATCAGCTACACCGAGAGTAACTTCAACTTTCTTAGCTTTATTGTTTCCATCTATAGTCCAAACGTAATTCTTCCCATCCTCAGACAAAATGGCAGAAACTGGAACAAGAATACCTTGATTCGCATTTTTAACTTCGATATTCATGCTAAACCCTTGTTTTAATTCTGCAATGTCACTTGTAAAAGTAATTCTAAATGGATATTTTGCACCACCAGATGCTCCCCCAGTTGTTCCAGTTGAAGCTGCAGCACTTGCATCCTTTGGATACTCTGAAATATAGTTAATTGTTCCAGTCCAAGTTTTATCTGGGTATACTTTTGAAGTCATTGTCACTTCTTGTCCAACATGCAAATTTGGAAGATTGTACTCAGAAAGTTCTCCCTCAACTTGCAAACTACCATTATTCACAATATGAACAATCGTTTGACTGCTTCCTGTAGTAGATTTGGATACATCTCGATTAACTTCTACAACTGTTCCATCCACTGTAGAAAGGACAGTTGTGGCATTTAAGCTATTCCATGCTTTCGTAACATTATCAGTAGCATCGGCATAAGAAGATTGCAAGTCTGCCAACTGACTATTATAGTTTGATTGTGCATTAGCTTGTGTTTGCGCCGTTGCTGCTTGAGTTTCTTCGCCCCCTTCAGATTGCCCAGTAGTTTCTTGTGAGGAAGGAGTAACTACTCCTGTAGTCTGTAATTCGTTAATCTGACGAGCGATACGATTTTGTGCACGAACAGCCGAATCATAGGCAACTTGAGCATCTGTCGTACGGTATTGAGCAATAGCCTGCCCGTTATATACTTCATCTCCAACATTTACATAAACTGATTCTAAATCCCCTTTACTAGAATCATAGTACACGTATTGTTCTGCACCAGCTTTAACCGCACCTGACAACAACACAGAAGAGGCAACTTCTCCTTGAGAAGCTTTTACAACTCTCATTGTCTCTGCAATAGCAGTTGAAGAAGAATTTCCTCCCCAAATAAAAATAGCACCCCCAATAACCACAACCGAAGCTGCAGCACCTATTAAGCTATTAATTTGCCATTTTTTAAGTTTTCTCGTTTTTTTCATGATTTCTCCTTTATAATTAAATAAACCTAACAATATTATACCATAATTTTGTTTTTTAAGAACCATTGTGCCTAGAAAGACAAAATTTGTGCCTGAATGACATACAAGATTTTTTCTAACACTTATACTATATCATACAACTTTATTCTATATTTTACAAGCACATTCATAAAAAATCTATGCCGTAGCAGATTTTTGCTTTTAGTTTATAAAAATAGTACAATAAGCTCATTAAACTAATGATGAAGGAGTTTGTAATGAAAGAATATGATATTATTTCAATAGGTGGAGGTAGTGGTGGCATTGCTACGATGAATCGAGCTGGTGAACACGGAGCAAAGGCAGCAGTCATTGAAGAAAATCTCCTCGGTGGAACCTGTGTCAATAAAGGATGTGTCCCTAAAAAAATTATGTGGTATGGTGCACAAATCGCCGAAGCCATCCATCAATATGGTCCATACTATGGTTTTACTTCTGAAAACCATCAGTTCGACTTTAAAACATTACGAAAAAATCGCGAAGCTTATATCGACCGCGCACGCTCATCTTATGATGGAAGTTTTAAACGCAATGGTGTTGAGTTGATTGAAGGTCGTGCTCGTTTCGTTGATAAACAAACTGTAGAAGTAAATGGGGAGCTTATCCGTGCAAAACATATCGTGATTGCAACCGGTGCACATGCACATATTCCAGATATCCCTGGTGCTGAACTCGGAGGAACATCTGATGATGTTTTTGCGTGGGAAAACCTCCCTACATCCGTTGCCATACTAGGCGCAGGGTATATCGCAGTTGAGCTCGCTGGTGTCCTACATAGTTTAGGTGTGAAAACTAACCTCTTTGTTCGAAAAAACCGTCCTCTCCGAAATTTTGACACCTATTTGGTAGATGGTTTAGTAGAAGAAATGGAAAAAACAGGGTTACCTCTCCAAACACATAAAGTACCAGTGAAATTAGAAAAAATAAACAATGATACTATTCGTATTGACTTTGAGGATGGAAGTTCACACACCGCTGAGACGGTAATATGGGCAACAGGTCGTAAACCAAATGTTCAAGGATTAAACTTAGACCTTGCCGGCGTTACTCTCAACAAACAGGGTTTTATCGCTGTAGATGAATACCAAAACACAGCTGTACCTGGCATTTATGCGTTAGGTGATGTGACTGGAGAAAAGGAACTCACTCCAGTAGCAATCAAAGCCGGACGCATTCTTGCAGAACGCTTATTTAATGGTAAAACTGGTGCTAAAATGGATTATACAACAATCCCAACAGTTGTTTTTTCTCATCCTGCGATCGGAACAGTCGGTCTCACAGAGGACGAAGCAATTGCTCGCTATGGCAAAGATAACATCAAGATATACACATCCAGTTTTGCTAGTATGTATTCTGCTGTCACTAGCCACCGTCAACTAGCTAAATTTAAACTCATTACTGCTGGACTAGAAGAAAAAGTCGTCGGCCTCCATGGACTTGGCTATGGAGTTGATGAAATGATTCAAGGATTCGCAGTTGCTATTAAAATGGGGGCAACAAAAGAAGACTTTGATGCTACTGTCGCCATTCATCCAACAGGATCTGAAGAATTTGTTACCATGCGCTAATCTTATTTTATACTAATCTTATTCTACCAACCATCAATCAATCTTACAAATCTTGCAAGAAATCTTACATTTTTGTAAGCTTATAGAAAAACTAGCAAATTGTAAGAATTTCTGGTAAGATACTTTAAAGGGAGGTAGATGGTATGAAAAAATGGAACATAAAGCCTAAAACAATATTTTGGGCGATTGGTCTAGTCATCTTTAACGTATTTGGACTCATAGTCTTTATCATTTTATGGATTAAGTCTAAGAAAAAACGAGGTTGAGAATGTAGCTCAACCTCGTTTTTTTCTGTATGTACTATCTGTGTACACTCAGATAAATCTCCCCTTTTCTGCGATCCTAGATGAGCACAGTCTCACTTCATTTGATGTCTAACCCCAAACTTCATCTGCAATTTCATGGATGAGAGCAATTTTCTTCCATTGATCTTCTTCTCGCAAAATGTTCCCTTCTTCTGTTGAAGCAAAGCCACATTGAGTAGAGAGATAAAGATTTTCAAGTGGGACATACTGACTTGCTTCTTTAATCCTTGCAATCACTTCTTCTTTATCCTCTAACTCTCCACTCTTAGAAGTCAGAAGTCCGAGAACCACTCCTTTTCCAGGTGTCACCTTCTCAAGAGGTTCAAACCCACCTGCACGGTCCGTATCAAATTCAAGGAAATAAGCATTAACCACTTCCTTATCAAATAATTCATCAGCAATAGGAGCATACCCACCTGAAGAGGCCCATGTAGAATGATAATTCCCACGACAGACATGTGTGTTCACAGTTAGTCCTTCTGGAACCTGATTGTAAACATCATTGTTCAGAGTCAAAAATAGTTCTGCAAGTTCTGTACGAACCGCTTCTTTCGATTTCCCTTGAACAGCTCCCCAAGCTGTAAGGAAATTATCATCAACTAAAACTCCCCATGTGCAATCATCAACTTGTAGGGTGCGTAAACCAGCATCATACAAATCTCGAATAACTTGAAGGTAAGCATTTTTTATATCTTGACGTAAAACTGAAAATTCTGGATACACTTGATTGAGTTTTTCAACATGTTCTGCATCACGGATGAGTTCAAAGTAAAATTGTGAAGGTGAAGGAATTGTATACTTCGCATCAACACCATCTACATCTACTACCAAGTCACGCAAAAACTTATAATGTTCTACAAAAGGATGATGTTCACCAGAAATTTTTCCAGCAATTAGAGCTGAATCAGCTTTCGTCGTTTCACCATGAAAATGGTAGCCTTCGGCAGCCTGTACATGGTCAATCCCACTAAATCCCCAAAAGAAATCAAGGTGCCAGTATGCTCGACGGAATTCTCCATCTGTCACACTTTTCAAACCAGTAGCGATTTCTTTTTTACTAATTCACGAATTGCTTGATCTTCTACCAAAGTTAACTCTTCTTGAGAAAGCTCTCCTGCTGTGAATTTTTCTCTAGCCACAACTAGTTCTTGAGGTCGAAGGAAAGAGCCAACGTGGTCTACCCGATAGGGTGCATGCGTCTGTGTCATATTTAACTCCATTTCTATCATTAACTTTATTTAAGGTAAAATCGCAATCGCACGAACGGGTGAACCTGTTGCTTCTTTCCAATGTGGAAATGCAATGGAAATCAAAGAACCTGTAGCTGGAACTTGATCTAAGTTCGTTAATACCTCGACTTGAAAAATGTCTTGTTCTAACAGATAGTATTCATTTAACAGCCCATGTTCAGCTGCTGGAATGCCCGCATCTGTATCAAACGTTTCATGGCCAACAGCCTTTACCTTTCGCTCTTTAATCAAAAACTCAAGAGCTTCTCGGCTCCAACCCGGACTCTGTTGAACTCCATTTTTATCTAAATTTCTCATAGCATCCTGATTAGGCCAGCGTTTAGACCAATCTGTTCGAAAGGCAACAAATGAACCTGCAGGAATCTGTCCGTGTACAGCTTCAAAATCCTCTATATCCTTTTTGCTTAAAATATAGTTTGGATTTTGAGCAACTTCAGCTGACTTATCAATAACAAATAGTGGCAAGAACAAATCTTTGAGTTCAATCTCGTCTAACCAACGTCCCCCCTTAACAAAGTGAATAGGGGCATCAATATGCGTTCCGTATTGGCCAACAACCGAAAATTCTTGTACATGAAAACCATCTTCTAATGTAAACAAATCCTTCTTTTGCAATGCAGGTAAAGCAGGAAAATGAGGGCTCGTCTCATCAATCTGATGACTCAAATCAACCCATTTTTTGGATGTTAAAGTTTGATAGATAGAAATTAAGTCTGACATACGATTCTCCTTAAAATAATATTCATAGTTACAAACTATACCAAAAATAATTGTTTATTTATTATATCAGCTGATCTGGTGCAAAGCAATATGAAATAAGAGATTAGGTTAATCTTATTTTTTTGATAAAGATATAGTTGTTATTTATATCTATCAGCTGTTACATCATTTGTTACCCTGTATTTAAATAAAGGTTTACATTTTAGATAAAAATGATAAAATAAGAAGAGAAAAATGAAAAGGAGATTTTTTGATGAAAAAAGCATATACTCTCACATTACCTGCTCTGGGAGCTGCCCTTATAGCTGTATTAGCACAAGTTACTCTTCCTATAGGACCTGTCCCCTTTACCCTACAAAACCTTGCTATTGGATTAATTGCTACCTTGTTCAAACCACGTGACGCCATTTTTTCAATAGCACTTTACCTCTTACTTGGGGCGATCGGACTTCCTGTATTTGCGGGGGGCGCCGGTGGAGTTCATATTTTAATTGGTCCAAGCGCTGGTTATCTCTGGTTTGACTTGCTTTATGCAGGTATTACAGGATATTTAACTTCAAAAAATTCTAGTGTACTACATATTTTTATTGCCAATCTATTAGGAGACAGTCTCGTTTTTTTAGGTGGGGTACTAGGACTTATGTTTCTTGCTGGAATGCCGTTTTCACAAGCCTTTACCGTTGGAGTTCTTCCTTTTGTACTTCCAGATCTTGGAAAAATAATCTGTATTAGTTTGATTAGTCAACCCATCTTTAGAAGTTTAAAAAGAATCAATTATTTTGCTTAGTATCACTTGACTATACAAAAAACCATAGAATCTATCTGAAACTGCATTGATTCGATGGTTTTTTAATTTCTAATCTTATTTGTAAAACTTATAATCGATTTGTTTAGTTTTTAAAAGCATCAAGCATTACTTGAAACTCTTCATTTGATAAGGTAATACCTTTTCCCATCTTACTGTGATCAGGACTCCACGTACGAATATCGTACTTGGCTGGCGCACCATTAAAACTAACACGATTTAACTCTTTGGTCCAACCCTTTTCATTTTCAGATAAAATCAAAAGACTTTCCTCAATTTCAAACTTAAATTCCGACATACTATTTCTCCTTTCCTTTATTTCTACTATTTTATTCGTAAATCATTTTTACAAATGTGAAAAAAATGGTATAATATATTTTAACAAGTTCGGAGGAAATTTTCCATGAAAAAATTTTTATCTGCCATGGGTGAACAGCTGACAAATTTTATAAATAGTAAAAAAATAGATGAACAAGCTGCGTCTAAGTCAGAAACAGTCCTCCGCAATATCGATTTAGCCATCCGAAAACAGGCTGGCGTTCACGTTATTTTTGCGGATAAAAGTTTTACAGGTGACATCATTAAATATGATCAAGAACGTGGTCAACTCGTTGTTAAAAATTTTCGCAAGTCTATGTCGACAATTATTCGTGTCGCGGATATTAAACGTATCTCTCTAGTTCCTAATGAAGTGAGAAAATCCCAGATATTAGATTAAACTACCCTACTGAAAGTAATCTTTTGAATGTTAATTTTAGGGAAGCAGGAAGAATCTGCTTCTTTTTTATATGCAAGTGCTAAATAATTTATTTTACTAACCAAAATAAAATGTGACACTCTCATCTCTTGACCTTCTTAAAAAGTTTGGAATTCAGATAAAATACAGTTTTAACCTATCGGATGGAATCTTATCTGAACCAAAAAATAGCTCGTTTTTGCCTAAAACAAACTAAATTAACAGAACAACATCAACCAAGATCACGGGATTTCCTAACTCATCAAACATTCTAACCAACTGATTATACAGTGTTACTTTTTCTTTTTCAAATAGATGTTATTGTGCTACAATCTCGTTATGAAGAAATCAAATAAAAAAACAAGAAGGCAAGAATAAAACAAAGAACACTCCCTCAGTTCTCTATCTATGTCAAATTATTTCTAGTTCTCTCCGCCTTCCTATCCGGTGTTATCCTTTATTTTACCCTTAATCGTATGCCATATGCCAATGGTGTTGAAAGTAACCAATATGCTATTTTAACAGCTGAAACGGATGATAAGCTCTATCGCGATTTGAGAAAAATACATTCCGAACCTATCCCCATAGATCGTCAGGTTGAAATTACTCACTATCACTTAGTAAAAGAGGCAGACCAACCATATAGTCAAGTATTTGCTCAAATCGAACTAGATCATCAAATTTACTATACAAAAGCTAGTAACCTTCGTTTAATTTTAACAAATCCAATCAATCAAGAAATCGAACGCCTCTCATTTCCTAAAGCATCTGTTACCAATGATTATCAAGGAATCTTTCCTAAATGGGAATTTCAAGGTGGGAAACCAACTGGTGTTCTTGTCCATGACACTGGTAATGAGCGTTCAACGATTGATAGTGAAGTTGCTTATATGAATCGAAACTTTTCAAGCTCAGGTGTTTTTGTTCATACTTTCATCAATCATAATGAAATTCGCCAAATCGCAGATCCTGAATTTATGGCTCAAGGAGCCGGTGGAGTAGCAAATCCAAGGTTCATTCAATTTGAACTGACGCGAGAAAAAACTAGGGAAGATTTTACACTACAAGTGGCAACTGCCGCTTACTATACTGCCCTTACACTTCGTAGACTTGAATTACCGCTGTCTATCGGACAAGCTGATGGTTCTGGGACACTTTGGACTCACGAAATGGTTTCCAACTACTTAGGAGGTACAGATCATATTGACCCACGTGATTACTGGGCATCTCGAGCAGAGGAATATTATAAAACTACCTACGGAATTAACAATTTCAAAGAAATTGTGCAAGTATACTACAATACACTCACTCCTTAATCTATATTCTCAAGGAAACAATTCTTTCAAAGTTGTTTAAAAATACTTTGAAAGTTTTTTAAATTTAGAAATAAGAGAGAAAAAAATGGTATAATAAGGTGATACACAGTTTGGAGATAGATATGGCTAAGAAAGAAAAAATCAAGAAAACCTTAGTGGAGCAAATCCTAAGTAAAGCAAAAATTGAACACATAGGTTTATCAATCAATGCACTAGATGGCAATAGCCCTTCTGATTTTGAAAAATCAAAAATTTATAAAACACTAGCCTTAACTGGAAGTCAAACAGGACCAATTATTGGAATCGTCCCTATCACTGAGCATCTGTCAGAAAAAAAGTTGGCAAAACTATCAGGAAATAAAAGAGTTACTATGATTCCTCAAAAAGACTTAGAAAAAACAACTGGTTACGTTCATGGTGCGAATAATCCTGTTGGCATCCGACAAAAACATCGCTTTCCAATCTTTATCGATCAGTCCGCTTTAACTGAGGATTTTATCATAGTCTCAGCAGGAGAAATTGGACGGTCTATTCAAATAAAGGCACAAGTGTTAGCAGATTTTGTAGAAGCAAGTTTTGGAGACTTAATAGATAAGTAAAAGGAGACTTTTTATATGAAACTTTATTTTGTTCGTCACGGAAAGACGGAATGGAACTTAGAAGGACGTTTTCAAGGAGCAAGTGGTGATTCCCCTTTACTTCAGTCAAGTTTAGAGCATTTAGAGCTGTTAGCGGAGCATTTGTCCACTGTCCCATTTGATAAAATCTACACTAGCGATTTGCCTCGAGCATATAAAACTGCTAAAATTATTGCTAAATACAATTCTTGTAAGGAAGATATCGAATTGTCAGAAAATTTGCGTGAATGGCGTTTAGGGAGATTAGAGGGAGCAAAAATTGCAACAATGCAAGCTATTTATCCACAACAAATTGATGCTTTCCGAAATAATTTAGCAAAGTTTAATCCAGACGTTTTTGACGCTGAATCAGTGAATCAAACTACGAATCGTGTCATTGAATTTGTTCGTAATCTAAAAAATACAAATTATGAAAATGTCTTAATCGTCGGTCATGGTGCGAATTTGACCGCATCAATCCGTAGACTTTTAGGTTACGATATGCCTCTGTTACGTAAAGACGGTGGCCTCTCTAATGCTAGTATCACTCTACTGGAAACAAAAGATTTCCAACATTTTGATCTTCTAGCTTGGAATGACCTCAGTTACGTTGATGAACTAGCCCTTGCAGAATAAAAAATAGTAAGATTATGAAACAGCTTTATCAGTTCCTTTACAGACCTGATAAAGCTGTTTGTCTATTTCACCGATTACCAATCTAAGAGAATGAACCACTACTCTTTATACTCAACCATTTTCAAAAAACAACCTTGTCCATTGTCTGCTGACAGTGGACTTTAAAACATTTTTTTCCAATCCTTGAATAACTTCTTGAAGCTTATCAATGACAGCTTCCAATGATGGGAAAGCCTTATTTTTAAAACCTCGTTTTCG
>NZ_KQ969162.1:0-9622 GCF_001578805.1 Streptococcus sp. DD10 | reverse complement strand
TCATAAGATGTTTTTTGATTTTAGTCTAGTATTAGTAGAAAAGGCACACGGCTAACCTCTTCATCTCAACTCTTTTCCTTACAAAATAATAACAATAAAAAGGAATGGACAAGAGTTTCAATATCACTAAGATAAGCCTACTCCAAAATCATAGTGGTGCTTTATCTATATAAGCAAAAGCGAAGAAACTACTATTCTGAAAGTCAGAATTATAGTTTCTTCGCTTTTATCTTTAATAAGACCTCATCTCGTATTGTATTGTTTCATAACCCGGGCAATATCCCGATTTTGTTCACGACGCTTGATGGACTCCCGTTTGTCATAGTCGTGTTTTCCTTTGGCAAGTCCTAGTAATAATTTGGCATAGCCATCCTTGAGATAGACCTTGAGAGGCACTAGCGTCATCCCAGTTCCCTTAGTCTCCTGCTCCAGTTTTTGGATCTGTTTTTTATGGAGAAGGAGTTTTCGGCGACGTTCTGGATCCTGATTCCAGATATTTCCCTCCTCATAAGGAGCAATATGCACATTACTGAGCCAAACTTCCCCATTTTTCACCTGGGCAAAT
The DNA here is from genome assembly GCF_001578805.1 of Streptococcus sp. DD10. Taxonomy (GTDB): domain Bacteria; phylum Bacillota; class Bacilli; order Lactobacillales; family Streptococcaceae; genus Streptococcus. Next base: position 9,057 of record NZ_KQ969162.1, on the reverse strand, counting down.
CCATCCTTGAGATTGATTCGAGCTGCTCGAACGCTCTTGATTTCCGTTCCCGTCAGGACCATTCCTGCCTCTAGCGTATCTACGATTGTATAGTCGTGGCGTGCCTTTTTATTTTGTGCGACGACCTTTCCCTCGCCCTTTGCCATGCTTGGCTCCTTTCTTTGCTACTTCCTTGTAAAAAGGTTTCTTGCCTTTTTTCTTCTTATCTTTTTGTGAATGCTTGTGCTTCTCTTTAGAATGACCTTGTCTTTTCTTGTCTTCCTTCTTTTCTGAACGACGACCAAAGCTACGTCCTCGGTCTTTGCGGCTCGATCCTTTCAGACCTTTTTCAACTAGGTCAACTTCACTTGGGAGATAAGAAAAATCAATCTCCCCTGTCATCTTGTCAGCTCGCTCGACTCGGATACGAATCTGTTGACCAACACGGAAGGTTGTTCCTGATTTTTCTCCCCGCAAGGTCAAATCTCGCTCATTAAAATGGTAAAACTCAGGCAGGTTGGTGATGTGAATCAATCCTTCTACCGTATTGGCCAATTCTACAAAGAGGCCAAATTTGACGATGCTGGATACCACGGCATCATACTCTTCACCTACGTATTCTTCCATGTACTCAGCCTTTTTCATGGCTTCTACTTCACGCTCTGCTTCGATAGCACGACGCTCACGATTGGAAGACTGGGTTGCAATCTCTGGAATCACTTGCTCAAAATGTGCAGCAATTTCCTTGGAACGTCCATAATCACGAATCATCCGATGAACCAAGAGGTCAGGATAGCGGCGAATGGGGCTGGTAAAGTGGGTATAATAGGTCGCAGCCAAGCCATAGTGGCCATGATTGTGCTCGGAGTAGCGAGCCTGCTGCATGGAGCGAAGGAGCATCATGGACAGCACATCTGCATAAGGCTCCCCCTCGACTCTTCTCATGATTGCTTGGAGGGCTTCCTGACTGATCTCACTCGCTGTTCCATAAATGGCCAACCCAAAGCTCGAAGCATAATCAATGAATTTCTGAACCTTTTCAGCCTTAGGCTCCTCATGGATCCGGTAGATAAAGGGCAGATCCAACTTGCTAAAATGCTTAGCAACCGTTTCATTGGCAAGGAGCATAAAGGACTCGATCATGCGCTCCGCAATCCCACGCTGACGCAGGACAATATCCACTGGTTTTCCTTGGGTATCCACCAAAATCTTGGCTTCACTGGTGTCAAAATTGAGGGCACCACGCTCTTCCCGTATGCTTTCCAAACGTTCATGGAGCTTGGCCATGAGCTCAATACTTGGGACGATTTTCTGGTATTCTTGCCGTTTTTCCTCATCGCCAGCTAAAATATCATTGACAGCGCTGTAGGTCATCCGAAAACTGGTTTTGATGACTGTTTGCGTAATGGTGTAAGCAACCACCTGCCCCCGCTCATCCACTTCCATAATAGCAGACTGGGTCAGGCGGTCGACTTGAGGGTTGAGGGAACAAATCCCATTTGACAAACGCTCTGGAAGCATTGGCACCACACGGTCTGTCACATAAACAGAGGTGGCACGGTTGAGAGCTTCCTTGTCCAGAGCAGAACCCTCCGTCACATAATAGGACACATCTGCTATATGAACTCCAAGTTCCAGATTGCCATTTTTTAGGACCTTGATATGCACTGCATCGTCCAAGTCTTTGGCATCCGCCCCGTCAATGGTAAAGGTAAGCTCCTCTCGCAAATCTAGACGCCCTTCTAGATCCTTTTCAGACGGGACATCCGGCACATTCTCTGCTTCCTTGAGGACGGTATCTGGAAACTCAGACACAATGTCCATGGACTCGAGAACCTCTAATACATCAATCCCAGCGTCTGTTGAATGCCCAACAATATCTAAAACTGTTGCGACAAAGAAATCATGCTTCTTGCTGGGATATTTGTCAATCAAGACTTTGAGAACCTCGGTTCCTTCTAGCTTGAGAGCTGGTTTTTTGACATAAATGGGTTGGCTAATCTTCTGATTTTTCGAGCGAATATAGCCAGCGTACTTAGGCTTCTCCTGATCCAGAACGATTTGACCGACAACGGTTGTCAAACTGTGCTCTAGGATATCAATAATTTTGGCTTCTGCGGCAGTTCCCTTGTTGCGGTCAGCAACTTTTTTTATCACAACTTCAACCGTATCACCATCGATGGCATGGTTAACATCATTGCGACCGACAAAAAGGTCGTCCTCCTCTCCCTCAAGGCTGACAAAGCCAAAGCCGTTCTTGTGGGCATGGAAGGTCCCTTTAAGGGTAATGGCATTCACCTTATTTTTTACAAGACTGAGTTGCCCATCTTCCCTAAATATTAATTCATGCCGTCTCTCCATGAGTGAGACGACTTTTACTAATTCTCGAAAATCTTTAGATGTTTCTTTTCCTAGAGCTACTGCCAAGTCGTTCATCGTGACCTGCCCTTGCTCCTGTAAATACTCTTTTATACTTTGTTTCATTTTCTTTTTCCAACATTTAGAAAAATAGACAAGACCTTGTCCTGCCTACTTTTTCTTATCGACTTGACAATATTGTCAATAGCAAGGCAACCAACAACCAAGCAAAGACTAAAAAGCCAGTCAAACGCTGCATAACAGCTTCGAACCCACGTGGTTTACTGTGTTCAAAAAGTTCTCCATTACTTGAGTCAAAAACATTACTTGATTGATTTTTTGTTGGTTGCATAAAAATCGCGATGATGAGAATCGCTGAGATACTTAATAAAATAATTAATAATAGATTATACATAGTAAACTCCTTGAAATCTATATCATTGTACCACAAATATCACTTAGTTTCAAGATGCAGAACCACTTTTCTTTCTTTGGGACAGTATTTTAACACCTCAATTTTATCTGGATGAGTTTTCGAATTTTTACTAGTCAGGTAATTTAAACTTCCACAAGAAGAACACTTTAAATTAATTTTTACACGCACTAGAACTCCTTTACTTTTAGCAATTTTTTAAATTGGATGAGATTGAAGACTAGGCTAAGAGAAACGAGACTGGCAGTCGCATAAAAAACTGCATGATAACCCGATAAACCAGCCACAAATGAACCTGCCATTGGGCCAACTACACCGCCTAGATAAAAGAAAACTTGATTCCATGAAAAAACTCTTGAAATCCCTACTTTAGGTGTAATCTTACTGAGTAAAGCAGTAACTCCTGGTATTAAAGCCCCTGTACCTAGACCAAATAGGAATCGATAAACACCCAATTCTAAAGGACTCCTTGCATTAGCACAAAGAAGATAAATGACCACAGAAAACAACTGAGCCCATAATAGCAATCGATGATTTCCAACTCGGTCCCCTAGACGTCCCAAAATACTTGAGCTCAACATACTTGACAGCCCCATAGCTGAAACAATTAATCCAGCTACAACCATCAGATTATCTTTCTGTCCTAAATCACGAATATAAAGCGCCAAAATCGGACCAATAGACTGAGCAGAAAATTGAATCACAAAACTCGTCAAAAAAAGATTAAAAAGCAGATGAGGATAACGAATCAAACTAAATAGTTGCCCAACTTTCACTTCTTTTTCTTTCGCTACTGGATGAAAATCTTCTTTAATAAAAAGGATTGTTAAGATAGCTGCAAAAATAAAAACAGCCAACTAATAGGAAGACATTCCGAATGCCAAATATCTCGGCAATACCACCACCGATGAAAGGACCAAGAAGATTCCCAGCCACTACACCAGTAGAAAGCGTTCCCAAAGCATAACCAGACTTTTCTTTAGGAACTTGGCTTGCAATTAAAGCCGTAGCGTTAGGGACAAAACCCGCAAAAACACCGTTTAAAAAACGAAGAAAAAGTAGCCAAAAAACATCAGGAACAAAAGCCAGCCCACCCATAGTAAAAGTCATTGCTAGTCCCGCACGAATCATCATTGGCTTACGACCATATTTGTCAGCCAACATTCCCCAAATAGGTGATAACAAAGCCGCCGATAAGGCAGAAAGAGAAATTCCTAAACCTGCATAAAATTCAATGTCATGACCATTGACACCTAGTTGCTCCACAAATAATGGCATGAAAGGCGTCACCAAGGAAATACTAGTTCCTGTTAAAAAATTCCCAAACCAAGCAATTTTTAAGTTTTGTCGCCAGATTTGTTCTTCAATTCCCATATCTTCTTCTTTCTATTTTTAATGATTATAGAGCAAAGGAAGGCGCATCTATCTTCAACTTCGTATCCAGCGGATGCTTATATGGGGCACATCGTATTAAAAAATAGGGAGAAGAAAACAGAAACATCAAGTCTATAGCTATATTTTATCTTATCCGTATTCAACCTAATTCCTTCTAAACCAAGTTACAGAAGGTCGTTCGACTAATAAACTTTCATCTGCTGCCCCACTGCAATATTTCAAGGAGATAAGATATTTTTTAATCCATCCTGTTGCCCTTGATTGTCAACCACAACTCAATACAGTAGTAGTTGTTCCATGGTATCAGATATCGTATCTTTTGATGCATCACATAACTTCTACCCCTACATAAAAAAGTAAGACTTACCTCAATTCATCAAGTCTACCAGATAACTACTTGATTACTTCCATATCAGCCTTTCTAAAGCTGTCTCCACCTGATGCTCTAACTGTTTCATACTTCCATTATTATCAAAGACAACATCTGCAAGTAGGAGCTTGTCATCCAATGACATTTGACGAGAAATTCTCAGTTTCGCCTCCTCTTGCGTCAGATGATTTCGTTTCATCAAGCGTTCGATTTGCCTACTTCTTTCCACATAAACTAGCCAAATTTCATCAAACCATTCATCATAGTTTTGTTCGTGCAAAAGTGGGATATCCATGAATAAAATGGACTCTGTTTGGGCAAGGTTTTCTTTTCTTTTATTCAGTTCTTGACGAATGATTTCTCCCTGCGTACGATCTGACCAATTCCGCTCCCTATCATCACAAAAAATTTTCTGACTTAAAACTAATCGATTTAAGCTTCCATCCTCCGAAAGAATTGTTGGCCCAAAGTGCTCCAGCAAAAGCTGGTACAAACGACCACCTGGTTGTTGCAATTCGTGCACAACGGCATCCGCATCAAGGACGACCAAGCCCTGCTCTCTCAAATAGTTGGTCACAGTAGACTTCCCCGATGCGATACCACCTGTAATTCCAACTGTCTTACTCATACATCACCTCGCTGGCAATTGGGACAAAAATGACTCCCTCGTCCACCTAATTGAATTTTCTCAATTATAACTCCACAACGAGAACAAGGTTGCCCTGTTTTACCATAAACTTTATGAGCATGCTGCATCGTTCCATTTTCACCAAATGCATTACTATACGATCGAATAGTGGAGCCACCTTTTTCAATCGCTTCTTGTAAGACTTCAATAATATACTGGTGAAGAACTACCACTTCCTGATTGGTTATACTAGAAGAGATACGACTCGGATGAATCTTTGCCCGCCAGAGAACCTCGTCTACATAAATATTGCCCAATCCAGCTACCAGGGTCTGGTCTAAGAGATGCGATTTGAACAGCTTTTTAGATTTGGCAAGAGTAGCTTGAAAGACCTGCAAATCAAACTCGTCTTCTTTTGGCTCAGGACCGAGCTTTTTGGAAAGAAAATAAGAATCTACTAGCTCTGGAGCCAGCAATTCCATAGTTCCAAACTTGCGAACATCCTCATAAACCAAAGTCCCACCCTCTTCAAACCGGATGAAAACATGGGCATGCTTGCGTTCAGGAACCTGATCGGGATAATAAAAATACTTGCCCTCCATGCGCAGATGGGAAATCAAGACCTGATCCGTCAGATAAAAGAGTAAGTATTTGCCCCGACGCCCCATCTTCTCAACGACTTGTCCAGGAGCCTTCTCTTGAAAAGCTTTTAAGTCTGTCTTGATCATCTTGGGATAGCCAATCTTCACACTCTCAATTTTCTTTCCTAGAATCAATGCTTCTAGTCCCCGACGAACGGTTTCAACCTCAGGTAATTCCGGCATAATTTCCTTTCTCAACCCCCTTATCACTATTATCTTCTTCAGCCCATAAGACATCAAAAATTTTCATGGACATTATTTTAAAAGTAATACTGTTGATAATTTCCCCCACTATCTCGCTCGTAATAAAGTTCGGAATAGTTCTCTTCAAAAAATACTGGAAGCATTTCTTCCATAGATTCTGCTAATGCGATTTCACCCTCATCCAGCTCTTTTTTTGTTACCCAGCGCACCTCACCTTCCTCAGAAGAAGTTAACTCACCTGTAAAAGAATACGCTCGATATAAAAAGACCAGATAACGAACTTGCTCTCTGGTATAAAAATGTTTAATCCCTACAAGACGAGGGGCTTCAATTTGTAAGCCTGTTTCTTCAAAAATCTCTCGTATAACAGACGCATGTAGACTCTCGCCAGGTTCCACATGTCCACCTGGAAAAACTGCACCAGACCAATCATACCTCATAGGATCCCTAAATTGCATCACAAAGCGTCCATCTTTATCCTCAATGAAACACATATTGGTTAAAATAACTTCCTGATTACGTGACATAAACTATCCTACTTTCATTATACAAATTAAGAGTTCTTCAACATTTTTTACCCCTCTACAAAAAGGTGGGTTTTCTAATCTTACTTAAGGATAAATCGACTTTCTTTAAGGGGGCTCAAATACTTAAATATGCTACTAAAGGTACCTATTAGATTTATTCTCCTTTTAAACTTAATTTAAGTCTAAAAGGACATCCAGCGTGACTTCGTTAATATTCTTTTTGGTTATAACCAAAATCAGCCAAGTCAAGCTTTTTATCCCGCCAGTTTTTCTTGACCTTGACCCAGGTTTCTAGAAAAACCTTGTCTCCTAGCATCAACTCAATATCTTTACGGGCAAGCGTACCAATTTTCTTGAGCATGGTGCCTTTCTTACCAATGACGATTCCTTTTTGACTATCACGTTCCACCATGATGGTTGCACGAATGTGAACCTTATCCGTTTCCTCATCACGCTTCATCGAATCAATAACAACAGCAACTGAGTGTGGGATTTCTTCACGCGTCAATTGCAAAACTTTCTCACGAATCATCTCAGATACTAAGAATCGCTCCGGATGGTCTGTAATTTGATCCTCTGGAAAGTATTGGAACCCTTCTTCTAGATTGTCACTCAAAACATCCACAAGATGGGAAACATTATTTCCCTGAAGAGCTGAGATTGGAATAATCTCTTTAAAATCCATTTGGTTACGGAAATCATCAATCTGTTCCAAAAGCTGGTTTGGATGAACCTTATCAATCTTGTTAACTACCAAGATAACAGGCACTCTAGCCTGCTTAAGACGTTCAATAATCATATCGTCCCCTTTACCACGAGGCTCATCAGCAGGTACCATAAAGAGGACTGTATCTACTTCACGAAGGGTTGAATAAGCAGACTCAACCATAAAATCTCCAAGAGCTGTTTTTGGTTTGTGGATACCTGGTGTATCAATAAAGACAATTTGCTCCTTATCAGTTGTGTAAATTCCCATAATTTTATTACGGGTTGTTTGAGCTTTGTCACTCATAATTGCAATTTTTTGTCCCATCACGTGGTTCAAAAAGGTCGATTTTCCTACATTAGGACGACCAAGAATCGCCACAAATCCTGATTTAAATGCCATATTTTCTCCTTTATCTCTAAGGATAGAAATTCTATCATTCTCTTATGAAAATAGGGAGGTGGACACATCTGAGACAGTACTGACTCTATGCGTTTCCCCCCTCCCTACAGTAACTACTTCAACAACTAGCAAAGAAACCTACTAAAAGTAGTTAGCATTGCGTTCTTTTCTAATTGTTTGTAAAAATTTATAATAACATACTTCACCCAACATTTTGCACTCCACCCTGTATTTTACATTTCTATCAATATCAAGTGCGTGTTTAACCGAAGATGATGAGCCAAATTTTAGGGATAAAAATAATCATCCCTGTTATAGCAGCAAATATTGAAACAATTAATACAGCACCTGCAGCCATATCTTTTGCATTTTTTGCTAAAATAGAAAAGTGATACTCACTGGCTAGATCTACAACATTTTCAACAGCAGAATTCATAATTTCAAAAGAAACGACTAAAAAGATACTAAGTAGAAGAAAGAGCCACTCAATTTGAGAAACTTGAAATACAAAGCCTAAGATACAAGCTAACACTGCCATGACAGCATGTTTTTGCATATTTCGTTCTTCTTTTAGAACAGTCAAAATTCCAGTTAGAGCAAACTCTAAACTGGAAATCAAATCACGATTTTTCCACTTCCGTTTATTGTCTTGTGAGTCCATAGGCCTTTAAAATATCTTCCTGTAAACCAAACATTTCCGCTTCTTCCTCAGGCGTATAGTGATCATAACCATTGATATGAAGAAAACCATGCACTGCGAGAAATCCCATCTCTCTCTCAAAGGAGTGACCGAAATCCTGCGCCTGTTCTCGAGCTTTATCTATTGAGATAAATAAGGCTCCCAAATAAGCATCCATTTCCGACAGCATCTCTGCTAATGTAGGATCAGCCTCTATATCATCCTCGTCAAAATAAATCCCTGATTCAGGCTTATATTCAAGACTAATGACATCCGTCGGACGATCAATTCCTCGATACTCCAGATTTAACCGATGACTTTCCTCGTTTGTAACAAAAGTAACTGCCATTTCTTTGTCCGATTTTTCAATTTTTTCGGCCGCAAACTGCAATATTTCCTCAGTTTGCTTTAGTATTTCCGGAGATACTTGACCTGTTTCATCTATTATTTCAATATACATCTATTTCATCTCCAAATTTGCTAGCTCTATTGTACCATATTTGAAGCTATTATACCCACATTTTCTACCGAAAAAACAAAAAAACTCTTCACTAATTTTTTAAGGACTTCCTTTGATGGATTCCTTTTATAGAGTACCATTCCAACCTTCAAATTTTACACCAATTGCCTCACTACCAAGACTGCAAATATCTCTATAATCATTCCATTCATAGCACCTCAAAAACGTTTCCTCCTCTAACTGACGGATTTTATCCAAAAACTGATTCTTTTCAT
>NZ_KQ969161.1:186319-187127 GCF_001578805.1 Streptococcus sp. DD10 | reverse complement strand
GAAATTCAAAAGTGTTGCGTTTGATCACCTTGATGAGGCTGTTGGTTTCCTTAAGTTTAGCGTTGGAGTAAGGAAGTTCTAGAGCATTGATAATCTTGTCCTTATCTTTCACGAAGGTTCTAAAGACAGTTAGAAAGATAGAACTGACAGAAGAAATGGTTTCTTCGATGAGGTCAAAGAAGTGGCCTGCTTGCTTTTCTTGGATGTGAAAAAGCAAAAGTTGATAGAGATTATAGTGTTGTTTCAAGTATTCTGAGTAGCTCAAGAGTTTGTCTAAGATCTCTTTATTGGTCAAGTACATGCGAAAAGTCGGACGATAAAAGCGTCTATCACTGAGTTTACGGCTGTCTTGAAGTATGAGTGTCCAGTATCGTTTAAGAGCCCGATATTCGTGCGATTTTCTATCCAATTGGTTCATGATTTGGATGAACAGACGATTCATAGCTCGTCTCATATGTTGGAATAAAACAGTCCAGTGGACTGTTTCAGCCTGAGCCTAGAAATTCGAAAGCGAAGCTGTTTAGCCAAGTCATAATAAGGACTAAACATATCCATAGTAATCATTTGAACCTGCGCTCGCAGCTCTCTTGGAAACTGGTAGAAGAAATTGCGGATAATTGCGTGAGTGCGCCCTTCAGAATGGCGACAATCTCATTGGTGTTGTAATCTTGCACGATAAAGCTCATCTTACCCTTTTTAAAACTGAACTCGTCCCAGGACATGACGGTTGGTAATTTGGCGATATTGGTTCTAAACTGAAACTGCTCAAATTTTCGGATGACTGTTGAGGTTGACACGCCTAACTCCT
>NZ_KQ969161.1:139121-185803 GCF_001578805.1 Streptococcus sp. DD10 | reverse complement strand
CAGCAATGGCGGTCATGGAGTGTTGCTCTATCAGTTTTTGGGTAATTTTCCGGTGAATGATACAGGGAATTGAGAGGCTTTCTGGAAGTCGTACTTGCTCATTTAACCGCTACAAGATGGACAGGAGGGGGCGTCGTAATCGAGATGTGCGTGATTTTCGAAGAGTATTAGAGGTTATCCCCTTCAACAATCTCTTTAAACTGACAATATTCCTGTCTGTAATCTCATAATGGTGCTTTGGGCTGTCCGCACCTTATTTTCAAGTTTGCTGCAGAATTTTAGGGAGTAGAAATATTCTGGAGAAAGGTGCAGTATTTTTGACAATCAAAAAAGTGGGTTCCCACCGGAAAGGAAAGTGGAAACTCACTTATTAGGAATTAAGAAGGTTTGATGACTTCAAGTCCACCCATGTAAGGACGAAGAACCTCAGGGATAGTCACAGAACCATCTGCATTTTGGTAGTTTTCAAGGATAGCCGCAACCGTACGACCAACGGCAAGCCCAGAACCGTTCAAGGTGTGAAGAAGTTTGACTTTGCCATCTGCTTCGTCCCGATAACGGATTTGAGCCCGACGTGCTTGGAAATCTTCCGTATTGGAACAGCTAGAAATTTCACGATAGGTGTTCTGTGCGGGGATCCAAACTTCCAAGTCATAGGTTTTGGCAGCTGAGAAGCCCATGTCTCCAGTTGAGAGTGCAACGACTCGGTAAGGCAAGTTCAGTTTTTGAAGGATGTTTTCAGCGTTGGCTGTCATTTTTTCCAATTCCTCGTAAGACTCTTCTGGTTTTGCAAATTTCACCATTTCTACCTTATGGAATTGGTGAAGGCGAATAAGACCACGAGTGTCACGACCAGCAGAACCAGCTTCAGAACGGAAGGATGGACTCATGGCTGTAAAGTAGATAGGCAAATCTTTTCCGTCAATAATTTCGTCGCGATAGTAGTTGGTCAAAGGAACTTCCGCAGTTGGAATAAGGACGAAGTTGGTATCAGTCAATTCAAAGGTATCTTCTTTGAATTTTGGATATTGACCTGTACCAAACATAGAGTCATGGTTGACCAGGTAAGGCGTGATGACCTCTGTGTAGCCTTCTTTTCCATGCTCATCCAGCATAAAGTTGTAGATAGCCCGTTCCAAGCGAGCACCAAGGCCTTTGTAGAAAAGGAAACGAGCTCCTGTAACCTTGGCACCACGCTCCCAGTCCAAGATATCCAAGTCTTCTCCCAAGTCCCAATGGGCTTTGGCTTCAAAATCAAATTCACGAGGAGTACCCCAACGGCGAACCTCCACATTATCGTCTTCATCAGCACCGATTGGTACGGTATCAGCTGGGATGTTTGGCAGGGTTGTGGTAAATTCTGTCAATTTAGCATCGATCGTCGCCAATTCAGCATCGAGAATTTTTACCTCAGCAGAAAGAGCCTGCATAGCAGCGATTTTGTCGTCTGCGTTTTCCTTGTTACGTTTAGCTTGGGCAATTTCAGCTGAAACAGTATTGCGTTCAGCTTTCAAGTTTTCAACCTTGACCAAGATATCCCGACGCTTGGCGTCGATTTCTTTCATCTCGTTTAAGATTGCTGGGTCTACACCACGAGTGGCTAATTTTTCAGCGACAGCCTCAAAGTCTGTCCGGATGCGTTTGATATCTAACATTGAATTCTCCTTTATAACAAAAAGCACACCTGTCAAAGCGTTGGAGTGGCAGGGCCACGGTTCCATCCAACTTCACAGATGTGCACTTGATTCTGTATGTAATTGTTTTTAACGGTAGAATTTCACTTATCCCTTCTATCTGCTCACAGCAACCGCAGACTTTCTGAAAGAAAGGTATAACCTACTTATCCGTTGTACTGATTATACTAGATTTTGTTTTTTTTTGCAAATAAAATTTTCATTTTTTTATAAAAGCTTTAAACTATGCCTGCTAATTGAAAAGGAGATTGATGACGGGTTTGGTAAGGGACTTCAGCCATGAGGCTGGCAGGATGGCTCTTTTTAATGGTAACTATCATAGGTGCAATCAGCCGCTTGTCTAGCTCCTTAATAGCATTTGGGATATTTAAAAAGTATAGGTAAAAAGTACCTGAGTTGATATCTAATTGTTTGGTAAGGTCTGTTACCTTGACCTCTGATGCAGTTCATGTAGCTAAAACCTGGAAGGAAAGCCTGACACCAGGAGTAGTCAATAATCACTAGTAAGCCCAAGAATTTCTTGACTGTGTAAGGTAAACGATTCAAAATCCTCTGTGTAAGGCAACTATTGCCAGTCATGACCAAGAGGTAGAGCTATGAGTGATAGAGATATAGCAAAATAAGGGTAGACACCCTTATTTCTATTTATTTCTAGAAAATAAATTTTTAATCTTTTTCCCAAGAATCTGAACCAGAGTTGGTAGTTTGATCACATTATCGTTACCGATATAGCTACGGGCAATTTTGAGGATTTTCCCGGAGTCTTTTGATGCAAAGAGGAATTTGCCTTGGTCAGTAAAAATTTCAAAGTGGCGACTGACCTTGCGACCAGAAACATTAGCTCCGACTTGTTTAATGGCTGTCCAAGGAATTTGAATAAACTGTTCGACATTGACATCAGGGTAAAATTCTAAAGCTGTTTCACCAACTAGGAATTTTCCGACCTTACCTCCAATGGCCATGTAGGATACACCAGTTGTTTGCAATTCCACCGATTTATTTAAAGATTGTGCCATAATTTCTCACTTTTTGTTTTTTAAATTATTATACCATAAAAGAGTTTCCGAGAGGAAACTCTTTTGGTAGATTACATGATTCCAAAGAAACGAGCCGCAATACCTACGATGAACAATCCGATGATGATTGTGATTGGAGAAACTTTTTTCTTAAGCAACCACATGCAAAGGAAAGTAAGGAGTAGTCCCATCAAACCTGGAATCAATGAATTCAATTGGTTTTGAAGAGATTGTGCTTGAACTTGATCCAAGCTCATACCGCTCATCGCTTGACCGATAATGCCTTTTAACTCAGCACCTGTTACAGGTCCTTCTGGGAAGATGACATAAGCACCTTCTGAGAGTTGTTTAGCTGGTAAGTCGATAGTGAAGTTGATCGATACCCAACGTTCTACCAAAACGGCCAGGATGAACATACCAAGGATAGATGCACCTTTAGTGATGTCTTTCAAGATACCACCAGACATATCCTTAGTAATTTCAGAACCAGCACGGTAACCAAATTCTTGAGTGTACCATAGGAAGGCCATACGGATGATGTTCCAACCAAGGAAGAAGATGATTGGTCCCATGATGTTACCAGCTGAAGCGAGTGAGGCACCAAGGGCACCAAGGATAGGACGAACTGTAAACCAGAAGACTGGGTCACCGATACCAGCAAGAGGTCCCATCATACCGATTTTCACCCCTTGGATAGCTGCATCATCAATTTCAGTACCGTTTGCCTTTTCTTCTTCAAGGGCAAGGGTAACTCCCATGATAGGAGCTGCAACGTATGGGTGTGTGTTGAAGAACTCCAAGTGACGCTCAAGGGCAGCAGCTTGGTCTTCTTTTGAAGAGTATAGTTTCTTGATAGCTGGGATCAAAGCATAAGCCCAACCCAGGTTTTGCATACGCTCATAGTTCCATGAACCTTGCAAGAATTGTGAACGCCACCAAACTTTTTGGCGATCTGATTTTGATAATTGAATTTTTTCAGCCATGAGTCTTCCCCTTTCTAGTAGTCTTCAAGGATGTCGCCGATAGGATCGCCAGAACCTGAAGCAGTTCCGCCACCGTTACCACCTTGTTTTGAAAGGTTGAGGTAAATAAAGGCGATAGCAACACCGATAGTACCAAGAGCGATAAGGGTGAAGTCAGTTACGGCCGCAAAAGCAAAACCAAGTGCGAAGAATGGCCATACTTCACGAGTTGCCATCATGTTGATAACCATAGCGTAACCAACGGCAACAACCATACCACCACCAACAGCCATACCGCCTTTGAGCCATTCTGGCATCAAGTTTAGTACGCCTTGAACAGCCTCAGTAGGCATAGCAAGGAGGAGAGCTGCTGGAACAGCGATACGAAGACCTTGAAGGACAAGGGCAAACAAGTGAGCGCGTTCAACGCCAGCGATGTTTCCTTCTTTTGCGGCGTTGTCAGCAGTGTGGACAAGACCAACGGATACAGTACGAACAATCATGGTCAAGAAGAGCCCAGCAACGGCAAGTGGGATAGCTGTAGCAGTCGCAACCCCGATACCTTGTTGAGTAAAGTCACCACTTTTTACCAAAATGATAGCAGCAGCAACAGAGGCAAGGGCAGCATCAGGTGCAACGGCAGCCCCGATGTTCGCCCAAGCAAGGGCAATCATTTGAAGGGAACCACCAAGCATCACACCTGCTTCGAGGTTACCAGTTACAAGACCAATAAGAGTACATGCAACAAGTGGTTGGTGGAATTGGAATTGGTCGAGGATACCTTCAAGACCAGCTAAGAAGGCAACAACTACAACCAAGATAGCAGAAATAATTGAAATATCTGACATGGTTTGCTTCCTTTTCTATTTTGAATAAATGGTAATAAATTATTGAACGTTTGCTTTTTCAATTAAGTCAAACAAATCTTTGCGTGTGTCGTTTGGAACCTTACGAACGTCAAATTCGACGCCCAATTCACGCAATTTTTCAAAGGCAGCAACGTCCTCTTTATCCATAGACAATACGTTGTTGACCATTGTTTTACCAGTTGAGTGAGCCATAGAACCAACATTGAGTTCTTTGATTTCAACGCCACCTTCAACGGCGCGAAGAGCATCTTGAACAGTTTCAAACAAGATAAGAGCATGTGTTTCACCAAAACGAGGATCTTTTGAAACGTCAATCAACTTGTTGATAGGAACAACATTGGCATGAACACCTGCTGGAGCAGCTTGCTTAATCAACCCTTTACGCAACTCATCTTGAGCAACGGCATCTGAAGCAACAATGATACGATCCGCTTTTGATGCAGGTGTCCAAGCAGTTGCAACTTGTCCGTGTAGAAGACGAGTATCCAGACGAGCAAGGTTAATTTTTAGTTTACCGTCACCAATGACAGTTCCTTCAGGGATAGCAGCTTGAGCTACAGGAGCGCTAGTAGTAGGAGCAACCTCTTCAGCTGGGTTTAGTTCTTCAGGAAGAGCCTTAATACCGTCCTTGGCTTCCTTGATGATGTTTGCCGCAACCTTATCAACCCCAGCAGTAGCATCCATTAGACGCTCAGTATAGGCTTGGATAAGCATTGGCAGGTTGAGACCAGTGATGATTGCAAACTTATGCTCAGGGTTCTCACCCATAACACGGCTAGCTTGGTTAAATGGAGAGCCGCTCCAAAGATCGGCCAAAACCAAGACTTCATCCTCTGCGTCAAAAGCAGCCACAGCGTCGTTAAACTTTGTGTATAAATCGTCTGGACCTTCGTTTGGCATAAAAGTTACAACTTGAACTTTCTCTTGCTCACCGAAAATCATTGAACCAGACTGGTGGATCCCAGAAGCAAACTCACCGTGACTCGCAATAATGATTCCAATACTCATTATTGACTTCCTCCTTATAAAATGTTTGGCTTAAATTAAGAATATTTTAAGACTTTCTGATTATAAAACGTTTTCAAAAAAATGTCAAGCCCTTTCATAAAAATATCTATCAAAAATAATTAAAAAGATACAAACTTTAGAAAATTATGTCATAAGTTTATATTTGTATATTAAAATTGGTAATATATATATGTTTGCAAGCCGTTTTACCAACGAAATTTGAAAGTTTCTGAAAAAATAATTGATGAAGGATAGTTCTTTTGTTAGAATGATTAGAAATATGCAGAGAATCTGTGTGGATAAGGTTAGTTTTTATATGTTACCTGTTTGACCGTATTCTAGTATTGTCTATAAGTAGCTAATTTAAACAAAAAATTGAAAGATAGATTGTGATGATGAACTAAAAAGGCATGGGAGGGAGAACTCATTTTAATTAAATAGAGTTCTCCCTCCCACGCCTGAAGAGCTCAAACAATATGGGAGACTGTATGAGGCTGCAGGTAAGAAAAAATATGTTTTTTCTGTTTCGGTCAACTTTAAAGTTTGAAAATAGAACATCGAACAAAGATAGTAATTAACCTCTGTAATATGTATTATTGTGATAATGCATATTAGGCTGGACTATGTTTCAGAACTGTATGTTGCCACTGATAATTTTTTACAAGGAATTGAGAAAAATTTATTGATTTTGGTTAAGCAGAATCTCCTATCTATTAGGCTATTGAATCTGAGTTGTAACTTTTAATTTGATGTTTCCATTTTTCTGATAGAACTTTAAGGCATCTAGTTTTTATAAGTACACGGTGCATTGCCTAGATTAGAACCACCTCCTAATTTGTAAAATCAAGAACCATACGACCTTGGATAGTGCCAGCCTCCATTTCGTCAAAAACAGCTACAGCTTCTTCAACAGGTCTTTTTTGAACTACTGGTACAACGAGGCCTTCAGCCCCAAATTGGAAGGCTTCTTCTAAGTCTTTACGAGTCCCCACTAAAGAACCGATTACCTGGATACCATCTAGAACGGTTTTTACAATACTTAATTCCATCATTTCTGATGGAAGACCAACAGCAACGACACGACCACCCGCACGAACGGAGTCAACAGCCTGATTAAAGGCAACTTTTGAAACAGCTGTCACAACGGTAGAATGAGCTCCACCGTCTGTTTTTTCTTTAATCAGGCCAGGGACATCTTCAATTACTTTTCCATTAATGGTAAAATCAGCTCCAACCTCTTTTGCAAGTTCTAATTTGTCTTGATTGATATCAACAGCTATGACATGAGCATTAAATACTTTTTTAGCATATTGGACAGCTAAGTTTCCAAGTCCCCCAGCACCATAGATAACTACCCATTGACCGGGTTCTACTTTAGCTTCTTTGATAGCCTTATAAGTTGTCACTCCTGCACAAGTAATAGATGAAGCTTGTGCAGGATCTAGACCTTCGGGGACTTTTACGGCATAATCAGCAGTTACGATACATTTTTCAGCCATTCCCCCATCTACTGAGTAGCCAGCGTTTTTTACAGAGCGGCATAGCGTTTCGCGACCAGTCGTACAGTATTCACAGGTTCCACAACCTTCAAAGAACCATGCCACACTGACACGATCGCCAACTTTAAGGCTTTTTACATCTGGTGCCAGTTCTTTTACAACACCAATGCCTTCGTGACCAAGGATACGACCTGGAACTTTACCAAAATCACCGTGAGCGACATGAAGGTCTGTATGGCAAACACCACAGTACTCAATATCAACGAGTGCTTCGCCAGTTTCAAGGGAACGCATTTCCTTGTTAGCAACGATTTCAACACCATTTCCTTCAGAATTTACAACAACAGCTTTCATATGATTCTCCTCCTGATGTTTTTCATTTTTAACTATGTAAATTATATCACAAATTTTTCCTACCTAGCAAGTCACGATATAAAAATAAAGCAGAAGTTACTTAACTAGTTTTGAATATCAGAAAAATATTGGGTTAACATTTGTAGCCGAAATATTGTTTTTATTTCATTTTTTATGTTTAATTCAAGATGAAGTGAGTCTAATAGGGTAGTAAGGGAGGGAAACATGCAAAAGGAGAAAAGGTGATTTCGGGAAAGCGGTAGTGAAGTTTAATAGTCGAACCTAAAATTCTTACTATAGGTGAGTCAAAGACTGAAGGGAATAAAAAGCGAGGTCGGGATTCTGTCCTGACCTCACTTTTATAAAAATAATTTTTCTAGTTGTTTTGCAACCCCATCCTCATCGTTTGTATAATCAGTCTGATGATCTGCATAAGGAAGGAGGATTGGATTTGCATTTTTCATGGCATAGCTGGTACCAGCAAAGGATAGCATTTCAGTATCGTTTTGCTCGTCACCAAAGGCAAGTAAATCAGAAGAATTCAGTCCAGTTACCTCTAAGAGATAATTGAGAGCAAATGCTTTATTAACTCCTTTAGGAGCGCATTCTAAAATGTTAAGGGGACCACCCCAACCATTGATTTCTAATTCTTTTTTGTAGTAGTTTGTCATTTCTTCAGCTAGCGCATATTTATCTGTAGCTCGTGTTTGTAGAAGGATAGCATTTGGGTTATCGGTAACTTTTTCTGCAATAAATTTTGTTTGTGATGCAATTTCATTGACCCCAAATAAATTAGGGTCGATCTTATGGTGATTGGTGTGGGTAATGTAAAACTTATTTCGATATTCACCAGCGATGAAATCAGCTTCTATCTCTTCTTCTCTGTTTACCATGTCCAAAAGATATTTTTTATCTAAGGTCATAGAGAGTTCTCTGTCCCATTTTTTATAGGGGATATGGGTTAAAGAACCATTGAAATTAATCATAGGACTTGATAATTCCAAATCACGATAGATTGGCTCAGCCATGCGGTAAGGTCGTCCTGTTGTGATAACGATTAGATGTCCCTGTTTTTCCACTTGTTTCAGAACGTTTTTACTAGTGGTACTCACTTTACCTTCGGAATTAAGTAATGTACCGTCTAAGTCGAGGGCAATGATTTTTTTTGACATGTGTCACCCGCTTTCAACATAATATCCCCATTATAGCAGAATTAAGAATAAAAAAACAAATAAAAGTAGAGTGTTCAGAGTGAAAAGGTGATTTTTCAAAAGGCTTCTGAAAGAGTTTTGTGTTATACTGAAACAAAATGAAAGGAAGCATTTTATGCGTAAAGCTATTGTAAATCATTTATTTTTTATACTGATTTGTTTTTTGGTTTGGTACAAAGGAATCACGGGTCCGGATTTAATTTGGAATATGTTTTTAGCCCTAGTAGCTTATGAGTTTTCATTACTGGCTGTCTACACGAAAAGTAAGTGGTTAGTTGTGTTTCCTACCCTTGCCTGGCTAGCGTTTTTTCCCAATACATTTTATATGCTAACGGATATTTTTCATATGGGGTTTGTCCAAGGAGGATACCAAGCAAATGATATTGTAACTCGTTTTATCCCCTTTATTTTGAGTATCTTATTTGGAGTCCTATGTGGGGTGGAAAGTTGGCACTTAATTGTTCAGCGATTCAGGCTGTCTTGGCCCTATGTTTATGCCATAGTTCCAGTGCTGGCTTTTGTGTCTTCTTTTGCTATTTCTATTGGACGATTTGAACGCTTTAATTCCTGGGATTTAGTACGTTACCCGTTAGCTGTTGTCCGTGTTCTACTTGATACAATCAGCTGGCAACGTTTACCATTTATCCTAGGATTTACTTTGCTACAGATTCTTTGCCTTCTTTTTTTAGAAAACTCTTCAAAAAAATAAAAAAGAGCAAAAACTCTTGTAAAAGAGAATGATATTTGATATAATTGAAATATCGTTCGTAAAATTAGAAGGAGTCTTTTCGATGTTTGAGAAGTTTTTTAAATTAAAAGAAAATGGTACGACGGTTCGTACAGAAATTTTCGCGGGTCTAACGACCTTCTTTGCAATGAGTTACATCTTATTTGTCAATCCGACAATCTTAGGTGCAGCTGGTATGCCGACACAAGCAGTCTTTTTGGCAACCATTATTTCTGCAGCGGTTTCAACCCTTGTCATGGGGATATTTGCCAATGTTCCTTATGCCTTGGCACCAGGGATGGGCTTGAACGCCTTCTTTACCTATACAGTTGTCTTTGGGCTTGGTTTTAGTTGGCAAGAAGCACTTGCCATGGTGATGTTGTGTGGGATTTTCAATATTCTCATTACAGTGACGAAAATTCGTAAAAGCATTATTCAATCTATTCCTGTTACCCTACAACATGCTATTGGTGGGGGGATTGGTGTTTTTGTTGCTTATCTAGGTTTCAAAAATGCCAATATCATTACATTTTCTACTTCGGCAAGCAATATCATGACCGTAAATGGTGTCGCTCCTTCAGAAGCAACTGCTGAAACATTTGCAAACGGTGTGACCTCTGTTGTTGGGAATGGTAGTGTTGTACCTGCTATTTCAACTTTTACCGACCCTAGTGTTATTCTTGCAATTATTGGTTTACTGATTACAGCGATATTAGTGATAAAAAATGTTCGTGGGGCAATCTTGATTGGGATTATCGCTACGACTCTTATCGGGATTCCAACGGGAGTAGTAGATTTGTCGTCTATAAACTTTGCGAATAACCATGTCGGTTCAGCTTTTGGCGAGCTTGGCACCACTTTTCTTGCAGCATTTGGTGGGATGAGTTCACTATTTTCAGATGTAAGCCGTCTGCCCCTTGTCTTAATGACAATTTTTGCTTTCAGCCTTTCAGACACATTTGATACTATTGGTACCTTTATCGGAACAGGGCGTCGAACAGGTATTTTTTCAGCCGAGGATGAAGCAGCTCTTGAAAATTCATCTGGTTTTTCATCTAAAATGGATAGAGCCTTGTTTGCGGATGCAATTGGTACCTTTATTGGTTCACTATTTGGAACTTCAAACACTACAACTTATGTAGAATCTGCAGCAGGTATTGCTGAAGGTGGACGAACAGGTTTAACAGCTGTTTCAACAGCAGTTGCTTTCCTTTTATCAGTGTTATTGTTACCAGTAGTTGGCATCGTTCCTGCAGCTGCGACAGCGCCAGCTTTGATTATCGTTGGAGTGATGATGGTTTCATCCTTCCTTGATGTAGACTGGAGTAACTTTAACGATGCTCTTCCAGCCTTTTTTGCAGCCTTCTTCATGGCTTTATGTTACTCGATTTCTTACGGAATTGCAGCAGCATTTATCTTCTATTGTCTTGTGAAAATTGCAACTGGGAAAATAAAAGAAATTCACCCGATTCTCTGGGTAGCAACTGGACTTTTTATCCTTAATTTTGTTATTCTGGCATTTTTATAATTATTGTATTTCGCATTGTTTTGAGTAGTGCGGGAGTGGGAAAATAAACTCTTTTATCTAGTGGAGGAGGTTTTCTACTCCTTTTTTTGAAAGCTTTTTTGTGTTTTCCAACATGAATAAAATTTTTTTGGTATAATAGGAAGTATGTTTAGTCATAATGAAAACGAGCTGATTAAAATTGGACAAGTACTCGGACAACTATTAGAGGCTCATGATGTCTTGGTTTTATCTGGAGACTTAGGTGCTGGGAAAACGACCATAACGAAAGGGATTGCCCTGGGGTTAGGAATTGAACAGATGATAAAAAGTCCTACTTATACCATTGTGCGCGAATATGATGGACGATTGCCTTTGTATCATTTAGATGTTTATCGCATAGAAAATGATCCTGATTCAATTGATTTAGATGACTTTCTTTTCGGTGAGGGGGTTACTGTTATCGAATGGGGTGAGTTGTTAAAAGAAAATCTTCCAAAAGATTATCTACAGGTAGAAATTTTGAAGAGGGACGACGGTAGGGAGATCATCTTTACTCCTACAGGGAATCGAAGTCAAGTGTTATTTTCGAGATTAATAGATAAGGTAGAAAATAAGTGGTAATAGAGCAAGAGTTGCTGATTCGTGAAGCAGAGCCAGAAGATGCAGTCCGTTTAATTGAGTTTTTAAATCAAGTGGGAACAGAAACGGATTTTATGACCCTAGATGAAGAAGGGATTACTCTGTCGGTATCTGAAATGGAGTACTTTATACATCGACAGGCGCTATCAGATAATCAATTATATTTGTTGGCCCTTTTAGACGATGAACTGGCTGGAGTTCTATCTATTACAGCAGATCAGCATCGTAGAGTTAGGCATATTGGGGAACTTTTTATTGTGATAAAAAAAGCATACCACAATCAAGGTCTAGGGGGTGTTTTGTTAGAAGAAGGAATCGAATGGGCGGAAACATCTCAAACCATTAGAAGGCTTCAGTTAACAGTGCAGAAACGGAACCAAGCTGCACTTCATCTCTATTTAGAAATGGGGTTTGTTTTGGAAGGTGTCCAAGAAAGAGGTGCATATATTGAGGACAAATTTGTCGATGTGTATTTCATGGGAAAATTAATTGGGTAAGTATATGATAAAAAAAATTATTGGCATGTTTTTAGCACTGCTTGTAGTTACAGCCATTGGTGTAGGAACATACGGTGCAACTATTTATTTTCAATCAATTGGACTCTTGTCGTCCAAAACCTATAAAGGGTTTGGTAATGAAACGGATGTTATTTCAGCTACTAAGCCAATGACCATTCTTTTTCTTGGTGTAGATACAGGGACAGGTTCGCGCTCAGATAAATGGGAGGGAAACAGTGATACGATGCTTTTGGTAACAGTCAATCCTCTCACTAAAAAAACAACCATGATGAGTTTGGAGCGGGATATTTTGACAGAAATCGGAGAAGATGGTGAGACGATGCAGGCTAAGTTGAATGCTGCTTATGCGACTGGTGGTGCAAAACTAGCCATTTCTACTATTCAGGATCTAATGAATATTACGATAGACCGATATGTGATGATTAATATGGAGGGACTAGTTCAATTGGTCAATGCAGTAGGAGGTGTTGAAGTGAATAACACCCTGGGCTTTACCATCTCAATTGAAGAGCAAGAACCAGAATATACGTCTACGATTGATCCAGGAAAGCAAAAACTAAATGGGGATCAGGCTTTGGTTTATGCACGAATGCGTTACCAAGATCCTGAAGGAGATTATGGTCGTCAAAAAAGACAAAGAGAAGTCATTCAAAAAGTGATTGCAAAAGTACTCAGTCTCAATAGTATTAGTAATTATCAGGAAATTCTTCAGGCTGTTAGCGATAATATGCAAACCAATATAGAAATTTCTAACAACACAATTCCTCAGTTATTAGGATATCAAGATGCTTTGAAAAATATTGAAAGCCAACAATTAAGAGGAGAGGATGCAACTCTTGCTGACGGCGGCTCCTATCAAGTTGTTACATCAGATCATTTATTAGAAATGCAAAATGTCCTAAGAGAGTCATTGGGATTAGATACTTTGACAAGTCTTAAGACGAATGCAGTTTTATATGAGAACCTCTATGGAATGGCAGCTAGTCCTGCGGTGAATTATTTTGATGCTTCAACAACTAGCATTTATGATAATGGGGCCACTCAAACTTCAGGAGGGAGTCAGGTTGGGAGTTATGAAACGGCTGATACTCCTTATACCACAAACCAAACAGTGATACCAGACTATAGTGTAAGTTATAGTCAATAAGCTGATGTTCCATTCTCTCGTTTAGGAAGGGTTTTATGAAAGAACCAGCACGAAACCTTCTAGGTTTCGTGCTGGTTCTTTTAAATTTACAGGCTATTTCCTAATCTGACCAAATATCTTGAATCGTATGAAGTCGAGCTTGGGCTTCCTTTTCTAGGATTTGAACTTTATAACGGATATCTTGTCCCAAATCCTGTATCAGATTAAGCTGTTCTTGGATGGTGGTGAGATTATGTGAAATATTCTGTGAATTTTCTTTGATTTTAAAAATGCTTTGTCCAGTTTCCTTGGCAGAAAGAGAGATGTTTTTTCGATTTTTAAATAGCTGGTAACTAAGACCAGCTGCTCCTATAAAGAGAAGACTGTGATGTAATTTCATAATTCTCTCCTTAACTCTTTGCGATTTTTTCAGCTAGTGAAGCCATTTTTTCAAAATCGGGTTCATGAGCAGTAAAAGTTATATCAAAATCATCTCCTTCCTGATAGCGAGGAAGGAAGTGAATGTGGGTATGAAAAACAGTTTGTCCCGCAGGTTCTTCGTTATTATTGACAATATTAAGACCGGAAGCACCAGTAGCGGATAAGATTTTCGTCGCAAGAGATGGAGTAAGTGAGAAAAGCTCTGCTGTTGAAGCAGCATCCATCTCAAGAAGATTTCGATAATGTCTTTTAGGGATTAAAAGTGTATGCCCAGGAGTTACTTGGGTAATGTCCAGGATAGCAATTGCTTGCTCATCCTCGTAGACCTTGCAAGAAGGGATTTCTCCAGCAATGATTTTACAGAAAACACAGTCAGTCATAAGTTACCTCTTTCTAACTTTTTTGGTATAATATAGCTATATTATACCAAAATCGGAGTGAATATGTTAGAAATAAAACAATTAACAGGTGGCTATGTTCAGCTTCCAGTACTAAAGAATATCTCCTTTAGTGTTCGAAATGGCGAACTGGTAGGATTGATTGGACTTAATGGGGCTGGGAAATCAACCACGATTAATGAAATCATTGGTCTTTTGACTCCATATGAGGGAACTATTGAAATTGATGGAATTTCTTTGCTTAGTGCCCCGGAAGACTATCGGAAAAAAATCGGTTTTATCCCTGAAACCCCTTCTTTGTATGAAGAATTGACATTACGAGAACATATAGAGATTGTCTCGATGGCCTATGATTTTTCGGTTGAAGAAGGATTGGAGCGTGCACAGCCACTTTTAGAACTCTTTCGATTAACGGATAAGTTGGACTGGTTTCCAATAAATTTCTCAAAAGGAATGAAGCAAAAGGTTATGATTATCTGTGCGTTTATTGTTGAACCTAGTCTTTTTATCATTGACGAGCCTTTTTTGGGCTTGGACCCACTGGCGATTGCTGATTTAACAAACCTTTTAAAAAAGAAAAAGAAAAAGGAAAGTCAATTTTGATGAGTACCCATGTTCTTGATTCAGCAGAAAAAATGTGTGATCGCTTTGTTATCTTACATAAAGGGTGTGTTCGAGCTCAAGGGACATTACAAGAGTTACAAGAGAAGTTTACTATGCCAGAGGCCTCGCTCAATGATATTTATCTTCTCTTAACTCAAGAGGAGGTAAAATGAAAAACTTATTTACCAAAAGACGCAATCTTTTTATAAGTCAATGTTTAAAATACGCACGATATGTTTTTAATGACCATTTCGTTTTATTTTTGCTCATGTTCTTCGTTTTTCTGGCGATGCAATATAGCCAATTTTTGCAAGATTTTCCTACGAATCATTTCCCAGTTCAGCTTGTCCTAGTTTTCATTTCTCTTTTCCTGCTACCATTTGGGGGAATCGCAACTTATGTAGAAACACCTGATAAGCATTTTTTGTTAGTAAAAGAAAGTGAACTTCATTCTTGGATAAAACGATCGACTTTAAAATCTTATTTTTTGTGGGTCAGTCTGCAGACAGTGTTGCTTAGTCTTTTATATCCTGTGTTTGCAAAATTAGGGATATCAATTTTTGGTTTTATTTGTTACCTGGTTTTATTAGCTATTTTGAAATATTCTTATTTTCAGTTTCAGGCAAAAAAATTGTTAAATCAAAAGAGCCTAAAATGGGAACAGGTTATTCAAACAGAGAGCAGACGAAAACAATCCATTTTACGATTTTTCTCACTTTTTACAACTGTCAAGGGAATTTCAAATAGTGTAAAACGAAGAAAATATCTTGATTTTATTTTGAATTTTTTGCAGAAGACTAGCAGAAAAACTTGGACGAATTTGTTTTTACGTTCTTTTTTACGTAATGGTGAATTTTTTGGTTTGGTGATTCGTTTGCTGCTTCTTTCTATCTTTTTTATCATAGTTGTGAGAAATAGTTTATTAGCTATTTTATTAGCTGTTTTGTTAAATTATCTTTTGATTTTTCAACTAATGGCGTTATATCAAGCCTATGATTACCAATATTTAACTATACTTTTTCCACTAAAAAAAGAGTTAAAACAAAAAGGAGTTCAAGAAGTGATACAAGCCATTGCTGGAAGCGTCCTTCTAATCCAAAGTATATTTACCGTGTTTTTTTTGAGAGAGAAGATTTACATTTTGTTATTGATAGGGATGACACTTTGTTTTATCTTCCTTTATACTCCCTATAAACTAAAAAGACAGGTTGACGAATAAGGAGAAAACTAGTAAAATGAAAGTGAAACTTTACTCGGAGGGAAATTATGGAATCGCTTGACAAAGAGCTAACCCTGACACCACTTGCAGGAAAGAGTGGGAAAGCTTATATGGGAGTTTATCCAGACGGGGAGCGCGTGTTCGTCAAGATGAATACAACTCCTATCCTAGCAGGTTTAGCAAAAGAACAGATAGCTCCGCAACTGCTGTGGAGTCGTCGAATGCCTGATGGCAACACAATGAGTGGTCAAGAATGGCTTAGTGGTCATATATTGACGCCTAGTGAGATGAGTAGTAAACAGATTATTAATATTTTGACACGACTTCATCGTTCACGTCCATTGATGAATCAATTGAGTAAATTAGGTAATCCCCTTGAAACGCCTGTTGATTTACTAAATAATTGGGCTGAAAGAGCCCCAGGTGCTATTAGGCAAAATCTTTTTTTACAGTCTGTTTTAAAGGATTTACGTTCTCAATTACCAGCTTTTCGTGAAGATTATGCAACGATAGTTCATGGTGATGTTCGACATAGTAATTGGGTTGCAACAGAAAGTGGAATGATTTACCTTGTAGATTGGGATTCAGTCCGTCTGACTGATCGTATGTTTGATGTTGCCCATATTCTCAGTCATTATATTCCAGAGTCTCGTTGGCAAGAATGGCTTGTTTACTATGGTTACAAATATAATGAACAGGTACTGAAGAAGCTGTACTGGTATAGTCAATTTACATTTTTGTGTTTGATTAGTAAATACTATGAAAATGATGATTTAGAGAATGTCAATCGAGAAATCTATGCCTTACGCAGTTTTCGTGAGCGTTTTGAAAGGAAATCATGAGAGTAAGAAATCGAAAAGGAGCAACGGAATTATTAGAGGCTAATCCTCAGTATGTCGTTTTGAATCCTGAAGATGCCAAAGGCAAATGGCATCAAATTTTTGGGAATGACTATCCTATCCATATAGAAGTTGGGAGCGGAAAAGGTGCTTTTATCACAGGGATGGCAAAACAAAACCCAAAAATTAACTATATAGGGATTGATATTCAAAAATCTGTCCTTAGCTATGCTTTGGATAAAGTGTTAGTGGCAAATGTTCCAAATATTAAATTGCTGTGGGTTGATGGTGATAGTTTGACAAATTATTTTGAAGATGGAGAAATTGACCGCCTCTATCTTAATTTTTCAGATCCTTGGCCTAAAAAACGTCATGAAAAACGTCGATTGACTCATAAAAACTTCTTAGATACATTTAAACAAATTTTACCTAAACATGGGGAAGTACACTTTAAAACAGACAATAGAGGTCTTTTTGAATATAGTTTAGTAAGTTTTTCTCGTTATGGTATGCAATTAAATGGTGTTTGGTTGGATTTACACGCTAGTGATTATGAAGGAAATGTATTGACAGAGTATGAGCAGAAATTTTCTCAAAAAGGGCAAGTTATCTATCGTGTAGAGGCACAGTTTTAATATCAACAATTGTTAGAATGTCATTTTCAACTAAAGTGTAGTATAAAATCTTTTTAACTTGATAAGGTGTAGAGAATGGTTTCGGGGGTCCTGCTTTTTCTCTCCCCTTTTTTATTATATTTCATGGAAGTTTTTCTTTTTAGACCTTTCGTGAGTTTTCCTGAAATATGTGCCATTTAACTTGAAGAACAGGAGGGAGAAAAACATCTGACTTAGCTCTTGAGAAAATGTCTGTAACGTGTTATAATAGAGCGTATTCAATAAATTTTAAGGAGAAATGACAGAATGTCTGTATCATTTGAAAATAAAGAAACCAATCGTGGTGTTTTAACTTTTACTATTGGTCAAGAACAAATCAAACCAGAATTGGACCGTGTATTTAACTCAGTTAAAAAAAGTTTAAATATTCCAGGCTTCCGTAAAGGTCACCTTCCACGTCCTGTTTTTAATCAAAAATTCGGAGAAGAATCTCTTTACCAAGATGCTTTGAATGCCCTTCTTCCAACTGCTTATGAAGCTGCAGTAGCTGAAGCTGGAATCGAAGTAGTAGCACAACCAACTTTTGATGTAGTATCTATGGAAAAAGGTCAAGATTGGACAATTTCTGCTACTGTTGTTACAAAACCTGAAGTTAAATTAGGTGCTTATAAAGATCTTGAAGTATCAGTTGAAGTTACAAAAGAAGTGACTGATGCTGATGTAGACGAGCGTATCGAACGTGAACGTAACAATTTGGCTGAGCTTGCTCTTAAAGATGGTGCAGCAGCTGAAGGTGATACTGTTGTTATTGACTTCGTTGGCTCAGTAGATGGTGTTGAGTTTGATGGTGGAAAAGGAGACAACTTCTCGCTTTCACTCGGATCAGGACAATTTATCCCAGGTTTTGAGGAACAATTAGTTGGTCATTCAGCAGGTGAGACTGTTGACGTTGTTGTTACTTTCCCAGAAGACTATCAAGCAACCGATCTTGCAGGAAAAGAAGCTAAGTTTGTGACGACAATTCATGAAGTTAAGGAAAAAGAAGTTCCTGCACTTGATGATGAACTTGCAAAAGATATCGATGATGAAGTTGAAACTTTAGATGAGTTAAAAGCAAAGTATCGTAAAGAGTTGACAGAAGCGAAAGAAGTTGCTTATACTGATGCAGTAGAAGCTGCTGCTTTAGATCTTGCAGTTGAAAATGCTGAAATTGTTGACCTTCCGAGCGAAATGGTACATGAAGAAGTTCATCGTTCAATTAATGAATTTTTAGGAAATCTACAACGTCAAGGAATTGCTCCTGAAATGTACTACCAAATTACAGGTACTACTGAAGAGGATCTTCATGCTCAATATGAGGCTGAGGCGGAAAGTCGTACAAAAACTAATCTTGTAATTGAAGCAGTTGCTAAAGCAGAAGGATTTGATGCTACTGAAGAGGAAATCAGTAAAGAAATTGAACAATTAGCTACTGATTACAATATGGAAGTGTCTCAAGTTCGTAATCTTCTTTCACCTGACATGTTGAAACACGACATCACAGTGAAAAAAGCAGTTGAGTTGATTACAAGTACAGCTAAGGTGAAATAAGTTACTGGAATCTAAAGTCTGAAACATCTATGTTTGTTTGACAGAAATCGATACCTCTGGGGAATAAGGCATCTAGTCAAGCGAAGGTTGTATCAGACTTGGAAACCGTTATGAAAGAAAACCCAATAGGGTTTTTCTTTTCGTTTTATTTCTTTTAACCTTTGACGAAATAGCAAAAATATCGTAAAATAAAGAGTATGATAAAATTTGGTTAGAGTAGGTTTACTCTAAGCTTGGCATAAACAAGGAGACAAACTTTGGAATTAGAAGTATTTGCAGGACAAGAGAAAAGTGAACTTTCAATGATTGAAGTGGCGCGTGCTATTCTTGAGTTGAGAGGCCGCGATCATGAGATGCATTTTAGTGAACTTGTCAATGAAATTCAAAATTATTTAGAAAAATCAAATAGCGAAATCCGATCAGCTCTACCTTTGTTTTATACAGAGCTTAATTTTGATGGAAGTTTTATCTCCCTTGGTGATAACAAGTGGGGGTTGCGTTCATGGTATGCAGTGGATGAAGTAGATGAAGAAATCATTGCTCTTGAAGAAACTGAAGAGGAAGATACTCCTAAAGCTCGTAAAAAACAACGTGTAAACGCCTTTATGGATGGCGATAGCGATGCAATTGACTATAATGCTGATGATCCAGAGGATGAAGATGGATATGAAGCAGATCCAGCTCTTAGCTATGATGAAGAGAATCCAGATGATGAAAAGAGCGAAGTTGAAGCATACGATGCTGAAATTAATGAAATTGCACCAGATGATTTAGGTGAGGATGTGGAAATCAACGAAGAAGATGATGAGTTTTCGGATGAAGAGGTGGATAGCGAAGAATAAAAAATTGGATTTCTCGCTTCTTTTTTACATCTTCCATAAAAGTTAATCCGAAACCATCAAAATCCTATAACTAAGTCAGGGATAGGAATCACGGAGGTTCTTGCAATGAAGTTTGTGATGGATAAAAGTATCGAAGAGCTTGGGATTACAAGCGTTGTGTTTGGAATTGCTAAAAATGTCGACCCGAATGCAGCTTTATCGGATTCATTTTTGAAAAAGAAAAAAGAGAGGGAAGCTTGGGCCTTGCATTGTGATTTGGACGAGGTTTTCCAGTCTCCGGTTATTCAAGGTTATACAGATTTATTGCAGCGCGTGGGCCGCAGTGTTAAGAAAAATCCTCCGACCGTGCCGGCTCTGATCCGCAATATCCAACACCGCGGTTCGCTTCCTCAGATCAATAGCATCATCGATATTTATAATGTCGAAGCTCTGCATTCTCTGCTGGCCATTGGGGGCCATGATTTTGACAAGATTGGGGAGCAGATAGAGTTTACCATGAGCCAGAGAGAAGATGTCTTTCTGCCGATTCTTTCCAAGGAGAAGCACGTGGCCAAGACGGACTATGTCTACCGTGATGAGAAAGGGATTTTAGCTTGGCTGGATGTTCGAGACAGCGAGTATTATAAGTTTGATGAGGAGACCAAGAATGCCATTTTCATCATTCAGGGAAATGCCCATACTTCGGTGGCAATGCACTTAGAGGCACTAGAGCGAATCCATCATGATTTGTCAGAATGTATGCCAAATTTGGAATTTGAGACAGCGGTTATCTCTTAGATTAAATCAATGAAAACAAACCACTGCAACTATTTGACATTTTTTTTACTTTGCGGTACAATATTGTTTGGGCACCTCTTTTAGAGGTCGGAGCTCCCTAGTTATAGGGAGCTATTTTTGTTTTTGCTGCTTTTCCTGGGCTTATCGGTCTAACCTAGAAGGGAAATGCATGAGTGATGAGCAAGTCTGGGTTTAGAAGTTCCCAGATTTGCTTCGTTTTAGAAAATCAGTTCAATATCCTTCCCCACATTTGGGCTAACATTTCAAATCTTAGAAAGAGGAATCTATGTCTACAAAATACATTTTTGTCACCGGTGGTGTGGTATCGTCTATTGGAAAAGGGATTGTGGCAGCCAGTCTGGGCCGTCTTTTGAAAAATCGTGGACTCAAAGTAACCATTCAAAAGTTTGATCCCTATATCAATATTGATCCAGGGACCATGAGCCCTTACCAGCACGGGGAAGTCTTCGTGACGGATGATGGTGCTGAGACAGACTTGGACTTGGGTCATTATGAGCGCTTCATCGACATCAATCTCAATAAGTATTCGAATGTGACTACTGGAAAAATCTACAGTGAAGTCCTTCGCAAAGAACGTCGAGGAGAATACCTTGGAGCAACTGTCCAGGTAATTCCTCACATTACAGATGCCTTGAAAGAAAAAATCAAGCGTGCTGCAGTGACGACTGATTCTGACGTCATTATCACAGAAGTTGGGGGAACTGTCGGGGATATCGAATCTCTTCCTTTCCTAGAAGCGCTTCGTCAGATGAAGGCAGATGTGGGTGCGGATAATGTCATGTATATCCACACAACCTTGCTTCCTTATCTCAAAGCAGCTGGGGAGATGAAAACAAAACCAACCCAGCACTCGGTTAAGGAATTGCGTGGTCTTGGAATCCAACCTAATATGCTCGTGATTCGAACAGAAGAACCAGCAGGTCAAGGGATTAAAAATAAACTAGCTCAGTTTTGTGATGTGGCACCCGAAGCCGTGATTGAGTCGCTCGATGTGGAACACCTTTATCAAATCCCATTGAACCTGCAGGCACAAAATATGGATCAAATTGTGTGTGATCACTTAAAACTGGATGCGCCAGCAGCAGACATGACCGAATGGTCTGCCATGGTGGACAAGGTTATGAACCTTAAAAAACAAGTCAAAATTTCCCTTGTTGGGAAGTATGTGGAGTTGCAAGATGCCTACATTTCAGTGGTCGAAGCCTTGAAGCACTCAGGCTATGCCAATGACGCGGAAGTTAAGATCAACTGGGTCAACGCTAACGATGTAACGGCTGAAACGGCAGCAACACTCTTGTCAGATGCGGATGGCATTATCGTACCAGGCGGTTTTGGACAACGTGGTACAGAAGGGAAAATCCAAGCTATTCGCTATGCTCGGGAAAATGATGTGCCAATGCTGGGGGTTTGCTTGGGCATGCAGTTGACCTGTGTGGAATTCGCTCGTCACGTTCTAGGGCTTGAAGGAGCAAATTCTGCTGAACTAGCCCCTGAAACCAAGTACCCAATTATCGACATCATGCGCGACCAGATCGATGTGGAGGACATGGGAGGAACTCTTCGTCTGGGACTCTATCCATCCAAGCTCAAACGGGGCTCCAAGGCAGTTGCAGCCTATGACAATCAAGAAGTGGTGCAACGCCGCCACCGCCACCGTTATGAGTTTAACAATGCCTTCCGGGAACAGTTTGAAGCAGCAGGCTTTGTCTTTTCCGGTGTTTCTCCAGACAATCGTTTGGTAGAGATCGTGGAAATCCCAGAAAATAAATTCTTTGTGGCTTGTCAGTACCACCCTGAACTTTCAAGCAGGCCAAACCGCCCAGAAGGTCTTTATACTGCCTTTGTCACAGCAGCAGTGGAAAATAGCAAGTAAAAATTTGAGAATGACTTAGTTTTTAACCAGAAGCTAAGTCATTTTTTATCATTTTAAATCATCATTATCGTGCTTTAGATGATGATATGAGAAGATGAAAGGCAATTACCAATTAAATCTGAAATGACTATTTTCTAGTATTGAAAAAAATTTCAAAAAAGATATTGACAAGTAATGTGAGTCATGATATACTATTAAAGTAATCACGCGGGAATGGCGGAATTGGCAGACGCGCAGGACTAAGGATCCTGTGACCGCTTTAGGTCGTGGGGGTTCAAGTCCCCCTTCCCGCATAGTAGAGCTCTTAGAGCTCTTTTTTTATTTAACATTTACTACTTTGTGAATATAGCTTTTCTACTACCTATGCGAAAGTTGAATGGATGAAGTATTTATTCTTGAAAGTCATTTTTTCTGGAAACTTATACAATTCAAACTGCTACTAGGCTATTATCCATTCAACTTCTAATTTGTAGAGAATAAGGAAGGGAATAGGATAAATTAATTTTTATTCTATTATTTTGCCTATAAAAAGCTGACTAAAACAAATTTGTAGTGAGTTAGTATGAAATTAAAGCTAAATTTGTTTTTATGCGAAAGGTGTTCAGTATTTGTACGAGAATGTCATTTCGGTTTATTCTTGTTTTTTGGTTACCCAAGTGGGGTGAATGAGGTTTGTAATTTTAACAATAGACTGTTGTATTTTTTGCCTGTAGTAACTGGTGTAGTCGATAAGTGGAAAAAGAAGTAAGAAATTTTAATGTGTCATTATGTAGAAGTAGTTTGGGTACAACTTGTAGTTATATATATGCTATGTAATAGATTTTCTTTCCTTTCTTTAAAATCAAAATTATGATAAAATAAAGTATTAAGAAACAAGGAGGTGGCCCATGCGTTGTCCAAAATGTAGTGGTAGTAAATCCAGCGTTATCGACAGTAGACAGGCTGAGGACGGCCAAACGATTCGTCGCCGTCGTGAGTGTGAAGAGTGTCACTATCGTTTCACAACCTATGAGCGAGTTGAAGAGCGAACCCTCGTTGTCGTAAAAAAGGATGGAACTAGAGAGCAGTTCTCTCGTGATAAGATTTTTAACGGGATTATTCGTTCAGCTCAGAAACGTCCAGTAGCCAGTAATGAGATTGAAGGAATTGTCAATCGGATTGAACAGAAGGTTCGTTCAAATCAAGATAATGAGATTCACAGTGAGTTGATTGGTGAGCTGGTAATGGATGAATTGGCAGAACTCGATGAAATTACGTATGTTCGGTTTGCCAGTGTTTATCGGAGTTTCAAGGATGTGGGCGAATTAGAGACTCTTTTAAAACAAATTACAAAAACAACTAAGAAAAAGGAGACTCATGAGACCAAATGATCGCTTTTTCTATGTTAAAAATAACCAACTTTCTATTGATTCCCTCAATTTGATACGGCTATATCTCCCAATCATAGGAAAGGAAGCATTGGTTATTTACCAGTATCTTCTAGCTTTTTGGGATGATGGGCGAACTTCTCATGCTTTTTCAGAAATTCTTAATCATTTGGATATGGGATGGAATGTTTTTGAAAAGGCATTAGATCAGTTGATTGCCCTAAGGCTTTTAGAACTCTATCAGTCCGAAGAAACTTATCAGCTGTTTGTTTATCCTAACTTGACAGCACAGGATTTTTTTGAGAATCATGTTTATCGCAACTTGTTGGAACAAAAGATTGGTGAAACATCTGTTGAGAAACTGTTGCCGGTAGAGTTAGTTGGGGAAAAACGAGAAACGAGTTTTTTAAAAGTAATTGAAGAACAACTCAATCAAAGTGGACGTCCTCAAAACAAGCGTCAGACTGATTTTGATTTAACTAGTTTTAAACAACTGATGGCTAGAGACGGCTTGCGCTTTGAGAATGAGAAAGGGGAACTACTAGAACTTTTCCAAATAGCAGAGTCTCAAAGATGGACTTGGTATGAAACCTATATCCTTGCTAAAGAAACGGCAGTTGCATTCACTATTTCAACCAAACGAATGAGAGAAAAATTACGTTCAAAAAACAAGCCAAAGACAAATGGTTTTTCTCATCAGGAAGAAACGATTATTTCAGAAGCGCAAGCAAAACCTTCTCTAGTTTTTTTAGCAGAAATTAAACAGACAAAAAAAGCCTCTATTACCCAATCTGAACGAATGGTCATTCAAAAGATGGCTGAGCTAGGATTATTAGATGAAGTCATTAATGTGATTGTACTGTTTACTTTTAATAAAATTAATTCTGCTAATTTGAATGAAAAGTATGCCCTTAAGGTAGCAAATGATTTCTCTTATCAAGGAATTTTGACTGCTGAACAAGCTGTCCTACGTATTCGAGAGCGGAGTCAGGAACGTCAAAAGCAACAAAAGCAAAATTCTGGAACAATTTCAAAGAATAATATTCCAAAATGGAGTCAACCTGACTATAAAAATGAAACCAATGAGCAGACGCGTCTGGAATTAGAACGCAAGAAACAAGAGTTATTAGCGCGCTTAGAAAAAGGAGGAGACTAGATGGAAAGTGTAGGTGATGTGATGAAACGTCAAACCAGTCGTTTTCCCTATCAAGAGTTGGTAGCACAAATCATGAAAGATCCGGATGTTGCGGCTTTCATCCAAGAAAAGTCTCTCAATCAAGAAGAGTTAAATCGGAGTATTTCTAAGTTTAATCAGTATATTACAGAACGCAATAAGTTTCTTCGTGGGGATGCGGATTATATTGCGCGTGGTTACAGACCTATTCTCATCATGAATCAAGGATATGCGGATGTATCTTATGAAGAAACGCCAGAGTTACTAGCTGCCCAGAAAGAAGCAGCTATCAAAAATCGTATGAAACTGATGAATCTACCAGCTAGTCTCAAGACTGTTAGTTTTTCTGATTTCAATCCTGATGATGCGAGACGATTTCCTGTTTTTGAACGTTTGATAGAGTTTTCAGAGACTTATCCTAATGCGAAGAGAGGGCTTTACCTTTACGGGGATTTTGGTGTTGGAAAGAGTTTTATGATGGCTGCACTGGCCCATGAATTGTCGGAAAAACGAAGTGCTTCAACGACGCTGATTCACTATCCTAGTTTTGTAGTGGACGTAAAGAATGCGATCGGAAATGGTTTGGTCAAGGATTTGATCGATGAAATCAAATTATCTCAAATCTTGATTTTGGATGATATTGGAGCAGAACAGTCTACTCCATGGGTGCGCGATGAAGTCCTGCAGGTTATCCTTCAGCACCGCATGCAAGAAAATCTCCCGACCTTTTTTACTTCGAATTTTAGTTTTTCAGATTTGGAGCTTCATTTTTCAAAAGGAAGAAATGGCGCAGATGAAACCTGGGAAGCAAGACGGCTTATGGAACGAATCCGTTATTTAGCTGAGGAAATACGCTTGGAAGGAGAAAATCGCAGATGAGTGAAACCATTCAATTGATGAAGAAACACACTTCGGTGCGTAGATTTAAAGAGCAAGAAATTCCACAAGCAGACTTAAATGAGATTTTGACGGCTGCTCAGATGGCTTCTTCTTGGAAAAACTTTCAATCTTACTCTGTGATTGTCGTTCGAAGTGAGCAAAAGAAAGCTGCTCTCTTTAATTTGGTGCCCCAAGAAGCTATCCGCCAATCAGCTGTCTTTCTCCTCTTTGTTGGAGATCTTAATCGTGCAGAAAAAGGGGTTCATTTACACACGGAAATTTTTCAACCTCAAGGAGTAGAGGGTCTTCTTATCACTTCAGTAGACGCAGCACTTGCTGGGCAAAACACTTTACTTGCAGCAGAAAGTCTAGGATATGGTGGGGTTATTATCGGTCTGGTACGATATAAGTCGGAAGAAGTAGCAGACTTGTTTAACCTTCCTGACTATACCTATCCAGTCTTTGGGATTGCATTGGGTGTCCCTGAACAACAACCTGATGTGAAGCCAAGATTACCTTTTGAGCAGGTTATTTTTGAGGAGGAATACCAAGAACAGCTGGTTGGGATAATCGAAGCCTATGATCAAGTACAGACCAAATACGCTGGAGTGCGTGCAACAACGACATGGAGTCAGCGTTTAGCAGAGCAGTTTGGTCAAGATGAACCTAGTTCAACAAGAAGAAATTTAGAACAGAAAAAGTTATTGTAGAAAGTGAGAAAACATGGCCTTACCAACTATTGCCATCGTAGGTCGTCCAAATGTTGGAAAATCAACCTTCTTTAATCGTATTGCGGGAGAACGGATTTCCATAGTTGAGGATGTCGAAGGCGTCACTCGTGATCGAATTTATGCAACGGCAGAGTGGCTAAACCGTAAATTTAGTATTATTGATACCGGTGGAATTGATGATGTAGATGCCCCTTTCATGGAACAAATTAAGCATCAAGCTGAGATTGCGATGGATGAAGCAGATGTAATCGTCTTTGTCGTATCTGGAAGAGAAGGGGTAACAGATGCAGATGAGTATGTGGCACGAATCCTTTACAAGACCCATAAGCCAGTCATTTTAGCTGTTAATAAGGTAGATAATCCTGAAATGCGTAATGAAATTTATGATTTTTACGCACTTGGTTTAGGTGAACCTTTACCAGTTTCTTCTGTTCATGGGATTGGAACAGGAGATGTTTTGGATGCTATTATCGAAAATCTTCCGAATGAAATAGAAGAAGAAAATCCGAATATCATCAAATTTAGCTTGATTGGTCGTCCTAATGTTGGAAAATCTAGCCTGATCAATGCGGTTTTAGGTGAAGAGCGTGTGATTGCTAGTCCTGTAGCTGGGACAACACGTGATGCCATCGATACGCATTTTACCGATGCAGAAGGGCAAGAGTTTACCATGATTGATACTGCTGGTATGCGCAAGTCTGGTAAAGTATATGAAAATACAGAGAAATACTCTGTCATGCGTGCTATGCGTGCCATAGATCGTTCAGATGTCGTTCTGATGGTGATTAATGCTGAAGAAGGCATTCGAGAGTATGATAAGCGGATTGCTGGATTTGCCCATGAAGCTGGTAAAGGGATGATTATTGTGGTCAATAAATGGGATACCATTGAAAAAGATAACCATACCATGAAGCAGTGGGAAGATGACATTCGCGATCAGTTCCAATACCTTTCTTATGCGCCGATTATCTTTGTCTCTGCTTTGACCAAACAACGTTTGCATAAGTTACCAGATATGATTAAGCAAATCAGTGAAAGTCAAAATACTCGTATTCCATCAGCAGTCTTGAATGATGTAATTATGGATGCGATAGCGATCAACCCAACCCCAACGGATAAAGGCAAACGACTCAAGATTTTTTATGCGACTCAAGTGGCAACTAAACCACCAACGTTTGTAGTCTTTGTCAATGAAGAAGAACTCATGCATTTTTCTTATCTGCGTTTCTTGGAGAATCAAATCCGGAAGGCCTTTGTTTTTGAGGGAACTCCGATTCACTTGATTGCTCGCAAACGAAAATAAGAGCAGGAGTAATAAGGGAACGAAATTTGAAGTGGTCTATAAAAAGATTGAAAAGTTTTTTCAATCTTTCCTTAGTTCAGAAATTCAAAGTAGTTTGGGACATTGTCATTGTCTCGGAAACAGCTGAAGAAAAACAGAAGAAAGTTGCCTTGTCAAGTTATCTTCATCTTAAAGCAGTGTTTTGAGTTAGAAATGCTGTTTTTTTGCAGTGGTTGTCATTATTTATCAAAGGTTGGATATTTTGTCCAGCTTTTTTGTTCTTTTTAATTATGATGGGTTGATGAAGAATGGGGGTTGAGAATGAATATTAGAAGCTTCACCTTTGTGAAATAAATTTTGCCTTTCTTATAGGCAATTTAGTAGAATTTTTTCAATTCTTCTATCAAACTGAGACTGGTCACAGTCTTTTTCTATGTAATGATTACTTGCTAGAAGATGTTCGAAAAATAAAGGCATGTAGTCAGTATGGTGGCTTATAATGACAATAACCGCAAGTGGTACACTTTTTCGAATAAAATGATTCAGTTCGATAAGATTTGCATCTGTAGCATTCATTTCAATATCTAAAAAATAAATGTGATGGTACTTATGGTGTTCGATATTCATTAGGATTTCTTTGGAATTAGTATATTTTTGAATTTGAATGTTGTTTAGTTGATGCTTATCTATGATCTTTTTAAGACTGACTTCTAAACAATTAGAATGAAAACTGCTGTTCTCTAAAATACAAATGTCCATTGT
The DNA here is from genome assembly GCF_001578805.1 of Streptococcus sp. DD10. Taxonomy (GTDB): domain Bacteria; phylum Bacillota; class Bacilli; order Lactobacillales; family Streptococcaceae; genus Streptococcus. The sequence continues at coordinate 157,261 of NZ_KQ969161.1, read as the reverse complement.
TATCATTCTCCTTTATTGATTTAATATAATGTGTCAGGAATAATCTGTTTTAAATGAAAGATTATTAACCCTTTAAGTGAGGATAGTCGGTGCGATTCTTTAGAAAAATAGAAATAACATCTACACTTAAAAACAATATATTATCATTTTAACACATTTTGTATATTTAGTATAGGATGGATTAAGAATTTTGTCCTGATTTACCGAATATTTTTGTAACAAGTTAGCAGTACGAAAAAAATCCCCTTCGGACAATGCCTTAGGGGATTATGTTATCTTTTAGACCATGTTCTTGGTAAAAAAATCAAAAGCATAGGATAGATTTCTAACCTTCCTGCAATCATAGCGAGAGAAAGGAGCAGTTTGGAGCCAGGGCTGAAAATCGCAAAGGTATCTGTTGTCCCTAGCATAGGTCCGATATTGTTGAAACAACTGAAGACCGCACTGAAGGCAGTTAGTAGGTTTTCAGTATTGAGGCTAATGATGAAAATCAGCCCCATGATGATGGCTACATAAATCGTCAAGTATTTGAGGACTTTATTTTGCGTTTCGGTATCGACCAAGCTACCATTGACATGCAGGCTCAGCACACGGTTAGGGTAGAGGTTAGAGAGGATTTGATTTTTACTAATCCGATAGAGGATGAGCCCACGGATAACCTTGAGTCCTCCCGCAGTTGAACCAGCAGAACCACCGATTGCCATGAGTAGGAGCAGGATATACTCTGAAAAGAGGGGCCAGTGGCTGACATCTCCATAGCCAAAACCGGTTGTTGTGATGATATTGGTCACCTGAAAGAAAGCCATGCGGAAACTCATCTCCCAGCTATGGTAAATGTGGAAAACATTGATGGTGATGAGAATGGTCGCTACAGCGATGATACCTAAATAAGTCCGCAACTCCTCATCGCCAAAGAAGGCTTTGAGTTTACGCAGGAGGAGGAAGTAGTAGAGGTTGAAGTTAATCCCAAACACAGTCACTCCAATACTGACTAGATAAGTGATGAGTTGGCTGTTATAATGGGCAATCCCATCGTTATAGACCGTGAACCCTCCTGTACCTGCCGTCCCCATAGCGATTACAATGCTATCAAAGATAGGCATGCCAGCCACAAAAAGGATAATCGCAAACACCACAAACATAAATAAGTAAATGATATAGAGAATTTGCGCTGTATCGCGGAGCTTGGATACGACCTTGCCAAAGACTGGTCCAGGAACCTCTGCCTGCATGACTTCGAGATTACTGTTTTTCTTATTGTCCATGATGGCAAGTGCAAAGACCAGCACCCCCATCCCTCCAATCAAGTGAGTACAACTCCGCCAAAAGATAAAGGAATGGTTGAGGATAGCTAGGTCTGGGATGATGGTCGCCCCTGTCGTGGTAAATCCTGAGCTAACCTCAAAGAAAGCATCGATGAGACTAGGAATTCGTCCTGAAAAAACGAAGGGCAAGGAACCAAAGAAGGACCACAAAATCCAACACATAGCTACGATAATAACGCCTTCCTTGGCATAAATACGGTGGTGTAAGGGTTTGAAAAACAAGCCAGCACCACCTACAACTAAAAGGATAGCAATAGTGTAAAGATAGGCGAGAATGTCTCGGATACTTTCTTGGTAAAACAGAGACACCAGCAGAGGAATAACTAGGATAACTGCCTCAATCAAGAGTAGTTTGGACAGCAACAAGCGAATCATATTTCGGTTCATGGCTTACCTCGCAAGCAGGTCTGTGACCTGATTCACATTTTGGATGAGGGTAATCACGATAATTTTATCACCAATCTGGATACTATCGTTTCCATCTGGGAAGATGGTACGTCCATTACGGATGATAGCAGCAATCAAGACACCTTTTTTCAGTTTTAGTGCGGCAAGTGTTTTCCCTGTAATTTTACAGCTTTCTGTGATGAAAAATTGAAGGGTTTCAATTTGTCCATTTGCTACGTGGTGCAAAGCTTCAAGGTTAGAATGTTGTGCATTGACCCGTCCTCTAATAAAGTGCATGATGGTGTCTGTTGCGATAAGTTTCGGAGTAACGATACTAGAAAAATCTTTTTCATCTAAAATCTCTAATAGACTAGTGCGATTTACTTTGGTGATAATTTTTGAAATTCCGATGTTATCTAAGAACATGGAGGTGATAATATTTTCCTCATCTACTCCTGTCAGAGTAGCAACAGCATCGAAGTTGAGAGCACTTTCTTCGAGTAAAATTTCCTTTGCAGTACCGTCTCCTAAAACAACATGGACTTGAGGAAATTCTTGGCTGAACCATTGAGCTCGCTCGCGAGAGGATTCGATGACCTTCACTTTGACTTTGGTGTCTTTTAGAATGTTAAGGAGGTAGTAAGCAATTTTTCCAGCCCCAATGAGAAGTAAATTTCTGACAGCACGTGGTCTGAGAAAACTATGAAAGAGAACCATTTCGATGCGGTTACCAGTGATATATAAAGTATCATTTTCTTCAATGACAACGTCTCCATTTGGGATGAAAATATTTTCCTCCCTTTCGATAGCACAAACCAAGATGTTGCTAAATTTCCTTCGGAAATGACTAAGAGTCATGTTGGCAAGGGGACTCTCCTTTTTGACTAAGAATTCCATCAAAATTACTCGACCATTAGCGAAATATTCAACAGAATTAGCGCTTGGAAAGTCAATATTGTTAGCTATATAGCGAGCTGTTAGTGATTCTGGATTGACGACCATTGAAAATCCAAGGATATTTTTTCTTTAAAGTAAGCGTTGGAATATTCGGGATTACGAACTCGAACAATTGTTTCTTTTGCTCCCATTTTTTTTGCTAAGACTGCTGAAACCATGTTTACTTCATCGTATTCGGTTAGAGCAATAAAAATATCACAATGTTCTACATCTGCTTGTTCCAGAATTTTGAAATTAGCTCCATTACCTTTGATTCCTATGATATCAAAACGCTTGGTATTCTTTTTTAAAACCTCTTCGTTTTGTTCAATTAACACGACATCGTGATTTTCATCTACAAGGGATCGACAGAGGGCAGTTCCAACCTTGCCTCCTCCAACGACAATTATTTTCATGATAGACTCCTCATAACAGCGACTAATAATAGAACTATCATACTCCTTTTTAAGAGAAATTTCATCTTTTTGCCTTATTTTTTACTATATTATTGAAAATTTTGGCAAATTTCAAGTCCAAGTTAGCCATTTATGAGTAAATCCGCTGGCGAGCTGTAATCAAACATTTTTCGAGGGTAGTGGTTTATCCAATTTTCAATAAATCGGACATCTTGGTGGGTGATATTTCGAGTACCTTTGGGAAACCATCGACGAATGAGCCGATTATGATTTTCATTTGAACCGCGTTCCCACGAAGCATAGGGATGGGCATAGTAAATGTGTTCGCGGTCAAATACCTCATGTAATCGTGCAAATTCCCTGCCGTTATCGGCTGTGATAGACAAAATAGAGTAGTCTTTTTGAATCTCCAAAAGCGCTTCATTGACAGCCTGAGCGGTCTTAGAAGGAAGCAGACGAATGATTTCATATCGCGTTTTCCTGTCTGTCAAAGTCAGGAGACAAGGCGCTTTCTCACGCTGTTCCAGCACTGTATCAATCTCGAAATCTCCAAACCGTGTGCGCTGGTCGATTTCAAACGGACGCTCCTCAATTGACTTACCAAACGCCGGGCTGTTTAGGGAGGCTCGCTTACGATTCGCAGTCTTCTTGTCAGGTGAGTACTTCTGTCTGGCGTAATGGCAGATAGCTTGGTAGGTCTCCTTATCCAGCGAAATATCCTTAACACATCGTTCACGATTTTTAAGATACTGGATTTGGGCATAGTCAGCTTTGTAAACCTCTTCAAATTTGCCCTTGCGTACCTGTTGTGTAACTAGACCACGCTTGATTTCGTTGTGAATGGTCTGAGGAGCTTTGCCTAACAAACCTGCGATTTTACGGTTACTGAAGACCTCATTTTTCCATTTTTCGATGAGTTGGCGCTCTTTTAGTGTTAAATGGTGTCCTTTTGTGGTATACTGGTTTTGCATCTCTGTGAGTCTTTCTAATGTGTTTGTGGTGATTACATTATATCTCGCAGAGGTGTTTTTCTATACGCTCAAGTGGCTAACTTCATTTTAGAATTTTCGGAAAGTTCGTAAATAAAAAGAAAAAAGAGAGTTTATTTGGATTTCTTTACATTTTTTTGTGGAAATATGGTATAATTTTAAGATATATTTATTTTTTTGCTTTACGATGACAAGAAATTAGAGGAGAGATTATGGCAAAATTAATGCCAGGGCGAATTCGCAATGATGGAATTGCGTTATATGATGCTGGAAAGGTGAAGGTAAAGGAAGTTAAGGATTGTTTACTTTATACGCTTGTGGCAGATGAGGAGCTGCGCTATAGTCTAGATGATGAGGTTATTTTTTGTAGCTGTTCTTTTTTCAAAAGTAAACAATATTGTGCGCACTTAGCAGCAGTAGAGCATTTTTTAAAAACAGATGTATCTGGTAAGAGTTTACTAGAGAAAATGGAGAAATCGGAAAACGATAATCAAATGACACAAGCAAGAGTTACTTTTGGTAGCCGTTTTCTAAGTAAGATATTGCGTTCGGAGTCTACAGAAATCAGATTTCAGTTATACGTATCTGGGGAAGAAGACGCATTAGCAGGTAAGATTTTTTGGACACTGCGTTTAAGGCGTCTACCAGATGAAAAGTCCTATATAGTCAGAGATATTAAAGCATTTTTAAATACTGTGAAAAAAGGGAATCATTATTCAATTGGTAGAGGATATTATGAGCCGCTTTATTTTAGAGAATTTGATATAGCGTCTCAAGACTTGATTACCTACCTATGGGGCTTAACAGCAGAGTCCACAGAATTTATTTTGCAGAATCAGAATCGTCATCTTTTTTTTCCAGCTAGTATCTTTGAAGATGGTATCAATCGTTTACAGAATTTAGTAGAATTTGAGTATAGAAAAGGTTATTCTAACTACGAGCAACTTCATTTTCATGATTTTGGTGAGACGGCTGCTTTGCTTGAAGTTACTGTGTTAGAACATCCAACTTTTTTTGAACTTGAGATTGAAGAGAAAGAATATGACTGGCTTTACGATGGGGAGTTTATCAGCTATCAAAATCAGTTCTTCCAATTAACTCAAGAACAAATTCAGCTTTTAAAGGTCATTCGTAAACTAGATCTTGAGAGTGATGGTAAGAAGAGGATTCAGTTTGCTCTCACAGAACAAAACAAGTTGGCAGTTGCGATTCTTCAACTTCAGAAGGTTGGTCAAGTGACGGCACCAGAGAGTTTGAAAATCCATGATTTTACAGTAGAATTTAATCTGGATTTGGCTAGGGATGGCTTGGTTGAAATTGAAACGACTTTTGTTTATGAAAAATTTCGTGTAAAAAATCGAGAAGAGTTGGCTTCCTTGCCTTTCGCAAGTAATTTTCAGCATGAGCAACAGGTTTTTGATAACTTACGTCAACATAGCTTTATTGGAGAATTTTCAGCCTATCGTCCTCCAGTTAGCCCTAAGGAAATCTACTCTTTCTTTCATAATACGATACCAAGTTTGGAGAGAATGGGGGTTACCAATATTTCTGAACAGCTTATGGAACTATACCATCTTGAGCGTCCTAATGTGAAAGTGAAGACAGAGGGAGGGCTTTTATCCATTGGCTTTGAATTCTCTGGTATTGATCAGACAGAAATTGATGATGCTCTTGAAGCTCTTTTTCAAGATGAGGATTTTTATGTTAGCAAGGCTGGCAAGGTCATTATTTTTGATGAGGAAAGTAAGAAAATCAGTCAAACTTTACAGGAACTGCGTGCGAAAAAGACTAAGGATGGGATTGTTGAAACAAATCGGATAGCCGCATTTCAATTATCAGAACTGTTTAAAAATCAAGAGAATGTTACCTTTTCAGAAGAATTTCGTCATCTTGCCTATGATTTGACGCACCCAGAAGATTTTGCTATCGTAAAACCAGAAGTTAAAGCAGAACTACGTGATTATCAAGAAATTGGTGTAAAGTGGTTTTCTATGCTTTCTCATTATGGATTTGGTGGGATTTTAGCAGATGATATGGGGTTGGGTAAAACTCTTCAAACGATTTCTTTTTTGTCCAATAAACTTGAAAATGGAAAGCGTGCACTAATTATAGCACCGTCTAGTCTCATTTATAATTGGTCTGATGAATTTGCAAAATTTGCTCCTCAACTCGATACAGTTGTTAGCTATGGCTTGAAACCAACGAGGGATGAATTAATTGCTGAGGATCATCAAGTGGTGATCACTAGTTACGCTTCTTTCCGTCAAGATATAGCTGAATATGAACGCTTTCAGTTTGATTTTTTAATCCTTGATGAGGCTCAAGTCATGAAAAATGCACAGACTAAAATTGCTCGATATTTGCGTTCTTTCAAGGTTAAGGAAACGTATGCATTATCAGGAACGCCGATTGAAAATAATTTGTCTGAAATTTGGTCTATCTTTGAAATTGTGTTACCTGGACTTCTGCCAGCAAAAAATCAATTTATCAAAATACCTGCTGATCGAGTCTCACGCTATATCAAACCTTTTGTATTAAGACGTAAGAAAGAAGATGTTTTAACAGAATTACCAGATTTGATTGAAGTTGTTCAGCGAAATGAGCTAGCAGACAGTCAGAAAACGATTTATTTGGCCCAGTTGAAACAAATGCAAGAGCGTGTTAGAACAGCTTCTGATGAGGAGTTGAATCGCAATAAGATGGAGATTTTGTCTGGATTAATGCGTTTACGACAAATATGTGATACCCCATATTTATTTATGGAAGATTATGATGGAGAATCTGGTAAGCTAGAAAGTTTACGATCTTTGTTAGAGCAGATTCATGCCGGTAGTCATCGCGTTCTCATTTTTTCTCAATTTCGTGGGATGTTAGATATTATTGAAAAAGAACTAGAAAAATTAGAAATGACTTCCTTTAAGATAACAGGTTCTACGCCAGCCAAAGAACGTCAAGACATGACAACTGCTTTTAATGAAGGGGAAGGAGACGCCTTTTTGATTTCCCTTAAAGCGGGTGGTGTCGGGCTAAACCTGACAGGAGCAGATACAGTGATTCTAGTAGATTTATGGTGGAATCCTGCTGTAGAAGCTCAGGCTATCGGGAGAGCTCATCGTATGGGGCAAGAACAAAATGTTGAAGTGTATCGCTTGATTACACGTGGAACCATTGAAGAAAAAATTCAAGAATTACAAGAAAGCAAGAAAAATTTAATCTCTACGGTCCTTGATGGAACAGAATCTCGAGGGAGTCTCAGCGTGAATGATATTCGTGAGATATTGGGGCTTTCTTAGTAGGAATTAATCGTTACGGTATGATTCTCATTAGTAAAAAGTGAGGTTGGCTTTTAAAGTTAACCTCACTTTTTTACTAATGATTTTTTGTTGAAAACTTTATTTTCTCTATATACAACCTTCTACAAGTAAAGGAATGTAGAAATTTTATGTTTTACCCAAATCACATAGAAGTTAGAGTGAGATAAGGTTTAGTTGATGTCAGGATATAGGATGTTTCGGATTTTACTAGATAGAGAACGGAAACTTCTTTTCTTGACGGTTTTAAAAAGTTTGAAAGTATGGTATACTAGTTGGTGTTAATTGGTGGAAGAGGGACTTGTATGATATCCTGCTGATTAATAGATTTCATTATTCGAAAGTAAGAGGAAATAGCGTGAGAGAGAAATTGTTTCCTGTGGTGGCAGATGATGAGCCAATGTTAACGGCGATGCCACAGATGAATTTATATGACGAAAGTGACTTTATTAGTAATATTTTAGGGGATTATCAAGATAAAAATTTTCTTGAATGGTCTCCAATTTCAGATGTTTTGTCTTCTCGAGAGGTTGAAGCCCAAACCAAAAAGGTCCAAGATGTATTTTCTCAACAGGCGCCTAGACATGTGAGAAATGGTTTGAAGCAAGAACCGATTGGAGCAGTCAAAAAAGATGCAATTAATCAATCTGAGCGGGCACGTGAGGAAGCACGACGTGATTTGAAAAAGAAAAAATCCGCTTCTTATCTTGTCAAAGAGAGTGCTACAACTAAAAAACATTTTCTAGCCTCTTCGTCTTCTAAAAGAGAACAACAGGTTCCGACGGCTCCTTTTCAAAAGGAAAATCCGGGTGAGTATAGTCGATTTACCGCTACTTTACGACAAACAGACTATATTTTGGCAGAGTTGAAACCAAACTATCAGCCGATGGAAAACGGAGAAGATAAGAGTCGTAAACCTAAGAAAAACACCTATGATTTTTTGAAAAAGAGTCAGGTATATAACAAGCGTGATGACCGTAGTCCACGTGAACGGAAGATAGCCCAAGAGTTGAATCTTATGGGATTAGAAAGCAAATAAGGAGACATCATGTCACAAACATATCATTTTATCGGGATTAAAGGATCAGGGATGAGTGCCCTTGCTCTGATGCTTCATCAAATGGGCCATCAGGTTCAAGGGTCAGATGTAGATAAATACTACTTTACTCAGCGTGGTCTGGAGCAAGCGGGGATTAAGATTCTTCCTTTTGATGAGAAAAATTTGTCTTCTGATTTGATTATTATTGCTGGGAACGCTTTTCGTCCTGATAATAATGTTGAGATTGCTTTTGCAGACAAGGAAGGATTGGTTTATCGACGTTACCATGAGTTTCTAGGAGAGTTCATGCGAGATTTTACAAGCATGGGAGTAGCTGGAGCACATGGGAAAACCTCAACAACTGGTTTGCTCTCACATGTTTTATCACATATTACGGATACTAGTTTTTTGATTGGTGATGGAACAGGTAGAGGATCGGCAGCAGCTAAATATTTTGTTTTTGAGTCAGATGAGTATGAACGACACTTCCTGCCTTATCATCCAGAGTATAGCATTATTACGAATATTGATTTTGATCACCCAGATTACTTTACCAGTTTAAAGGATGTGTTTGATGCTTTCAATGACTACGCTAAGCAAGTGAAAACTGGTTTATTCGTTTATGGCGAGGATAGAGAACTTCGTAAGATTACAGCCAATGCACCTATTTACTACTACGGAGAGACAGGGGATAATGACTTTATAGCGAGTGACTTTTTACGTTCTACAATGGGCTCAAGTTTTAAGGTTCATTTTCGTGGAAAAAACTTAGGACAATTTTCTATCCCAGCCTTTGGTCGTCACAATATCATGAATGCTACGGCTGTCATTGCGCTTCTTTATACAGCTGGAGTTGATTTGGATTTGATGCGTGAACATCTTAAGACCTTTGCGGGAGTGAAGCGTCGCTTTACTGAAAAAGTTGTGAATGATGTTACAATCATCGATGACTTTGCCCATCATCCAACTGAAATTATCGCAACTTTAGATGCAGCTCGTCAGAAATATCCAAGTAAAGAAATCGTAGCAGTTTTTCAACCACATACCTTTACACGAACGATTGCTCTTTTAGATGAATTTGCAACGGCTTTAAATCAGGCTGATGCTGTCTATCTAGCTAAGATTTATGGTTCTGCACGTGAGGTGGACCATGGTGAGGTTAAAGTGGAAGATTTGGCAGCTAAGATTAGCAAAAAAAGTCAAGTGATTACAGCAGAAAATGTTTCACCTCTTTTGGACCATGAGAATGCCGTTTATGTCTTTATGGGAGCTGGTGATATTCAAACTTATGAATACTCTTTTGAACAACTCATTGCTAGTTTAAGCAATAATGTACAATAGGGAGAAACAGTGGAAAGTCCGATAAAAATCAGAAATGTTCAGCTGTCGGATTGGGAGGAACTGGTGCGCCTCGAAAACCTCAATTTCTCTGAGGAAGAAGCAGCCAGCCCAGCGGCGTTGAAAGAGCGGATTGAATGGATCGCCGACACCTTTTTGGTGGCTGATTTTCATGGTCAGATTGCAGGTTATATCGTAGGTCCAGCTATTTTCTCGCGTCATCTGACGGATGATTTGTTTGCCAAAGTTACAGTCAATCCAAAGGAAGGTGGCTTTATCGCTATCCAGAGTTTGTCTGTCAGTCCGGATTTTCAAGGGCAGGGAGTGGGGACCCTGCTTTTAGCTGCTCTCAAAGAAAGAGCCAGCGAGCAAAATCGTCAGGGGATCAATTTGACCTGCCATGACAATCTGCTTTCTTATTATGAAATGAACGGTTTTAGGGATGAGGGGATTTCAGATTCTGTTCACGGCGGGACGACTTGGTTTGACATGGTTTGGGAGAATCCCTACTACAAGGAGTAAGAATGAATATAAGACAAGCAAAAATTGCTGACTTAGAGGCGATTTATGCCATTGAAATCGCAAATTTTTCAGTAGAGGAAGCCATCTCAAAAGATATTCTTGCTGAGCATATAAGAACAATTAAAACTAGTTTTTTACTAGCAGAAGAAGAAGGAGAAATAGTAGGTTATATAGAGGGGCCTGTGGTTAAAGGGCGACATCTCAAAGATTCTTCCTTCTTTGAAGTTCAAGATTTTTCACATGAAAAAGGAGGGTATATCTCTATCACTTCTTTATCTATTGCGCAAAAGGCGCAAAGTCAGGGACTTGGTAGCCTCCTTCTTCAAGCAATGAAAAATCTAGCTATCAAAGATAGTCGACAAGGACTGAATTTAACCTGTCATGACTATTTAATCGCCTATTATGAAAAACAGGGGTTTATCAATGAGGGACTATCTGCATCAACGTATGCTGGTGAAACCTGGTATGATATGGTTTGGGAAAATCCTCAATTAAAATGATAAGAGTGATGTTTTTTAGTGATTAAATTAACTGATTCAAATTAAAAATGGTGTATAGAGGATTGGAGTTTGGGAACGGTTTTCCTGACTCCAAAATTTTTTGCTGATTGAAGATGAGATGAGGCATCATTTTGAACTTTATTTTTTTACTTTGTTCCACCAATGCTAGTTGCTTTATTGGGCTAAGTAGGATATAATATTAGGGATTATGTCTAAGGAGGTCATATCTTGACTGATAAGAATGATAATAAACAGGATCTTAGTTTTAAGGAACAGATTCTGCGAGATTTAGAAAATATAAAAAAAGTTCCCAAAGAGACTAGTACTGATGATTTGTTTGGGGCTAAAGTTGGACATCAAACAAAAGGGGAGGCAGACCTAACAACCAGTGAAACTGCTTTAGAATCTAATGACTCAGAACCTGAAAATCCAACGGTTGTTTATCCTACAATTGAAGAGATGCTAGCATTGCAAGCTCAATTAGATGCTGTCCAGGCTGAATTAGAGGGTGAGGATGAACCACAAGATTCGAATCAAGCTAGTGAATCAACTGATACGAAAACAGCATCTACTGAACAAGGAAATCAAGAAAATAAAATAGACTCAGAAACTACTAAGGCTGCAATTTCTGTTCATTATGCTCAAAAAGCGAGTGCCTCAGAAGATTATGTCGCATCGCCTGTTTCTAAAAATCCAGCAGTAAAAGTACCTCACTCTGAAGTTCTTGAAGAAGCTGCCAAAAAGAAAGCTCAAAAAGCAATAAATCAAAAGCATTCGGATTATGTTCGTTCAACACGTCAAGTAAAGAAAAAAGACAAAATCGGACTGCTGGACGCATTGTTGGCTTTGTTTTGGTCTTCTTTTTGCTGGTTCTAGGGGTTACGGGATTTGTTGGATATAACTATATCAATTCAGCCCTTCGCCCAATTGATGCCAAATCAACAGAGTATGTAACGGTTGAAATTCCTGCTGGTTCTGGTTCAAAGGCTATCGGAGCGGCTCTTGAAGAAGCAGGTTTAATTCGTAATGCTACGGTTTTTAATCTCTATACTCAAGTCAAAAATTACTCAGGTTTCCAGTCGGGTTATTATAATCTTCAAAAATCGATGAGTGTAGATGAACTAGCTAAGGCTCTTCAAAAAGGTGGAACAGAAACGCCACAACTTCCAGTTTTGGCTAAGTTAACCATACCAGAAGGATATACTTTAGAGCAGATTGCAGCAACGACAGCAGAAGCAACGAAAAATTTAGCTCAAAAGATTTCATCAGATGATTTTATGAATAAGGTTCAAGATGAAACTTTTATTAACCAAATGGTTGCAAAATATCCTCAATTGCTTGCAAGTCTTCCAACATTAGAATCTGGTGTTCGCTATCGTCTAGAAGGTTATCTCTTCCCTGCAACCTATAACATTACTTCTGAAACAACTGTAGAGACTCTAATTGATGAGATGTTAGGGGCAATGGATACCAACTTGGTTGGTTATTATGATCAAATAAATGCTCAAAACCGCACGGTAAATGAAGTACTGAGTCTTGCTTCATTGGTTGAAAAAGAAGGGGCAACAGATGAAGATCGTAAAAATATTGCTAGCGTCTTCTTTAACCGAATTGCGCAAGGAATGCCGTTGCAAAGTAACATTGCTATCCTTTATGCTCAAGGGAAACTAGGAGAAGCAACAACCCTTCAAGAAGATGCTCAAATTGATACTAATATTGATTCGGCGTTTAATATTTATCGAAATGCAGGCTTGATGCCTGGTCCAGTGGATAGTCCAAGTTTATCAGCTATTAGTGCAGTAATTAGCCCAAATAGTACGGATTACCTATACTTTGTTGCAGATGTTAAAACAGGTAAGGTATACTTTGCAAATAACTATGCTGATCATGAGCAAAATGTGACTACTTATGTCAATAATCAGATTGCTGCAAGTAATTAAGACTAAGCATAAAAGGTGTACTCAGTTTTCTTAGGGAAACTGAGTACCACTATTTTTAAAAATAAATGAATACAAAAGAAAAGAGAAATTATGGCAGAAAAAACATTTCCGATGACTCTTGCTGAAAAGCAAGCACTTGAACTTGAATTAGAGCAATTGATTTTGGTTCGTCGTCCAGAAGTAGTGGAACGAATTAAGATTGCGCGTTCTTATGGGGATTTGTCAGAAAACAGTGAATACGAAGCTGCAAAAGATGAACAAGCATTTGTTGAAGGACAAATTTCTAGTCTTGAAAATAAGATTCGCAATGCTGAAATCGTAGATAGTGATGCGGTTGCACAGGATGAAGTAGCGATTGGTAAAACCGTTACAATCCAAGAAATCGGTGAAACGGATAAGGAAGTTTACATGATTGTAGGTGCTGCAGGAGCAGATGCATTTGCAGGGAAAGTTTCTAATGAAAGTCCTATTGGACAAGCCCTTATTGGCAAGAAAACAGGAGAAACTGCAACGGTTGTAACTCCAGTTGGTAGTTATGATGTGAAAATCTTAGCAGTTGAAAAAACAGTCTAAGAGAAAATAAAAAGACGGGGATTTATGTCCTTGTCTTTTTATTTTCTTTGATTGGTATTGAGTCATTTTTTTCGTCTTGCATAGTCGATAAAACGGAATTTTTCCAATTTGTGTCGACTTTCTGTAAATTGAAATTGTCGTCCATCTTGAAGATACACTTTGGACTTGACTGAAACTACATGCTGGTTATTCCCAATATCCATAAGGATATGATCGCGGTCAGTTGCTTGACTAATGGTAATTTCCTTCTGAGCGTAGGCTATATCAAAACCGAGTTCGTCTTCTAGATAGTGATAGATGGACTGCTCCGCAATTTCTCGTGTTAGTTTGGGAATCATACTTTTATTAAGGTAGTCGATATCAAGGACTGAGGTGATATCCTCTACGATACGCTGTCTCGTAACTCTCCATACTAAGCAATGTTCTGGAAATCCTGTTAGCTGGGAAAGTTTTGAATCGACACGAATCGTTTCTAGACTGACAACATTGGTTTTGGAATGGATACCGAGTCGGTGAACGAGTTCTTGATAACTGGTTAATTCAGATACGGGGAAATTAATTTTTTCTTCACGAATTACCTTGGATCCTTGGCCTCTGAACTTTTTTATAAGACCATCTTTCTCTAATTGAGCTAAGGCTTTTCGGACAGTATCGCGGCTGAGTTGATACTGTTCCATCAACTGATGCTCACTAGGAAGAAACTCTCCTACGATATAGATTTCGTTTTGAAGATCTTTTTCAATTTTTTTAGCTAATTCTTGGTACTTTTTCATGTATATCCTTTCACCCATTAGTATATCAAAATTTTACATAGAAATCCATTTGAATTTAAAAAAAGAAAGGATTTTATAGGATGCTTGTATAGTAAAAAGCAGACAAGTAACAGGTTTTTAGGATTTTTATGGAAAAAAATAACCAGACATCTTGCCTACAAGAGAGGAAACGTTTACAATTAGTTTATCAAGTCAATCAGATATTGTCAAAAAAGAAAAGGAGATTCAAATGGGTAAATTTGAACAAGAAGCCAAAGATCTGCTTGCTGCAATCGGTGGTAAAGAAAATGTGACTGCTGTTACTCACTGTGCGACGCGGATGCGTTTTGTACTTGGTGATGACAAGAAGGCAGATGTGAAAACAATCGAAGCCATTCCGGCTGTTAAGGGAACTTTCACCAATGCAGGTCAGTTCCAAGTTATCATTGGTAATGATGTGCCAATCTTTTATAACGATTTCACTGCTGTATCAGGGATTGAAGGTGTTTCTAAAGAGGCTGCGAAATCAGCTGCTAAGAGCAACCAAAACCCAGTTCAGCGTGTTATGACAACCTTAGCGGAAATCTTTACACCGATCATTCCAGCCTTGATCGTTGGGGGATTAATTCTTGGTTTCCGTAATGTTCTTGAGGGTGTGCATTGGTCGATGCTTGACGGTAATACAATTACCGAGGTTTCTCAGTTCTGGTCAGGAGTGAATCACTTCTTGTGGTTACCTGGTGAAGCTATTTTCCAATTCTTGCCTGTAGGGATTACTTGGTCTGTTTCTCGTAAGATGGGGACTAGCCAAATCCTTGGAATTGTTTTGGGTATCTGTCTGGTTTCTCCACAATTGTTAAATGCCTATTCCGTTGCTTCAACACCTGCTGCAGAAATTGCAACCAACTGGGTGTGGGACTTTGGATTCTTCACGGTGAATCGGATCGGTTACCAAGCTCAGGTCATTCCTGCCCTTCTTGCTGGTTTGTCACTGTCTTATCTTGAAATTTTCTGGCGTAAACATGTACCAGAAGTAGTATCAATGATTTTTGTACCCTTCTTGTCATTGATTCCAGCCCTTATTTTGGCTCATACTGTTTTAGGTCCTATTGGTTGGACTATCGGTCAAGGTCTTTCTGCAGTCGTACTTGCTGGTTTGACAGGTCCTGTAAAATGGCTTTTCGGTGCTGTTTTTGGTGCCCTTTATGCGCCGTTCGTTATCACTGGTCTTCACCACATGACCAATGCCATCGATACCCAATTGATTGCGGACGCAGGTGGCACAGGTCTCTGGCCTATGATTGCTCTATCAAATATTGCTCAAGGTTCAGCAGTCTTTGCTTACTATATTATGCACCGTCATGATGAACGTGAGGCTCAAATTTCACTTCCAGCTACTATTTCAGCTTATCTGGGAGTTACAGAGCCAGCCCTCTTCGGGGTTAACGTTAAGTATATCTACCCATTTGTTACGGGTATGATTGGTTCATCTATTGCAGGTCTTCTTTCAGTAACCTTTAATGTTACAGCAGCCTCTATTGGTATTGGTGGATTGCCTGGTATTCTATCAATTCAACCTAAGTATATGATTCCATTTGCAGGAATTATGCTTGTTGCTATTATTGTACCGATGGTCCTAACTTTCTTCTTCCGCAAAGCGGGTCTCTTTACTAAGACAGAAGATGATACAGAACTTAAGGAAGAATTCGCAGCTCAAGAAGAAGCTGAATTTGTATCACATACTGCTACTTCAACTGTTCTTGCTGAATTAGCAGAGGTTGTTAGTCCACTTGCTGGCCAAGTTAAACCACTTAGCCAAGCCACAGACCCAGTCTTTTCATCAGGTGTAATGGGACAAGGTGTCGTCATCGAACCAAGTCAAGGCGAATTGGTTTCACCAGTGAATGGTACAGTGACAGTCCTCTTCCCAACTAAGCACGCAGTCGGTATCGTTTCTGAAGAAGGGGTTGAAATGCTAATGCACATTGGTATGGATACGGTTAGCCTTGATGGGCAAGGTTTTGAAGCTCATGTTGTCCAAGGGGATAAAGTAAAAGCCGGTCAAAAACTGATTACATTTGATATGGATGCTATTAAAGGAGCTGGTCTAGTGACAGAAACACCTGTCATCGTGACCAATCAAGATGATTTCCAAGCAGATGTGGAAGGGGCTCTTCCACGGGATATCAAACGTGGCGATGTTCTCATGATTGCCCATCGAACAAAATAAGCTAAGGGGTGGAGACGTTACGCTTCCACCTCTTCCTATAAAGAACAAAAGAGGAAAAATCACATGGCATTAGATAAAACAAAGGTTGTATACCAAATTTATCCAAAATCATATAAGGACACGACAGGAAATGGAATCGGTGACTTCAGAGGGATCATTGAAAAAATTCCGTATCTAGCAGAGTTGGGTGTGGATATGGTTTGGCTCAATCCTTTCTATCCAAGCCCACAACGTGACAATGGTTACGATATTTCAAACTACACCGCCGTCAACCCTGTCTTTGGAGACATGGCTGATTTTGAAGAAATGGTCCGTGTCGGGAAAGAGCATAATATTGACTTCATGCTAGACATGGTGCTCAATCATTGTTCAACAGAGCATGAGTGGTTCCAAAAAGCATTGGCTGGGGATAAGTATTACCAAGATTTCTTCTTCATTCAGGACCAGCCAACTGATTGGTTGTCTAAATTTGGTGGTTCTGCCTGGGCTCCTTTTGGAGATACAGGGAAATACTACCTTCACCTCTTTGACGTGACACAGGCGGACCTCAATTGGCGCAATCCCAATGTCCGCAAGGAGTTGTTCAAGGTGGTCAACTTCTGGCGTGACAAGGGCGTCAAAGGTTTCCGTTTCGATGTAATCAATTTGATTGGGAAAGATGAGGTCTTGGTAGATTGCCCTGAAAATGAAGGGAAACCAGCTTATACGGATAAACCAATTGTCCATGACTATCTTCGTATGATGAATGAAGCGACCTTTGGTTCTGATGATAGCTTTATGACAGTTGGAGAGATGTCCTCAACAACCATTGACAACTGTGTTTTGTATTCAGCACCGGAGCGTCACGAGTTGTCTATGGCCTTTAACTTCCATCATCTTAAAGTCGACTATGAAGAGGGTCAAAAATGGACTATTACTCCCTTTGATTTTGAAGAGCTCAAACGTCTCTATCATACTTGGGGCAAGGAAATGAGTGAACGTGGTGGTTGGAGTGCCCTTTTCTGGAATAACCATGACCAACCTCGTGCTTTGAATCGCTTTGTAGATATCAAGAACTTCCGCAATGAAGGAGCGACCATGCTCGCAGCTAGCATTCACTTGTCACGTGGAACTCCGTATATCTACATGGGCGAAGAGATTGGCATGATTGATCCAGACTATGATTCGATGGCAGATTATGTGGATGTGGAGTCCATCAATGCTTACCAAATGCTCTTGGACCAAGGCAAGTCTCCTGAGCAAGCCTTCAAGATTATCCAAGAGAAGTCGCGAGATAATTCTCGTACGCCCATGCAATGGGATGCTTCTCTAAATGCAGGTTTTTCAACAGGCACTCCATGGTTGAAAGCCGGTCAATCTTACAAAGACATCAACGTTGAAAATGAAATCGACGGACCAATCTTTACATTCTATAAGAAGTTGATTCGCTTGCGTAAAGAAATGCCGATTATTTCAGAAGGCAGCTACCTGCCAGCACTGGAAGATAGTCAAGAAGTCTACGCCTTTGAGCGTCATTTAGACGGTCAAAAACTCTTGGTACTCAACAATTTCTATGGAAGTGAAGCTGAAGTAGCGATTCCAGCAGAATACCAGTCAGGGCGCGTCCTTTTGTCAAACTATGAGGATGTAGAGCTTGCTGAAAAGGTAAGTCTTAAGCCTTATCAAACCCTTGCGATCTTAGTAAAATAAGAAAATAAAAAGGAAGGATCATTTTTGAACCGCACCTCAATAGTTAGACATGAAAATCTAACTATTGGGGTGTTTTATTATGTCGGAAAATGTTAGAAAAAACCTCAAATGTGTTGACTTTATTTAACTTGTTTGCTATAATCCCATCTTTGACAGTTTTTCGAAATCAAAGAGCCCCTAAATGCTGGTATGA
>NZ_KQ969161.1:130307-138380 GCF_001578805.1 Streptococcus sp. DD10 | reverse complement strand
ACCATGATATTCGTTTAATTGATTTTGTTTTAACTGTTTGTTCTGACTAAAGGTGATGAGGAAATCTTTATTTTCTTCTTTTTCTTTCTCAGTTAATTCCTTGGCACGTAAACGAGCCCACTCAAGAGGTTCCATATTAGGATGTTCTTCTAAGAGAGTGTTATGATTGCCTAGGTTTTCTACGATAGTGGAAGTCCGTTTATTTCCAACCTTGATATCTTTAATAATAGCGTAGTTGATAGTGTTTTTTGACTTTGATTGTTTAACTCTCATCTTTTCATACCTCACTCTATTATAACAAAGTACGGAAAAGTACGCAAATAAAAAGCGATGAAATTTGACAAGAAAATGCCCTTATATCAACCTTTATGACGATTTTTTAACTTCACAACTGTCAAAGTCCCGGGCATCCTAATATGTTTTCCAAAACAGAAGGAGGGATTTTCTTGCTTTTTTTTGAATAATTTAGTATATTTGTTATATTAAGATTTTCAGATCATTTTAAAGATTAAGATGGCAATTTAAATTTTTTATCTTAAAATGAAAGCGCTTAAACAGAAGGGATGTTAGACTCAAACTATTGCACAAATTAACTATCACTAAAGAAAATCGTTTCCAAGTCATACTTGGGCTCAGACAGTAGCTGACTGTCTTTATTCAAACTAGGAGTACATTATGAATCGATACCTTTTTGAAAAAGGGCAAACTTTTAGTATCAGAAAATTAACCGTTGGAGTTGCTTCAGTTATGGTTGGGCTCGCTTTTTTTGCATCTGGTACAGCACTAGCTGACGAAGCAAAAATTGAAACTACAAGATCTCAATCAAATGTAGAAAAATTGGCCGAGGCTGAAAAAAACAAACCAGAAGTCAAAAATGAAAGTCCTGTAATTTCTACACCTCAAGAGTCAGAGAAAGCAGAAAAAACTGTTAAACCAGTAGACGAAAAAACTGTAGCAGATACTAAAACTACTGACTTGCTTCCTGAAGAAATCCACGATCAAGCTTATCCTGATACGCCCGTGAAAAACATAGATACTTCAGCAATCGTAGACAAGAAGGATAGCCCAAATGTTGAGACAGAAAGTATTCTAAAAAACAAGGAAGATCTTCCAAAAGAAGCTGAAAATGATAATCGTGCGATCATCAACGGTGGTCTAGATTTGAAACACGTTCCTTATGAAGGGCAACCTGCTACTGCTGCTAGTATGATTTACACTATTTACAACGGTGATTCCCAACGCTATATCGTGCCTGGTTCTGGTATTTTTGTAGCACCAAATGTCATCTTGACTGTTGCCCACAACTTTTTAGAATCAAACCGTGATACAAAAGAAGGACATATTCGAGGTGGAGATTCTGCTAAGTTTTACTATAACCTCGGTTCTAATTCTGCTGTTCGCAATTCTCAACCTGTAACAGGTAATACTACTCTTTTCAAAGAAGAAGATATTCATTTTTGGAACAAGAAAGAATTTGGAAAAGGATATCAAAATGACTTGGCTGCTGTTGTAGCACCTGTTCCTCTTCAAATCGCTAGTCCAAATAAAGCTGCCACCTTTGTTCCTTTGGCAGAAAACAAAACCTATCAATCAGGGGACCCTATTAGCACGATTGGATATCCAACTGATTCAAGCTCGCCTGAGCTCAAAAAACCAATTGTAGCTGGTCAACTTTACAAGGCTGATGGTGTCGTGAAATCTGTTGATAAGTACGATGATAAAGGTTCAAAAGGCATCACCTATCATATGACTTCAGTTTCTGGCCTTTCAGGTGGTGGTATTATCAACGGCGATGGTAAAGTAGTCGGTGTTCACCAACACGGCACAATCGAGAACGGCATCCCTGACAAAGACCGTTTCGGCGGAGGAATCGTTCTCTCACCCGAGCAAGTCAAATGGGTAAAAGATATTATCGCAAAATATGGTGTCAAAGGTTGGTACCAAGGTGATAACGGAAAACGATATTACTTTACTCCTGAAGGAGAAATGTTCAGAAATAAAACGGCTGTTATTGGCGAGAATCAATATTCTTTCGATGAAAACGGTGTTGCAACACTCATTAAAGGAATCAATTACGGACGTGTAGTGATACAACACGTAGACGAAACTGGTAATCCAATCAAAACTGATGATACTTTCGTTGAAAATACTGAAGTCGGAACAGCTTTTGACTATGACTTCAAAAAAGAAATCTCTAAGACCGACTTCTATACAAAAAATCAAGAGAAATACCAGATCGTCTCTATTGATGGCGTTGAAATCAACAAACAACTCAAAGATGAGTGGACTTACAAGGTCGTCAGCAAAACATCTCCAGGAACACGGGTCATCAAGGTGATTTATAAAGTGAATAAAGGTTCATTTGCCATTCATTATCGTTTGAAAGGATCAGAGCAAGAATTAGCAGATGTATCTACTGATAATAACGACGGAAAAGAATACGATGTTTCTTTTGTAAACACTTTTGAAGCAAAAAAAATCGCAGGCTATCGCGCGATCACTCCACGATTAGAAGCAAGCATCCAGCACAAGGGTGTGAATGATGTCGTCTTTGAATACGAAAAAATGTCTGATAGCTCTAATCCGAATTCAAATGTTTTACCTGTTACCCATCCAGAAGATAAAGAAACAGAAATTGCTGATTTTGGACCCCTACCAAGTAAAGCACAACTGGATTATCATAAGGAAGAATTAGCAGCATTCATTCATTATGGTATGAATACCTATACTGACTCTGAGTGGGGAAATGGGAAAGAAAGTCCAAGTTATTTTAATCCTAGTAACTTAGATACGGATCAATGGATAAAAACTTTGAAAGAAGCAGGATTTAAACGGACAATTATGGTAGTGAAACACCATGATGGTTTTGTTTTGTATCCATCGAAACACACAGACCATACCGTAGCAGCTAGCCCTTGGAAAGATGGAAAAGGGGATGTCTTAGAGGAACTATCAAAATCAGCTAGTAAGTATGATATGGATATGGGTGTTTATCTCTCTCCTTGGGATGCTCATCACCCTAAATATAGTGTTGCTACTGAAAAAGAATACAATGAGTATTACCTCAACCAGCTGAAGGAAATCCTAGGAAATGATAAATATGGAAACAAAGGAAAGTTTGTAGAGGTCTGGATGGATGGTGCCCGTGGTAGTGGCGCTCAGAAAGTCACCTATGAATTTGATAAATGGTTTGACTACATTAAAAAAGCTGAAGGAGATATCACGATTTTCTCTGCACAACCAACTAGTGTTCACTGGATTGGAAATGAACGTGGTATGGCTGGGGATCCTGTCTGGCACAAGGTAAAACGAGCTAAAATTCTAGAAGGAGAAGATCAAAATTATCTGAATCATGGCGATCCTGATGGAGATATGTATTCTGTAGGTGAGGCAGATGTTTCCATTCGCTCAGGATGGTTCTATCATGACAATCAAACACCGAAATCCCTGCGTGACTTGATGGATATCTATTTCAAATCAGTTGGTCGTGGCACTCCCCTCCTGCTTAATATTCCGCCTACAAAGGAAGGAAAATTTGCCGAAGCAGATGTAGCTCGTCTACAAGAATTTAAAGCAACTTTGGATAAACTTTATGAGACAGACTATGCTCGTGGAGCTACAGTGGTTGCCGATTCCACAAGACAAAATAGTAAATATCAAACGACTCATTTGACAGATGGTAGGGATGATACCAGCTGGGCCTTGGCAAATGATGCTAAGACAGGTAGTTTTACAGTTGATTTGGGAGAAAAACGCACCTTCGATGTGATAGAACTGAAGGAAGATATCGCTAAAGGGCAACGGATTTCAGGATTCACTGTAGAAGTTGAGTTAAATGGTCGTTGGGTTCCATATGGAGAGGGGCATACTGTTGGTTACCGTCGTCTCATCCAGGGTCAACCGATTGAAGCTCAGAAAATTCGTGTAACAATCACAAGTAGTCTTGCAACGCCTATCTTAACTAATTTTTCTGTTTATAAAACACCAGCTAGCATTGAAAAGACAGATGGTTACCCACTTGGATTAGAGTACCATTCTAACACTGGTGCCGATAAGGCGGGTACCACTTGGTTTGATGAGTCAGAAGGAGTTCGTGGAACTTCTATGTGGACGAACCAAAAGGACGCAAGTGTTGAGTATCGTTTCACTGGTAGCAAGGCTTATGTAGTCTCTACGGTGGACCCTAACCATGGTGAGATGAGCATCTATGTGGATGGCCAAAAGGTTGCAGATGTTAATACTCAAAACAGTAAACGTCAACGCAGCCAAATGGTTTATGAAACAGCTGACCTTGCACAAGGAGAACATACGATCAAGCTTGTCAATAAAACAGGTACAGCTATTGCAACAGAAGGAATTTATACTTTAAACAATGATGGAAAAGGTCTTTTTGAATTTGAGCATGCTAGTTATGAAATCCAAAAAGGTAATACGGTAAGTTTAAAGATTAAGCGTGTTGGAGGCCATAAAGGTGAGGTAAGTGTCCATGTTGTAACAGAGCCTGGAACAGGTGTTCATGGGAAAGTATATCACGACACGACCAAAGACATTACCTTTGCAGAAGGAGAAACTGAAAAAATCGTTGAAGTTTCAACGATTGACTTTACAGAACAACCGGATGCTGTCTTTGATTTTAGAGTTCGACTAACGGATGCGACAAATGGAGGTTTATTAGGTTTCAATAAAGGGGCGACTGTCAATGTGATGAAAGCCAGTCTTCTTGAAGGAGAAAATCAAGATTTTGATGATTCATCATCCAAACTGGATTATAGTTCTGGTTGGACACATGAGTCAAATTCAAGTGATAAATATGAAAATACGGAATCATGGACGTCTTATAATCGCTTAGATGAAAAACAACAACAAGAAGCTAAAGTTACAGCTTATTTCTATGGTACAGGCATTTCTTTAAACGGTTTTGTTGATCCAAATCATGGAATTTATAAAGTAACTCTAGACGGGGAAGAAGTGGATTTTAAAGATGGACTTGGAACCTTCTCTACGATCAATGGGAAGAAGCATTTTAGTGGAAAATCAACTGTCCGTAAGGGAAATCAAACGCTGGTAAAATTGACCAACTTAGAAGAAGGCTATCACGCCCTCACTTTGCAATTGGATCCTAATGAAAATGATCATAGTAAGAATATAGGCATTCAATTGGACAAGGTAACGCTCTATGGAGAAGGGGAACTGTTTTCAAAAGCTGAACTAATCGCAGCTTTGCAATCTTGGAAAGAAAAGTTAGATAGTTTTAATCCTGGTTATCTGAAGGAAACAGATGGTATACGATCAAGTTATCAGGCAGATTTACTACAGTTGACAGGTCTTTTGGCGGCTGAACATGTTGACTCTCATCTGTTAATGAGGACAGTTCTAAAATTGCAACGCTTGCTCGATCGAGAAGACATCTATAATGATGTGCCAGATTCTATCAATCAGGGTGAAGGTGTACCACTTTTACAAGATTACTATGTTCGAAATCGTGTAAAAGATCATGAAGTTATCGTTAAGACAGCTATCAAAACGGATGCTTCAAATGGTCAACGAATAGATTTGTCTGAGGATTTGGACAAACTAAGAGCGCTGAAAAACGGTAGTATCCATATTGAATTTAAAGCTCCAGAAACTTTGCCAGCCTTCTTTAACTTACTTTCAGCATCAAGTAAAACTCATGAGAATGAGTACTTTACTTTAGCTGTCAACAATGGGGTTGTTATAGCAGAAGGTCGTGATGTAAAAGGAAATCAGTACTATGAAAGCTTTAATCAAGCGCCGTTAAAAATCAAGGCAGATCAGTGGAATGCAGTTGATTTTACTTTCGAAGAAGATGAAAATGGTAAAGGGCAAGTACGTGTCTACGTCAATGGTGTTCTTTCGAAAACGAGCAGAAAATCAGGTAAATTTGTAAAGGACATGCCAGATGTAACCTATCTGCAGTTAGGAACGACCAAGCGGGCCAACCGAAATGTTTGGGGAGCGGATGTAGATTATCGTAATGTAACAGTCTATGATAAGGCTTTGACAGCTGATGAAGTCGCTGAGCGTAGCCAGTTCTTCCTAAATAGAAGTGATATTAATGAAAAATTACCAGATGGAGCTGTATTATCTGACAAAAAAGATGTCTTTGAAAGTGGAGTTAATAATCAGGCGAATAAAGATGGTATTAAATCGTACCGCATCCCAGCACTTCTCAAAACAGACAAGGGAACCTTAATTGCAGCGGCAGATGAGCGGCGTCTGCATTCCTCTGACTGGGGTGATATCGGTATGGTGGTACGTCGTAGCGAAGACAATGGCCAAACCTGGAGTGAGCGTATTGATATCGTCAATCTAAGAGACAATCCAAACGGTGCAAAGGCTGATGAAATTTCACCTGTTACCATCGATACGGTTCTTCTCCAAGATCCAGAAACCAAACGTATCTTTGCGATTTATGATATGTTCCCAGAAGGTAGAGCTATCTTTGGTATGACACCTCAAAAGGAAAAAGCCTATGTTCAAGTAGGGGATAAGACCTATCTCGCTTTATATAAAACAGGTGAAGAGGGACTATACACTGTTCGTGAAAATGGAGTGGTTTATACACCAGATGGGCAAGCAACGGATTATCGTGTAGTAGTTCAACCGGTAAAACCTAAGTATAGTGATATGGGCGATCTTTATAAAGGATCTGATTTGCTTGGAAACATCTACTTCACTACGAATAAGACTTCTCCATTTAGAATTGCGAAGGATAATTATCTCTGGCTATCTCATAGTGATGATGACGGAAAAACTTGGTCTGTACCACGTGACATTACGAATATGGTGAAGCAAGATTGGATGAAATTCTTAGGAGTTGGTCCTGGCACAGCTATTACTCTTCATACAGGCGAACATAAGGGACGTTTGGTTGTTCCAGTTTATTCTACAAACTATGTTTCTCACTTAGAAGGTTCTCAATCTTCTCGTTTAATCTATTCTGATGACCATGGATTAACTTGGCATGCGGGAGCAGCTGTTAATGATGGTCGTGTAGTGAATGGTCAGGAAATTCATTCTGAAACAATGGATAAGGGAAAGGCTGGTGCTCAAAATACAGAAGCCTCTGTTGTTCAATTAGATAATGGGCAAATAAAACTCTTTATGAGAGGTTTAACAGGTGATCTGCAAGTGGCAACAAGTCATGATGGTGGCCTAACTTGGGATAAGGATATCAAGCGCTATGCAGATGTAGCCGATGTTTATGTTCAGCTTGCAGCAATTCGCACCGTTCATGAAGGTCAAGAATATATCATTTTGACAAATGCTAATGGGCCAAAGAGAAGCAATGGTTACGTACGTGTGGCGCGTGTCGAAGAAAATGGTGAACTAACTTGGCTTAAGAAACGGTTGATACAGGATGGAGATTATGCTTATAATTCTGTACAAGAGCTAGGAAATGATGAATTTGGTGTTTTATACGAGCACAATGAAAATGGTCAGAATAGCTATACTCTTTCCTTTAAGAAATTTAATTGGGACTTTATCTTAAAAGATCGTGTAACACTTGATACGATAAAAGTAGTGGATAGCTACCATGTAGGGGATAATCTGATTGCAGTTACGTTTGACCATGAAGTTTTGGTATCCAATGAAGGTGCAACGTTAACATTATCAAATGGTAAGACTGCAAAATTCTATGCGCAGTATGATAGTCATGCGCTGATTTTTAGTGTTGATAGAGATAATAGCAGTAAGGGTGCACAAGTAACGGGCATTGCTAAGGGCAAAATTGATAGTTTACATGGGAAACAAGTTGAACTGGTCGGTACCGTTATTCCAAGTCTTGTTTCAGATGAGGAAGTACAACCTCCAACAGATCCAGTTGTTCCAGACAAACCAGCTGACACTCCAACCGATCCAGTTGTCCCGGATAAACCAGTTGACACCCCAACAGATCCGGTTGTTCCAGATAAACCGGTCGACACTCCAAGCGATCCAGTTGTTCCAGACAAACCAGTTGACACTCCAAGCGATCCAGTTGTTCCAGACAAACCAGTAGACACTCCAAGCGATCCAGTTGTCCCAGATAAACCAGTTGACACCCCAACA
>NZ_KQ969161.1:122540-129924 GCF_001578805.1 Streptococcus sp. DD10 | reverse complement strand
GAAGTAACCCTTGAGAATTTTCTCAAGGGTTTTTGTGGTACGCTTTAAGTTTTCAGTCATTGGGGAAAAATTCTCAATTTAACACTGCACTGAGCAAAGTGACTACATGTCATACAGTTAAAACGATTGGTAAAAAGGCCGGCCTCTAACAATGAATCAAGTTTGACTCGAAGACTAAAATTAGTATAAAGAGTGAGGTGTTTTTAATTTTTGAAACGCTCGTATTATAACCAAAGAGAATAGTTGGCTATGAATTTTACGTATTTTACAAATTTTAGGTATAGTTGTATACTAGCTTCATCAAAAGGAAAGAAGGAAAATCATGTATTTGATTAACATCACTTTTTTAGATTTTTTCTTTAAGTGAAAGGGTGGCAGACAAGTGGTTTTTGAAGCTCTGTAATCACCTAAAACTGGGAAAAGATATGCTATAATAGTAGCAGTACCGATTGTGAGGACAAGGATGAAATTATACTATACAGATATACGAAATTCGCTGACTAAGTTTTTAGCGAAAGAAGCAGAAAATCTTGCGCAGAAAGGGAAACGCGTTTTTTATATTGCTCCTAACTCGCTTTCTTTTGAAAAGGAGAGAGCTGTATTAGAACAGCTAACAGAACAGGCTTCTTTTCGAATTACGATAACCCGTTTTGCTCAAATGGCTCGTTATTTTGTCTTGAATGATGTGAACAAGAAAGAATCACTTGATGACATTGGATTGGGGATGCTGTTTTATCGTATTCTCTCACAAATGAGTGAGGGAGACTTACGTGTCTATGGAGGTCTTGCAAAAGATTCTCAATTTATCCAACAATTAGTAGAATTGTATCATGAATTACAGGTAGCTCAGATGAATTTTTCTGATTTGGAATTTTTAGATGAAGCTGAAAAACGGGCAGACTTGCTACAGATATTTGAGAAAGTAACGATCGCTTTAAATCAAGGAAATTTCGATTCAACTTCAAATATAGCTGTTTTTCTCCATCATATCCTTTCTGGTGATGTAGATAAAGAGTTGGAGGAGTTGGCTCTTGTAATCGATGGTTTTACTCGTTTTTCTGCAGAGGAAGAGGCTTTGATTAAGGCTCTTCACCAAAAAGGAGTGGAGATTATCATCGCAACGTATGCCAGTGAAAAAGCCTTTCGCACTTCGTTTTTAGAAGGAAATCTCTATCAAGCTAGTGTTGAATTTCTTCTGAAATTATCTAAGGAATTTCAGATTAATGCTAAATACATAGACTCTTTTTCAGAAGATAGCTTTGGTAAACTTTCAAAACTCTTAGAAGCACGTTATAGTTTCACTGAATCTTCTTTGGAGTTAACTGAGGCGGAACGTTCAAAAGTGGAACTTTGGTCATGTGCGAGCCAGAAAGAGGAGCTGGAGTATGTTGCTAAGGCTATTCGCCAGCTTTTACATGATGGCAAACGCTATAAGGAGATACGACTGCTGTTAGGGGATGTTACGGCTTATCAACTGCAACTCAAGACAGTATTTGACCAATATCAAATTCCTTTTTATCTAGGAAGAAGCGAGTCTATGAGTCAGCATCCTCTGGTGCAATTTATGGAATCCTTGGACAGAGTGAGGCGTTATCACTTCCGTAAAGAAGATTTCCTTAATCTTGTCAAAACAGGTCTTTATGGGAAATTTAAGCAAAAGGAATTGGATGATTTGGAAGTCTATATTCGCTTTGCAGAAATTGAAGGACAAGCTTCATTTGCAAGTCCTTTCACCAAAAATCAGCAAAATAAATTTCAGCTCGATTACCTTAACAACATAAGAGAGAGAGCCATTACCCCTCTT
This sequence comes from Streptococcus sp. DD10, assembly GCF_001578805.1. Classification (GTDB taxonomy): domain Bacteria; phylum Bacillota; class Bacilli; order Lactobacillales; family Streptococcaceae; genus Streptococcus. The sequence continues at coordinate 128,120 of NZ_KQ969161.1, read as the reverse complement.
TTAACTTTCTTTCAATCAGCTAAGAAGAACCAAAAGAATCTTTTACAGGATTTTAGTCGATTTCTCGAAGAAGTTGGATTAATGACAAATTTAGAGCGGATGCTTCGAGAACAAGAAAACCATGAGGAAGAACGATATGAGCAGGTTTGGAAAGCTTTTGTCCATGTTCTAGAGCAATTTGCTCATGTATTTGAACACCAAGAAGTAGCCGTAGAGGATTTTCTTTCTCTCCTTCATTCAGGGATGTTGCTCTCGAACTATCGTACTGTGCCTGCAACTGTTGATAGTGTGATTGTGCAAGATTACAGTCTGATTGAACCCCTCACAGCTCCCTTTGTATTTGCTGTTGGGCTTAGTCAAAAGCATTTTCCCAAAATTCCTCAAAATATAAGTCTTTTAAGCGACGAGGAGCGAATGTGTTTAAATGAAAAAACAAATTCTCAAGCATCGTTAGTTGTTGATACTCAGGAAAATCTTAAGAAAAATCGCTATGTTTTTCTTTCTCTTTTAAACGCAGCAACAGAAAAGTTGGTACTATCTAGCCCAAGTCTTCTGAATGAGGCTGAAAGCACACTGTCTCCTTACGTTTTGGAACTGATGAAAGATCCGATTCATCTACCGTTAGTAACGAAGAAAGTTGAGGCTACAAGTGATGATATGGGAACTTATCACGCTCTGCTTTCTCGTATTATTCAACTTCATCAGGAGGAAATCGGACAGGATTGGGATAAAAAAACGCAAACTTTTTGGTCTGTTGCTGTACGGGTATTGCGAAAAAAATTAGAAAAAGAAGGAATTTCAATACCTGCTATTAGTGCTGAGGCTAGGACAGAACCATTGCAAAAAGAAACGCTTGCTACTCTTTACCCAGAGGAAGAGTTTTATCTATCAGCTTCAGGTTTGACTGAATTTTATAAACATCAATACAGTTATTTCATTAAGTATGTTTTGGGGTTGCAAGATACCTGGTCTATTCGTCCAGATGCACGAAGTCATGGAAATTTCCTACATAGAATTTTTGAAAGGGCAATGAGAGATGACAGTGATATGCATTTTGATCAACGGCTGCAAAAAGCAGTTACTGAAACAAGTAAAGAGCGTGAATTTGAACTCTTTTATGATGAAAATAGCCAGACAAAGTTCATCAAGGATTTATTACTCGAAACGGCTTGGTCCCTTTCATATCTTTTAGGAAATAATCCACTTATTGAAACCATTTCTGAAGAAGCTAGTTTTAGTGGGCATGATTTTGCCCCCCTAACTGCAGGGAAATCGCTAGTCGTTAAAGGAAAAGTTGACCGGATTGATCGATTGAAACCTTCTGCCAAACTGGGAATTGTCGATTATAAGTCAGGTGCAACCAAGTTTAGTTATGGCCAATTTTTTAACGGTCTTAACTCTCAACTACCGACCTATTTGGCTGCTTTGAAAAATTTGCCAGCCTACCAGGAAGAAAAAGGGATATTTGGAGCCATGTACTTGCAGATGGTAGATCCCTTGATTGCATTAAAAGACACAAATCAATCGGAGGATTTTGTCAAAGAAGCTAAGAAGATGGTTCAATACACGGGTCTTTTTCTAGAAAAAAGTTTAAACCAATTTTACGATACGAGTAAACGCAACCTTCTCACGTCAGAAGAATTAGAACTGTTAATCAATTACAATGCTTTTCTCTATCAGCAGGCGGCAGAGACGATTTTGGCTGGAGCTTTTGCGATAAATCCTTATACACCAGATGGAAGAAGCATTGCGCCATTTGTCGACCAACATAAGGCGATTACAGGCTTTGAAGCCAATCTTCACCTAGGTCAAGCTAGACATCTTAAAAAGTTAGATGAAAAAATTAGTCCTTTGTCAGATCAGTACCGATTGGCTTGGCTTGAAAAAATGCGAAAGGAACTTGAAAAATGAAGGGAATCCCTTTTTTAACGGATGAAGAAATTAAGGCTTTACAAGAAAAGGAAAAAAATTAAATCAATCACAAAAACGGACTCCTGAACAGATTGAAGCCATCTATAGCTCAGGTAATAATATCTTGGTTTCTGCTTCAGCAGGATCTGGGAAAACATTTGTTATGGTGCAAAGGATCTTAGATCAGTTGATGCGGGGAATCTCTGTAAATCAGCTCTTTATCTCGACCTTTACAGTAAAAGCAGCGACGGAACTTAAAGAAAGGCTGGAAAAAGAGATTGAGCATTCCCTTGCTGAGACAGACGATGAGGAACTCAAACGCCATCTGTCCCAACAACTGGCTGAGCTTCCAACTGCTGATATTGGTACCATGGATTCTTTCACACAAAAACTATTAGGACGTTATGGATATCTTTTAAGTTTGTCACCTACCTATCGTATCTTACAAAATGAGAGTGAACAGCGTATTTTACAAAACGAAGTTTTTGACCAACTGTTTGAGGAATATTATAAAGGGCCAAAGAAGCAGCTATTTGAGCAAACGGTAAAAAACTTTACGGGGAAAGCAAAGTCTATCGCAGGTTTTCGAAATCAAATCTATCATATCTATAGTTTTTTACAATCGACAAGTAGTCCCCAAGATTTTCTCGATAAAGTCTTTTTAAAAGGCTATGAAGGGGCTGATTATGAAGGGGAAAAAGGAGTGATTTTAGAGCGGACCTATCATACCCTTCTTGAACTGGAAAATTTTTTTCGTTTTCACCTTGATGGAAGTGGAAGGGAGTTTTCTAAAGCAAAATACCAGGAAAATGTTTTTCATATTTTAGATGAGATTGCTAGTTTGACGAATCAGTCCAGCCAAGAGGAACAAGAGCATGTTTTGAGACGGGTAGTTTCCATTTCGCGTCTCAGTAATGGCCGTGCGCTGACCATCACAACTCGTAAGGAAGAACTAAAGGAACTAGCAACAGACTTTAATGAAGAAAGAAAACAGCTAATAGCAGATTTACGAGGATATGAAAAAGAGCTTTATACCTTGGACTTTCTTCAAAAATATCATCATCAAGCCTATGAAATTGCTCAGCTTTTACGAGATTTTGTACGAGATTTTTCCAAACGATATCTGGAGCGGAAAAGACAGGAGAATGCATTTGAGTTTGGAGATGTGAGCCATTTTGCTATCCAGATTTTAGAGGATTTCCCTGAAGTTCGTTCTTTTTACCAGAGTAAATACCATGAGGTGATGGTCGATGAATATCAAGACACCAACCATACCCAAGAGCGGATGCTGACTCTTTTATCAAATGGGAAAAATCGTTTTATGGTAGGAGATATTAAGCAATCAATCTACCGTTTTCGTCAGGCTGACCCGATGATTTTTAGTGAGAAATTTCAACGATATCAGGAGATGCCTGAAGAAGGAAAATGTATCCTCCTAAAAGAAAATTTTCGAAGTCATGTGGAAGTCTTAGATGCGACAAATGATGTCTTTAAGCATTTGATGGATCAGAGTGTCGGAGAAATTGATTACAATAACACTCATTATTTAGTTGCAGGGAATCCTAAGAAAGCTATTGCAAATACAGCCAATCAAGCAAAATTTCTTATCTATGATAAAGATGGGGGAGATGCGGACAGTCAAGACGAGATAACGGCTGGTGAAGTATTACTTGTGATTAAAGAAATCATTCGTCTTCATAATGAAGAAGGAGTGGAATTTAAGGATATCACTTTATTAACAGCTGCTCGGACGCGAAATGACTTGATTTTAAGCGAGTTTGAAAAGCATCATATCCCGATAGTAGCAGATGGAGGAGAGGCTAACTACCTACAATCTGTAGAAGTCATGGTGATGCTAGATACCCTTCGGGTGATTAACAATCCTCTGAATGACTATGCATTAGTCGCCTTGCTGAAGTCTCCTATGTTTACGTTTAATGAGGATGAACTAACCAGAATTTCTCTTCAAGCAAGTTGTGAAAAATCTAAGGAATTTTTGTATGAAAAATTACAAAATGCGTTGAAACAAAAAGGAATACACTCCCATCTGATTGATGAGGACCTTCGGAAAAAGTTGAACCAGTTTGAGGGATTTTTACTCGATTGGCGAACTTTTTCAAGAAGTCATTCTTTATACGATTTAATATGGAGAATCTATCAGGATCGTCTCTACTATGATTATGTAGGGGCTTTGCCAAATGGTGCACAACGCCAGGCAAACCTCTATGCCTTGGCCTTGCGTGCTCATGAGTTTGAAAAAGCAAATTTCAAAGGCTTGTCTCGTTTTATTCATATGATTAATAAAATCATAGAAAACGAGCACGATTTAACCAGTGTGGCCACTCCAGTACCCCAAAATGCAGTTAATTTGATGACAATTCACAAGAGTAAGGGGTTGGAGTTTTCTTATGTTTTTGTCCTAAATGTGGATAAAAGTTTTAGCAAGAGAGACACGAGTGCGTCCAGTATCATTAGTCGAAATGAAGGGATTGGTCTCAAGTATGTAGCAGATGTCTTTGTTGGTGATCAGGATCCGCAATCCCCCCAGAAAGTAAGAGTGCTTTTAGAGACACTTCCTTATCAAAATAATCGCAAAGAACACCAATTAGCCCATTTATCAGAACAGATGCGCTTGCTATACGTTGCTATGACTCGTGCTGAGACCAAATTGTATTTAGTTGGTAAGGGAAATCAAGAAAAACTAGCTGAGAAGAATTGGAACAGGCGAGAACAAGACCGTTTGGCCAAGGACTTCCGTCTAGAGTTGTCAAGTTTTCAAGATTGGCTCTATGCGATACAAGTTTCCTTTCAAGAGGAGGATTTGGCTTATAAAACTGAATTTGTGACGGATGATGACCTGACTGAGGCTCAAGTTGGTTCTGTCAAGCAGAACAGTCCTGTCTTTATAGAAAACCAAGTTCAAAATCGACAGTCAGATGATATCAGGAAGGCTTTAGCTGTATTGGAAAACGTAGATAGGATAAATTCAAACTATCAGGCAGCGATTGAGTTAGCCAGTGTGCGAACACCAAGTCAGATTAAGAAATTTTATGAGTCTGTTATGGATAATGAGGGAGTAGCTATCATGCAGGAGGAACCGATAGCTATTAATTTTAAACTACCAGATTTTACAAGGGAATCACCAGCGACTGGAGCTGCAATCGGTAGTGCGATTCATGAATTGATGCAGCGAATTTCCTTGGATAACAATCTTGACCTATCGGAGCTAGAAAGAGCTCTTTCTCAAGTACAAGCCAATGCGACGATAAAAGAAAAAATCAATCTTGAAAAAATTTTAGCATTTTTTTCAAGTGAACTTGGACAACTTATCATTGCCGAAAAAGCAAATTTATACCGAGAGGCTCCCTTTGCAATGTTGAAACAAGATGATAAAAGTGGAGAAAAGTTTGTCGTTCGAGGGATATTAGATGGTTATCTTGTACTGGATGACCGCTTGGTTCTCTTTGATTATAAGACAGATGTTTACCAATCTCCTCATCAACTTGTAGAACGCTACCGTCAGCAACTGAATCTCTACGCAGAAGCTCTCACACGCTCTTATGGGATTCAAAAGGTTGAAAAATACTTAGTTTTACTAGGAGGACCAGTGGCTCAGGTTGTGGAGGTCGATTCATTCGATAAGGAATAAAGCGTTCCCCTCTTTTGGCA
>NZ_KQ969161.1:101752-121099 GCF_001578805.1 Streptococcus sp. DD10 | reverse complement strand
GATTTTCTTCAGTCTTTTTTTTGATTCCTTAAAAGAAGTTTTCATTTTTTGGAAAAAGTTGCAAAAATGCGACAAAATAAAGAGGATATGATATAATAGAAAAAATGAGAAAAGGTAGGTTAACGGGTGTCAATAGCAGTTCGAAAATCTTTAGAAAAAGCTGTCTTGGGAGCTTCAGAGTCTGATGATTGGGAGCTTGCTCGACAAGAATGGTCTCATGTTTCACTGATTTTTAATGGGCTTGGTGGGAGTAACTGTGTTTGTGGTAAAGCGATTAAATATGCCTACGAGTTATTGAATCAGAAGACTGGACGTAGACTGTTTCCCATTGGTAGTGATTGTGTTCGCCATTTCTGTAATGTGGATTTAGAGAGTGAGTTGGAAGAACAAGAACGGCTCCTTAAAAAATTAAACCACCTAACGAAGAAGCTTGAACAACAAACGAGTCGGCTATCTGGAATCAAGGACTTGGATGAAAGTTTACTCCATTGGCTTTGGCAAAAAGGTGCTTTTAAGGCAGAGAAAGGAAACGGGTTTAAGGCAGAGAAAGACTACCAATTGTTTTTGGAGGTTTTTAAAGGAGGCTCCTGGGCTAAGGCAACACCAGATAAGCGTGCACGTATGGATAAAGTTCTCGACCAGTTTATCAAGCCTTTTTTACTAGGACGATTTGATGAGGAAGTTTATCTCGTTCAGCTAGGTAAAGAGAAGATTGAGTTTGAACAAGAGCTACGTGAGAAGGCTGAGTTAGAAAGACAAAAGAAAGAAAAAGTGCTAGCTGATTTACCGCAAGGTTTTCGCTTAGCATTAGGACCGGCTGAAAAGGCCTATCGAACCTATTTTGCTTGGGATAAGGATTTAACGAAAGAAGAAAGACGTTGGGAGGAGACTCTATATGGAAAGAATCAGAATGAACGCCTGTTTAAGACCCAACAGGTCCAAAAAGAAATCCAAAAGGGAAAGCGTATTGACGCCCAAGACTATGCGGAACGCAAGCAAAAGCAAGTTTGGTTGGTAAATAGTAGTTTTCGCGCTTTTCCTGATGACAAAGCTAGATTAGGGAGGTTAGTTGCCTATTTCCGGAGGACTGGGGAAATTCCCTTTCAAAGGGATTTTTTTTCAGAGAGTCTGATAGATTTCTTTTTTAAGATGAAGGTTTTTGAATTTGAAATTCATCCAGAAAGCGTTGTTACTTTCTTAAAGATGAAACTAGGTACTCCAGTTAGTCATATGGAAAAAATTTGGTTGTACGACATTCTAGAGAAAGATATCAAGCCTTTTTTAGAACGATTTGTATTATAAAAAAGCAGGACGACAAAAACAGGAAAGTTTTCGTTGCCCTACTTTTTATAATGGACGAAACTGAAAATCGGATTAATGTGATACACGACGACGTGCAGCTTTTTTACGATTTTCTTCGATGAAAGCAGCTTTTTGCTCCTCAGGTTCAATTACTTTTTTCTTAAATGCATAAGCCGCTCCTGCAACTGCAGCAACTGTACCTGCGATTCCTGTAAAAACTCCTTTAGCAAAACCTTTAGCCATATGAAAGTCTCCTTTTCTGAATGATATCTACTCTGTAACCGTCTTTCTTTGACCGTCCTGAATAGTCCTTTTTATGGTATAATAATAGTAACCAAAAAATGAAAATTTTTCAAGGGAAAAAGATGAAAATTAAAATAATTGTGATTGTGGGACCGACAGCAGTTGGCAAAACAGCACTAGCTATCCGCCTTGCGCAGTACTTCAATGGTGAAGTCATAAGTGGGGATAGTCAACAAGTTTATCGTTGTTTAGATATCGGAACAGCCAAAGCTAGTAAAGAAGAACAGGCGGCTGCTCCCCATCACTTGATTGATGTGCGTGAAGTTACCGAGTCTTACTCGGCTTTTGAGTTTGTCGAGGAAGCAAGCCAGGTCATTTTGGACATCAGAAACCGAGAACGTGTTCCGATACTTGCAGGGGGAACGGGGCTGTATATTCAAAGTTTACTAGAAGGTTACCATTTAGGAGGACGTGTTTCTCATGATGAGATTTTGAGCTATCGAGCAGAATTAGCGCAATTTTCGGATGATGAACTAGAGGAAAAACTAGCTAAGCAGGGGATTGAGATTCAACAAGTGAATCGTCGTAGGGCCATACGAGCTTTGGAAATAGCTCATTTTGGGAATGATTTAGAAAATAAAGAAACAGATTATGAACCGTTTATTATTTGCCTTCAAGATAAGAGAGAGAACCTTTATGAGAGAATCAACTTGCGTGTGGATAGGATGCTAGAGCAAGGTTTATTGGAAGAAGCAAAATGGTTGTTTGAACATTATCCCCAGGCTCAGGCTAGCCGTGGAATTGGGTACAAAGAACTGTTCCCCTATTTTAGTGGCGAAATGAGTTTGGAGGAAGCAACGGAAAAATTGAAGCAAAATACTCGTAGATTTGCTAAGCGACAGTTAACCTGGTTTCGAAATCGGATGCAGGTTCATTTCTACGATATTTCAGATGAAGATTTTTCAGAACAAATCCTTCAGCAGTGTAAGGAGTTCTTAGATGATTGACACACAAAAAAAACAAGAACGCGTGTTATTAGTTGGGGTTGAACTGCAAGGGATGGAGCATTTTTCAATGTCCATGGAAGAATTAGCTAGTTTGGCTAAAACTGCAGGTGCAGAAGTAGTGGGCTGTTACCGTCAAAAACGGGAAAAGTATGATTCTAAAACCTTTGTCGGATCCGGAAAACTTCAAGAAATAGCCGATATGGTCGATGCTGATGAAATTTCAACTGTAGTAGTAAATAACCGCTTAACACCAAGGCAAAATGTAAATCTAGAAGAAATTTTAGGAATTAAAGTGATTGATCGGATGCAGTTGATTTTGGATATTTTTGCCATGCGAGCTCGTAGCCATGAAGGAAAATTACAGGTGCATTTAGCACAACTTAATTATCTACTGCCTCGATTAGTCGGACAAGGAATCATGCTTAGTCGTCAGGCAGGTGGGATTGGTTCTCGTGGACCGGGAGAAAGTCAGTTAGAGCTGAATCGCCGTGCTGTACGGAATCAGATTAATGAGATTGAACGTCAGCTTAAGATTGTTGAAAAAAATCGGGAAACAGTACGTGAAAAGCGAATGGATTCCCCTGTATTTAAGATTGGGTTGATTGGATATACAAATGCGGGAAAATCAACCATTATGAATCGTTTAAGTAGTAAACGACAGTATGAAGCAGATGAACTTTTTGCAACGCTTGATGCCACGACGAATAGTATCCACTTAGAAGGGAAACTGCAGGTAACTTTAACAGATACGGTCGGTTTTATCCAAGACCTACCTACAGAATTGGTATCCAGTTTTAAATCGACACTTGAAGAAAGTAAACATGTTGACCTTCTAGTCCATGTGATTGATGCGAGTGATCCCAATCATGAAGAACATGAAAAGACGGTTCTATCTATTATGAAGGATTTAGATATGCTAGAGATTCCTAGACTAACTCTTTATAATAAGTCAGATAAGATTTCTGATTTTACACCAACTCAGACTCCTTATACTCTTGTCGCAGCAAAAGGGGAAAAAAGTCGAGAAGTTCTTCAAACTGCCATAGTAGAAAAAATAAAAGAGTTATTTGTTCCTTTTAGTATTCGACTTCCGTTTGAAAAATCTTATCGTTTACATGATTTAGAGAATGTAGCTTTTATAGAAGATATAGATTATGAAGAGCAGTATCAACTTATTAAAGGTTATATTGCCCCCAAAAATAAATGGAGATTAGAGGAATTCTATGACTGATTATCTTGCACTTGCTTTGAAGTATGGTGGATTTACTAGTTTGGATGTCAGATACTTAGACAATCAACTAAAAAAGATGACAGACCAGCAAAAGCTAGATTATATTACACCACCACCTAGCGTTATTAATGCTTATTTTGCAGAACTTTACCAAAAAAAGAGCCCAGAAGCAGCAACTACTTATTTCTTAGAATTAACTCAAAGTCTTAAACTGTTTAATACGACTCCTAGTTTTACTGAGGAGAAGCCTTTCATCCGTCTTAATCTCTCTGGGAAATCTTATGGTTTTTGTTACGAACATCCTAAACTAGCCAGAATCTTTCCTGAATGTTCAGAGCAGATAACAAGTGATCTTTTATTTGAAATTGCACAGATTTTTCCTCATTATTTAGTTTTTGAAGAGTCGGATAAGATTTATATGCAGGATTGTGTGCCAGAAAAAGTTGTATCTACTGAAAATGTGACGAATCTGACAGAATTGCAAAAATTAGAAGACGGCCGATTGAAACTCCTGGGCTATAATCAAGAGGAATTGGTTGAACTTTCCCAAGCTTATAATGGGCGCCCGTACTATCGCTCAGAAAATCGTACTGCCATGATTTATATGGCTTAGAAAGATAATAATGGATATTCAATTTTTAGGAACTGGGGCAGGACAGCCCTCTAAAGGACGCAATGTTTCTAGTCTTGCTCTGAAGCTACTGGATGAGATTAACGAAGTTTGGTTATTTGATTGTGGTGAAGGAACTCAAAATCGTATTTTGGAAACGAGCATTCGTCCTCGTAAGATTAGTAAAATTTTCATCACCCACTTGCATGGAGACCATATTTTTGGTTTGCCTGGCTTTCTTTCCAGTCGTGCCTTCCAGGCAAGTGAGGAACAAAAAGATATCGATATTTATGGTCCTGTTGGTATTAAAACCTTTGTATTAACGAGTCTGAAAGTTTCTGGTTCACGCTTGCCTTATCGCATACACTTTCATGAGTTTGATGAAAATTCTCTAGGAAAAATCCTTGAAACAGATAAGTTTAGTGTTCATGCAGAAGCCTTGGATCACACGATTTTTTGTGTTGGTTATCGGATAATGCAAAAAGATTTAGAGGGAACATTGGATGCTGCCAAACTGAAGGAGGCAGGAGTTCCGTTTGGTCCTTTATTTGGAAAAATTAAAAATGGTCAAGATGTTGTTCTAGAAGATGGAACTCAGATTAAAGCTGCAGATTTTGTATCTCCCCCACGTCCTGGAAAAATTATTACGATTCTTGGAGATACTAGGAAAACAACAGCTAGTGTTCGTCTGGGAGTCAATGCAGACATCCTTGTTCACGAGTCAACCTATGGTAGAGGTGATGAAAAGATTGCACGAAGACATGGTCATTCTACGAACATACAGGCTGCTGAAGTGGCGCGTGAAGCAGGAGCTAAACGCCTACTTCTTAATCATATTAGTCCGCGCTTTCTGTCTCGAGATGTTAGTCAGTTAAAGCGTGATGCAGCAGCTATTTTTGAACGAGTTCATGTTGTGAAAGACCTGGAAGAAGTGGAAATCTAGGTAAAGTGAGGATTGGCGAAAGGTTTCCTCTTGTATTTTGTAAGCCTGTCTACTGGTGGGTGAAATATTTGCAAGCGGAGAAAAGCCAGTTCCTTATTCACGGATAGGAGACGACACAATTTTTAATCGTAGGAAAGGAAGAATATGGCTCGAATTCTTATTACGGGTGCAAGTGGAGGGCTAGCTCAAGAACTGGTAAAACTCTTACGTCAAGACCAACTCATCTTACTAGGTCGTAGTCAGGAAAGATTAGAACAATTGTATTCAGAGTATGATAATGTTTCCTATTTTGAGATAGATATTCGAGATGAAGAAGCTATTCGGCAGGTAATAGAGACGGTTTATAAAGAATATGGTGGACTGGATATTCTAGTGAATAATGCAGGTTATGGAATTTTTGCAGATTTTGATCAGATTTCTTATCAAGATATCCAGTCTATGTTTGAAGTGAATACCTTTGCTTTAATGAATCTTTCTCGCCTAGTTGGTGAAAAAATGAAGATGGCAGGAAATGGGCATATTGTTAATATCGTTAGCATGGCTGGTCTCATCGCTTCGAGTAAATCGAGTCTTTATTCGGCGACAAAATTTGCAGCAATCGGTTTTTCAAATGCTCTTCGCTTAGAACTCTTGCCCCATGGTGTGTATGTCACGACGGTTAATCCTGGACCTATTCGGACAAGTTTTTTTGATCAAGCGGATCCAGATGGTTCCTATGTAAGGGCAGTGGACCGTTATATCTTAGAACCAGATAAAGTCGCCAAAAAAATAATTGCTATTTTTGGAAAAAATAAGCGTGAACTGAACTTACCTATTTTGTTGAATGTTGCTCATAAATTATACCAGCTTTTTCCAAGATTAGCGGACACATTAGCCCTTAAGATATTTAACTATAAATAATAGATGGACTTAGAATAGTTAAAAAACAAATGAAAAGGGAGTGGAGAAGTACTTCATTTTTTAAAACTTCCGTCTCCCTATGTAGTCACATTTTATGAATGCATCATAAAAGCCCCCAGAAGGTAGATATAAAAAATCTACTTTTTGGGGGTTAGGTTGTATTCTGGTTCTGTCAATAATATTATTCTAAAAATGGATTTAATAGAATAGGAGAAGGCTATGAGATTAAGAGATAAATGGGAAGATGATTCAAATCAGTATAGAAGATATAATCTTAAACAAAAGATAAATTCGGTTATATTTGGTCTAGCTATAGGTGATGCACTGGGAGTTCCTGTAGAGTTCAGAGCTAGAGATACCTATCATATTTCGGATATGGTGGGTTATGGAACCTATAATCAACCAGCTGGTACCTGGTCAGATGATACTTCTTTATCCTTAGCACTTGTTGAACATCTATGTGAGGGTTCTGATTTGAATGGATTAATGGATAAATTTGTAGCTTATCGTCAGGGTTATCTCACACCTTTTGGAAATTGTTTTGATATTGGTGTTTCGACTAATCAGGCGATTGATCGGTATTTAGCAGGAGTTTCTCCAGAGAAATGTGGAGGGACTAGTGAGAGAGATAATGGTAATGGAGCTTTAATGAGGATATCTCCCTTAGCTTTGCTCTTATATGAAAATTTTGATTTCAGTTATAGATCAAAAATTATTGAGCAATATACTAAGCTGACCCATGCTCATCCAAGGTCTATCGTTGCATCTATTCTTTATGTCCAGCTCTTAATCGGTTTTATTCTTAACATTCGTTTAGAAAAATTACTTTGTCAATCAAAACCTTATTTTGAAGATTACTTCAAGAAAAAGCCAGAATACTGGGAAGAGTATCAAGAACATTTTAGTGAAATATTTGATAGAGAATTTTATCAAAAATCTAGGGAAGATATTGCTTCTACAGGCTATGTTGTTGATACCTTGAAGGCTTGCCTCTGGTGTTTGGGTACAACAGAGAGTTTTGAAGAAGCTGTGCTAAAAGCTGTTAATCTTGGAGGTGACACGGATACCATAGCTGCTATTACAGGTACTTTAGCTGGTGCCCAATATCAACTGGAAGGTATACCAGAAGAATGGATTCAACAGCTGGCTAATAGGGAATTGATTGACGAAAAAAGTCGGCAATTACTGGAACACTTATATAAACAATCAAAATAGTTTTTATAATTAGGGAACAATCAGAAGAACTCTTCTATAAAAGGTTCTGTCAATAATTTTGTGTAAACACTCAAGTAGAGTTTATTAAGTTATAAAATCAAGCTTTCTAGGGTATCTGAACAAAGTCCAAAGCCTTTATGAATTCGTTGTTCATTTTTGAAATTGTAGTTTGCAAAAATACTAACCAAGCAACGCTCAAGGGCTTCTTTGTTAGGAAATATGATTCTTTTCTTTGTTTGTCTCTTTATTTCCTTATTTAAAGACTCAATGAGATTAGTTGAACAAATGCTTTTTTTAATACTTAGTGGAAATTCAAAGAAGGTTAATAAATGCCTTGTTTGGGCTAAATTGTCCATTATTTTCTTGTATTTAGGTGACCAATTATTCATAGCAGTTTCAAGAGAAGGACGAAAAAACTCATCACTATCTGATTTTTTGACTAGGAATCCTAAAACTGAACGAGCAAGCACATTCAGCTTGGCGCAACTATGACAAGTTCCATTACGAGCATGTCAAACACGTACTAACTCTCCATGGACCTGTTTTTGGATTCTGATACTCTTTCTAAAATCTCTTCAAACCACGTCAGCTTCGCCTTGCCGTACTCAAGTACAGCCTTCGGGTCGCTTCCTAGTTTACCCTTTGATTTTCATTGAGTATAAAAACTAGAATTTCCTGTTTTCTATTGACAAAATTTCCTTAAAGGTATAGGATAGAGGTACCAATACTCGGAGGTATGGGAGACATGAACAACTAATCTATCAAATAAAGAACTTTATTTAGTAGATCTTGTTTTTGTCTCTTTTTGTGTGCTCTTTTTATACTAGATTTTCTAGTATCTTGTCCTCATTGAAAATCGAAAAACTAGAAAGCTATGCTCCTCTTGGGTTGGGTTAGGCAGCTCCAAGCTAGTTTGACGAGTTTTTCAACGAGGATAATAGAGTTTTGACAGTGACTTTGGGCTCTACTAGATAAAGTAGAGCTTTTTGTTATGCACTATGGACATTCTAGAAAGGGCAACAATATGATAAACATCAATCATCTAACCATCACGCAAAACAAAGATCTACGAGATCTTGTATCTGACCTAAGCATGACTATCCAAGACGGGGAAAAAGTTGCTATTATTGGTGAAGAAGGAAATGGTAAAACGACTTTACTAGGAGCTTTAATGGGAGAAGCATTACCTGATTTTACTATCAAGGGCGACATCCAGTCTGACCTTCAATCACTGGCCTACATTCCTCAAAAACTCCCTGAAATCCTGAAAAAGAAAACTCTACATGACTACTTCTTTTTGGATTTTGCTGATTTAGACTACAGTATCCTCTATCGCTTAGCTGAGGAGTTACACTTTGATAGCGACCGTTTTGCTAGCGACCAAGAAATTGGCAGCCTCTCGGGGGGTGAAGCTTTGAAAATTCAACTCATTCATGAGTTAGCCAAACCCTTTGAGATTCTATTTTTAGATGAACCTTCAAATGACCTAGACCTTGAGACGGTTGATTGGCTAAAAAGTCAGATTCGAAAGATTAGGCAAACTGTTATCTTTATTTCCCATGATGAAGACTTTCTTTCTCATACGGCAGATACTATTGTCCACTTGCGACTGGTCAAGCATCGGAAAGAAGCGGAAACGCTAGTCGAGCATGTAGGCTATGAACGCTACAGTGAGCAGAGAAAGGCTAATGTTGCTAGACAAAGCCAGCAAGCTGCCAACGACCAGAGACTCTATGACAAAACCATGGAAAAGCATCGCCGCGTCAAGCAAAATGTAGAAACTGCCTTACGTAACACTAAAAATGATGTTGCCGGTCGCCTATTGGCTAAAAAGATGAAAACTGTTCTCTCTCAAGAAAAACGCTTTGAAAAGGAAGCTCAGTATATGACCAAAAAGCCACTTGAAGAGGAACAAATCCAACTTTTCTTTTCAGACATCCAAACTTTACCGGCTTCTAAAGTCTTAATTCGACTGGAGAAGGAAAAGTTGTCCATTGGAGAGCGTGTTTTAGCTCAGGGGTTACAACTAACTGTCCGTGGCCAAGAAAAAATCGGTATCATCGGCCCAAATGGTGTTGGGAAATCAACTCTGTTAGCCAAGTTGCAGCAACAGCTAAGCGCCAAAAGAGAAATTTCCCTTGGTTATATGCCACAAGATTACCATAAAAAACTGCAATTGGATTTATCACCAGTAGCCTATCTCAGAAAAACTGGGGAAAAAGAGGAACTACAGAAAATCCAATCTCACCTAGCCAGTCTCAATTTCAGTTATCCAGAGATGTACCACCAAATTCGCTCCTTATCTGGCGGGCAACAGGGTAAACTCCTACTTTTGGATTTAGTGTTGGGCAAACCAAACTTTCTCCTTCTGGATGAGCCCACACGAAACTTTTCTCCCACTTCTCAACCTGAAATCAGAAAACTCTTTGCCTCTTATCCTGGCGGTCTCATCACTATTTCCCATGACCGACGTTTCTTAAAAGAGGTCTGTACGAGTATCTATCGTTTGACAGAAGAAGCTTTGGAGGCCGTTGATTTAGAAGATTTATAAATTTTGAACATAGCAAAAATCCAGATCCGATCTCTTGATTTTGTTTACATGCGTATCAAGCGTTCGATTCGTTCTGAGATAGGTGGGTGGGTATAAAAAAGTTTTTGAAGTCCCCCCACCTTTCTTAGGATCATTGATACACAGAGCGCTGCTGGCATCATCTACGTGACAGATTATGCTCTGATTTTTATTTAAATTGTATAAGCTAGAAATCGGTTCTGTCTATAATCTTGTGTAAACACTCAAGTAGCGTTTATTCAGTGATAAAATCAAGCTTTCTAAGGTATCTGAACAAAATCCAAATTAAGTTAGATGTGGAGAATCAATCCTTTACAAGAACGAGTAACAACCTTGAATTAAGTAGCAGAATAACTACTGGCTTCAGTGGAAACTAGGCAGAAAATGAAATTGAATCTTTCAAAATTGAATAGAACTGAAGGAATTAGTATTGATATTGTTGAAAGGGAGCTTGAGGAGTTGGGGAGTCATCTGGAATTAGAGAGTCATAGATATGAAAAGGCAGTATCTAAGCTCGATAAATTTATAAATCATTTGAGTGAAAATATGGAAAATAGATATGTTGATGATGAGTTGTAGAAAATAAATTTTATTCATAATTTGTATCTTTTTAGCCATAGATTTGAATTTTGAATTTAATCATGTTACAATTAAAATTAAAATCAAATGGAAAAGGAAGATACAAACGTGGGTACACTACTGGCAACAAGATTAAAAAATAGACGAAAAGAATTAAAACTGTCTCAGAGAGAACTAGCTGAGGGTATTTGTAAACAAGGGCAAATTAGTCGATTGGAGAGCGGAGAGTTTACTCCTGGAGCTGATTTTCTGCATGCTTTGGCTAAAAAATTGAATGTTAGTATGGAATACTTTTTCGATGATCAGATTGTAGAGGAAGTTAATGAGCTATCAGAGTTTAAGAAATTAGCACAAACTTTTATCACAAATCGAAATTATGAATCTTTGAAATATATATATGAATTGGAAAATGTAAAAGCTCATCGCTTGTCTCTAGCAGATAAGTTTTATATGGAGTGGATAAAATCATTGATAGATTTTTATTTTTACGGACAGCAAGAAGAGGCAATTACACGATTAGAGAAGGTGCTATCACAGTTAAGTGTATCTGATTTGAACTATCTTAAAGTTTCAAATACTCTATTCAATTTTTATTATGATATTGAAGATTTAGAACGTTTTAACGAGATTAGAGAAAAGCTAGAGTCGCAAGTAAATCAACTCAATCTAAATACAATGGAAGAGTTAGAACTATCTATTAAGTTCAACTACAATGTTTGTCGCTATCTATGGTTACATAAAAATACTGAAGAAGCTATTACTAAAATCACAGCTACGATAAAGCAGTGTAGGGACTATAGAACAACTTATCTTTTGGCTGATTTGTATTTATTGATGGGAAATGTCAGTGAAAGTTTTTCTTCTAAAAGTTTGGTAAAAGAATATTTTGAGATAGCTCATTTCCTCTATAAACTTGAGGAAAACATGTCAATGACTTTAAAAGTTGAGCATTACCTTGCAGATATAACAGAATAATGAATACGGTGTTCAAGTGAGCATCGTTTTTAAATCCATCTTTTGATACAAAAAAGCATTAAATAAAAAAATAAAAAAGATTATAAAAATACTGGACAAGATAATTTTGAAGTGATAAAATAAACGCAAGAAAACAAAAGGAGAGACATATGAAAAGTTTGTTTGGGAAAACTGTTGCTTTGTTAGTTATGGGTTTAATCCTATCAGGAATTGCAGGGGGACCTCGAGTTTATAAGATGACTAGAGGTATCGATCCAGGTCCTGCAAATGGAAAAGTTTTTTAACCATTCAGATTAATCTATAACAACGCCAATTATGAGGTTTGATAAGATTTATCCTCACCGGAAAAAAATCTTAAATTTTATGATAGAGGGAGAAATTAAATTGAAGTTTAAGAAGACTAGCTTAAAGCCTAAGAAAATTCGTTTTGTATTAGGTTACAATGGCGGTGATAAATAAATACAAGTATGTATTTGTTTTTCCTGAGAATCTAAGATTTAATCTTAGATTCTCAATTTTTTATTATATTTTATAATATCCCTTCTAAAAATAACAGACAAGTATAATTATATGATATGATAAACTCGTCTGATTTATTTTTTAACTACTTAGTTGAAAACGAAAAATTGTTCAGAACTCGTTAGATTTCAGTAAATCTGGATAATTATTTTATTGAGTATGAATATCTTGGAAAAAAGAAGAATTTTATGTATTTGGAGAAGAAAATGCAAATATCAATTTCTGAAGTAAGTGTAACTAGTTTTGGAATTACAAGAGAAATTTTAAAGAAAATAGACTTTAATTTTTCAAAAATGGGGAGCGAAGAAGCTAAATTTCTAATTTTTCCAGAATTACCTAGAGAAGGTAATCTAAGTTTAACTGTTCGCCAAAGTTATGATAACCAGTTAAGATATTCGATGTTACCTAGAGTTGAGGATATCATGAAGAAAATTGTAAATCAACTTAGAGAACATTTAGAAATTTTAGACATTGAGATAAGTGATTTAAGTTGTTTAGCAGAAGGTGATCAATTCATATTAAACGAATTATCAAGTCATGTAAAAATAAATATTAAAATTATTCCAATAAGAAAAATACGCTATATATATGAGGATATCTTTCTCAATCAATCAGCAGAAGAATTACATGAATTAGGATTAAAATATTTATCAGTCGGCGATTTATGGGCTTCTAAAAAAATATTTACTTACTTAGTAAATAAATATGATAATAGACGAGATGTTTTCAAATTAGCTACAACTTATAATATGTTATTGGAAACAGAAAAAGCAGAATATTACTATAACTTATACAAACATGATGGAGAAGTTGACCATATCGTGGCAGCAAATTATATGCTTGCAATGCTCTATGCACGTCATCATCCTAAATATCTTCAAGATAATCAAAAAGCCATTGTATTATTGAATGAAGCGTATGATTTAATTAAAGATGAAGTGACATTAGAGAGTATTTTTAATCGAAATGGATATGCTCTACTATTATTTAAAATGGGTAAAGTAGAGGAAACAATCATATTATTAAAACAGTGTTTAAATCAAATAAAACAAATAGATTCCTCTAGTTTTTCGGCTATTCTTCATGAAAGCGTACTTTGGTTTAATTTATATCAGTGTTATGTTGCCATAGGTGACAATAGTAATTCTCGGAAAACTTTTTATATTTTGAAAAATATTGATCCGCTTTTTATTGAGTACTATCTAGAATATTCTAGAAATCTTTTAGAAACAGATGCCGAAAAATTTCTAGAGTTTATAGAAAGTATGCCACATCATTCTAATAACTTTGCTGAAAAATATTCGCTCTTAGGATACTATTTTAGAGGAACTGTGAAATCATTACAATATTTTAGTAAAGCTTTTGAATTGTCAAATAGAACGTTTTCTTTTTGGTACGATATAACTTATGAACTAACGGAGTCTAATCTTTACAATGAAGCATTCAATAATTTACCCTTATTGAATAATAAACTGTATGAGCTGAATGATGATGACTTACTAAGTTATATTTTAATTTCTGCAGAAATTTTTTATAATTTAGACAGGTTAGATGAATTTAAACGAACTATAGAAATTGGGTGTAGAATTTTTCCTGACTCAGAAAGTATCAAAGAAATTACAGAGAATGTAGCATGAAACGGTATAAAACTCTATTTATAAAGTATCCTGAATCTTTCCAGTTTTTAGTTTTTAATATTCTGTTTTATTTATCAATGTCACTTTCTAGGAGTGTTCATTCAATTTGGTTTGATTTGAATGGAAGTTTACTGAATTATAGTATTTCATATTCAGCAATGGCTTTTTCAGGAATGTTTGCTGGAATTCTAGGTAGAAAAATCAATTATTTTAATTTAAGAAATTTGATAAGAATAGGAGTAATACTATATTCTATCGGTTTATTATTGAGATTATTTCCTAATGATTGGTTGACATCATTAATTTCTGGTCTTATCTCAGGTGTTGGGGCAGCAACAATAATTCTTTTATTACGAACTTGGGTTGTTGGAATAGGAAAAGAAGAAGACAGAGTGGTTACGATTTCCTTAAAAAGATTTTCCAGCAGTCTAGGAACTTCCATCGGAGGGTTATTGTCAGGTATTTTGCTATATTGTTTTATACATTTTTTTCAAAATATGGCATATCCTATTGTTTTAGCTTTGGCAAGTATGTTATGTTTAGTAACTTTCTTTTGTATTCCTAAAATTGATAGTTTTACCGATAAGAGTGAAAGATCAGAAAGAATCTTAGAATCTAGTAACTACATAAAAAAGAGAATAATTTTTTTTGGTATCTTCTCAGGTTTAATTACTAGTATATTTTCTCCTTATTTGCCAGTTATTTTAAGACGTCAAGAAATATCAGAAGTTTTTATTGGGCCTATTCTAACCATTTTAAGTCTATTAACAATTTATTTCTCTTCCATATTTTCAAGTAGAAAAGTAGATAATCATAAACAAGGATATTATGTATTATCCGAGTTATTGATTTCGATACTTACTTTATTTTTTAGTTTTCATTTAAAATATTATTTAGTAATAACGATATTGATTATTAGAGTATTTTTTGTAAACCTATCATCAATTACACAAGAGTTAATGGAATTATCAATTTATCCAAGGGAAAAAATTTCATATTTTTACGGTATTTCTCAAACTTCCTATTTTATAGGTGATACTCTAGGAGGATTTATAGGAGGTTGGCTATTTAATCAAGATATGAAATACAGTATTTATTTATTTGCTGTATTATTAGTATTCAATGCTATATTATTTAACAGATTTTACTTACGAAATAATAAAAATCCTTAAATTCGATTAGACACTGTAAAATATCTTGTGTAAACACAAAAAGGAATAAATCCTTTATAGTAGAGTTGCAACACATTACTAGAAAGAATTATTCCTATGACTCAGTTTACCACAGAATTACTTAACTTCCTAACCCAAAAATCAGATATTGATGAGTTTTTTCGTTCTTCTCTCGAAACTGCTATGAATGACCTTCTACAAGCTGAACTATCTTCCTTTCTTTATGAAAAAGCTGGTTATCATACTGGTAATAGCCGTAACGGTACTGATTATCGTCGATTTGAAACCAAGTATGGCAAAGTCAACTTGATGATACCTAGAGACTGTAAGTGTCTGTATTCTAGCAATTCGTGTCAATCGATACATTTCGACTAGTGTATTTGTCTTGTAAAATCGACAATCTAGTTGATAGATTTACGGATTGAGCGTAAAAGAAAGTTCAAAAGGCAGAGAATAGTTGTTGATAAGGGAATATTTCTTTACCAAGAATCTAAAGAGATTTCGCCACTGTTTAACCACATATCTTGGCCACTAAGCAGTTGGACTCGAAGTTGTCCCGTATCAGTAATTTCTTTGGCGATTCCTTCGTAATGTTGTTGGTTTTGGGTGAAACTAACCTTTCTTCCTAGGATAAGAGAGCGTTGTTGATAGAGATAGAGAAGTTCATCCTCTTTCAAATGATAGAGATTTTTCCAGATTTCCCCAATTAATTCATTTCGAGTAATTGGAGATGAGGAGATAAAGAGTGAGCCTGCTTTGTCCTTTAATTCCACAGGGAAGTCTGTTATGGCTAGATTGAGTCCAACTCCAATAATCAAGTCTGTGACGAGGCCAGTCTCAATGTTGGTGATTGCTTCTGTCAAGATACCGCCTATCTTTTTCCCTCTATAATAGATATCATTTACCCATTTTATGTCAACATCTATTAGTGTCAAGTCTTTGATTGCCTTGTAGATTGCGCCAGCTACAAGTAAGGTGTAAGATGGTAGATTTTGATAAGTGCTATTAGGTTTTAAATGGAGACTCATATAGATTCCTCCTTGAGGAGGGCAATAATAACTACGACCAAAACGGCCTCGCCCAGCAGACTGAAATGGTGCTAGGTAGAGTGTATTTGGTTTTCCTCCTTGCTCAATAGCCCTTTTGGCATCTAGCTGAGTGGACTGACAGTGAGAATTGATTGAGACTTTGATAGGAGCGAGTTCCTCGATTTTACTGGCTAACAGAAGATCTCCCCCGATGAGTTTATAGCCTTTATTTCGGACAGATTGTATGATTAATCCTTCTTTTTCAAGTCGTTGAATAGCTTTCCAAACAGAAGTACGGGAGATTTGCAGGTTTTGAGCGATACTTTCACCACTCATATAATCATCCGTTTCTGCTAGAATTTCGTAAAGTTTTTGATAAGTTTTCATCTTCTTTCCTCTTTTATTAAATTATACCATGAAATAGATAAAATCCTGGCTATTCGTGTGAAAATTTGAAAGAATTCTTTTTAATTCGAATAAGAGAAAATTTGCTCTACAGTGAGAAATCCCGGCTAAAGGAGTCTAATCAGTTAGTCGGGATTTCTATTAGGGAATATCTTACTGTATTTTAAACCTTTATTTGAGGGGGGCAGAAAAAAACTGAAACATGAGTACACTACATTTATGTTATTAAAAAACAATCATAGGAATGATAGAGAAAAGTATTTTTGCATATGTTTAAATGCAAGTCGTTTTTGAAAAAAATCTATGAATATTATCTTGTTTTTTAGCCTGAATTTTCTTATAATAGAGGAGTTAGGGGATAGCATGAATAAAAAAATAATCACTTGGATACTAAGTTTACTTGTTTTGTTTGCAGTCGTTCTTTTTGCGACTGCTCTCTATTTTGGTCAATTTTCAGATACACAAGCAAGAGCAACAAGTTTACCTTCTGCTCAATTGGAGAGTAATGAGGGAAGTTTTACAACAAATGAAATCACTGCTGCGAGTGAAGTAAGTTCAAAGAATCCTTCTGTGGTTAGCAAATCTGCAGAGGCAAAGCAAGCAGTTATGGATGCAGATTTAGCAACGATGGATGCCTATGGTCTCTATTATGACTATGCTAACATGAGCTTATCTCAAGTCGTGCAGGCTTATCTTGATGAATTTGGTATTGATCATTCACAAGTTGCCTTTTCGTATAAAAATCCTGCGACAGGTGAATTGATTGAGATGAATGAAACTCAAGCTA
Organism: Streptococcus sp. DD10; assembly: GCF_001578805.1. Taxonomy (GTDB): domain Bacteria; phylum Bacillota; class Bacilli; order Lactobacillales; family Streptococcaceae; genus Streptococcus. The sequence goes on along the minus strand of NZ_KQ969161.1, from coordinate 103,977 downwards.
TGACAGCAGGTTCCACCTATAAACTCCCCTTGAATATGATGGTTGTTGATGACTTTAAAAAATTAAATCTCTCGATGACAGAACGATATGATATCACTAATACTTATTATGAGTATGATGGGGAGCATAATAATTATGTAGCTGCTTTTGGTGGGGCAATGACAATTCCTGAAATGCAGGAGTATTCTCTTGTTTATTCCGAAAATACACCAGCTTATGCCCTTGCTGATCGATTAGGTGGAATGGATGAAGTTTACAAGATGTATGGACGATATGGGGAGTCAAAAGGTGAAATCAAGACGATTAGTCAGGAAAATCGTACAACGACAAACTATTATATCCAAGTTTTGCAACATTTATGGGATAAGAAGGAAAAGTATAAGGATATTCGCTATTATATCGGAGTTTCATTTCCAGGCGAGTATTATAAGAAATATTTGCCAGACCTTCATATTGAGCAAAAACCTGGTTATGTAAATGAGGCTTTGAATGTAGATGCTATAGTTTATGAGGAAACTCCTTATTTGATTGCGCTTTATACAGCAGGTCTTGGAGGGACGACTACAGAAAGTACAGAGATAAGTGGCGTTGGACTAGTACAGGTAGGACAGTTAGCTTATGTTATCAATGAATGGCACCGTGTGAATATGAACCCATAGATCAGAAGGAGAGGTTAAGAGGAGTAGGTCTTGCCTCTTTTGATTATTTCTTGAGGAATTTTTTTGCCACTATTTTCACTTCAGTTGGTGGCTTATTTAGACGTTATTATTATCAGTTTAAGGAGTAGAAATGCCTAAAATTGCAATTTTATCAGATATCCATGGAAATTCAACTGCTCTTGAAGCAGTTTTAATAGATGCTGGTCAGCAAGATATAGAAGAATACTGGTTGCTAGGAGATATTCTTATGCCGGGGACTGGTAGAAGAAATATCCTAGATCAGCTTTCAAGTCTCCCTATTACGGTACAAGTGTTGGGAAATTGGGAAGACAGTCTTCATCGTGCCCTGCATCGTTTATTAGATGAAACTCGTCCTAGTCACCGCTATCTGATGCGTCATTGTCAGTATATTTTAGAGGAAATAACTGCAGAAGAAATAGATAAAATGCAAAACCTGCCGATGAAACTCTATCGTGAACTAGGAGGATTACGAATTGGGATTAGCCATCATCTACCCGATAAAAACTGGGGAAGAGAGTTGATCCATACAGGGGCGCAAAAAGATTTTGATCGTTTGGTAAGCAATCCTGTTTGTGATATAGCTGTATATGGGCACATCCATCAGCAGTTTTTACGTTATGCATCAGGGGGGCAACTCATCTTAAATCCTGGTTCAATTGGGCAACCATTTTTTCTAGATGCGAGACTTCGAAAAGACTTACGAGCACAGTATGCTATACTTGAGTTTGATGATAAAGGACTTGTAGATATTGATTTTCGAAGGGTGGAGTATGATGTGGAAGCAGAACTTAGTTTAGCTAGAAAATTAGAACTTCCGTATTACGAAGTATATTATGAAAGTTTGGTAAATGGGATTCATCATACTCATAATCAAGAATTGCTCCACAAAATTGAACGAAATCAAGGACATGATAAAGAGTTAGACAATTGGTTATTAGGTGGTAATGATTGACATTACATCAAAAAAGAGTATAATGAAGTGAGGAAAGAAAGGAGGATAGAATATGCAAATTTCGAGCAGATTTACTGTAGCCACCCATACTTTAATCGTCATAGCTTTGGAAGCGGGTCATCAAAAAGTAACTAGTGATTTGATTGCTGGCAGTGTTGGTGTGAATCCAGTTATCATCCGTAAAACCTTATCGCAGCTAAAAAAAGCAGGTTTAATTTCTGTAGCACGTGGAACAGGTGGTACAGAAATTATAAAAGATTTAACAGAAATCAGTCTATTAGATGTCTATCGAGCAGTTGAATGTTTAGGGCGAACAGGTCAACTCTTTAGCTTTCACGATAACCCAAATCCTAATTGTGGAATCGGAAAAAATATTCATAATATTTTAGATCAAAAACTAGTTCAAGTCCAATTAGCCATGGAGAAGGAACTGAGTGGAACGAATCTAGCGACAGTTATTGCAGATGCAGAAAAATATTTACAAACTGAAGTTTCTTAAGTAGGACTGTTGTTAGATTCTAATAAAAGGATATTTGAACGTTTTGTTTCATTAGCAAGGTCTTATAAAAAATTTCCTAATGCTTGACTTAGCA
>NZ_KQ969161.1:67700-101732 GCF_001578805.1 Streptococcus sp. DD10 | reverse complement strand
CCTAATGCTTGACTTAGCATTAGGAAATTTTTTATCTGGAATCATCCTGTTTAAGTCTTCCCGCCTTGATGAGCATTTGTTTGACGAGGTAAGGAATTTTGACATTTTCTCTTCCTTTTTTCTCAATTAATTTTTTTACAAAATCAGGCATTTGAAGTTGATCCGATTCGTTTAAGATATCTTGGCTGGTATCGGATGGAGCTAGTTCATCAAATGTCTCTTTTTCAGGTAAAAAATAGGTAAATGGTTCTTGTTCATATCGTCTTATAGTAGCAACGAGAGCATTAATTAATCGATGATCAGTGTTGGGCATAGGGGGGCGGTGGTAATGAACACCTAATTTTTGGCAGGCTTCATAGCATTCAACATCATTATCAAAGAGGACTTCGATATGCTCGCTAATGAAACTGATAGGCACAAAAATATAGTGATTGGGATGTTCTGGGCTATCTTTTAAATATTCCAGTACATCTGGTTTAATCCAAGGAATGCCTATATCGCTTTCGCTTTGCCATGTATTGGTGTATTGATTTTCGTTTAATCCCAATTTTTTAGCGATTAAGCGACTGTTGTCGAAAATTTGGTCGATATAAGGATCTTGAAAATCGAGGGCTAAAACGGGAACGCTGTGAGCTGAAAATAATACTTTAAAGCTATCTTTTCCAATCTTGTCTAGAATAATGGATTTAATTTCATCAACCCAGTAGTTGATAAGGTTTTCGTCTTGATACCAGTCTTTGATTACCAAAAATCGAATTTGTTGACTTTTTAAGTACTTTTCATATCCCATAACAGAATAAAAGGAGTAGTGAGGTTCTAAAATTAGGCAGATACAATCTGTAATTCCATCTGATTCCATTTTTTTGATGACATCAGAGATAAAAGGATTGGAAAATTTATTCGCAAAGTAAATCGAATAATCGCTTCCAAGTTGCTCTTTTACTAGGGCGACTTCTTGTTTTGTAATCCTTTGTAGAGGTGTTCCATTGATTCGTACATAGTTTTCGTAAAGAGTTTGGATTTCGTGATCATGAGGTCTTACTCCGCGACGAATAGTTGTAAAAAATTCTGCGACTCCTTCAAAAGAAATTTCCTCAGGTGATCCAAATGTCATCATTAGTATTGCTTTTTTCATTTTTTCCCTATCTTTGTTCTGATACTAGAGGTCCTTACACAGTATAACATAAATTTTAACAGGAGAAAATAGAATGATTCCCTATATTTTAGGAATGAATCTTGATAGAATATCATCAAAACAGTTTGCAAGAATTTGGTTTTTAAAAATTGAATGGAACAGATTGAGCTAAAATTAAATGGCTGCTTTTTAGCTAGTTGCGGAAAAATAAAAAGCTGGATCGGCTAGTGAACTGCACCCCAAAAGTTAGACAGAAAAAATCTAACTTTTGAGGTCAGTACACAGGCGATTCAGCTTTTGTTCTGAACTCTTATTCAGTAGCTTGTTCCCATTTTTTAGAGAGATTTCGTGAGAAAGTGGAGACACTGAAATTCAAAAGGAAATAAATCAATGCAATAAGGAGATAAAGGGTAAAAACTTGCTCTGGTTCAAAGTAGCGTCCCATAAGAATTTGGCTTGATCCAAAGAGTTCTTGTAGAGCGATAACGGAGTAGAGGAGGCTGGTATCTTTAATCACAGTAACAAACTGGGAAATAATAGCAGGTAACATTTTCCGGATAGCTTGAGGGAGGACGATATAGTACATGATTTGTACAGGTGTAAACCCTTGAGACATACCAGCTTCCACTTGTCCGTGGTTAATAGCGTTTAAACCTCCACGAATAATTTCTGCTAAAGCAGCAGATGTGAAGAGAGTGAAAGCAATAATCCCTGCTGGAGTAGATTTTACCTGAAAAACGAGGAAAATCGTGAATATCCAAAGTAAGTTAGGGACATTTCGGATAAATTCTATATAGATGCTGGCAAGCATACGCAGGAAAGAATGTTTGCCATTACGCATCAGGGCAAGTAGGGTGCCTATAATAGTTGAGAGTACAATAACAAGAAAAGATATGTAAAGTGTCATACCAAATCCTTGTATGATAAACAGAAGATTGGTGGGACTTAAAACTTCTAAAATAGATTGCATAACAGTAACACCTCCTTACATGGTATAGGCATTCTTATTTGCTTCTTCGATTTTTCGACCAAATCGTGCAACTGGGAAGCATAAGACAAAGTAGAGAACAGCTGCTCCTATAAAGGAGGGGATATAGTTGGAATTAAGTGCTGACCAGGATTTAGTAACAAACATCAAATCTACACCAGAAATGATTGCAACAGTAGATGTATTTTTTATGAGATTGACGATTTGGTTGGTTAAAGGAGGTAAAATGATACGGAATGCTTGTGGTAAAATAATCAAACGCATAGCCTCTATATAGTTAAATCCTTGAGATAGGGCAGCTTCCATTTGTCCAGAGGGAATGGATTGGATGCCGGAACGGATTACTTCTGCAATATAAGCACCATGATAAAGGCCAACGCAGAGGACTCCTGTCCAGTAGATTGAAATCATGATGATGTGATTGGTAATCAAAGGCAAACCATAAAAGACAATCATAAATTGTACTAATAAAGGTGTATTTTGATAAAATTCAACAAAGGTACGGGCAATTAAACGGGAAAAAGAATTTTTACTAGTGGAGAGTGCACCAAAGAGAACACCTAATATCATAGCTAGGATGAAGGAACCAATAGAAAGGGCGATAGTAAACAAAAATCCGTTAAAAAACTGCCCAAAATCATTTAAATAGGCCCCCCAAGAAGTTAAATCGAACATAATATTTCCTTTCTAATCAGTAGTGGAAGTAGACGGCTTCAAGTTATACTTATCATAGAGTTTCTGTAATGTTCCGTCATTTTTCCACTTGTTGATTAATTCATCAACGTACTGATTCAGTTGAGTATTGCTTTTCTTGGTGACGACACCGTAGTCAGCTGTTTTAAAACTATAATCCAATATTTCAGTCTTTTTACTTGTATAGCCAGATAAGATTGATTTATCGACTGAAAATGCATCGATACGATGAGCATGAAGGGATGTAATTAACTCAGGATAAGATCCTAGTTCAACAAATTTGAATTGTAATCCTTTTTCTTTCCCGATTTCTTTGATCAGCGTTTCTGTGATGGACCCTTGGGCAACACCAATGGTTAAACCAACTAAGTCTTCTATATCGTCAATGTTAGCAGACTTGTTAACCAAAAATCCGGAAGCATCTGTGTAGTAAGGTGTAGTAAAATTATAGAGTTTTTTCCGCTCTTCAGTAATTGTAAAGGTGGCGATATCCATATCAACCTGTTCATTGTCTAGCAAGGGGCCACGAGTTTGAGCTGTAACAGGCGTATAGGTGATTTTTACCCCTAATTCATTTGCTATCAGTTTGGCTAAGTCTGTCTCTAGACCAGAATATTTTCCAGTTTCTGGGGATTTATACCCAAAGTTTGGTACGTCTTGTTTGACTCCGACGATCAATTCACCTCGCTTTTGGATATCGCTTGGTGTAGTATCGGCAAGAACGGCATGATTCAGACTGAGACTCATAAATGCCAAAAATATGCTACTTAAAATCTTGTATTGTCTCATTTACGAACGCCTCCTATTTTACAGTATCACTTTCATGATTGATAATTTTGCTTAAAAATTGTTTAGCACGTGGCTCACTAGGATTATCGAAAAATCCATTTACATCAGTTGTGTCTACTAAAACTTGTCCTTCAGCCATAAAGATAATCCGATCAGCAACTTCTCGTGCAAAACCCATTTCGTGTGTTACAACAATCATATTCATACCATCTTTAGCTAGTTTTTGCATAACCGCAAGAACATCACCGATTGTTTCTGGATCTAGTGCAGAAGTTGGTTCATCAAATAAAAGAAGTTCTGGATGCATAGCAAGACCGCGAGCGATTGCAATACGCTGTTTTTGTCCACCTGAAAGCATACCAGGATAGGAATCTTTTTTGTCCCACATATTAACAAATTCGAGATATTTCTGAGCTGTTTTTTCAGCTTCTTTTTTGTCTATTCCAAGGACTTTTACCGGAGCTAGTGTTACGTTTTCTAACACTGTTTTGTGTGGGTAAAGATTGAAATGTTGGAAAACCATTCCGACTTCTTTGCGGAGTGGTACTAGTTCTTTTTGACTTGCCCCGGCAACTTGGTGATTATTTACGATAAGACTCCCTTTATCAATCCTTTCCAATCCGTTAATTGTACGAATAAGAGTCGATTTACCTGATCCGGAAGGACCTAATAAAACAACAACTTGTCCTTTTTCAAAACTAAGATTGATATCACGAAGAGCATGATAGTCCCCATAATATTTTTCTACATTTTTAAATTCAACTAAAGCCATAAAACTCTTCCTCCATTATGTTATAAAATATGACATTTATTCTACACTAAAAGATTAGAATTGTCAAATGACGATAAAAATTGTCAGAATATTTTTTAAAATAACAAAAAACGAGCTCGAAAACTCTAAATAAAGTAACTTTTTGGTATAATAGAAGAGATTAAGATGAATTAGATATAAAAATAAAATAGAAAAAGGTGAAATACATGAAGAAAATATTGGTTGTAGATGATGAAAAACCGATTTCAGATATTATTAAATTTAATATGGTTAAAGAAGGCTACGAGGTTTTGACAGCCTTTAATGGTCGTGAAGCTCTTGAACAATTTGAGGCTGAGAAGCCGGATATATTGATTTTGGACTTGATGTTACCAGAGTTAGATGGTATGGAAGTGGCGCGGACGATTCGTAAGACTAGCAATGTTCCCATTATCATGCTTTCTGCTAAGGATAGTGAATTTGATAAGGTTATCGGTTTGGAATTGGGGGCAGATGACTATGTAACGAAACCCTTTTCTAATCGTGAGTTACAAGCGCGCGTTAAGGCTCTTTTACGTAGGACAGAGTTGACGGTTGAAACGCAAGATGAGACAAAGCAAAATAATAATTTGCAAATTGGAAGTTTAGAAATTCTGTCAGATGCCTTTTTGGTTAAGAAAAATGGTGTAGATTTAGAATTAACTCATAGAGAATTTGAATTGCTTTACCACCTTGCAACTCACAGTGGGCAAGTGATGACTCGAGAGCACCTGCTTGAAACAGTTTGGGGGTATGATTACTTCGGTGATGTAAGGACCGTTGACGTGACAATCCGACGATTAAGAGAAAAAATTGAAGATACACCTAGCCGCCCAGAGTATATTTTAACTCGTCGAGGTGTCGGTTATTATATGAGAAATAATGATTAGTGAAATTCGAAATTACATTTTTTCAGCAGATTTTATTTTTATTTTAATTATCTTAGGATTTATCTTTGTGGTGGCTCTCCTGTTTGTAGAAAATAGGAGAGATATGAAGCGACTGGTTATCCTAGAAAAAAAGATTAAGGATTTAATCGCTGGGGATTATAGTGAAGTCTTGGATATGCAGGCAGGTCCTGAAATTACAGACATGACCAATTCTATCAATGACTTGTCAGAAGTGATTCGTCTAACACATGAAAATCTAGAGCAGGAAACAAAGCGTTTGAACTCCATTTTGACCTATATGACAGATGGGGTTTTAGCTACCAATCGTAGAGGACAGATTATCATGATCAATGACACCGCTGAAGTGCAATTAGGCGTTAAGCGAGGTGAGGTTGAAAATACGGATATTTTGCAGTTGTTGGATATTGAAGATGAATACAGTTTACGAGATTTGATTACTGAAATGCCAGAGCTTTTGATTGACTCGCAAAATGAAAATGGGGAATATCTTAGCTTAAAGGTTCGGTTTGCTTTGATCCGAAGGGAATCTGGTTTTATCTCTGGTCTTGTAGCTGTTTTACATGATATGACTGAGCAAGAAAAAGAGGAACGGGAGCGTAGACTTTTTGTCTCGAATGTCAGTCATGAACTGAGAACGCCTCTGACTAGTGTGAAATCGTATCTGGAAGCTCTGGACGAAGGGGCGCTTACTGAGCCCGTAGCTCCAGAATTTGTCAAGGTCTCTTTAGAGGAAACAAATCGCATGATGCGAATGATATCGGATTTGTTAAATTTATCTAGAATTGATAATCAAGCAGTAGAACTCGATGTTGAATTGACCAACTTTACAGCGTTTATTACTTTCATATTAAATCGTTTTGATAAGATTCGTCAGCAAGACGATTCGAAAAATTATGAATTTACTAGAGATTATCCGATTAGTCCGATTTGGGTCGAGATTGATACAGACAAGATGACACAAGTGATTGACAACATTTTAAATAATGCCATTAAGTACTCTCCAGATGGAGGAACAATCACGGTAAGGATGAAAACAACGGATACACAGTTGATTATCTCTATAACGGATGAAGGTCTTGGAATCCCCAAGACAGACTTGCCAAAAATCTTCGACCGTTTTTATCGAGTGGACAAGGCACGCAGTCGTGCTCAGGGAGGTTCTGGTTTGGGACTTGCTATTGCAAAAGAAATCGTTAAACAACACCAAGGTTTTATTTGGGCTAAAAGTGAATACGGAAAAGGGTCTACCTTTACCATTGTTTTACCTTATGATAAGGATGCAGTATTAGTAGATGATTGGGATAATGAGGAGGAAGAGTAAAGAAAATAATGCTAGAAGAAGGATTTAAATATAGTATTTTAGCATCTGGTTCAAGTGGGAATTCTTTTTATTTAGAAACACCTAAGAGAAAAATACTAGTGGATGCAGGTTTGTCAGGAAAGAAGATTACAGGCTTGTTGGAAGAAATCGGTCGAAAACCAGAGGATTTGGATGCAATCCTCATTACACACGAACATTCTGATCATATTCACGGTGTGGGAGTATTGGCTCGAAAATATGGTATGGACCTCTATGCAAATGAAGCGACATGGAAGGCTATGGAGGGGACAAAGTATCTTGGTAAAGTAGATTCCAGTCAAAAACACATATTTGAAATGGGGAAAACCCTGACTTTTGGTGACTTGGATGTAGAAAGTTTTGGGGTCAGTCATGATGCAGCAGCGCCTCAATTTTATCGTTTCATGAAGGATGGGAAATGTTTCGTAATGTTGACCGATACAGGCTACGTAAGTGATCGTATGGCAGGCATTGTGAGAAATGCTGATGGATATTTGATTGAGTCCAATCATGATATTGAAATTTTGCGTTCAGGAACCTACGCTTGGCGACTGAAACAGAGAATTTTATCGGATTTAGGTCATTTATCTAATGAAGATGGGGCAGATGCTATGATTCGAACATTAGGAAATAAAACAAAAAAAATCTATCTGGGGCATCTATCGAAAGAGAATAATATCAAGGAATTAGCCCATATGACCATGGTAAATCAGCTTGCCCAAGCGGATTTACCAGTTGGATTTGATTTTGAGGTGTTAGATACATCGCCTGATACAGCGACCCCCTTAGTCACGATTTAGGAGGTTACATGAGATTAGTTTATTTAACGATTGGATGTATATCTTTAGCTTTGGGAATCATCGGGATTCCGCTCCCGATTCTTCCGACAACTCCTTTTTTGCTGTTAGCAATTGCTTGTTTTGCACGGTCCTCTAAACGTTTTGAAAATTGGCTCTACCATACGAAGCTCTATCAAACCTATGTGGCAGATTTTCGTGAAACGAGGTCGATTTCAAGAGAACGTAAGAAAAAAGTGATAATTCAAATTTATATTTTGATGGGGATTTCTATCTTTTTTGCCCCGATTGTGTGGGTAAAAATGGCTTTAGCTGCCTTAACGATTTTCATCACCTATTATCTGTTTAAGGTTATTCCTGATAAAAAGGATGACGGAGAGTAACGAATGATAAAACAGGATTCTGGAAAGTTTCGAAACTTTCCAGAATCCTGTTTTAATTTTTACCTATTACGAAGAAGAAATCTTAAGGAAGTGGCATCACCATTTTTAGGAAAAAAATAAAATCTAATTTGTATTCTGATTTAAATTATTTCCCCCATAGTAATATAAAGGTTTCTTTGATTTAGTAGGTAGAAAATTGGTGAAAAAAAAGTCGAAAATATGGTACAATAAAGGGTATGAAATATCAGGACTATATTTGGGATTTAGGTGGAACGCTCCTAGATAACTATGAGACGTCCACGGCAACTTTTGTAAAAACATTAGAAGCGTATCAAAAAACAGCAAATCATGATGAGGTCTATCAGGCACTTAAGGTGTCAACCGAACATGCAATTGAATGCTTTGCTAGTGAGATAGATCAGTTTCTTACTCATTATAAGGCAAACGAGCTAAAAGAATTGGAAAATCCACAGCTATTTGTAGGAACTATTGAATTACTTCAGTGGATTCAAGATAAAGGTGGAAGGAACTTTCTTGTTTCGCATCGGAATAACTCTGTCCTAGCAATTTTGGAAAAGACAGGTATTTCTTCATTTTTTACAGCAGTCATTACCTCTGACGATGGATTTGCCAGAAAACCCGATCCTGAATCATTCCTCTATCTAAAAGAGACTTATCGGTTGAAGAGTCCTTTAGTGATAGGCGATCGTCCAATAGATATAGAGGCTGGACAAGCTGCTCATATGGACACTTACTTATTTGATGATATGCAACAGCTACGTAAATATATAGAAAAGGAAAACAATGTCAGAAGAAATCAAACAGGACATGAAAGCGCAGGAATATGATGCTAGCCAGATTCAAGTTCTTGAAGGGCTTGAAGCTGTTCGGATGCGTCCAGGGATGTATATCGGTTCAACTTCAAAGGAAGGGTTACACCATTTAGTTTGGGAAATTGTGGATAATTCCATTGATGAGGCCTTGGCAGGTTTTGCTAGCTTTATTCAAGTTTTTATTGAAGTTGATAATTCAATTACAGTAATCGATGATGGTCGTGGGATTCCTGTCGATATCCAAGAAAAAACGGGAAGACCGGCTGTAGAAACTGTCTTTACAGTCCTTCATGCAGGAGGGAAATTCGGCGGTGGTGGCTACAAAGTTTCTGGGGGACTACATGGAGTTGGCTCTTCGGTGGTAAATGCTTTGTCAACTCAATTAGATGTTCGTGTTCATAAAAATGGTCACATTCATTTTCAAGAATACCGTCGAGGTCAAGTTGTAGCTGACCTCGAAGTTATCGGTGACACAGATCGTACGGGGACAACTGTTCATTTTACACCAGACCCAGAGATTTTTACTGAAACAACCGTTTATGATTTTGAAAAGTTGAATAAGCGTATTCAAGAATTAGCTTTTTTGAATAGAGGCTTGAGGATTGCGATTACAGATAAGCGTGAAGGTTTTGAACAAACGAAAGAATACCACTATGAAGGTGGAATTTCAAGTTACGTTGAATACATCAATACCAATAAGGATTTAATCTTTGAAAATCCAATCTATACAGACGGTGAAATGGACGATGTGACAGTTGAAGTCGCTATGCAGTATACAACGGGTTATCACGAAACTGTTATGAGTTTTGCCAACAACATTCACACTCATGAAGGTGGGACTCACGAACAAGGATTTAGGACTGCTTTAACTCGAGTCATTAATGATTATGCTCGAAAAAATAAACTACTGAAGGATAATGAAGATAACTTGACGGGAGAAGATGTTCGTGAAGGCTTGACTGCTGTCATTTCAGTCAAACATCCAAATCCACAGTTTGAAGGTCAAACAAAAACCAAACTTGGAAATAGTGAAGTAGTCAAGATTACCAATCGTCTTTTTTCCGATGCATTCTCAGATTTTCTGCTAGAGAATCCACAAATTGCTAAAAAAATCGTTGAAAAAGGGATTTTAGCCGCTAAAGCACGTGTTGCTGCTAAACGGGCTCGTGAAGTGACGCGAAAAAAATCAGGACTTGAAATTTCTAACCTTCCTGGAAAATTAGCAGACTGTGCCTCCAATAATCCTGCAGAAACAGAACTCTTTATCGTCGAAGGGGATTCAGCAGGTGGTTCAGCTAAGTCTGGACGAAATCGTGAGTTTCAGGCAATTCTCCCAATTCGTGGGAAAATTCTCAATGTTGAAAAAGCTAGTATGGACAAAATTTTAGCAAATGAAGAGATTCGAAGTCTCTTTACAGCAATGGGAACTGGATTCGGTGCAGAATTTGATGTAACCAAGGCGCGCTATCAAAAACTTGTCTTGATGACAGATGCGGACGTTGACGGAGCCCACATTCGTACTCTACTTTTAACTTTAATTTACCGCTATATGAAACCAGTGTTGGAGGCAGGGTATGTCTATATTGCTCAACCACCGATTTATGGTGTAAAAGTTGGTAGTGAAGTGAAAGAATACATTCAACCTGGTTCTAACCAGGAAGAAGAGTTGCAAGCAGCCTTAGCCCGTTATAGTGAGGGACGCTCAAAACCAACCATTCAACGGTATAAAGGGTTGGGAGAGATGGATGACCACCAACTTTGGGAAACAACGATGAATCCCGAACACCGCCTCATGGCTCGCGTTTCTGTTGATGATGCAGCAGAAGCAGACAAAATCTTTGATATGCTTATGGGGGATCGTGTGGAGCCTCGGCGTGAGTTTATTGAAGAAAATGCAGTTTATAGTACACTAGATGTATAAAATTTCTTCAAATCTAACATATATTCTAAAAAATGTGATATAATCTTAATGATTGTCTTCAATGTGAAAGAAAGGGAATGATAGATGTCTAGTGGACTTATAACAATCATACTTGTAATAGCAGTCCTGCTAATTGTAGCTTATGTTACAGCAGTCCTGCTTAGAAAGCGTAATGAAACCTTACTGGCTCAGTTAGAAGAGCGTAAAGAAAAGCTTTACAACCTTCCAGTAAACGATGAAATTGAAAAAATAAAGAATATGCACTTGATTGGGCAAAGTCAAGTGTCATTCCGTGAGTGGAATCAAAAATGGGTTGATTTATCCCTGAATTCTTTTGCGGATATTGAAAATAATATTTTTGAAGCGGAAGGATTTAATAATGCTTTTCGTTTCTTCAAAGCTCAACATGCGATCGAGAATATTGAGAGTCAATTGAATTTGATTGATGAAGATATTAAGAGTATTCGTCAAGCTCTTGTTGAATTAGAAGAACAAGAATCCAAGAACTCTGGTCGTGTCATTCATGCTTTAGATTTGTTTGAAGAGTTACAAACAAAGGTAGCAGATGACGTGGAAAGTTATGGAAAATCTTTAGATGAAGTACGCCAACAATTAGGAAATATTCAAACAGAATTTTCTCAATTTGTGGCCCTTAATTCATCTGGTGACCCGGTTGAAGCCTCTGAAATTTTGGATAAAACGGAAGACCACATTTTGGCATTGAGTCATATTGTTGATCGAATTCCTGCAATTGTAGCGGTTTTAGAAAAAGATTTACCAGATCAATTAGAAGACCTAGAGTCTGGCTATCGTAAATTACTTGAAGATAATTATACTTTCCTTGAAACAGATATTGAATCTCGCTTCCAACAATTACATCAGGCTTTAACGAATAACGGGAAAAATGTAGCGGTTCTTGAACTGGACAATGCCCAGTTTGAAAACGAGCAAATTCAAGAAGAAATATCGGCTCTGTATGAGATCTTTACCCTTGAAATCAATTCTCGTAAGAAATTTGATAAGTTAAACAAGTTTTTACCAGGCTTGTTAAAGCATATCAAAGAAAACAATGACAATCTTCAAGTAGAAGTGGAACGTTTAGGTACGACATATGTACTCTCTGATCTTGAAGTGAATAGTGTTCGTGATTTGCAAACAGAAATCACTGGTCTAGAAGGTAAAGTAGTGAATACTCTAGGCGATCAGTCTATTAGCACTGAACCGTATTCTATTCGTTTAGAGGAGTTTGAAGGGATAGAAACACGGATGCGAGAGATTGAGGAAGAACAGATTAGTCTGAATGAGTCTCTAGCAAGAATTGAGCTTGACGATACCAATGCTCGTCAAAAAGTAAATATTTATATCAATAAATTACACACCATTAAACGTTATATGGAAAAGCGCAACTTACCAGGGATACCTGCAAGTTTTCTGAGTCTTTTCTTTGCTGCAAGTCACAATACAGAAGCTCTTCTGTCTGAACTTGAAGAGAAACGTGTGAATATGGAATCTGTCAATCGTATGCTGGAAATTGTAGTTGCAGATATGCAAGATTTGGAAGAAGAAACTTATCAAATCGTACAAAATGCAACTTTGACAGAGCAGTTGCTTCAATATTCAAATCGCTATCGTTCTTTTGATCAAAATGTACAACATGCTTTTGATCGCGCCTTAGATTTCTTTGAGCAAGATTTCGATTATGCAGCTTCATTTGAAGAAATTGCAAATGCAGTAGAAATTGTTGAGCCTGGAGTAACAGAGCGTTTTGTAACTTCATATGAAAAAACAAAAGAAAATATTCGATTTTAAATAAATTATAATGAGAAAGGTAAGTGTTTCTCGAATTATTAAAAAAAGCAAACATATTTTAATGTTTGTCTTTTTTTGTTTTTGGCGCAGTTGTGGGTGATGAATAACAGTTAGGATTATTTGAATCAGGATTCTTTGATGGAGGAGTTTTTTAGAGTTTGGCCATATAATTTTTGTCATTTAGAGCTTTGTTGTCTAGGATTCCACATCACTATGGAAAAAGAATGTGTTTTCATTGCTGCTTATGGAGTTTATAATAGAAGTATCAAAGTCAGGAGGAAAAACGATGACTACTTTTAAAGATGGATTTTTATGGGGTGGTGCTGTAGCTGCTCATCAACTTGAAGGTGGATGGCAAGAAGGTGGTAAGGGTATCAGTGTTGCTGATGTCATGACGGCAGGTCGTCATGGAGTTGCCCGTGAAATTACACCGGGTGTTTTGGAAGGTAAATATTATCCAAATCATGAGGCTATAGATTTTTACCATCGTTACAAAGGAGATATAGCACTTTTTGCTGAAATGGGATTTAAGTGCTTCCGAACATCAATTGCTTGGACACGCATTTTCCCAAAAGGTGATGAGTTAGAGCCCAATGAAGAAGGGTTGCAATTTTATGATGATCTTTTTGATGAGTGCTTGAAGCATGGAATTGAACCTGTAATTACTTTATCTCATTTTGAGATGCCTTATCATTTGGTTACAGAATATGGTGGGTGGAAAAATCGTAAATTAATTGATTTCTTTGTTCGCTTTGCAGAAGTCGTATTCAAACGTTATAAAGATAAAGTTAAATACTGGATGACCTTCAATGAAATCAATAATCAGGCCAATTACCAGGAAGATTTTGCACCATTTACGAACTCAGGTATTGTATACGAGGAAGGTGACGACCGAGAAGCTATTATGTATCAAGCAGCACACTATGAGTTAGTAGCCTCTGCTCGAGCAGTAAAAATTGGTCATGAAATCAATCCAGATTTTCAAATTGGTTGTATGATTGCGATGTGTCCTATTTATCCTGCAACTTGTAATCCTAAAGACATTTTAATGGCCATGAAGGCTATGCAAAAACGTTATTACTTTACTGACGTACATGTTTTTGGTAAATATCCTGAACACATTCTCAAGTATTGGGAACGTAAAGGAATCTCAGTTGAATTTACAGAGCAAGATAAAGAGGATTTACTTGGAGGCACGGTAGACTATATTGGATTTAGTTACTATATGTCTTTTGCTATCGATTCTCATCGTGAGAATAATCCTTATTTCGATTATCTTGAAACAGAAGATTTGGTTAAAAATAATTATGTTCAGGCATCTGAGTGGGAGTGGCAAATTGACCCAGAGGGCTTACGTTATGCATTAAACTGGTTTACGGATCACTACCATTTACCACTCTTCATCGTTGAAAATGGTTTTGGTGCTATAGACCAAGTCGAAGCAGATGGCATGATTCATGATGATTATCGAATTGATTATCTGGCTGCTCATATTCGTGAAATGAAAAAAGCCGTCGTTGAGGATGGCGTGGATTTAATGGGATATACACCTTGGGGTTGTATCGATCTAGTTTCAGCAGGTACCGGAGAGATGAGAAAACGTTACGGCTTTATTTATGTAGATAAAGACGATGATGGACAGGGAAGTTATGAACGCTCGCCGAAAAAATCATTTAATTGGTATAAAGAAGTTATTGCATCTAACGGTGCGACAGTAGAATAAAACTAAGAAGCTGGGCGTATTCCCAGCTTCTTTAGTAAACATAGGAGAATAAATATGATTGGTAGCATTGCAGCAATTTTAACAACATTTGCTTTTTTGCCGCAAGTTGTGCGTGTGATAAAAACAAAAGATACTGAATCGATTGCTTTAGGGATGTATGTTATGCAGGTTATTGGTATTGCTTTGTGGCTTGCTCATGGTCTTCGTATTGGTGACATACCTTTGATTTTGGCTAATAGTGTTTCGTTCTTGCTATCTGGTATTATTTTGATTTATAAATTGAAGTACAAATAATTATTTTCCGTATCGTTGAGGAAAAATCAGCAATGGTAATTGTAAGCGCTTTACCTTATAATTAAAATGTAAATAAGAAATAACCCAATCAGGTATCAATTTGATGGGATTAGATTAAAGGAGAAAATCTTATGGCAAAAGCGTTGATTATTTGTGCGGCAGGAATGTCTTCATCACTCATGGCAAAGAAAACAACGGAGTTTCTAAAGGGAAAAGGTCAGGATATTGAGGTTGACGCTATTAGTGCTACTGAAGGAGGAAAAGCTATTGCAGCATCAGAGTTTGATTTATATCTTATAAGCCCTCAAACAAAAATGTATTTTAAACAGTTTGAAGAAGCAGGTGCTAAAGTCGGAAAACCAGTTGTTCAAATTCCACCGCAAGCCTACATTCCAATTC
This sequence comes from Streptococcus sp. DD10, assembly GCF_001578805.1. Lineage (GTDB taxonomy): Bacteria > Bacillota > Bacilli > Lactobacillales > Streptococcaceae > Streptococcus. The sequence continues at coordinate 86,928 of NZ_KQ969161.1, read as the reverse complement.
CAATGGGAATTGAAAAAATGGCTACTTTGATTACTGAAAACATTTGATATATAATGTAAGGTAATGAAAAGGAGGCTTTGCCATGTTTAATATAAAAGAAAAGAGAATTATACAGTGTTTACTAGACAGAAAAGGACGCTTTACCTCAAGTAAAGAACTGGCAGAGCAACTTTCTTGTTCGGATCGAACCGTTCGTAATTACTTGAAAAATATCACGCAAATTCTTGAAAAGGAAGGGGTTACTCTTTTCTCTAAACAAGGGCAAGGTTATCAGTTAGTTTTTCATCAACAAAGGGATTATCAGAATCTAGTCGAACTTGTTGGTTATGGCGTTACAACTGTTCAGGAAACGGAAATGGAAGAACGATATGCTCTTATTTTAAATAAATTATTATTTGAGCAAGAACCGATTCTATTTGATGATTTGGCTGATGAACTCTATGTTTGTCGTTCGACGCTTTCGCATGATTTTAAGAAGATTCGTCAATTGTTGTCCGAGTTTCACCTCGAGGTTGAAAGTCGGGCAAATAGAGGAGTATATATAAGTGGTCGTGAGCGAGATAAACGACGTTTTATTACTAATTATTTTTTATCTAATCATTTTTTCAAAACCTTACATCAATATGTACCGCATGATTTTTTTGATCAGACTCTTCCTCTAGGAAAGTTAACGACAATAGTTTTAGAAGAGTGTCGTAAGGCACAGTTACGATTATCAGATTTTGTCTTGCAAAATTTAGTTGTTCATATTGCGCTTTCTATCAAGCGCCTTCAAGACGGATTTGAGTTGGCTGAGGTAGATTGGCAACTAGAGGATGTGGAGAGTGAAAGGAGAGTTGCACAGCGGATTTTGAGTCGGATAGAGGAAAAGAGTCATCTTGTATTTCCGAGGCAGGAGATTGATTATATTACCCTTCATTTGATAGCTAAAAGACAACTGACTGGTAAACAGTATGAGACGATTAGTAAAACGGATATTCGACAGGACTTATTGAGAAGTTTGAAAGAATTGGGAGTGGATGAGATTTATCATTTTTCATCAGACTTTCAGTTTTTAGAAGGAGTGGTGACCCATCTAGCAACTTTACAAGTTCGTTTAGCGAATCAGTTGGAGTTGTCTAATCCTCTGTTAGCAGAAATAGAAGAACAATATGGGGATATCTTTTTTCTTAGTAAGCAGGTCTTGCAAGAAATGGATTTCTTTACAGAAGCAGTCTTAACAGATGACGAGATCGCCTATGTGGCTTTACATTTTATGGCTTCTATTGAAAGGCAAAGGGATGCTAAGAAATTCCGAGTGTTAGCAATCTGTGCAACAGGCATAGGTGCTGCTCAGATGTTGAAAAATCGTTTGGAGGCCGAATTAGGTCATCGAATAGAGGTTGTGGATGTCATTGGGTATTATGAGCTAGATCAGAAGAAACTAGAAGGGATTGATTTACTGATATCAGCAGTTGATTTATCCAATTTAATTCTCCCTATCCCAGTATTCACGGTTTCTGTTTTTCTTAAGACGGAAGAAGTGGATATCATAAAAAAAGCACTAAATCGCATGGTAACGGGAACACGAATGATAACGGAGAAAAAGAAAGAAAGTCAAGAAGACTTGGACGTATACTTTTCAGAACAACATTTTCAGATTTACCATTCAGGAGATAAGGAAGTTGTGCTAGAGAATATGGTTCAAGACTTGCTTGTTGGGGATGAAGAGATACGGAGAGATGATTTTTTAGCCTTGCTAGCAGAACGTGAGGCAATTGGTACAGTGGTCTTTTCTGAAAGAATAGCTGTCCCTCATCCTTGTGAGCCTCTCACTAGACAAGCACAAGTGGCAGTAGCAATCTGTAAGGAGCCACTTGTATGGGAGGAAGGAAGAGAAAAAATTCAGCTAATTTTTCTCTTATCTCCATCAATCTACAATAATGAAGGATTTAAAGTTGTGACCCAGAAGATTCTTGCTGTAACGGAGAATGAAAAGATTCAAGAAGAGTTGGTGGCATGTGAGGATTTTTCAACATTTTTGTCACTATTAAAGAAAATATAAGGAGGTATGTATGAATCAAGAAGAATTACAAGTTGTTGCTTTTGAGATTATCCTACACTCAGGAACAGCACGGACTCAGATTCATGAAGCATTTGCAGCAATGCGTGAAAGAAATTTTGAAGAGGCAGAGGATTTGTTAGAACAGTCGAATGAAGAAATTTTAGAAGCCCATCATGCCCAAACAAAATTGTTACAAGATTATGCTAGTGGAGTTGAAATTAAAATCGAAATTATTATGGTCCACGCACAAGACCATTTGATGACCACAATGACCCTTTTAGAGGTAGCAAAAGAAATGCTGTCTCTTCATCAAAGAATAGCTTAAGGAGAAAGAATATGACAGAAGCAGAAAAACGAACAGTTCTAGAACAACGTAAGGAGACTTCTTTGAAAAACACCTTGTTTAATCGCTATCTGCTCCTGCGTTATACTCTTGCTCTATTTTTCTTTAGTAATCTTTATTGGTTCTTGATTTCCCTTTCAAGTAGTCTAATATTGGCCTTACTTCCTTTATCGATGATAGTGCTCTCTAGTATAGCATCTATAGAACAGTTTAAATTGTATGATTGCAGTGAACCAATATTAGTGCAGACCGGTCGGTTTGTCCGTTTGCAGATAATTGTTCAGGTGAGTTTGTTTTTCATCAGCTGGACGCCATTCTTCACATTTGTTTTTCCTGCTTTTGCAGAGAATCTCACTGCAAGATTGTTCATTAGCATGATGTTGGTAGCGGGTTTAGGGATTTTATCTCTTAATTATAAACGTTTGAAAGCGATATCTGCTAATGAAGACAAGGCTTATCTTCGCTATTTGAAAATGAAAGAACAAGTACTGAATGTATAAAAAATATTAGGATAGGAGGTCCGATTATGGATCAACAAGACGGATTGTTTGGTTTCCTTGAAAATCATGTCATGGGACCAATGGGGAAACTTGCTCAGTTTAAAGTTGTACGTGCAATCACGGCAGCAGGTATGGCAGCTGTACCATTTACTATTGTTGGGTCAATGTTCTTGGTATTTAGTATTCTGCCACAAGCCTTCTCATTCTGGCCAATTGTAGCTGATATTTTCTCAGCTTCATTTGATAAGTTTACTTCTCTATACATGGTTGCTAACTATGCTACTATGGGTTCTCTCTCACTTTACTTTGTTCTCTCACTTGCTTATGAGTTAACTAAAATCTATGCAGAAGAAGAAGATCTAAATATGAATCCTCTAAACGGTGCTCTTCTTTCGCTCATGGCTTTCATTATGACAGTTCCACAAATCATTTTTGATGGTGGAATGATGAAAGCTGTAAGTAGCCTTAAAGAAGGTGCAGTTGTTGTTGACGGTTGGGCAATGGGTAATGGTGTTACTCGTTTCGGTACGACAGGTATTTTCACAGCTATTATTATGGCTATTGTGACAGTCCTTATTTATCGTACATGTGTAAAACGTAATTGGGTTATTAAGATGCCTGATGCTGTTCCAGAGGGAGTTTCACGTGGATTTACTGCCTTGATTCCTGGATTCGTCGTTGCATTTGTGGTTATCTTTATTAACGGTGCACTCGTTGCATTGGGAACTGATATCTTTAAAGTTATTGCTATTCCATTTGGGTTTGTTGCTAACCTAACTAACTCATGGATTGGATTAATGATTATCTATCTTTTAACTCAACTTCTTTGGATTGTAGGTATTCACGGAGCTAATATTATCTTTGCTTTTGTTACTCCTATCGCCCTTGCTAACATGGCTGAGAATGCTGCTGGTGGACACTATGCTGTAGCTGGTGAATTTTCTAACATGTTTGTTATCGCTGGTGGATCAGGTGCAACTCTTGGTTTGTGTCTTTACATTGCTTTTGCTGCTAAGTCAGAGCAGCTTAAGGCGATTGGACGTGCTTCAGTTGTTCCAGCATTGTTCAACATTAATGAACCATTGATTTTTGGTTTACCAATTATTTATAATCCAGCGTTAGCAATTCCATTTATCTTGGCACCAATGATTACAGCTACTATCTACTACTTTGTTAATGCTTTACATTTGATTAATCCTGTCGTTGCACAGGTTCCATGGCCAACACCAGTGGGAATCGGAGCCTTCTTAGGAACTGCAGATCTCCGTGCTGTCCTAGTTGCTCTTGTCTGTGCAGTTGCTGCCTTCCTTGTTTATTTACCATTCATTCGTGTCTACGATAAACAATTAGTAAGAGAAGAACAAGAGCTTTCCTAGGTATTTCCTCATCATCCATAGGATAAAACAAGAGAAATCAATTTTTGCTGAGTAATCGTCATTCGCATAGATAAGTTCTCTCAGTTTAGATGATTTTATTTTCGGGGTGGTACAGAATGAATTTTCTTTAAGATTCGTTCTGTGCCACTCCCTTTTTTGCGAATAAATAAGTAAACATATAAGGAGGTTCCTATGTTTGTAGCGAAGAATAGCTCTGGTCAGCTGGTGAATGCTTTGGAAGATGAATTGCCAAGAGCGAACTATACTTGTCCAGCTTGTAAGGGGACGGTAAGTCTGAAAAGTGGTAAGATTATGCGTACACATTTTGCTCACCGTAGCCTGGAACAGTGTCAATTTTACAGTGAAAATGAAAGTGTAGAACACCTGACACTAAAGTCTATTTTTTATCAATGGGGAAAAAAGCATCATAGGATCACGATTGAGAGACATATAGCTGAAATTCAGCAAATTGCTGATCTGTTTATAGATGAAAATCTTGCACTTGAGATACAGTGTAGCCCTTTAAGCCAGACCCGCTTGCGGGAGCGAACTAAGGCTTATCGAGAAAATGGGTATCATGTCATTTGGATATTGGGAGAAAAACTATGGTTGAAAGAAAGTTTACGCAGTTTACAAAAAGATTTTCTGTACTTTAGTCAGTCCTTGGGATTTTATGTATGGGAAGCAGACTTGACGCATCAAGTGCTCCGCCTCAGTTATCTAATTCATGAAGATATGCATGGAAAACTACAACGAAAGATTCGAGAATTTTCTTTTGGAGAGGGAGAGTTGTTGACTATTTTTCGTTTCCCATTTCAGCAAAAGCAGGTTGAAACATTATGGGGAAATCTTGATAAGGATATCTGTACTTTTGTTCGAAAGCAACTGTATTTTCAGGTTCCAAAATGGATGAAGTTACAAGAGGAAGCCTATCTAAAAGGGGAAAACTTATTGGAGAAAGAAGCAAAGGATTTTTATCCTCAAGTGACTCTACCAAGGGCTGAAGAATTTGCACAGATTGCACAAGATATTAGCTGGTACAGAAGGAATTTTTTGAGCTATTATCAGCAGTTAGAATGTAAAGATGAGCAAATACTATATTCACCTGCCTATTATCGATTGTTTTTTGAAAAAGATAAGTCCTAACTAAAAAAATAATGCTTTTATGATAAAATGGGTAAGAGATAAAAGAAGGGTTCAAAAGACTTTTCATTCTCACTTGGCAACTTTGAAAGATGAAATTCTATTTGATGTGAAAACAGGTTGCCTAGTTAGAAGTTAATACATAGATATAAAGGAGTAATATGGTTAAACAACGTCAAGAAATTGAAGAACAGTATCAATGGGATTTATCTACAATCTTTTCAACTGATCAAGCCTGGGAGGAAGAGTTAACGGCGCTTACGGGTGATTTGAGTCAAGCGGAGCAATATGCAGGTCACCTTCTGGATTCAGCAGAGAGTTTACTGACAGCTACGGAGTTAATGCTTGATTTAAGTCGTCGTCTTGAAAAGCTTTATGTTTATGCTCATATGAAAAACGACCAAGATACTCGTGAAGCGAAATACCAAGAATATTATGCTAAATCAATGACTTTGTACAGTCAGTTTGAGCAAGCTTTTTCATTTTACGATCCAGAGTTTTTGACGATTCGTGAGGAGCAATACCAAGACTTTTTGCAGGAAAATGAACAATTAGTTCTCTACAAACACTATTTTGATAAAATTTTACAAGAAAAGCAACATGTTCTTTCTCAACGAGAAGAGGAGTTGTTGGCTGGAGCTGGTGAAATTTTTGGAGCTGCAGGAGAGACTTTTTCTATTTTGGACAATGCGGATATCATTTTTCCACTTGTGAGAAATGAGAGAGGAGAAGAAGTACAGCTGACACATGGAAACTTTATCAGTTTGATGGAGTCGACCAATCGTCAAGTTCGTCAAGAAACTTACGAAGCAATGTACCGTATCTATGAGCAGTTCCAGCATACTTATGCTAAGACACTTCAAACGAATGTTAAAGTGCAGAATTATCGTGCCAAGGTGCGCAATTATAGTAGTGCCCGAGAAGCAGCATTAGCAGCAAACTTTGTGCCAGAGAGTGTGTATGATAACCTGGTGTCTGCTGTGAATAGACATCTGCCACTTCTTCATCGATATATTGCACTACGTGCTAAAATATTGGGAATTCAAGACTTGCGAATGTATGATATGTATACTCCTTTGTCTGATACGGACTATAAATTTAGCTATGAAGAAGCCTTAGCTAAGTCGGAAGAAACTTTGTCTGTTCTTGGGGAGGATTACCTTAACCGAGTTAAAAAAGCATTCTCAGAACGCTGGATTGATGTCTATGAAAATCAAGGCAAACGTTCTGGTGCCTACTCAGGTGGCTCATATGATACCAATGCCTTTATGTTACTAAACTGGCAAGACACTTTAGATAATCTCTTTACATTAGTGCATGAAACAGGACATAGTATGCATTCTAGTTATACTAGAGAAACGCAACCATATGTATATGGGGACTACTCTATTTTCTTAGCGGAGATTGCCTCAACGACCAATGAAAACATCTTAACAGAGAAACTTTTAGCAGAGGTAGAAGATGACCATACTCGTTTTGCTATTCTTAATCATTTTTTAGATGGTTTTCGTGGGACAGTTTTCCGTCAAACTCAGTTTGCGGAGTTTGAACATGCCATCCATCAAGCAGATCAAGCGGGTGAAGTGTTAACAAGTGATTATCTCAACCAGCTTTATGCGGAGTTAAATGAAAAATACTATGGGTTGAAAAAAGAAGAAAATCAACCAATTCAGTTTGAATGGGCACGTATTCCACATTTTTACTATAATTATTATGTTTTTCAATATTCAACAGGTTTTGCGGCGGCCTCTGCGTTAGCAGAAAAGATTGTTCACGGTAGCCAAGAGGATCGTGATAAGTATATTGATTATCTAAAGGCTGGGCGTTCAGATTATCCGCTTGAAATCATGAAAAAGGCTGGTGTGGATATGGAAGATGAAGCTTATTTGGATGCTGCTTTTGCAGTTTTTGAACGTCGTTTAGATGAGTTTGAAGCTTTAGTTGAAAAGTTGGGACGGAACTAATGGTTGAATCCTACAGTAAAAATGCAAACCATAATATGCGTCGACCTGTTGTTAAGCAGGAGATTGTGGACTTGATGCGAAATCGTCAACAGCAAGTCCGAGGGGCTTTAAAAGAGCTTGAGATATTTGCGAAAGAGGAAAATATTCCTATTATTCCTCACGAAACAGTGGCATACTTCCGTATTTTGATGGAAACATTGCAACCGAAGAATATTCTAGAAATCGGGACAGCTATCGGTTTTTCTGCTTTACTGATGGCGGAGCATGCTCCTCAAGCAACAATTACAACGATTGATCGGAATCCTGAGATGATAGAATTAGCTAAGAAAAATTTCTCTCGTTTTGATCACAGAAAACAAATTAGCCTCATTGAAGGTGACGCTGTTGAGATTTTAAGTGAACTAACGGAAACCTATGATTTTGTTTTCATGGATTCAGCTAAATCTAAGTATATTGTCTTTTTACCAGAAATCCTTAAGCGTCTTGAAGTTGGTGGTTTACTTGTTTTAGATGATGTTTTCCAAGGTGGAGATGTCGCTAAGGATATCATGGAGATTCGGCGTGGACAACGAACAATCTATCGCGGTCTTCAGCGTCTCTTTGACGCTACTTTGGATAATCCAGACCTAACAGCAAGTCTACTGCCCCTAGGAGATGGATTGCTTTTATTACGAAAAAATGTAGATCAGGTCAATCTTCCTAGCGAGGAGTGAGTCTTAGTTTAGACTTATTTAAGTTATCTAAAGTAAAATGTGGTATAATAATAGGGTTAGTCTAGGAGTTGGTAATCCTAGTAAAAAAAGGAGTTCATACATGAAGAAAAAAATATTAGCAGGAGCAGTCACTCTCTTGTCGGTGGTGACGCTTGCAGCTTGTTCGCAAAATAGTTCAAAAGATATCGTAACGATGAAAGGGGCGACTATTACAGAAGCAGACTTTTATGATAAGGTCAAGACAAATGCCCAAGCTCAGAATGTCCTATTGCAAATGACCATTGAAAAAGTTTTTGAAGCTAAATATGGAAAAAATGTAACGGATAAAGAAGTGAATGAAGCCTATGAAGAAAATGCGAAAAATTATGGAGATAATTTTGCCACAGTTCTCGCTCAGGCAGGTTTAACGGCAGATACTTATCGTGAACAAATTCGTGCCAATAAATTAGTAGAGTATGCGGTGAAACAAGCTGCGGAAAAAGAAGCAACGGATGAAAATCTTAAGAATCTTTTTGACAGCTACACACCAGAAGTGACAGCGAATATTATCAAACTTGATAGCGAAGATAAGGCCAAGGAAGTTTTGGAAAAAGCAAAGGCAGATGGTGCAGACTTTGCAGCTTTAGCCAAAGAAAACTCTACAGATACTTCTACGAAAGACAATGGTGGAGAAGTGAAGTTTGACTCTGGTTCAACAGATGTACCAGATGCTGTTAAATCAGCAGCTTTTGCTCTGGATACAAATGGAGTCTCAGATATTGTGACTGTTACAGACTCACAAACCTATACGACAAGTTACTATATTGTCAAAGTAAGCAACAAGACAAGTAAGTCAGACAACTGGAAAGATTATAAAAAACGCCTGAAAGAGATCTTTGTAGCTGAACGTGAGAAAAACGCGAGCTTCATCCAATCCGTTGTTGGTGCAGAATTGACAGAAGCAAATATCAAGGTAAAAGATGAAGCCTTCCAATCTCTCTTTGCACAGTATTCAAATGCTGCTAATAGCTCATCAAGTACATCTTCAACAACTGAATCTTCTTCAAGTAGCGATAGTTCTTCCGCTTCAAATTAAGAAATAAGGACAAATTTTTTAAGAAATGCTGACGTTCCCCTTCTCTTAATGTTTCAACCATTAAGAGAAGGGGAATTCTATTTTTTATACAGGGAGATAAGCAACGGTTTCACGATCTATCGACTGTAAGGCAAGGCTGCTGATCTTTTAAAGCATTAACGATAAGTAAGAGGGGGTGATAAATCCCTGATGTGACTGCTAAAAATGCTTGACAAAATAGAAAAACAGTGTTAAAATAAATAAGATTTTAACTTGAAGGGAGTGAAAAAAATGTCAAAAACAGTAGTACGTAAGAATGAATCACTTGACGATGCTCTTCGTCGTTTCAAACGTGCGGTTACTAAAGCTGGTACTCTTCAAGAAACACGCAAACGCGAATTCTATGAAAAACCTTCTGTAAAACGTAAACGTAAGTCAGAAGCAGCTCGTAAACGTAAGAAATTCTAATAGGTGAAAGCAAGCTTGACCAGATGAGTTGAGTTTGTTTTTTGTTTTTCTATAAATGTTATTTATAAAAGCCATATAAAATATATATTATACAAGGGAAATAATCTATGATAGACTGGTACTCAATCAAAAGAAAAGAGGTATTCCAATGACAACATTTTCTATCCATACAATTGAGTCTGCACCAGAAGAAGTAAAAGAAGTTTTAGAAACGGTACAAAAAGATAACAACGGTTATATTCCTAATCTAATCGGTCTCTTGGCTAATGCACCGACGGCACTAGAAACCTATCGGACAGTAGGAGGGATTAACCGCCGAAATAGTTTAACGCCAGTGGAGAGAGAAGTGGTGCAAATCACAGCAGCTGTGACCAATGGTTGTGCCTTCTGTGTGGCTGGACATACAGCCTTTTCTATCAAGCAGATTCAGATGAATGATGATCTCCTTGAAGCCCTCCGCAATCGTACTCCAATTGAGTCTGATCCAAAGTTAGATACCTTGGCTAAGTTTACGCTTGCTATTATCAATACCAAAGGACGTGTGGGAGATGAAGCTTTATCAGAGTTTCTAGAAGCTGGCTATACTCATCAAAATGCTCTTGATGTAGTACTAGGTGTTAGTCTAGCGACCCTTTGCAACTACGCGAATAATCTAGCCAATACTCCTATTAATCCAGAATTGCAACCTTACGCTTAGTATCATGGGGAGGAAGTTCTATGTCATTTTTCTCAGAAGATTTTTTGAGCTGGTTAGACCAGCATGCGGATGAAATTGATAAACATTCTTGTGAAGCTGGAAATCAGTTGATTGAACGCATTGCAGCAGAAGGAGCCTTTCGTGTCGGAGTTCCAGAAGTTCTTGGAGGTAGAGGAGGGAGTGACCAAGATGTGGTTGAGGTGTTAGCAGAGCTTGCCCAGCATTCATTGACAGCCTCCTTCATATCGTGGGGACAGCGAACCTTTATCGATAATATCCTTCATACTAATAATCCCTATTTTAAGGAAGTGTATTTGGAAAAACTCTTGACGGGTGAATATGCAGGAGCAACAGCCTTGTCGAATGCGGTGAAGTTCTTATCCAATCTAGAAGACCTCAATGTTCGCATCATTGAGGAAAATGGAGAACTCTACCTCAAGGGGCGCCTCCCTTGGGTAACCAATGCACGAGCAGATCGCTTTTTGACGATTTTTGTTGCAGGGTTGACAGATGATTCTGGAGAAAGTTATGTGGTGGCTGTACCTTCTGACGCGAAGAATTTCTCTCGTTCAGATGATTTGGAGTTTGTATCTCTCCAGGGAGGAAATACGGCAGCCTTAACTTTTAATAAGGTTCTCCTGAAGGAAGAGTGGATTTTATCGAAAAATGCCGTACAATTTTTGGCAGAAAATCGTCCAGCCTTTTTAGGATACCAGTTTGGTTTGGCTTTTGGTTTAGCAGAACGCTCCCTAGTAGAAGTCGAAGCAGAGTTGAAAAAGCGTACCGTTCTGACCTCTGAATGGCAGACTCAGGTTCAAAACTTAGAGGCTATTCGTCAGTTGCTATATCAAGGTCTATCAGATAGAGAGTATTTTGTAACCAATCCTCGGGAATTGTTCCAATTAAGGATTGATATTGTAGATGTAGTCGCACAGAGTCTGCTACTTGAATTGCAGGCAGGTGGTGGTCGTGGTTACTTTAGTAAGTCTACCTCTGGGTTTATCCGCCGTTGGAATGAAGGAGCTTTTCTTCCAATTGTTTCCCCCAGTGCAGTTCAACTACGGCATATCTTAGCAAGTGCCTGAGAATAGGTCTCAAGTAAAGACGAAGTAAAGTTGCAACTTCGTCTTTTTGATTCTGATTTCATAGAGTTTTATGCTATACTAAAGGAAGTATGAATTTTGGAGGTTCCGATGAAAAGGCTTCCCCTCGTTTTTTCAGGCTGTCTATTGGGTTTAGCGGGTGCAGGTAATCTAGTTTCGGATAGCATGCCTCTTCTTTCTCATTTTTTTAGCCTGACAGGTTTGAGTTTGTGGATTTATTTTTTGATTAGTCATCTCAATCATTGGCGGAACAGTCAACAAGAACTGAAAAAACCACCGTTGTTGTCAGGGATGGCAACCTTTCCCATGGCTGGAATGATTTTGTCGACCTATTTACTACGGATTATACCGGTTGCTCCTCACTTGGCTCAATCAATTTGGTGGTTTTCTTTCTTATTAGATGTTTTTTTGATTTCCTATTTTACAGTGAAATTTGTTTTTAAAAATCCAAGAGAAAGCGCTACACCTAGTTGGACAGTTCTCTATGTAGGGATAGCAGTCGCAGCCTTAACTTATCCAGTGATCGGAATGATTGGAATTGCCTACGTGACCTTGATGTTTGGTTTTCTTTTGGCCAGTATCCTTTATCCATTGATTTATCGTGATTTAAAGAGTCACCCCCTCCCTCAGCCTTTACTAGGTCAGGAAGGGATTTACTGTGCTCCTTTCTCTCTTCTTCTAGCAGCCATGGTTCGTGTAGGAGGGGCGAGTCTGCCTACTTGGAGCTTGGTGCTCATGGTGTCAATTTCCCAAGCCTGTTTTGTTTTTGTAGTAACTCGCTTACCCAAAATTTTAAGACAAGGATTTCAACTATCATTTTCTGCTTTAACTTTCCCTATGATTATTACAGCAACCTCTCTTAAGATGGCTCAAGAAATTTTACAGTTTCCGCTTTTTGATAGCTTAGTTTTTGTTGAAGGATTTTTGAGTTTGATGGTTCTTGGCCTTGTGCTTGTAGGTTATCTTTATCAATTAAAAATCAACAAGATTTAGCTTTTATTTGGCTAAATCTTGTTGATTTTTTCATAATCGAAGGGTGAGTATTGGGATACTTTCTAGGTTCTAAATCGGTTTTTTCTTGCTTTTTTTGGTATAATAATTCATATAGTTTTGCTAAAAATAATTTACAAAGTATGAAAGTGTTTAGTGGAAGGTGATATGACAGACTATCTCTCGGTCTCATTGGTGACCAAGTATCTAAAGAGAAAATTTGATAAGGATCCTTATTTGGAGAGAGTTTATCTAACAGGTCAGGTGTCAAATTTTCGTAAGCGTCCGAGTCATCAGTATTTTTCGCTTAAAGATGATAAGGCGGTGATTCAGGCTACTATTTGGGCTGGAGTATACAGTAAACTTGGTTTTGAGCTGGAAGAAGGCATGAAAATTAATGTTGTAGGTCGAATCCAACTGTATGAACCGAGTGGTTCTTATTCCATCGTTATCGAAAGAGCAGAGCCGGATGGTATTGGTGCGTTGGCCTTGCAGTTTGAACAACTAAAGAACAAACTAGCAGCAGAAGGGCTATTTGACCCTAAATGGAAGCAGACAATCCCTCAGTTCTCAAGAAAAATTGGTGTAGTGACGAGCTCCAGCGGTGCGGTTATTCGCGACATTATCACAACAGTCAGCCGTCGTTTTCAAGGAGTGGATATTTTGCTTTTTCCCACAAAGGTACAGGGGGAAGGTGCGGCAGCTGAAATTGTTGCAAATATCGCCTTAGCAAATAAGCGAGAGGATATTGATGTCCTTATTGTTGGACGAGGTGGAGGTTCTATTGAGGATCTATGGGCCTTTAATGAAGAGGCTGTGGTACGAGCTATTTTCGAATCTCGAATCCCCATTATCTCTAGTGTTGGCCATGAGACAGACGTTACCCTGTCTGATTTTGTGGCAGACCAGAGAGCAGCAACACCAACTGCTGCTGCAGAGCTTGCGACTCCGATTACTCGAATGGACCTGTATCGCTTATTGAAACAGCAGGAAAATCGTCTAGGGACAGCCATGTCTAATCGGTTGCAATATCAAAGACAGCGTTTAAACAAGCTTAGCCAATCCATCATTTTTCGACAACCAGAAAGGTTGTATGATGGTTATTTACAAAAATTGGATTTGTTGACACAGAGACTGCAACAAAGTGCGAAGGAAATCCAAGCAACCCATTCAAGACAGACACAAGACCTATATTATCGTTTACAGGGGCATTCTCCCCTTGGAGTTGTCCAGCGTTATCAGGAGCAGACAGCTCAGCTTGAGCGCTTGTTAAGAAGTAATATGGCAATCATCTATGATAATAAAGTTGCTGAAGTGAAGCGATTATCGGATGCATTGTATATGTTAGATACTAGTCGAATCATTGCTCGAGGCTATGCCTTGATAAAAAAAGAAAATCAAGTATTAGAAAGTACAACACAAATCAAGAAGGAAGATAGCTTGACCCTAATGATGAAAGATGGTCAGGTAGATGTGAAGGTGCAAAATGTCAAAAAATAAACAATTTGAAGAAAATTTAGCAGATCTAGAAGTGATAGTCCAAAAGTTAGAACAGGGTGATGTAGCGCTTGAGGATGCTATTTCTGAATTTCAAAAGGGAATGAAATTGTCAAAGGAATTACAGGAAACGCTTGATCAAGCAGAGAAAACGTTGATCAAGGTTATGCAATCAGATGGTTCAGAAAGTGAAATGGAATGAAACAGGCAGAAAAGATTATTCAGCTTGAAGCAGCGATTGAAACTTTTTACCGTGAAAAGCAGGTTGCACCTCATTTGGTGGCGGCCATTCTTTATTCGGTTCGGGCGGGCGGTAAGCGTCTTCGTCCCCTATTGTTGTTAGAGATTCTAGAGGCCCTTGGGATTACTTTAGAAGAGGCTCATTTTCAAGTTGCCGGTGCGGTAGAATTAATCCATACTGGTAGTCTTATTCATGATGATTTGCCAGCTATGGATAATGATGATTATCGACGAGGCAGATTGACCAACCATAAAAAATTTGGTGAAGACATTGCAATCTTGGCAGGGGATTCTTTATTTTTAGACCCTTATGGTCTGATAGCCGATGCGGCACTTTCTAATTCGATTAAAGTCAGACTCATTTCGGAGTTATCAAAAGCTGCAGGTACTGCTGGCATGGTAGCTGGTCAAGTTTTGGACATGGAAGGTGAAAAATCTCAGCTTGCATTAGAGCAGTTACAAACTATTCATGCCCATAAAACAGGTAAATTACTAGCCTATCCTTTTTTAGCAGCCGGATTAGTGGCTGGTGTAGCAGATTCAATCCTTACAAAGCTAGAAAAAGCGGGAAATTTACTTGGTCTAGCATTTCAGGTTCGTGATGATGTATTGGATCTTACTGCCAGTTTTGAAGAAATTGGAAAGACTCCAAAAAAAGATCTGCAAGCAGAAAAATCGACGTATCCTTCCCTTATGGGACTAGATGAAGCACGCAATTTTTCAAATAGTTGCCTTGAACAAGTAGAGTTGCTTTTGACAGAAATCGGACAAGAGATTCTTTTTGAGGATAAAGAATTGAGAGTATTAATAGAAAGTTTAAAAATTCATGGCTAAGGAAAGAGTGGATGTCCTTGCCTATAAGCAAGGACTCTTTGATACGAGAGAACAGGCCAAACGTGGTGTTATGGCGGGACTTGTAGTGGCTGTTCTAACTGGACAACGTTTTGATAAACCTGGTGAGAAAATTCCGGATGATATTGAACTAAAATTAAAAGGTGAAAAACTCAAGTACGTTAGCAGAGGTGGTTTGAAGCTGGAGAAAGCTTTACAGGTATTTGATTTATCTGTTGTTGACAAAGTAACTCTTGATATCGGTGCTTCCACAGGTGGCTTTACAGATGTGATGTTACAAAGTGGTGCAAGAAAAGTATTTGCAGTAGATGTTGGTACCAATCAATTGGCCTGGAAGTTACGCCAAGACGAACGAGTTCAGAGCATGGAGCAGTTTAATTTTCGTTATGCAGAGCCGGCTGATTTTGACCAGGTACCGAATTTTGCTACGATTGACGTTAGTTTTATCTCTCTTGCTTTAATATTACCAGCTTTAGCGAGAATTTTAGACGAATCAGGATTTGTAGTTGCCTTGGTTAAACCACAGTTTGAGGCAGGACGAGAGCAAATCGGAAAAAATGGAATCGTCAAAGACAGCAAGGTTCATGTAGCTGTTTTGGAGAATTTTTTGCAGGTTGCTTTAGAATCAGGTTTCTCAGTACTTGGTTTAGATTTTTCTCCTATCCAAGGTGGACAAGGGAACATTGAATTTTTAGCTTGTTTACAAAAAACACATCAACCAGAAAATCGTGTTCAGGAAAGTCTTGTAGATTTAGTTAGTCGAGCTCACCAACAGTTTTAGTTGTGAACGAGATGATTGGTGATGGATTGATATGTCTAGTAAAGACGAAATAGCAGATAAGGAATACAATGAATAAAAAAGAACGTTTAGAAAAAATCAGGCGCTTCGTCACTGAAAATGAAGTTAGAACCCAAGATGAGATTGTAAAACACCTTAGTTCTATTGGTATTATTGCGACACAAGCAACGGTTTCAAGAGATATCAAAGAATTAGGAATGGTTAAAATACCTCTTAAGGAAAATGCATATAAATATGATATTCCAAAACTTGAATCTTCTACATATCACTTGGTAGATGATAACATTCTTGCAGCTGAGTCCATGGGGAATATGGTGAATGTTAGTCTAGTACCTGGAAGTGGAATGGTAGTAAAAAATCAAATTATTGATGAGTTTGGTGATTATATCTTTTCTATCATTGTGGATGATGATTCAGTCTTTTTAGTGGTACGAAAAGAACATCAGGCGCAATTAATTGTAGAAACATTAAAGCATTGGTGAAACTATGTTACTTGAAATATCAATCAAAAATTTCGCAATTATTGAGGCGATTTCCCTTAATTTTGAAAAAGGAATGACGGTTCTGACAGGAGAAACAGGAGCAGGAAAGTCTATCATTATTGATGCTATGAATATGATGTTGGGTTCTCGGGCGACAGTAGACGTGATTCGCCACGGCTCCAACAAGGCTGAAATTGAAGGCTTGTTCTCCATAGAAAATAGTCGTGCTTTGCAGGCTATTTTTGAGGAACAAGGTTTGGAATTGTCTGATGAAATTATTATTCGTCGTGAGATTTTGCAAAATGGACGTAGTATCAGTCGGATTAATGGGCAAATGGTCAATTTGTCTATTTTGCGACAAGTTGGGCAACATCTAGTGGATATTCATGGTCAACACGATCAGGAGGAATTGATGCGTCCACAGCTACATATAGCGATGCTAGATGAGTTTGGAGATGATGAGTTTTTTGCTTTAAAAGAAGACTATCAAGTTTGTTTTGATCGCTACAGAAGGATTCGAAAGCAAGTCCTAGAAGTTCAGAAAAACCAGCAAGAACATAGGGCGAGAATTGAGATGTTGGAATTTCAAATTGCCGAAATTGAAGCTGCAGAATTACGATTTGGTGAGGATATCGAACTGAATCAAGAGAGAGAAAAGCTACTTAATCACAAGAATATAGCGGATACCTTGAGTAATGCTTATACGCTATTGGACAATGAAGAATTTTCTAGTTTAACGAATGTGCGTCTAGCTATGAATGAGATGGAATCAATTGAAGAATATGATTCTGATTACAAAGAACTTGCGTCTACTTTGTCTGAGAGTTACTATGTTTTAGAAGATTTGACAAAGCAATTAGAAGGCATTCTTGATACTCTAGACTTTGATGGAAATCGATTGATGGAAGTTGAAAATCGGTTGAATTTACTCCATACCATTACACGGAAGTATGGAGGGCAAGTTGATGATGTGTTGGCCTACTTTGAGAAGATTTCAGAAGAGTATAATCATTTAACAGGTGCCAGTCTTTCATCTGATGAGATGGAGACAGAGCTTAAGAGTCTTGAAAAACAGTTGATTCAATTAGCGAGTCAGCTAGCTTCTGCTCGTCATAAACTGGGGTTGGCGCTAGAGGATGAAATTAAGCAAGAATTACAAGATCTGTATATGGAGAAAGCGCAATTCAAAGTCTGCTTTAATAAAGGGAAGTTTAGCCGTGAAGGTAATGAGACAGTGGAGTTTTATATTTCTACAAACCCTGGTGAAGACTTTAAACCTTTGGTCAAGGTTGCTTCGGGTGGAGAGTTGTCTCGTTTGATGTTAGCTATTAAATCAGCTTTTTCACGAAAAGAAGGCAAAACGAGCATTGTGTTTGATGAGGTGGATACAGGCGTTTCAGGTCGAGTTGCTCAAGCAATTGCTCAAAAAATTCATAAAATTGGAACGAATGGTCAGGTTCTTGCAATTTCTCACTTGCCACAGGTTATCGCTATTGCGGATTATCAATTCTTTATTGAAAAACGTAGTGATGAGAACTCGACAGTATCAACAGTTCGATTGTTAAAATTCGATGAACGAGTGGATGAAATCGCCAAGATGTTAGCTGGTCAAAATGTGACCGATGCTGCCATCAGTCAGGCTCGAGAACTGTTAAAGGATGGAAAATGATGCAGTATTTTGTAGTTGGAGATGTCCATGGTAAAGTTACGATGCTTGAAAGGTTACTTAAATCATGGGACAGTTCAAGTCAACTAATTTTTTTGGGTGATTTGATTGACCGAGGTGAAGATAGTTTAAACACAGTAAGAAGAGTTCGACAGTTGGCTGAAAAAGAGGGAGCCACTTGTTTGAAAGGGAACCATGAGTATATGTTTTTATCGTGGTTGGATGATCCAGTAGAAAACTATGAGCACTATCGGCGTAATGGTGGAGATACAACTATTAATTCGTTTCTTGGGCGACCGTTAAGCCACTTGGTTGATGGGATTGAAGATGCAAAAAAAATAAACGAGTCAGTGCCGGAACTGGTTGCTTTCATTCGTGATATGCCTTTTGTCTTTGAGACGGATCGTTATATTTTTGTTCATGCAGGGATAGATTTGAGCCTTGAAGATTGGCACAATACTTCAGATTACCAGAAAGTCTGGCTAAGAACCCCTTTTCATGAAGGTGAAAATAAAACCGGTAAGATGATTGTTTTTGGGCATACCCCCGTTTATGGTTTATTAGAACAAGAAATTGGTACAAGTGAAATTTGGTCAACGGATGATGGCAAGATTGGATTAGATGGTGGTGCTGTCTATGGAGGGGTACTTCACGGTACACTTTTTGGGATAGATGGCATTATCCGAGATCATTTTGTGGTAAATGATGGATTTATTGCTGCAGATGAATAGCTGAAAAAAAGGCCTTTTGTCAACCGTAGTGGGTAGACGAAAACATAGAAGTAAAAAGATCAGAGTCGTCTGCTTCTTTTTTGGCGATATATTTTAAGAATTTTATAAATAATATTTTTTAAAATAAAATCTTTTTGTCTCATTATTTCCTTTTTCTTACATAAGACAAAAAGTAAGCTAGTTGTGTGAGTATATGGTTGTTATATCGTAGAAACTCAATTCAGTATAGAATAGGGTGAGATTCGTGTGGAAGATCATTTAGTGAATGCTATTGTATTAAACGGCAAATTAGCGAGAATTATTTTTGAAAGCAAGTAAGGTTTAATAACTCGAACCAATGTCTTTGTATAGGTATTTTTCTCTATAGAGGCCTGTTTGAGAGATTGTCGGTATAATCTTATAAATCACCAAATCATTCGGTTTTTTAAAAATGTAACGGATTTCATTTTAGGTAAAAAGAAAAAATGGGTTAAATTTTGTAAAAGTGTTGACAAGTTGCAAAAAAAGAGTATACTCCCATCTTTGACAGTTTTTTGAAAACAAAGAGCCCCTAAATGCTGATATGA
>NZ_KQ969161.1:61028-66200 GCF_001578805.1 Streptococcus sp. DD10 | reverse complement strand
CTGTCAAAGTCCCGAGATTGTCGGTATAATCTTATAAATCACCAAATCATTCGGTTTTTTAAAAATGTAACGGATTTCATTTTAGGTAAAAAGAAAAAAATGGGTTAAATTTTGTAAAAGTGTTGACAAGTTGCAAAAAAAGAGTATAATAAAATCAACAGAAAAGTAGTAGATGCTCTATTTTCAGGGAACTTGTGGTTATTGTGAACAAGTAGTAGAGATTTATGAAAATTGGACTGTTAGTGAAATGAATTCTAAACCATGTGAATTCGGTGTGCACCCCTTACCGTGCAACTCCTTGGTAGAGGAGATTGAGATGTGGGTGTAGTCTATACTGTTTATCCCATAATTGAGGTGGCACCGCGACACATACGCCCTCACACAGATTTTTTCTGCGTGAGGGCTTTTTCTATACTCTTAACAAAATTAGTCCAAAGAATGCGATTGAGTTTAGGTGATATTGAAGGAGTCTGAGCGAGGTAAGCACTGTAATCCTATATTTTTGGTCAATATGATATGGTATAGAGGCAGGATACTGAGCGATTAGTGTGCATGGGTTCAGAAAATACACATACGTCCATAGTGATATTTAATTAACAAATCCCAGGAGGTTCATCATGAAAAAAGTTTTATCAGCTGATATTTTAAGTCCTATTTTGGCCTATATGCGCCTACATGCTGAGCATAAAGTTATATTGGAGAGTATTCCTCGTGAAAAGGAGACAGCTCGTTTTTCTATTGTAGCTTATAATCCTGTTTTTGAAGTTAAGTTTGAAAATGGTCTTTTGTACGAAAATGAACAGATTGTTGATCAGGATCCTCTAGATTATCTACACCAATTGACAGTAAAAACAGATGTTCAGACTGAACTTCCGTTTGGAGGCGGGGCGATTGGTTTTGTTGGTTACGATATGATTCATTTATATGAAAATATTGGTGAGATTCCAAATGATACGATTGGAACGCCTGATATGCACTTTTTTGTATATGAAAGCTACTTGATTTTTGATCATAAAAAAGAAAAAGTGTATGTTGTAGAAGATAATATATATAGCAATCGAAGTCAAAGTCAACAAGAAGCAAGTTTAGCCGCAGTGTTGCAACAATTACGAACGACAGCTGTCGATGAATTTGAAGAAAAGCAATTGAGTAAACTTAATTTTCAGAATCATTTAGAGAAAGAAACATTTGAACAAATGGTAATGCAAGCTAGAGAATATATCCGAAACGGAGATATGTTTCAGTGCGTACTGAGCCAGCGTTTCTCAGCAGATTTTACTGGAAAACCATTGGATTACTATCGAAATTTGCGTGTTACGAATCCATCCAATTATTTGTATTTCTTTGATTTTGGAGATTATCAGATTATAGGTGCAAGTCCTGAGAGTTTAGTATCTGTAAAAGGTGGCAGAGTAACAACGAATCCTATTGCAGGAACTCGTCCTCGAGGAAAGGATGAACGTGGAGATCGCGCCTACGCTAAGGATCTCCTGGCTGATCCAAAAGAGGTAGCAGAACATCGCATGTTAGTGGATTTAGGGCGAAATGATATCGGAAAGATTGCTCAAATTGGAACTGTCGAAGTTAGCAAGTATATGGAGGTTGAATATTTTCGGTATGTCATGCACTTGACCAGTGTAGTACAAGGAGAGCTTTTAACTGACTTGACGGCAATGGATGCTCTTAAATCGACTCTTCCAGCTGGGACGGTTTCCGGAGCACCAAAAATCCGTGCGATGAGACGGATTTATGAGCTAGAAAAAGAAAAACGTGGAGTCTATGCAGGGGCTATAGGTTATTTATCCTCTACAGGAGATATGGACTTTGCTATCGCTATTCGGACGATGATTCTTAAAAATCAAAAAGCTTACGTACAAGCTGGAGCTGGAATTGTCTATGATTCTATTGCTAAAAATGAATTTCAAGAAACGATTAACAAAGCTAAATCTATGACTAGAATAGGAGAAGAAAAATGATTTTATTGGTTGATAACTATGATTCGTTTACCTATAATCTTGCTCAATATATTGGAAAGTTTGCCCATGTAACTGTTATGCGCAATGATGAAGAAGGGCTCTATGAAGCAGCTGAGGAAGCAGAAGCCCTTGTGTTTTCTCCAGGTCCAGGGTGGCCAGCTGAGGCGGGACGAATGGAAGAGATGATTCGT
This sequence comes from Streptococcus sp. DD10, assembly GCF_001578805.1. Taxonomy (GTDB): domain Bacteria; phylum Bacillota; class Bacilli; order Lactobacillales; family Streptococcaceae; genus Streptococcus. Next base: position 64,033 of record NZ_KQ969161.1, on the reverse strand, counting down.
GATTTTGCAGGTAAAAAGCCGATTTTAGGGATTTGTTTGGGACATCAGGCTATCGCCGAAGTTTTTGGTGGTAAGCTTGGCTTGGCACCTAATGTTATGCATGGAAAGCAAAGCACAATTGTTTACGAAACTTCCTCGCCTATTTATTCAGGGATTGATAATAAGGTTGACATCATGCGTTATCATTCCATTTTAATAGAGGAAATGCCTAAAGATTTTGAAATTACATCGAGAACGCTTGATGATCATTCTATCATGGGAATTCAACATAAGTCTTTGCCAATTTATGGTTTACAGTATCATCCAGAAAGTATCGGAACACCGGATGGTTTAAAAACGATTGAAAATTTCATTCATATTGTGAGGAAGAGTTTAATGAAAAAAGTTTTGGAAAAGTTAGCAGACGGGGAGGACTTAACTGCTCACGAGATGACCAATGTCATGGAAGCGATTGTTACAGGACGAGTGAGTGAAGCACAAGTTGTCGCCATATTACTAGGATTAAAGATGAAAGGTGAAAGTTTAGTTGAACGGACAGCTATTGCTCAGGTAATGCAGGCTCATGCTAAGACAATCCCTACTCATGTAGTAGATGCGATGGATAATTGTGGCACTGGAGGGGATCGTTCCTTTAGCTTTAATATTTCTACAACTGCAACTTTTGTTCTTGCCGGTGGTGGCATTAAGATGGCAAAACATGGAAATCGCTCGATTACCTCTAAGTCTGGTTCAGCGGATGTTTTAGAGGCTTTGGGGATAAATCTTGACATGAGTCCAGCTGATTTAGGGAAGGTTTTTGATAAGGTTGGCTTGGTGTTTCTCTTTGCTAAAAATTTACATCCTGGTATGAAATATATCATGCCAGCAAGGCTAACGCTTGGAGTACCAACGGTTATGAATTTGACTGGTCCTTTTATTAACCCGATTCCCTTAAAAACACAATTGTTAGGAACAAGTCGTCCTGATTTGTTAGAAAGTACAGCTACAGTTTTAAAAGAATTGGGACGCCAGCGAGCTATCGTTGTGAGCGGTCCTGAAGGATTGGATGAAGCTGGCTTGGATGGAGAAACCCAACTTGCGATTCTTGAAAACGGTCAGGTTCGACTAGAAAGTTTCACGCCTGAAGATTTGGGATTGGAGCGAATTTCGATAGAGGCTGTGCGCGGAGGGGATGCTAAGCAAAATGCAGAAATTTTACTATCTGTATTGGAAAATCAAGCCAGTCCATATCTTGAAATGACGGTTTTAAATGCTGGACTTGGCTTTTATGCCAATGGAAAAGTTGCTAGCATCAAAGAAGGGGTAGCCCTTGCTCGTGAAGTCATTGCGAGCGGTGCAGCCCTTGAAAAACTACGATTATTACAGGAGTATCAAAAATGAGTCAGGAATTTCTGCCCACCATTCTCAAGCAAAAACGGCAAGAAGTAGCTCAGATGGACTACGAGGAATTACAGCCCCTACGTGAAACCTATCGTTTGTATGATTTTCTCAAGGCTCATTCGGAGCAATTACAGGTGATTGCTGAGGTTAAGAAGGCTAGTCCTAGTATGGGAGATATCAATCTGGAGGTGGATATTGTCCAGCAGGCTAAGGATTATCAGGCTAATGGTGCCGTGATGATTTCCGTTTTGACAGATGAAATTTTCTTTAAGGGGCATATCGATTACCTCCGTGAAATTTCTAGCCAGGTGACGATTCCAACACTTAACAAGGATTTTATCATTGATGAAAAGCAGATTGTTCGTGCGCGTAATGCAGGTGCCACAGTCATTCTGCTCATCGTTGCAGCTCTTTCTGAAGAGCGACTCAAGGAGCTCTATGACTTTGCGACCAGCTTGGGTCTGGAAGTTTTGGTGGAAACCCACAATTTACCAGAGTTAGAAACTGCCCATCGCATCGGTGCCCAAATCATTGGAGTCAATAACCGCAATCTGGTAACCTTTGAAGTAGACATCAATACTAGTCTGGAATTGTCAACTCACTTTAAAGCGCATCCCGTCTACATTTCTGAATCGGCGATTTTCACGGGACAGGATGCAGGCTTGGTAGCACCTTATTTCAACGGAATCTTAGTGGGAACAGCCTTGATGCAGGCGGATTCCGTCAGCCAAAAAATCAAGGAGTTGCAAATTGACAAAGGTTAAAATTTGTGGCCTGTCAACAGCTGAGGCTGTGAAAACAGCGGTGGAAGCTGGTGCTGATTATATCGGTTTTGTCTTTGCGCCTAGTAAACGCCAAGTCAGCTTAGAGCAAGCAAAAACTTTATCAAGAGCCATTCCAGATTCTGTCAAAAAAGTTGGCGTCTTTGTCTCTCCAAGCCGTGCCGAGTTGCTAGAAGCAATCGAGACAGTTGGCTTGGATCTAGTGCAAGTTCATGGGCAGCTAGAAAACGAATTGTTGTTGGACTTGCCGTGTCAAACCATTCAAGCAGTTCAGGTCAAAGGGGATACCCCCTTACCAGTAGCTGAGGCAGATTACCTGCTCTTTGATGCGCCAGTAGCAGGTTCAGGAAAGACCTTTGATTGGGGCCAATTAGAGACAGCTCACGTCCGTCAGCCTTTCTTTATTGCAGGGGGCTTAGATGCGAATAATGTCAGACAAGCTATCCAAACTTTTTCTCCCTTTGCAGTAGATGTCTCTAGCGGAGTCGAGACAGATGGGCAAAAAGACCATGAAAAGATTAGAAGATTTATAGAGAGGGTAAAGCATGACCTATCAACAACCAAATAATGAAGGATTTTATGGGAAATTCGGGGGACGTTTTGTTCCGGAAACCCTAATGACCGCCGTACTAGAATTAGAAGCAGCTTACCGTGAAAGTCAAGATGATCCAAGTTTTCAAGAGGAGTTAAATCAACTCTTACGCCAGTATGTGGGGCGGGAAACCCCTCTCTACTATGCGAAAAATTTAACGGAGCACCTTGGTGGAGCCAAAATTTTTCTAAAAAGAGAAGATCTCAACCATACAGGAGCCCACAAGATTAATAATGCTCTAGGGCAAGTGC
>NZ_KQ969161.1:37356-61008 GCF_001578805.1 Streptococcus sp. DD10 | reverse complement strand
ATAATGCTCTAGGGCAAGTGCTCCTTGCTAAACGCATGGGTAAAAACAAGATCATTGCAGAAACAGGAGCTGGTCAACACGGAGTTGCAACTGCAACTGCCGCAGCCCTCTTTAATATGGAATGTACCATCTATATGGGCGAAGAAGACGTCAAGCGTCAAGCTCTGAATGTCTTTCGGATGGAATTGTTGGGCGCTAAAGTTGAAGCTGTCAAAGATGGATCGTGCGTGCTCAAGGATGCGGTTAACGCCGCCCTGCGTGCCTGGGTGGCTAATGTGGACGACACCCACTATATTATGGGGTCTGCCTTGGGCCCTCATCCATTCCCAGAGATTGTGCGTGACTTCCAAAGTGTGATCGGAAAAGAAGCTAAGCGCCAATTCAAAGATCAAAATGATGGAGCTCTTCCAGATGCCATTGTTGCTTGTGTGGGGGGAGGATCCAATGCTATCGGGCTTTTCCATCCGTTTGTAGAGGACACTTCTGTTGCTATGTATGGTGCAGAAGCAGCTGGTTTGGGTGTTGATACCGAGCACCATGCAGCGACTTTGACCAAGGGGTGTCCAGGAATTCTCCATGGAGCTCTCATGGATGTGCTCCAAGATGCACATGGACAAATCCTTGAAGCCTTCTCCATCTCAGCGGGGCTTGATTATCCAGGAATTGGACCAGAACACTCCTATTTTAATGACATCAAACGGGCAACGTACGTTCCTGTTACAGACCAGGAAGCTCTAGAAGCCTTCCAATTATTGTCCCGTATCGAGGGCATCATTCCCGCGCTAGAGTCCAGCCATGCTATTTCTTTTGCGGTCAAATTAGCCAAAGAATTAGGACCAGACAAGTCCATGATCGTCTGCCTCTCTGGTCGCGGAGACAAGGATGTGGTTCAAGTCAAAGACCGCTTGGAAGCAGACGCTGCAAAGAAGGGAGAAAGCCATGCCTAAGACATTAACGAACAGATTGACAGCGATTAAAGCTAGTGGTAAGGGAATTTTTGTTCCCTATATCATGGCTGGAGATCATGAAAAAGGGCTTGCAGACCTCGCAGAAACGATTCATTTTCTAGAAGACCTAGGTGTTTCAGCCATTGAAGTCGGCATTCCCTTTTCAGATCCCGTGGCGGATGGACCTGTGATCGAAGAAGCAGGCCTCCGTAGTCTAGCTCACGGGACTTCTACCGAGTCCTTGATTGAGGTTCTAAAAACCATTCAAACTGAGGTTCCTCTTGTCATTATGACCTACTTTAATCCGCTCTATCAGTATGGCATTGCGCGCTTGGTTGAAGATTTGGCAGATACAGCCGTTAAGGGCTTGATCATCCCAGACCTGCCCCATGAACATCAAAATCTTGTAGAACCCTATCTCAAGGATTCAGACATCGCTCTAATTCCCCTGGTGAGCCTGACAACAGGACTAGAACGCCAGAAAAAGCTAATCGAGGGAGCAGAGGGCTTTGTTTATGCTGTTGCGATCAACGGGGTAACTGGAAAAGCAGGCAGCTACCGTGACGACTTGGATAAGCACTTGGCAACCTTATCTGCTGCAGCTGCTATTCCGGTCTTGACAGGCTTTGGAGTCTCTAGTCAAGCCGATGTGGAACGCTTCAATGCCGTTTCAGATGGCGTCATTGTTGGTTCGAAAATTGTAAAAGCCCTCCACCAAGGAGAGCCCATTGAAGAATTTATTAAGCAAGCAGTAGCTTACCAAAAATAATCAGACAAGTAGCAAGTAAGAGGAAAGGCACGAAAGGAAGTCTTTCCTTTTTTGTTGCAGAAGAAAGGCCAGGATGCCCGTCGCAGAAGCAAACTGAATCAAGAGGAGTAATTCGGTCGCGCTAAAGACGAGCGCGCAGGAAGCTAGAAAGAGAAAGTCCCCCGCTCCCATGCGAATATCGATAACATGAGCCAAAATTCCTAGGATAAGAAAGAAAACCATGACCAGATTCCAGCTAGAAAGTGCTAGGAGAGCTAGGTGAAAGAAGCTCCAGACTAGGAGGGGATATTCCTGATGCCGAATGTCGTAAATACTCAGTGTAAGCCCTGAGGTAATGAGAACCAACTCCCCACTGCTAATGATTCCTAGACTCCAGATTAGAAAAAGAATCCCTAAGCCCAACTCAAAAAGAGCATACCAGTAAGGATAGGGTTCCTTGCAGTAGCGACAGCGAAAGCGATTGAAAAGTTGGGAGAGAATGGGAATCAAATCCCAAGCTTTTAAACGAGTCTGGCAGGAATCACAGTGACTGCTAGGAGCAATAATGGACTTCTCAGGGAAACGGTCGATGACAAGCCCCAAAAAGGAAGCGAAACTACTTCCAACAAGAAAAAATAAAACTGAATCATACTTATTTATTCGTAGAAAATCAAATAAATGCAGATACTAGATGTTTAATTGTAAAAGCATGAATATTTTTTGGAGAAATTGAATAAGTTATCAGTTGTAGATGGTATTTTCTGAAATTTTGCAACTTTTCTCATTTAAGTTAAATATCTTGACTTTATTATTTAGAATGATTATAATTAATCTATAAATAATTAATTAGAATCATTCTAGTAAAGGTTTTAGAGTTATTTATAGAGAAATCTAAAATAAATAAATGTTCATAAACAAGGAGAATAAAAAAATGACAAACGCAGCAAAAGACGTAACTGTAATGAATGCTTCAGTAGCATTAGCAAAAACAAAAGAAATACTTAACCAAGCGGTAGCGGATTTGTACGTGGCTCACGTTGCCCTTCACCAAGTTCACTGGTATATGCGCGGTACTGGATTTTTGATATGGCATCCTAAAATGGATGAATACATGGAGACGCTTGATGGTTACTTGGATGAAATCAGTGAACGCTTGATTACACTTGGTGGTACACCATACTCAAGTTTGACTGAGTTTCTTCAACATAGTGAAATTGAGGAATATGAAGGGCAATTCCATGATGTACCAGCTAGTTTGGAGCGTGTTTTGGAACTTTTTCGTTATTTGGTTGCACTCTTCCAGAAAGGTTTGGATGTGACTGATGAAGAAGGTGATGACGTTACTAATGATATCTTTGTTGGAGCAAAAGCAGAGCTAGAAAAAACAATCTGGATGTTAGCGGCTGAGCTTGGTCAAGCACCTGGTTTATAATCCTAAAATTGAGTCGAAAGGCTCTTTTTTCTTATTGATAATCCCATTTTTTTATGTTAAAATAAAAGCTATGAAAACACTTTACGATGTTCAACAATATCTCAAACGGTTTGGCATTATTGTCTATATGGGTAAAAGGCTTTATGACATTGAACTAATGAGAATTGAACTAAAGCGGATTTATGATGCTGGATTGATGGACAAATTGGAGTTTTTTGAGGCTGAAGGTGTACTTCGGCGAGAATATAAAATTGAGTTGGAACGTGAGAAATAGGAGAAAATTATGTGGGGAACGATTCTGTTATGGACGATATTATTGGCTGTTGTAGGATGGATGGGGTATAATTACTGGAGAATTCGAAAAGCAGCTAAAATCGTAGATAATGAAACGTTTGCTGGCCTTATTCGGAGTGGTCAGTTAGTGGATTTGCGTACCCCTGAAGAATTTCGCCGTAAGCATATTTTAGGAGCGCGTAATATTCAAGGGGCACAATTAAAAGACAGTCTTGCTGCTCTTCGTAAGGACAAGCCTGTCTTAATTTATGAAAATAGTCGTTCACAGTTAGTCTCAAATGCAGCACTTTTACTTCGAAAAAACGGTTATAAAGAGATCTATATCTTAGATTTTGGGATTAATGAATGGAATGGCAAAGCCAAAACTGCAAAATAAATGGTCTATCTCTCTGGATAGGCTTTTTCTATGCAAGAAAAAGATTCTTCCATGAAAACATTTACACCCAGCTCAGGTGTGATTTTTCTTTAGAACTGTGTTATAATCGTTAGGTTAGAAATAAAATTTGAATTTATAGAGGAAATCATGACGAAACTTAGAGAAGACATTCGCAATATTGCGATTATCGCCCACGTTGACCACGGGAAAACAACCCTCGTTGACGAATTGCTCAAACAATCATCAACCTTGGATGCTCGTACTGAATTGTCAGAGCGTGCAATGGACTCCAATGACCTTGAAAAAGAGCGTGGAATCACCATCCTTGCGAAAAACACTGCCGTTGCCTATAACGGAACGCGAATCAACATCATGGACACACCTGGACACGCGGACTTCGGTGGAGAAGTTGAGCGGATCATGAAAATGGTTGACGGTGTTGTTTTGGTCGTAGATGCCTACGAAGGAACCATGCCACAAACGCGTTTCGTTTTGAAAAAAGCCTTGGAGCAAGATCTTGTTCCTATCGTGGTTGTTAACAAAATCGATAAACCATCCGCACGTCCAGCAGAAGTAGTAGACGAAGTCTTGGAACTCTTCATCGAGCTTGGAGCAGATGATGACCAGCTTGATTTCCCAGTTGTATACGCATCAGCTATCAACGGAACTTCTTCCTTGTCAGATGATCCAGCTGACCAAGAAGCGACTATGGCACCAATCTTTGACACCATTATCGACCATATCCCAGCTCCAGTGGATAACTCAGATGAACCATTGCAGTTCCAAGTCTCACTCTTGGACTACAACGACTTCGTAGGACGTATCGGAATCGGTCGTGTCTTCCGTGGTACGGTGAAGGTTGGAGACCAAGTTACCCTTTCTAAACTAGATGGTACAACGAAGAATTTCCGAGTTACTAAACTTTTTGGTTTCTTTGGTTTGGAACGTCGTGAAATCCAGGAAGCCAAGGCTGGTGATTTGATTGCCGTTTCAGGGATGGAAGATATCTTTGTCGGTGAAACCATCACGCCGACAGACGCCGTTGAAGCTCTTCCAATCCTACACATCGATGAGCCAACTCTTCAAATGACCTTCTTGGTTAACAATTCACCATTTGCTGGTAAAGAAGGTAAATGGGTGACTTCTCGTAAGGTGGAAGAACGTTTGCAAGCAGAATTGCAAACAGACGTTTCCCTTCGTGTTGACCCAACTGATTCACCAGATAAATGGACTGTTTCAGGTCGTGGAGAATTGCACTTGTCAATCCTTATCGAAACTATGCGTCGTGAGGGTTATGAACTCCAAGTATCTCGTCCAGAAGTTATCGTAAAAGAAATCGATGGTGTTAAATGTGAGCCGTTTGAACGTGTTCAAATCGATACTCCAGAAGAATACCAAGGATCTGTTATCCAAAGCCTTTCTGAACGTAAGGGTGAAATGTTAGATATGATTTCAACTGGTAATGGTCAAACTCGTTTGGTCTTCCTAGTTCCAGCGCGTGGTTTGATCGGTTACTCAACTGAGTTCTTGTCAATGACTCGTGGTTACGGTATCATGAACCATACATTTGATCAATACTTGCCACTCATTCCAGGTGAAATCGGTGGTCGTCACCGTGGTGCTCTGGTTTCTATCGACGCTGGTAAGGCTACGACCTACTCTATCATGTCCATTGAAGAACGTGGTACCATCTTTGTCAACCCAGGTACTGAGGTTTACGAAGGTATGATTATCGGTGAAAACTCTCGTGAAAATGACTTGACAGTTAACATCACTAAGGCTAAACAAATGACCAACGTTCGTTCAGCTACTAAGGACCAAACAGCAGTTATTAAGACCCCTCGGATCTTGACCCTTGAAGAATCGCTTGAGTTCTTGAACGACGATGAGTACATGGAAGTAACGCCTGAATCTATCCGTTTGCGTAAACAAATCCTTAACAAAGCAGAACGTGAGAAAGCCAACAAAAAGAAAAAATCAGCGGCTACTGAATAGTTTTTTCAGTGTTCCAAAGTGTTCTGTCTTTGCTAGTCTGACATTGGAGGAGCTATGTTTTATTTAATTATCGGTATTTTGATTTTACTGTATTATATTTTTGCGGTCCCAGAAAGTATTAAACCAACCTTCCATGCTGTGACAGCTATTTTGTTACTGGTAATTTTTCTAATTTTATTGGTCTTAGCGACTTTTCGGATCTTCCAATTACCGACGGAGTATTTTATTGGAGCACTTTTACTAGGCCTAGGTTGGTTGGCCTATAAAGATTTGAAAAAAATGCCTATTCGAAAGAAAAAATCCTAAATCCATATGAAAAAGCCCTTTGTGGCTTTTTTATTTTCATAAAAATGGTAAAATAGTAGTGAGAATAAACTGGAGAGAGTCTATCAATACATGAAAAATATAAAAAAATTTGCAAATAAAAAATACTTGTTTTAGGACTTGCTAAGTCAGGTGAGTCTGCGGCTCGTTTGTTAGACAAATTGGGAGCGATAGTAACTGTAAATGACGGCAAGCCTTTCGAGGAAAATCCAGCTGCCCAAGGTTTGCTAGAAGAGGGAATTAAGGTGGTCACAGGTGGCCATCCATTGGAACTCTTGGATGAGGAATTTGCCTTTATGGTCAAAAATCCAGGAATTCCTTACAGCAATCCCATGATTGAAAAAGCCTTATCTAAGGGGATACCAGTATTGACAGAGGTGGAGTTGGCTTATTTGATTTCAGATGCGCCGATTATCGGTATCACTGGTTCAAATGGGAAAACAACCACAACGACTATGATTGGGGACGTTTTGACAGCTGCTGGTCAAGGCGGTCTCTTGTCAGGGAATATTGGCTATCCAGCTAGTCAGGTTGCTCAAACTGCGACAGACAAGAACACACTTGTCATGGAACTTTCTTCATTCCAACTCATGGGAATTCAAGAATTCCATCCAGAAATTGCAGTCATTACCAACCTTATGCCAACTCATATTGACTATCATGGTTCTTTTGAAGACTATGTGGCTGCTAAGTGGAATATCCAGAACAATATGACAGCAACTGATTTCCTTGTTTTGAATTTTAATCAGGACTTGGCAAAAGATTTGGCTACAAAAACAAAGGCTACCGTTGTGCCCTTTTCAACCCTAGAAAAGGTGGACGGCGCCTACCTAGAAGACGGGATTCTTTATTTCCGAGGCGAAGCTGTCATGGCTGCAGCTGAGATTGGTGTTCCAGGTAGCCACAATGTAGAAAATGCCCTTGCGACTATTGCAGTAGCTAAGCTTCGTGGTGTAGACAACCAAACCATCAAGGAAACTCTTTCAGCCTTTGGTGGTGTCAAACACCGTCTCCAGTTTGTGGATGAAATTGAAGGAGTCAAATTCTATAACGACAGTAAGTCAACCAATATCTTGGCTACCCAAAAAGCCTTATCTGGTTTTGACAACAGCAAGGTCATCTTGATTGCAGGTGGATTGGATCGTGGGAATGAGTTTGACGAATTGGTGCCAGACATTACCGGCCTCAAGAAGATGGTTATCCTCGGTCAGTCTGCAGAGCGTGTGAAACGAGCGGCGGAGAAGGCTGCTGTAGCTTATGTGCATGCGACAGATATTGCAGATGCGACCCGTAAAGCTTTTGCAGAAGCGCAAGCAGGAGATGTCGTTCTTCTCAGTCCTGCCAATGCTAGCTGGGATATGTATGCCAATTTTGAAGTCCGTGGTGACCTCTTTATCGACACAATTGCGGAGTTTAAAGGATAGATGAAAAAAATTGTTTTTACAGGTGGGGGAACGGTAGGACACGTAACCCTCAACCTTTTGTTAATACCTAAGTTTATCGAAGATGGTTGGCAAGTCCACTATATTGGGGATAAGAATGGGATTGAGTACCAAGAAATTTCTCGCTCTGGTCTGGATGTGACCTTTCATTCTATCGCAACTGGAAAACTTCGACGATATTTTTCTTGGCAAAATATATGGGATGTTTTCAAGGTAGCTTTCGGTATCGTCCAATCTCTTGGAATCATGCTCCGGCTGCGCCCACAGGCCCTCTTTTCAAAGGGAGGTTTCGTCTCTGTACCGCCTGTTATTGCAGCGCGCCTATCAGGAGTGCCGGTCTTTATCCATGAATCGGATCTTTCCATGGGCTTGGCTAACAAAATCGCCTATAAATTTGCGACCAAGATGTATGCGACTTTTGAGCAAACTTCAGGATTGGCAAAAGTAAAACATGTGGGAGCTGTAACTAAGGTAGCTGATAAAGGCGAGTATGATTCGCAACAAATTGAGAAAATTAAACAATACTTTGATGAAAAACTCCCAACAATTCTTTTTGTAGGAGGATCTGCTGGTGCTCGGGTCTTTAATAATTTTATCTCGGGATATCAAGACGAATTAACGAGTCGCTACAATATTATCAATTTGACAGGAGATAGTAGCCTCAATAGTTTAGAAAAAAATATTTATCGAGTAGATTATGTGACAAATCTCTATCAGCCTTTGATGCACCTAGCAGACTTAGTAGTGACGAGAGGAGGTTCAAATACTTTGTTTGAACTAGTTGCTATGAAAAAACTTCATCTGATTATTCCTTTAGGAAAAGAAGCTAGTCGTGGTGACCAACTTGAAAATGCGGCCTATTTTGAAAAAAAAGGATATGCTGCAACAATTTCTGAAGCAGATCTTTCTTTAACTTCTTTGGAAAATACGATTCAGCAACTCTTAGAAAATAAAAGAAATTATTACAGAGCCATGCAGGAAAGTCAAGAAATAAAGTCTTTAGAAGAATTTTATGAGCTTATCTTATCAGATATCAGTAAAGGAAATTAAATGGTGAAAGATAAAGAAATACCAGACGAAGTAGATGAACTATCAGGATGGCGAAAACTTCATCGGGATTATCTAGCAAAAAAAGAATTAGAAGAAAAAAAGAAAAAAGAAACAGAAGAAAAACAGAGACGGGAAAACCTAAAAACAGTTCCAAAACGTGAACGAAAAGAAGAGAAACAAGCTGAAATACTAGCTGATGAAGTTGAAGAAGAAGTCATCAGTCCCTTACAGGACATCCCATTTATGGGTGAAAAGACAGAAAAAATAAAAAAACGAAAGCAACCATTCCTCTGAAACATAAGTTAAGAGCAACGTCAGTGCTTGCCTTCTTTTTTCTCATGACGATTCTATCACTTTATTTTATCACACCACTTGGAATTCAAAAAACTATCAATGTAAAAGGGAATAATGAAGTTTCAACAAAGGATATTTTGACCTCCTCAGCTATAGGAGAAAATGATTACACCCTTACAACCTTCCTTAGCCAAAAAGCATATGAAAGAAATCTATTAGCTTCTAGCCCTTGGATAGAGGGAGTGAGTATGAGCTATCAGTTTCCGACTACCTTTACGATTCAAATAAAAGAGTATGATATCATCGCTTACGAGGTTCGTGAAGGAAAGTATTATCCAATTTTAATCAATGGAGTTGTTGTTGAAAATGCAAAAACACCAGAGGAAAAACAAAGTAAACCATTAGTTCAATTTTCAGATGCAGAGAAAATACGACAGTTTGTAGAACAGTTTATTAAGATGCCAGCTTCTTTAAAAAAAGAAATTCAATCAATTGAATTAACTCCAACAAATGCAACTAGAGATTTACTCACAGTTACGATGACGGGAGAACATAAAGTTTTAGTTCCCCTGTCCGATATAAAACGTAAATTGTCATATTATGAAACTATCCAAGCCCAACTAACTGAACCAAGTGTTGTGGATATGGAGTCAGGTATTTTTAGCTATAGTCAGTCAGCAGCAACAGCTAGTAACAATCAGCAAAATACTGAAGCAAGTACAGAAACAAATGCTGAGACTAATACGGAAGTGGGCACTATAGAAGCTGGTACGGAAACAAGTGGAGAAATGGAAGAAAAAACGGAGGATAGTAATGAAAATACTGAACAAACGACTCCGGTAGATAATCAAGAATTTGGAACATAAATTTAACAAATAAAATATGCCAAATTTTAATTTTTTGTGTTATAATAAAATTTGAATAATTATGATTTGCGATAAAATTATTGTTTTAGAATGAAACTACAGGATAGAGAGGACTGATGTGATGGCTAGAAATGGCTTTTTTACCGGTTTAGACATTGGTACAAGCACCATAAAAGTATTAGTTGCCGAGTATATTGATGGAGAAATGAACGTTATTGGTGTCAGCAATGCTAAAAGTGATGGTGTTAAAGACGGGATTATTGTAGACATTGATGCGGCTGCTGTTGCGATTAAGTCTGCCATTAGTCAAGCAGAGGAAAAAGCGGGTATCAACATTGAAAAAGTGAATGTTGGATTGCCGGCTAATTTGTTGCAAATTGAAGCGACTCAAGGGATGATTCCTGTAACTTCTAACAATAAGGAAATTACGGATGAAGATGTTGCAAATGTTGTTCGTTCGGCCTTGACGAAAAGCATGACGCCGGATCGTGAAGTGATTACATTTGTTCCAGAAGAATTTATTGTTGATGGTTTTAAAAACATTCGCGACCCTCGTGGAATGATGGGAATTCGTTTAGAAATGCGAGGGCTTTTATATACAGGACCTCGAACTATCCTTCACAACCTTAGAAAGACAGTAGAACGAGCAGGTGTTACGGTTGAAAATGTAATTATTTCTCCACTTGCTTTATCTCTTTCAGTTTTAAACGAAGGAGAGCGTGAATTTGGCTCTAGTATTGTGGATCTGGGAGGTGGCCAGACAACAGTTGCTTCTATCCGTGGACAAGAATTACAATTCACAAATATCTATCAAGAAGGTGGCGACTATGTAACAAAAGACATATCTAAAGTCTTGCGTACATCTAAAAAAATCGCAGAAGGATTGAAATTCAACTATGGTGAAGCCTTTCCATCTCTTGCTAGTGAGTCGGATACGTTTCAAGTCGAAGTGATTGGCGAGGTGGAACCAGTCGAAATCTCAGAGCGTTATTTAGCGGAAATTATTTCTGCTCGAATTAAGCATATTTTTGAACAGATTCGACAAGATTTAGAACGACGTCATCTTTTAGATTTACCTGGAGGAATTATTCTCGTTGGTGGTGGAGCGATCTTACCTGGATTAGCCGAACTAGCTAGGGAAGCTTTTGGTGTTAATGTTAAACTTTATGTTCCAAATCAAATCGGAATTCGAAATCCAGCTTTTGCTCAAGTGATTAGCCTTGCAGAATATGCTGGGAAATTAACAGAAGTTGAAATGCTAGCACAAGCAGCAGTTCGTGGGGAAGAAATTCTGCGCAATCAACCAGTTATGGACTTCAATCCAAAACCGATGAGTCAAGTGGTTTCACAACAACCTATAACACCTGTTGATACGATACCCGTTGAAAATCAAAGTACGCAGGTGGTCAATACAGAAGCAAATATGGAACCACTTCCAACTCCACCTTCTCAACCTGAGCCACCCGCTCGTCAAAAATTAGGCGATCGTGTTCGAGGGTTAATCGGAAATATGTTTGAATAAGGAGAATAAGGAAATATGACATTTTCATTTGATGCTGCTGCAGCACAAGGAGCAGTAATTAAGGTAATCGGTGTCGGTGGTGGCGGTGGTAATGCCATCAATCGTATGATTTCTGAAGGAGTTTCTGGTGTTGAGTTTATCGCAGCAAACACAGACGTGCAAGCATTGTCAAGTGCACAAGCTGAAACTGTCATTCAGTTAGGCCCTAAGTTGACTCGAGGACTTGGAGCAGGAGGCCAACCGGAAGTTGGTCGTAAAGCTGCTGAAGAGAGTGAAGAAACTTTAACAGAAGCACTATCAGGTGCAGATATGGTCTTTATAACTGCTGGTATGGGTGGAGGCTCTGGTACTGGAGCAGCACCTGTGATCGCAAGAATTGCTAAAGGTCTTGGAGCATTAACTGTTGCCGTTGTTACTCGACCATTTGGTTTTGAAGGTACAAAACGTAGTACTTATGCAATAGATGGTATTAATGAGCTACGTGAACATGTGGATACCCTCTTGATTATCTCAAATAATAATTTGCTTGAGATTGTTGATAAGAAGACTCCACTTCTTGAAGCACTTAGCGAAGCGGATAATGTCCTTCGTCAAGGAGTTCAAGGAATTACGGATTTGATTACAAGCCCAGGTTTAATTAATCTTGACTTTGCTGATGTTAAAACCGTGATGGAAAATAAAGGAAATGCTCTGATGGGGATTGGTATTGGTAGCGGAGAGGAACGAGTTGTTGAAGCAGCCCGTCGAGCTATCTACTCCCCACTTCTTGAAACAACAATTGACGGTGCAGAAGATGTGATTGTCAATGTAACAGGTGGGCTTGACATGACTTTGATAGAAGCAGAAGAAGCATCTGAAATCGTGAATCAAGCTGCAGGCCATGGAGTCAATATATGGTTGGGTACTTCAATTGATGAATCTATGAAAGATGAGATTCGTGTGACAGTCGTGGCAACAGGTGTTCGTCAAGAACGTGTGGAACAAGTATCTGGAATTCGTCAAAATCGTCCTTCACGACATGCGGAACGTCAAGAATCAACTCGTGCCAGTCAACGTGGATTTGAACGTGAATACGAGTATGATTTGCAAGAAGAAGTTGAAGTTCCTCGTCCACGTCGGGAACGTAGACAAACAACTCCGTCATCAGCTTTTGGTGATTGGGATCTTCGTCGTGATAACATTGTTCGTCAAAATGAAGGAACAAATTCTGTATCAGTTGGTCGTTATGAGGAACCAAATCAAGACGATGATGAACTTGAGACACCGCCATTTTTTAGAAATCGGTAACAGTGAATATTAAAGAGAACAAAGAGCAGATTTTTTCTGATGTGGCTAAAGCTGCATTAGGAGCACATAGAACTGTCGATGATATTACGATTATTGCAGTTACTAAATATGTGGATGTGGATACTGCTAGAAAAGTGATTGACACAGGAGTGCTCCATATTGCAGAGAATCGAGTGGACAAATTTCTTGAAAAGTATCAAGCGTTGAAAGATTCAAAGGTTAAATGGCACTTAATTGGTACCCTTCAACGAAGAAAAGTGAAAGATGTTATTAATCTTGTAGATTACTTTCATGCCCTTGATTCTCTTAAATTAGCTCAAGAAATTGATAAACGAGCTGAACACCCTATAAAGTGTTTTTTGCAAGTCAATGTATCAGGGGAACCATCTAAACATGGCTTTAATCCAAATGATTTAGACGAAGTATTACCTCGACTAGCTAATTATTCAAATCTTCGGATTATCGGTCTTATGACCATGGCGCCTATTGATGCAGATGAAAAAGAGTTGGATTTACTCTTTGAAAAAACACATCAATTACAATTACAATTAAAAGCAAAACAGTTACCAAACATGCCTTTTTCTGATTTGAGTATGGGTATGAGTCGTGATTATGCATCAGCAATACATCATGGATCAACTTTTGTCAGAATAGGAACATCATTTTTTAAGTAGGAAATAAATATGTCATTAAGAGATAGATTTGATACCATTATCAGCTATTTCACTGAAGATGACGATGCGGTAGAGGTTGAAAAAGTAAACGAAACAGCTCAGGAGAATGAATTGCCATCGGCTGTGGGGGAAGTAACTCCAAAACAAGTATCATCTACAACACCTAATCCAATCGTATCAAGTGAAACTGCTAGAAAGGCATCGCGTCCAGTGGTAGAAACAAAACAAACAGTTGTTAAAACACAACGTCATCAGATGTCAGCCCGTGTGAGTACAGAAAGTCAAGGAACTGAAAAAAATATCACACGTCTACATGCTCGTCAACAAGAATTAGCCCAGGCCCAAGGTCGTCAAACGGATAGTGAAAAAGTCATCATTGATGTTCGTTATCCAAGAAAGTATGAAGAAGCAACTGAAATTGTTGACTCATTAATTGCTAATGAAAGTATTTTGATTGACTTCCAATATATGACTGAGGTTCAAGCACGTCGTTGTTTAGATTACTTAGATGGAGCTCGATATGTGCTGGCGGGTAATTTACGTAAGGTAGCAAACACGATGTATCTATTAACGCCAATTAATGTTATTGTCAATATAGAAGATATTCGTTTGCCTGATGATACCCCAATTAGTGAATACGATTTTGATATGAAAAGACGTTAATGATGAACTTGATACTCATTTTTATACTCTATTTAATTCGAGCATATAGTTTACTATTAGTCATTTATGCTCTGTTATCTTGGTTTCCTGGGGCTTATGATTCTAAATTCGGTCAATTCGTCTTGCGGGCTGTCGAACCTTTGATTCGTCCATTCCGTCGTTTCAATCTTGTTTTAGGTGGAATTGATTGGACGGTTTGGGTGGTTATGATTGTTTTAAACCTGATAACAGATTGGATTTATAGACTGTTTTAATGGCAGATAATAAACAAATTTTTCAGCACTTTTCCCAAGAAGATAAGGACTTCATTGTTCAAATGACGGACTTACTGGAACGAGTTGAGGAGCGTTATACTTTTGAGTTGACTCGTTTTTTGAATCCTCACCAAATGAAAATCGTTGAATCCTTAGCAAATCGATATGGTTTACAGAGTTTTTCGAGTTTAGTTCTTGCTAATACAGAAATGGGTAGAATGTTATTGGCCCCGGAGTATTATCAGCTTGAAAAAACTGATTTTGATATTGCTTTGTTGGCTATTGACTACCCTAGTAAATTTCACGATTTGTCACATGGAAAAATACTAGGAACCTTACTTTATCAGCTTGGGATAGAGCGTACGGTGTTCGGTGATATTTTACTGAATCAAGATTGTGCTCAAATTTTTGTAGATGCAAAATTTGCTCAATTTTTTATAGATAATATAGAAAAAATTGGAAAAATTCCAGTTGAATTACGTCAAATTCCCTTATCTGAAAAAATTAGCGATGAAAAAAAAGTGGTGACAAAAGAAATTTTAGTTTCAAGCATGCGTTTAGATCAACTGATTAGCAATGTTTGGAAAATGTCTCGCTCAAATGCTGTAAACCTAATCACAAAAAGAATGGTGAAAGTAAATTATTCACTAAAAGTTCGAGCGGATTTTCCATTAATGCTTGAAGATTTGGTTAGTGTGAGAGGCTTTGGTCGTTTTCAATTAAAATATGATGATGGATTATCAAAGAGTGGTAAACATAAGGTAACTGTTGAAATCATAACAAGTAAGTAAGGAGACAGTATGGCACTTACGTCATTGGATATTAAAGACAAAACTTTTGGTTCCCGTATGCGTGGCTATGATAGGGAAGAAGTTGATGAATTTTTGGATATCGTAATTAATGATTATGAAGATTTAGTTCGTAGTAATCATGAGAAAGATATGCAAATCAGAAATTTAGAAGAACGCTTGACCTACTTTGACGAGATGAAAGAATCTCTCAGTCAGTCAGTAATTATTGCACAAGATACTGCAGAAAAGGTGAAAATGGCTGCAAAGACGCAGTCTGATAACATTATTCATCAATCTGAGCAAGATGCTCATCGTTTGCTTGAAGAAGCAAAGTTTCGTGCAAATGAAATTCTACGTCAAGCAACAGATAATGCGAAAAAAGTTGCAGTTGAAACAGAAGAGTTAAAAAATAAGACTCGAGTATTCCACCAACGATTGAAATCAACAATTGAGAGTCAATTAGCCATTGTAGAATCATCGGATTGGGAAGAAATTCTGCGACCAACTGCTACTTATCTTGAAACTTCTGATACTACTTTTAAAGAAGTAGTTTCAGAAGTGCTAGGAGAAGAAATTCTTCATACAGAAGAAGAAGCAGTTGACATGACTCGTCAATTTTCTCCAGAAGAGATGGCAGAATTGCAACGAAGGATTGATGAAGCTAATCGAGAACTTTTAGAAACGCAAGCATTTGAAAATCTAGCACAAGATGTAAATGCTGCATTGAATAACGAATCGGATCAACAAGATTCGCAAGCAGATTCTACTATAACAATAGAACCAACCTCAGAACCAACCTCTGGTAAAGAATCAGTTAGTATTTTATAATAAAGTGAGAATACGAGCCATTTAGTATATTTCTAGCGAGTAGGTGTCGGTGAAAGATCTACAATCTCTATTAAATGGTTTATCATCTCAGTTCATCAAGTCCGAATAAAGTAAGATTTGACGGTAGTCCCGTTATCGACAGATTAAGGAGAGGAATGTTCCTCTTGAATAAAGGTGGTACCACGATTTTCGTCCTTTTTGGAAGTCGTGGTTTTTAATTTGTTATTATTTATAAAGGAGATACTATGAAACTCAAAGATACCCTTAACCTTGGGAAAACAGCTTTCCCAATGCGTGCAGGCCTTCCTACAAAAGAGCCAGTTTGGCAAAAAGAATGGGAAGATGCAAAACTTTATCAACGTCGTCAAGAATTGAACCAAGGGAAACCGCATTTCACCTTGCATGATGGTCCTCCATACGCGAACGGAAATATCCACGTTGGACACGCTATGAACAAGATTTCTAAAGATATCATTGTTCGTTCAAAATCTATGTCAGGATTTTATGCACCCTATATCCCAGGTTGGGATACACATGGTCTGCCAATCGAGCAAGTTTTGGCAAAACAAGGTGTCAAACGTAAAGAAATGGACCTGGTTGAGTACTTGAAACTTTGCCGTGAGTATGCTCTTTCTCAAGTAGATAAACAACGTGAAGATTTCAAACGTTTGGGTGTTTCTGGTGACTGGGAAAATCCATATGTGACTTTGACTCCTGATTATGAAGCAGCTCAAATCCGTGTCTTCGGTGAAATGGCTAATAAGGGTTATATCTACCGTGGTGCCAAGCCAGTTTACTGGTCTTGGTCATCTGAGTCTGCCCTTGCAGAAGCGGAAATTGAGTACCATGATTTGCTTTCAACTTCCCTTTACTATGCTAACCGCGTCAAAGATGGAAAAGGCGTTCTAGATACGGATACTTATATTGTCGTATGGACTACTACACCATTTACTATCACAGCATCTCGTGGTTTGACAGTTGGAGCAGATATTGATTATGTATTGGTACAACCTGCTGGTGAAGCTCGTAAGTTTGTGGTTGCTTCAGAATTGTTGATTAGTTTGTCTGAAAAATTTGGCTGGGCGGATGTTCAAGTCTTGGCGACCTGCCGTGGTCAAGAATTGAACCAAATCGTGACAGCTCACCCATGGGATACAGCTGTAGATGAGTTGGTGATCCTTGGTGACCACGTTACGACTGACTCTGGTACTGGTATCGTCCATACAGCCCCTGGTTTTGGTGAGGACGACTACAATGTTGGTATTGCTAATGGTCTTGAAGTTGCTGTAACAGTCAATGAACGTGGAATCATGATGGAAAATGCTGGTCCTGATTTTGCAGGTCAGTTCTACGATAAGGTTGTTCCAACTGTTATCGAGAAACTTGGAGACCTCCTCCTTGCTCAAGAGGAAATCTCTCACTCATACCCATTTGACTGGCGTACGAAAAAACCAATCATCTGGCGTGCAGTACCACAATGGTTTGCCTCTGTATCTAAATTCCGTCAAGAAATCTTGGACGAAATTGAAAAAGTGAAGTTTCACTCAGAATGGGGGAAAGTGCGTCTTTACAACATGATTCGTGACCGTGGCGACTGGGTCATCTCTCGTCAACGTGCTTGGGGTGTTCCCCTTCCTATCTTCTATGCTGAAGATGGTACGCCAATCATGACAGCTGAAACCATTGAGCACGTGGCTCAACTCTTTGAGGAACACGGTTCTATCATCTGGTGGGAACGTGATGCTAAGAACCTCTTGCCAGAAGGATTTACGCATCCAGGTTCACCAAATGGCGAGTTCAAGAAAGAAACAGATATCATGGACGTATGGTTCGACTCAGGTTCATCATGGAATGGAGTAGTGGTCAACCGTCCAGAACTCAAATACCCAGCAGACCTTTACCTTGAAGGTTCTGACCAATACCGTGGTTGGTTTAACTCATCACTTATTACATCTGTTGCTAACCATGGCGTAGCGCCATACAAACAAATCTTGTCACAAGGTTTTGCCCTTGATGGTAAAGGTGAGAAGATGTCTAAATCTCTTGGAAATACCATTGCTCCAAGCGATGTTGAAAAACAATTTGGGGCGGAAATCTTGCGTCTCTGGGTAACAAGTGTGGACTCAAGTAACGACGTACGTATCTCTATGGATATCTTGAGCCAAGTCTCTGAAACTTACCGTAAGATCCGTAATACCCTTCGTTTCTTGATTGCTAACACATCTGACTTTAACCCGGCTCAAGATGCAGTAGTTTACGATGAGCTTCGTTCTGTTGACAAGTACATGACCATTCGCTTTAACCAGCTCGTGAAGACCATTCGTGATGCCTATGCTGACTTTGAATTCTTGACAATTTACAAGGCCTTGGTGAACTTTATCAACGTTGATTTGTCAGCCTTTTACCTTGATTTTGCCAAAGATGTTGTCTACATCGAAGGTGCCAAATCACTTGAACGTCGTCAAATGCAGACTGTCTTCTATGACATCCTTGTCAAAATAACCAAACTCTTGACACCAATCCTTCCTCACACTGCGGAGGAAATCTGGTCATATCTTGAGTTTGAAGAAGAAGAATTTGTTCAATTGTCAGAATTGCCAGAAGCAGAGTCATTTGCTAATCAAGAAGAAATCTTGGATACATGGTCAGCCTTCATGGACTTCCGTGGACAAGCTCAAAAAGCCTTGGAAGAAACTCGTAATGCAAAAGTTATCGGGAAATCGCTTGAAGCACACATGACAGTTTATCCAAATGAAGTGGTGAAAACTCTACTCGAAGCAGTAAACAGCAATGTAGCACAACTCTTGATTGTTTCTGAGTTGACTATCGCTGAAGGACCAGCTCCAGAAGCTGCTGTCAGCTTCGAAGATGTAGCCTTCACAGTTGAACGCGCTGCAGGTGAAGTTTGTGACCGTTGCCGTCGCATCGATCCAACAACGGCTGAACGCCACTACCATGCAACTATCTGTGATCACTGTGCAAGCATCGTTGAAGAAAACTTTGCAGACGCAGTTGCAGAAGGATTTGAAGAAAAATAAATTTTTTTAGAAAGGGTGAGTTGAGTATTTACGACCCTTTCAGATTTATTAATTGTAAAACCCACATCAGAAAAAACTGATGTGGGTTTTTGGTTCATTGTTAACTATAGAGAGATGAAAAAAAGAATGATTCTGTGGGAAATAGAGGTGCTTTAAAGTCATTTGAAATTCAAGTCGTACTAGTGGAAAGCTTTCACCTACACTAGTTCTCCCATAATAGCTTTTGCGTGAATACTGCTGTAACAATTGTAGATTTAAAAATAGTTAAATTAGTACACCATTTATCAATATCCTACCTTGGATGGATGACTCTTTTTGATAAAACTGCTACAATAAGAGTATAGAAAGAGTTCGTTATGAGAAAAATTCAATTTTTTATTTTTGTGGAAGCTATGCTTCTAACGATGGCAGTGATTAGTATTTTAGCTGAAAGTTTTTCACGCTTTATTTTATTAGCCGTTTTAGTTTTACTTCTCATTTATTATTATTTTGGTAAGCAACGAGGCAATTTCCTATTGGTAACTGCTAGTATATTATTTTTCTTGATTATCATTGGAAATCCCTACGTCATTGCTTCTTTATTATTTGCGGTTGTTTATGGGTTGATTGTAGCGTCTCCTTATTTTTATAAAGAGAATAAAGAAACTATTTTGATTTTTAATCAAGATGTCGAAGCAAACCAAGAACGGAACCGATGGTTAGGAGACTTGCATCACTTTCATCGGGATTTTTGTCAGTTTGAAGATATCAACTTACATCGTTTTTATGGTAAGGATACTATCCATTTGGAGAATGTCATTATCAGTAATCATGATAATGTGATTCTTGTGCGTAAATTCTTTGGAGATACCAAAATTGTTGTACCTGTTGATATTGCTATCAGTTTGCAGGCAAATAGTTTATATGGGGATTTGTACTTTATGGATGAAGAACATCATAAATTACGTAATGAAAGTATTTCTCTGACTAGTTCTGATTACCAAAAGGCAAATAGAAGTGTCAAAATTGTCTTATCAACCTTGGTAGGAAGTATCGAGGTAGTTAGAAAATGAAGAGAAAATATTTATTCTTACTATTTTTCTATTCTAGTCTTGTCTTAGGGATGATAGTTTATTACCTATTTACCTTATTTGACATTTCTTGGCAACAGTTGATTGTAGATTTTAATCGTCTACAACGTTTTATCTTTTTTATCCTAACTTTATCGTTTGGTTTAATGCTTTTCTTAGTGATTCTGATTAAATTAATAGAATTTACTACTACAATAAGTATTCAGCGTAATCTTAAGGCGATTATAGAAGGAAAAGATTTGCAGAAACTTCCACAAGAAGAACTCAATAGCGATTTGAAGCGGATTTCTGAAAAACTTACTTCATTGACAGAAAGTTTACAAAAATCAGAAAATCAAGAGCTCCACCGAGAGGAAGAAATCGTAGAAAAAGAGCGTAACCGAATTGCTAGAGATTTACATGATACGGTTAGTCAAGAGCTTTTTGCAGCCAATTTAATTTTGTCTGGTGTCGAGGGACAGATTGAAGAACTTCAAACAGAGCAGTTAAAGAGCCAAATAAGAGGTGTATCAGATATTTTAGAAACTGCTCAAAAAGATTTGCGGGTATTACTTTTACATTTGAGACCAACAGAGTTAGAAGGAAGAAGTTTAGTGGCTGGTTTTCAAGTTCTAGTCAATGAACTGAGGGATAAAAGTAATATGGAGGTTGTTTTTGAACACCAGGTTCAGTCTTTACCTAAACAAATTGAGGAGCATATTTTTAGAATAGCTCAGGAGATTATCAGCAATACCCTGAGACATGCTAAAGCGAACCGTTTGGATATTTTCCTGATTCAAAGGCAACACGAGTTACAGTTAAAAATGACAGATAATGGAGTTGGTTTTAACGTAGAGCAAGCAACTGAGATGAGCTATGGTTTGAAAAATATTAAAGACAGAGTTTTAGATATGGCTGGGAGTGTAAAAATATTAACAGCTCCTAAAAAAGGGGTAGCGATTGATATTCGAGTTCCCCTTCTTGATTAGAAATGAAATGAGAAATAAAAATGAAAATTTTACTTGTAGATGATCATGAAATGGTTCGATTAGGCTTAAAATCCTACTTAAATTTGCAACCGGATATGGAAGTGGTAGCAGAGGCAAGCAATGGTATTGAAGGGGTAGAGTTAGCTCTAAAGCTACGACCAGACGTAATCATTATGGATATTGTTATGCCGGAGATGACGGGAATAGAGGCTACTTTAGCAATCTTAAAAGAGTGGAAGAGTGCCAAAATTATTATTCTAACCTCTTACTTAGATAATGAGAAAATATATCCTGTTTTGGATGCTGGGGCTAAAGGCTATCTGCTGAAAACATCTGCTGCTCATGAGATTGTGAAAGCTATTCATAAGGTGGAAAAGGGAGAATTAGCGATTGAGACAGAGGTGGATGAACGAATTCAGCATCACCGAAATCACGTGGAGCTCCATGATGACTTAACAGCTCGCGAGCGTGATGTACTGGCTCTGATTGCGAGAGGATATGAAAATCAGCGAATAGCTGATGAACTGTTTATTTCTTTAAAAACGGTAAAAACACATGTATCAAATATATTAGGGAAACTTCAAGTCAGTGATCGAACACAAGCCGTTGTTTATGCATTTCGTCATCATTTGGTCTCCCAGGATGATCAGTAAGGTAGACTAGTAAGTGCTCTTTGAGTTTAGGTATCGCGAGTTTAAAATGTGTTTAGTATTCGACAATGAATCCTTATAACAGTTTAGCCTAATATCAGTTGGCTACAACACTACTTTCTTTGATATGGTAGATGGTTTTCGTTTGTTTTTTGGACTTTAAACAGAACCTAATGAAAGAACCAAGATTTCTCTTATAGAGAGTCTTAAGTCGTTTCCAAGTTTATGTGAACTGTATGTCAATTAAGTTTATCTCGATGACAAGGATCTGCTTTCCCACTCACCCTTTTTTATCAAAAATGTGGTATAATGAGAAGGTATGTCGAGGAGAAGGAGGGAGTTATGGACGCAAAATTACGTTACAAGGCTAAAAAAATTAAGATCGTTTTTTTTGACATTGATGATACCCTTCGTGTCAAGGATACGGGCTATATTCCAGCATCAATCCAATCTGTTTTTCAGCAATTAAGAGCACGAGGAATCTTAACAGGGATTGCTTCTGGTAGAGGAATTTTTGGCGTGGTTCCTGAGATTCGTAACTTAAAACCAGATTTTTTTGTGACCTTAAACGGGGCTTATGTAGAAGATAAAAATGGAAACGTCATTTATCAAAACTGTATTTCACGTAAACAGGTAGAAGATTATATTTCTTGGACCAAGGAAGTAGGAATCGACTATGGTTTGGTAGGAAGTCATCATGCGGCCCTATCTGTTCGAACCCCCACGATTAGTAATACAATAGATGTAGTCTATCCAGATTTACCAGTGAATCCAGAGTTTTTCCTAGAAGAGGACATCTACCAAATGTGGACATTTGAAGAACAAGGAGATCAGTTGGTCTTACCAGATAGTCTTAAAGAGAGTCTTCGGATGGTTCGTTGGCATCCCCATTCATCTGATGTGGTTCCAGTAAATGGTTCAAAAGCTAGAGGAGTTGAACAAATTGTCGAGTATTTAGGACTTAAGCCTGAGAATGTTCTTGTGTTTGGAGATGAACTGAATGACCTTGAACTGTTTGATTATGCTGGTATCAGTATCGCCATGGGATTATCACATGAAAAAGTCAAAGAAAAAGCAGATTACATCACAAAAACAGTAGAAGAAGATGGCATTTTTTATGCCTTAGAAGGATTAGGAATGGTAGAAAAAGAACGAAACTTTCCACAAACAGATATTGAAAATACAGTAGGTCCAGTTGCTTTGATTCAAACGAATCATGGTGATTTAAAAATTAAACTCTTCCCAGAGCAAGCACCAAAAACGGTAGCAAACTTTATTGCCTTATCCAAAGATGGTTATTATGATGGTGTGATTTTTCACCGTATTATTAAAGATTTCATGATTCAAGGTGGAGATCCAACTGGTACTGGTATGGGTGGAGAATCAATTTATGGAGAATCTTTTGAGGACGAATTTTCAGAAGAACTCTATAATATTCGTGGAGCCTTGTCTATGGCAAATGCTGGACCTAATACAAACGGTAGTCAATTCTTTATTGTGCAGAATCAAAATCTCCCCTATTCTAAGAAAGAAATTACCCGTGGTGGTTGGCCGGAAGCTATTGCCGAAATTTATGCAAATGAAGGCGGAACTCCACATTTGGATCGCAGACATACAGTTTTCGGTCAATTGATGGATGAAGCTTCTTATAAGGTTTTAGATGAGATTGCTTATGTAGAAACTGGAACTATGGATAAACCACTTGAGGATGTTGTAATAGAAACCATTAAAATTGAGGATTAAGCTAGATGAAGATTGGAGATAAAATCCAAGGAAAAATCACGGGACTTCAACCGTATGGAGCCTTTGTTGAGCTGGAAACAGGAGCTACAGGTTTGATCCATATCTCAGAAATCCGAACGGGTTTTATAGATGATATTCATGATTTCTTAAAAATTGGTCAGAACGTACTGGTTCAGGTGATGGACTATGACGAATTTACAGGGAAAGCAAGCCTGTCTATGCGTACCTTGGAAGAGGAAAAACATCATTTTCCTAAGCGCCATCGTTTTTCAAATAGTCGTCACAAGTTTGGTTTTGCTCCTTTAGCTAAAGCAATGCCTCAATGGATTCGTGAAAGTAAACAATTTTTACAGGCAAATAAAAACACTAAATAATCGCTTTTTAAAAGATAAATTG
>NZ_KQ969161.1:24200-36462 GCF_001578805.1 Streptococcus sp. DD10 | reverse complement strand
AATTTATCATTCAAAAATCTGCCTTGATTGAGATTGTGAGTGATAAACTCCGCCAAACCATTCAAGAAATCCACTTCGACAAAGAAGCTTTTTTGAAAAAGTTAGAACAGCAAAGTCAAGCGCAATTCACTAGAGACAACAAACGCCAGCGCCAGCAACTCGAAAAAGATGAATACCGCTCCAAAGAGATTGACCGCATCATCCAGAAGCTTTATGAAGATAATCTACTTGGTAAAATTTCAGATGAACGCTTTGTGAAGCTAAGTCAGAGCTATGAAGAAGAACAGAAACAACTTCAAACTTCTATTTCTGACTTAACCGAAAAACTCGCCAAACAACAAGAAGATAGCTTGAATATCTCCAAGTTTATGACGAGAATTTCGAAATATACAGAGCTACCAGAACTAACCGTTGAAATAGTGAATGAACTAATTGACAAGATTGTGATTCACAAGCCAACTGGCACGAAACGCAACCGCATTATTCAGATTGATATTTATTACAATTTCATTGGAAAACTAGACAACGAGAAAAGCGAGTCAGACGAACTGACTCGCTAATATTAACCGAAATAACTAAACTGCTTTATGTCAGCCTAGTTAAGTTAGATTTTTTCTGTCTAACTTTTGGGGTGCAGTTCATTTTGTAAATCATTTTTTCTGATCCGTAAAATAGAAAAGCGAGGTATGATTTTGTAAATCAGATTTTAAATTAAGAAGGTTTTTAAAGAGGGCGCTTGTTAGGCATTCCAGCTTTTCTTGGATATTTATTCGGCGTTTCTTTTTTCTTTTCTACTACAGTAATAAACCGTGGATCGCCATTTGGTAAAGTATAACTGAGATTCTTTTCAACTTTGCTAAAGAGTAAATTAAGGGCGTTTTTTGCTTCCTGCAATTCTTCTGGTGCACTACTTGCTTTTAGAGCAATGAGCTTTCCACCAACTTTAAGATAAGGAATGGTTAGTTCAGAAAGAATCTGCATACGGGCTACGGCACGAGCAGTGACCAAATCATACTGGGCACGAAAGTTTTTGTCTTGTGCAAAGTCTTCTGCGCGACCGTGGTAGAAGTGAACGTTTTCTAGTTCCAACTCCTCTGCCAAGAGATTAAGAAAGCTGATACGCTTATTAAGAGAGTCGATGATAGTAATATCGAGTTTTGGGCAAAGGATTTTTATAGGTAGGCTTGGAAATCCAGCTCCGGCCCCAATATCCAATAACTTCTTATTTTCATCGGTGATAAGTTGATGAAAAACAGGTGCTATGCTGTCGTAAAAATGTTTGAGATAAACTTCACTTTTTTCAGTAATAGCAGTAAGGTTTATTTTTTCGTTCCATTCAACAAGTCGTTCAAAATAGCGTTCAAACTGGTCTTTTTGTCGATCGGAAAGGAAAAAATTTTCTTTTTCAAGGGTGGTGTAAAATTCTTCTGGTGTCATTTTTTGGTTCCTTTTTTGGTATCATCTTATTTTACCACATTTTGATAAAAATTTGATATACTGTTAATAATCAAATTTAAGAGAGGATATGCCTATGTTATGGATTATCATTGGAGTATTGGTGCTCCTAGTAATTTTTGTGATTGTGAGCTACAATGGTTTGGTGAAAAGCCGTATGCAAACCAAGGAGGCTTGGAGTCAGATTGATGTGCAACTCAAGCGTCGAAACGATTTGTTACCAAATTTGATAGAGACGGTGAAAGGTTATGCTAAGTATGAGGGCTCAACTCTTGAAAAAGTAGCTGAACTTAGAAATCAAGTTGCAGCTGCTACCTCACCAGCTGAAGCTATGCAGGCTAGCGATGCTCTTAGTCGTCAAGTTTCAGGCATTTTCGCAGTAGCGGAAAATTACCCAGATCTTAAGGCCAGCGCTAACTTTGCTAAATTGCAGGAAGAGTTAACTAATACAGAAAACAAGATTTCTTACTCTCGTCAGCTTTACAATAGCGTGACTAGCAACTATAATGTCAAGTTGGAAACTTTTCCAAGTAATGTCGTTGCAGGAATGTTCAGCTTTAAGGCGGCAGATTTCCTTGAAACTCCTGAGGAAGAAAAAGCTGTGCCTAAGGTTGACTTTAGCGGGCTAGGTGACTAATATGCTCTTTGAACAAATCGCTCGCAACAAACGCCGTACCTGGTTGCTCCTTGCAGTCTTTTTTATCCTCTTGGCCTTTGTTGGCTATGCGATAGGCTATCTCTGGATGCGTTCGGGGGTAGGTGGTATGATTATTGCTCTTATCATCGGAGGGATTTATGCGGTGTCCATGATTTTCCAGTCAACGGATATCGTCATGTCCATGAACGGAGCGCGTGAGGTAAATGAGCAATCAGCGCCTGACCTCTACCATGTAGTGGAGGATATGGCTATGGTGGCGCAGATTCCCATGCCACGGGTCTTTATCATCGATGACCCAGGGCTCAATGCCTTTGCAACGGGGTCCAATCCTGCAAATGCTGCGGTAGCTGCGACTTCCGGTCTTCTATCAGTCATGAATCGTGAGGAACTGGAGGCGGTTATGGGGCATGAAGTCAGCCATATCCGCAATTATGATATTCGTATCTCCACTATTGCTGTAGCGTTAGCCAGTGCCATCACCATGCTGTCTAGCATGGCTGGTCGCATGATGTGGTGGGGCGGTGCTGGTCGCAGACGGAGTGATGATGACCGAGAGGGCAATGGTCTTGAGGTAGTTATGCTCTTGATTTCGCTCCTGGCGGTCATCTTGGCACCCCTAGCAGCCACCCTGGTGCAATTAGCCATTTCTCGACAGCGGGAATTTCTGGCAGATGCTTCCAGTGTGGAATTAACCCGTAACCCGCAAGGGATGATTAATGCCCTCCTTAAGCTAGATAATAGTGAGCCCATGCAGCACCATGTCGATGACGCAAGCGCAGCGCTTTATATCAATGAACCGCAGAAGGAAAGTGGTCTGAAAAAATTCTTCTATACCCACCCACCGATTGCGGAACGGGTAGAGCGTTTGAGAAATATGTAAAGCAAAAGATTAGGCAAGTAACCCTAATCTTTTTTCATGGTCAATAACAAACAGACTATCCCTCCTAAGGTGAAAACTGCCCAAGCCATTTCTAAGTGCCATAGGGCAAGGCTGGTCAGAATGATGGTTCCTAGAGGCATAGAGAGCATGAAGAGCATGGAGAGAAAGCTAGATGTTTGGGCGAGAACTTCGGGTTTAAGTTTCTTCATCAGCATACTGTTTACCATAGGATTGACCTTACCTGTGATATAACCTGTAAAAGCTAGAGCAAGAAAGGACAAGGTAAAGTGAAGATTGAGGGCATTTCCGAGACCAAGCAGTGTGAGAGAAACAGCAACAAAGAAAGTCAGTCTGTTGATGCTTTGCTTGGCAAAGTAGTCGTGGGGAAAGAGACTGGAGAAGATGATACCTCCGATAATCAAGACATCTACTAGGAGAATGGACTGGCTAAAGCTTAGGTTTCCAAAAGGGTGTTCGAGCAGAGAAAGGTTATAGAGTGCGGATAGGGAGCCAAAAAGAGCATTGATGATTAGGACTTGGCTGAGCAGGTTTAGAAAGTTAGAGGAACCTTCCTGGTCAAAAATGACCTTAGCGTTATTGTAGATTTCTTTGAGTTGGTTTTTTAAGGGAAGGGGATTCTCAGGATTGGTTACAGGAGGGTGAGTCAGTTGCTTGTGTACTAGAAAGAGAGTGGTAGAAGAGAGCAGAAAGGCAGCGGCATTGACCAAGGCTACGAGGAAGAAATTCTGCTGGCTGATGGCGAGGAGCCAGACTCCTAAAGCTTGTCCTCCTAAGCTACATAGATAGGACAATACTTGGTTAAAAGAGTAAGCTTCCATCAAATCGTCAGCTGGGATATTGTGCTGCATGATGGGCAACTGCAAGCCACTACGAAAATCAGACAGCAAGTCTGAGAGGATATTGAGGAGACAAACCGTTCCAAAAGCAAGATAGGTGCTGGAGTTGGTTAGGAGTGCCACGATGACAAAGAGGAGAGCTTGTAGATACCCCATGGTAATGAGCCAGCGAGCTTTTTGAATCGTATGGTCAGCTTTGATACCGATGAAAATGCTTACGAAAGTCGGAACTAAAACGATAAAGTTGGCAAGAGCAATAGCCAGCTTAGGCAGGGGCATAGTTGAGGCAAAGACGATAAAGACTAGGTTGTAGATAGAAGCTCCTGTCGTGTTAAAGATACGAGAAAGGCTAAGGTAGGCATAGAGTTTGTTTTTGAAAATAAGTTTCATTGTGGTCTCCTTTACTTGCTGGTTTTGAAGTCGGAGCGAATTTCTGCCCAAGTGCTGGTCCAGAAAGTTCTCAGCAGAGCTTTTTTGACCTCAGGGCTGGCAGTGATTTCCTGACCGTTTAGGATTAGAGTGCTGTATTTGACCATGTGGTTGAGGATGAGGTTAGTGAGTGTTTTCATGGGAATCTCCTTTTGCTAGAATTAAAAGATGCGAAGGTTAGCTTGCATGCGGTAAAGAGCTTGATGGCTCTACTCATCAAGTATTGCTTCTTTATCAAAAGTTGTCAGGAAGAGGTCTTCTCTACATAAGTCGGTGTGATGGTGGAATAGGCGGTTGAATAGGTTCATGATTGTTCTCCTTTCTCTTATTGAAGCCATTATAGCCCTATTTTGCTAGCGATACAGAGGCTTTTGAGCAGATGGTTACCTAGCAGGGGTAAGTGGTCAGATGTTGCTAGTGACTGACGTCTTACTCTTGATGAACTTATTATACAGCGGATTTTTCCTTTAGCTAAAAAAGTTGCATATTTTCAATAAAAAATGTGCTAGAAATCACTAACTCCGAGTTGATTTCTAACTCAATTTCAAATCCTTAGAAAATATAGTTTAACTTGATTTGTATGATAATAAGTTTTCAATCCCCAGTTGGTAATAATCTGCACTCTGGTCACAGCCTAGAATGCGGAGAATGTCCACATATTTTTTCATTTCTTGAATCCCTTTCTCACGATTTCCCAAGTGGTATTGCCATTCTCCTTTACCGTAGAAATAGATAATCCGCTGATAGACTTCATTTTCCTCAAAAAAATACTCTTGGATGAGATGATCAAAATAGGCAGTGTTTTCATGGTCTTGATAGGCGATACAGAGGAGAAAACCGTTGAGAAGGAGGGTCAACATGGTTTCTCGATTAAACTTCATCATGTTGGGAAAGTCAGGACGATCCACCATCTCTTCTGTATAGTTTTTGTAAATCTGGCTGGGAAAAAGGGGAGATGTGATGGAAAATAAGCCAATTTCATTCCCATACCAAACATCAATAGAGAAGAGATAGTCATGGAGAAAAGTCAGTTCTTCCTCGGAACCGATAGGTCCCTCTGTACCGTCAAATGGTTGGAAAGTGACTAGATACGCCTTGATAATGATAGCAGCTAGATACTCTTCTTTGATTTTTGTTTGTTGGTAAAGCTCTATCTGCTTGTCATAGAGTTCTTGTAGGTGTTCAGGAGTAGTCTGTTGGTGGATATTGTTTAGGGTTTTTGCGATAAAATGTTCTTCTTTTAACCCAGCAATTTCTTCAAATTCTTTCAGTGATAGGTGGATATGGTTGAGAGCGGTGAAAAAACGTTGGGTGGATAAGTCATTTTGCCCATTTTCAAAACGGGATAACATGGAACGAGAAAATTCTCCACCTGTCGCCTCCTCAAGGGAGAAATGACGGGCTTGTCTGATTTCCTTAAAGATAGGACCAAGATTTTTCATAGGCACCTCCGCTTGCAATTTGTAACTAGTATAGCAAAAATCCTTAATTTAGACCATTTTTTGTGGTATAATGGGGGTAACATGTGTAATCGAACACGCCCTAAATACTGGAGGTTTTAGGGGCTTGGTATCATAACGGAGGCGACATGAAATTTAACATTCAAGAAATCCGCAAGAATCTAGATGGTTTGAGCTTTGAAATGAAACTGGATTTGTTGGCGGATTTGCAGGAGCGTAACAAGGAAATCCTTGACATCAAGGACATTCAGGCAGTTGGGAAAGTCCAGCATGATGATGGACTCTACCTACTTGACTATCAGCTAGACTACACCATTGTCCTGGCTTCGAGCCGTAGCATGGAGCCTGTCGAGCTAGCAGAGAGCTATCCTGTAACTGAGGTTTTTATGGAAGGGGTAAGGAGTCCTGCTGACCAAGAAGCCTTGGATGAGGACTTGGTCTTGCCAATCGAGGATGGGCAGATTGATCTAGCTGAGAGTGTGGCAGATAATATCCTGCTCAATATCCCTATCAAGGTCTTGACACCAGAAGAAGAGGCAGGAGAGGGCTTCGTCTCAGGCAAGGACTGGCAAATTATGACCCAGGAAGACTACGAAACAGCACAAGCTGCAAAAAAAGAAGAAAACAGCCCATTTGCAGGCTTGCAAGGACTTTTTGATGAGTGAAAATGTTCAGTGGACATTTTCAGCCCTCGCCAAGAAACAGAAAAGTGAGGCAGGTTCGGGAAACCTTTCTAACCCTCGCCTAGGAAAGATAAGGATGAGGCTGGGACAGGCACTCAACCTAGATTTTTTGGCCTGTATTTGGTATTGAAAACTTTATGGAAAATTCCGTAAAGTTTTTCTCTTTATTTTTATAATGAAAAGGAGTTACAATCCTTTCCATTAACCGTAAAAAATGGTAAAATAGGAACAAAATAACATTAGGAGTGTCACATGACAAAAGCTAACTTTGGTGTCGTTGGTATGGCCGTAATGGGTCGTAACCTTGCCCTTAATATTGAATCTCGTGGTTACACAGTTGCTATTTACAACCGTAGTAAAGAAAAAACTGAAGATGTGATTGCTTGCCATCCTGAAAAGAACTTTGTGCCAAGCTATGACGTTGAAAGTTTTGTAAACTCAATCGAAAAACCTCGTCGTATCATGCTGATGGTTCAAGCTGGACCTGGTACAGATGCTACAATTCAAGCTCTACTTCCACACCTTGACAAGGGTGATATCTTAATCGACGGAGGAAACACTTTCTACAAAGATACTATCCGTCGTAACGAAGAATTGGCAAATTCAGGCATTAACTTTATCGGTACGGGAGTTTCTGGTGGTGAAAAAGGTGCCCTTGAAGGTCCTTCTATCATGCCTGGTGGACAAAAAGAAGCCTACGAATTGGTTGCGGATGTTCTCGAAGAAATCTCAGCTAAAGCACCAGAAGATGGCAAACCATGTGTGACTTACATCGGTCCTGATGGAGCTGGTCACTATGTGAAAATGGTCCACAACGGTATCGAATATGGGGACATGCAGTTGATTGCTGAAAGCTATGACTTGATGCAACACTTGCTAGGCCTTTCTGCAGAAGACATGGCTGAAATCTTTACTGAGTGGAACAAGGG
Source organism: Streptococcus sp. DD10 (assembly GCF_001578805.1). Taxonomy (GTDB): domain Bacteria; phylum Bacillota; class Bacilli; order Lactobacillales; family Streptococcaceae; genus Streptococcus. Next base: position 29,111 of record NZ_KQ969161.1, on the reverse strand, counting down.
TGAATTGGACAGCTACTTGATCGAAATCACAGCTGATATTTTGAGCCGTAAAGACGATGAAGGTCAAGACGGTCCAATCGTAGACTATATCCTTGATGCTGCAGGAAACAAAGGAACTGGTAAATGGACTAGCCAATCCTCACTTGACCTTGGTGTGCCATTGTCACTGATCACGGAGTCAGTGTTTGCCCGCTACATCTCTACATACAAAGAAGAACGTGTACACGCTAGCAAGGTTCTTCCAAAACCAGCTGCTTTCAAATTTGAAGGCGACAAGGCTGAGTTGATTGAAAAGATCCGTCAAGCTCTTTACTTCTCAAAAATCATCTCATACGCACAAGGTTTTGCGCAATTGCGTGTCGCTTCTAAAGAAAACAACTGGAACTTACCATTTGCAGACATCGCATCTATCTGGCGTGATGGCTGTATCATCCGTTCTCGTTTCTTGCAAAAGATCACAGATGCTTACAACCGTGATGCAGATCTTGCTAACCTTCTTTTGGATGAGTACTTCTTGGATGTAACAGCTAAGTACCAACAAGCTGTGCGTGATATCGTAGCTCTTGCTGTTCAAGCAGGTGTACCTGTGCCAACCTTCTCAGCAGCCATTACTTACTTTGACAGCTACCGTTCAGCGGATCTTCCAGCCAACTTGATCCAAGCCCAACGGGACTACTTCGGTGCCCACACTTACCAACGTAAGGATAAAGAAGGAGTATTCCACTATTCTTGGTATGATGAAAAATAATCTATGACCAAACGAATTTTATTTGTTGAAAATGAAAAAAATCTAGCTCGCTTTGTAACCTTGGAACTCCAACAAGCAGATTTTCAAGTGGTGATTTCTGAGACAGGAAAAGATGCGTTAAAATTAGCAAAAGAGTCTGACTATGATTTAATTTTGCTGAATTTTAGCTTGGTGGATATGAGTAGCCAACATTTTGCTGAGGAGCTAAGTCGCTTCAAACCAGCCTCAGTTATTATTGTATTAATGAGTCCTGAACAGATGAAAGATGAAAATGAAGTCGCACAAACCTTTGCTGTTTCTCAGTTGGTCAAGCCATTTATCATAAGTGATTTAGTTGAGAAGATTTCAGCTATCTTTCGTGGACGGGATTTCATTGATCAGCATTGTAGTCAAATGAAAGTTCCTACCTCCTATCGTGATTTAAGACTTGATGTGGAAAATCATCTCGTTTATCGTGGGCAAGAAATTGTAAGTTTAACTCGGAGAGAGTATGATCTTTTGGCAACTCTTATGTCAAGTAAGAAAGTTTTAACACGGGAACAACTTTTAGAGAGAGTTTGGAAGTATGAGAGTGCAACGGAGACAAATGTAGTTGACGTTTATATTCGTTATATCCGTGGTAAGATTGATATAAAAGGACAACCAAGTTATATAAAAACAGTTCGTGGCGTTGGTTATCAAATGCAGGATTAAAGGTGAAGAAGCTGAGGCGAAGCTCCATTTATACAGATAAAAAGACGAATGAATTTAGTTTTCTGGCAATCAGAACTCTAATTTGTTCGCTTTTTTATTGGACTCTTTGTCAGCTCTAGTAGATAGACGAAAAGCATAGATGTTAAAGGAGTAGAGTCATCTGCTTCTATTTATGACATTTCAGACGTCAGAACGGATATCTTAGGGAAAATAATCCATTCTTGCTTTCTTTTTACTATATTAAATTAGGGAGAAGGGAGATTGTCATGATTGAAGAAGTTTACAAGGCATACAGAGGATTTTATTCCACTTTAAAATTTTGATTCTCTAAAGTTGGAGCGATATGAGTGGGAAAGCTTGCACCAAAAAGGGAAACCTCTTTTTGTGTGGACGGTAGTATTTTGATTTATGTAGGGAGTGAGAGGACTTGTTAAACCATATGCATCAAATCGTTCAACTTAATTCATAATGATATAGCTTAAATAGTATACCAAATGATTTGACCTGTTCATACTCTTCGAAAATCAAATTCAAACCACGTCAACGTCGCCTTGCCGTACTCAAGTACAGCCTGCGTCTAGTTTCCTAGTTTGCTCTTTGATTTTCATTGAGTATAAGAATATTTGAAAGAGAAGAGAGGGTACTTCACCCCAAAAATGTAAAAATTTGCTATAATAGTTTCTATGAATATTGAGGATAAAATAGAGAATTATCGCTTGCTCTTAGTGCAGTTGGCTGGTCTTTTGGAAGGGGAATCAAATGCTCTTGCTAACTTATCCAATGCAAGTGCTTTACTAAAACAAGCCCTACCTAACTCAGTTTTTGCGGGATTCTATCTTTTTGATGGAGAAAAACTCATTTTAGGTCCATTTCAAGGAAAGGTATCCTGTGTTCGAATTGCTCTTGGGCGTGGCGTGTGTGGAGAAGTAGCTAATAGTAGAGAAACGATGATTGTAGGGGATGTAGCGCATCATCCTAACTATATTTCTTGTGATAGTATGGCTCGCAGTGAGATTGTTCTTCCGATGTTAAAAGAGGATACTCTACTTGGTGTTTTAGATTTAGACTCTGCTTTTTTAGAAGATTATGATGAAATTGACAAGGAGTATTTAGAACAGTTTGTAGCAATTTTGATTGAACAGACTGAGTGGGATTTTACGATGTTTGGAGAGAAAGCGAATGTATCAAGCCTTATATAGAAAATACCGTAGCCAAACATTTGGTCAATTAGTCGGTCAAGAAGTCGTGGCTAGGACCTTACGACAGGCAGTTGAGCAAGACAAGATTAGTCATGCTTATCTCTTTTCTGGTCCGAGAGGAACTGGTAAAACCAGTGTTGCAAAAATATTTGCAAAGGCGATGAACTGTCCCAATCAAGTGGACGGAGAACCTTGTAATGACTGCTATATATGCCAAGCGATTACGGAAGGAAGTTTGGAGGATGTTATCGAGATTGATGCGGCCTCAAACAATGGGGTAGATGAAATTCGTGATATCCGTGATAAATCCACTTATGCACCGAGTCTAGCCAAGCATAAAATCTATATTATCGACGAGGTTCACATGCTCTCGACGGGGGCTTTTAATGCCCTTTTAAAAACCTTAGAAGAGCCGACTAAAAATGTTGTCTTTATCCTTGCAACGACAGAACTCCATAAGATTCCTGCGACTATCTTGTCACGTGTACAGCGTTTTGAGTTTAAGTCGATTAAACTGACTGACATTGAAAAACATTTAAGCTGGGTCTTGGAACAGGAAGGATTTCATTATGATCAAGACGCAGTGCGATTAATTGCAAAAAGTGCAGAAGGTGGTATGCGAGATGCCCTATCTATTTTGGATCAGGCTCTCAGTTTAAGTCAAGAACACCAGCTGACGACGGAGATAGCTGAAGAGATTACGGGTTCCATTAACCTAGATACTTTAGATGAGTATGTGAAAGCTATTCTTGCAGGAGAAACTACAGTAGCTCTTGGGAAATTAAACCTTCTATTTGACAATGGTAAAAGTATGGTCCGTTTTGTGACAGACCTTTTGCAGTATCTGCGTGATATTTTACTCGTACAAGCAGGAGGAGAAAATTTACGGCAGAATACTTTATTTGCCGAAAATTTACTGACTTCACAAGAGAGGATCTTTGAGATGATTGATCTGGCAACCAAAGGATTACCAGACATCAAAAATAGTTTACAACCGAAAATTTATACAGAAATGCTCACGATTCGTCTAGCAGAAACAAGTCAGGAACAGGAGGTTATTCCTGCACATCTCGCAAATGAAATTGCAGATCTAAAGCAAGAAATCCTAGTACTTAAACAGCAGTTAGCTCAATTGAATGTGGGAGCCTCTAGTTCTGTCAAACAGGTTCAAAGTCGACCAACTTCAACAAATAAGCAGGAATATCGTGTTGACCGGAATAAGGTGAACGAGATTTTGCAAGAAGCTGTTGAAAATCCAGAGCTGGCACGTACGAATCTCATTCGTCTTCAAAATGCATGGGGCGAAATCATTGAGAGTCTATCTGGTGCGGATAAAGCTCTACTGGTTGGTTCACAACCCGTAGCAGCAAATGAACATCATGCAATTTTGGCCTTTGAATCTAACTTTAACGCTGGTCAAACTATGAAAAGAGACAATCTAAATACTATGTTTGGTAATATTCTCAGTAATGCAGCAGGTTTTTCTCCAGAAATTCTCGCTATTTCTATGGGGGAATGGAAGGAAGTGAGAGCTAATTTTTCTGCTAAAAAAAGAGGGAAAGAAGTAGTTGAAAAAGAAGAAGAGTCCATTATTCCTGAAGAGTTTCGCTTTCTATCAGATAAGATTAGGATAGAGGAGGATTAAGCATTATCATGCCAATTAAACAATTTATAACAACCACCTTATTTACAGCTATTGAAACGTTTTTCTTTAACCAAGCGGTCATGACTGGCAATTATTTGCTTGCCTTCTTTTGGGGTTTGCTAGTACTACGTAATCTGCAGACAGCCTTTGTTTTTGGAAAACTTATAGATGTAATTGATGAGACATTGAAAAAACGAAAAAAATGAGGCGGGACAAAAATCCAGCCTCTTCTATTATGCTTAAAAAATCTAATGAATGCTGTGGTCGATGATTTTAATACTAGACTAAAATCAAAAAACATCTTACAATAGTAGTTATGAAACTTACAAACGAAGAAATACAGAAAATTGAAAAACTCCTGCGAGATTCATCGTACGCCAAATATCACAAACGTCTACAGATTATTTATTTTCGCTCAAAAGGAAAGAGTTATAAGGAAATCATGGATCTTCTAGATTGCAATAAAACAACTGTTTGGAGGAATTTGAAAAAATATAAGGAGTTTGGTTTAGAAGCTCTTTTTCAAGAGACTCGTGGTGGACGTCATCGAGAATATATGACTTACGAAGAAGAACAAGCATTTCTAAAACGTCATATAGAAGCTGCTCAGGCTGGGGAATTTGTGA
>NZ_KQ969161.1:22132-23936 GCF_001578805.1 Streptococcus sp. DD10 | reverse complement strand
AAGGAATTCGACCTAGCATTCCTAGTCATTATATGCGAGAATATCGCTATTGTTATGGGGCAGTAGATGCTCAGACAGGTGATTCCTTTTTCCTTATTGCTGGAGGATGCAATACTGATTGGACGAATGAATTTCTACGGCAAGTTTCACAAGCTTATCCAAATGACTATATTTTACTTGTAATGGATAATGCTATATGGCATAAATCAAGTACCTTAGAGATTCCAAGTAATATTGAGTTGGCTTTTATCCCACCTGATACACCAGAAATGAACCCTATTGAACAAGTCTGGAAAGAAATTCGAAAACGAGGTTTTAAAAATAAGGCATTCCAAACATTGGAAGCTGTCATTGATAAGCTTCAAGAAGTTATTCAAGGATTGGAAAAAAATGTTTTAAAGTCCACTGTCAGTAGACAATGGACAAAGTTGCTTTTTTAAAACAATTGAGTATTAAACTATCAAGATTGAAACAATAATTATTTCAGATAAAACTACTGACTTTTCTTATAGTTTGTCTTTCTAATTGTAATCATTATAGAAAAATTCCGAATTTTAAACCATGATTTCTCAATTTTTTTACCATAACCATTCGTTTTTTGATCATGATCTAGCCAGAGTTTCACTCTTCTTCGTTTTATGTTACAATAGGTATAGTGATAATTCTTAAGGAGTATTTATGTCTGATATTTATGATATTACCATCGTTGGTGCTGGTCCAACTGGACTTTTTGCTGCTTTTTATGCACATTTGAGACAAGCTAAGGTTCAAATCATTGATTCCCTTCCTCAAGTGGGAGGACAGCCTGCTATCCTATACCCAGAAAAGCAGATTCTTGATATACCTGCCTTCACATCTATAAATGGAGAAGAATTAACGAATCGTTTGTTAGAACAATTATCTCCTTTTCATACCCCTATTCGTCTTAATGAAACCGTTCAAGACATTACTAAAAAAGAAGATAGTTTTCATTTGGTAACAAATAAAGGAACTTACCAAACACGGACAGTTCTTATCGCTATGGGGGGTGGAGCTTTTAAACCTCGCCCTTTAGAATTGGATAATGTTGAAAAATTTGATAATATTCACTATCATGTATCCAATATCCAACAATATACTGGGAAAAACATCGTCATATTAGGGGGCGGAGACTCTGCTGTTGACTGGGCTTTGGCATTTGAGAAAATCGCTCCAACAACTCTCATCCATCGTAGAGATAACTTCCGTGCGATGGAGCATAGCGTTGAAGCATTGAAAAACTCTTCGGTTACTATCAAAACCCCTTTTATCCCAAATCAACTGATTGAAGAAAATGGCCAGTTAACACACCTCGAAATCAGCAAAGTCAAATCTGATGAAAACTTACATATCCCTGTTGACCACCTATTTGTCAACTACGGTTTCAAATCATCTGTTGGCAACCTAAAACAGTGGGGGTTAGATTTAGTTCGGCATAAGATTAAGGTTAACAGCAAAATGGAAAGTTCTATCCCTGGAATTTTCGCTGCTGGGGACTGTTGCTATTATGATGGAAAAATTGATCTTATTGCTACTGGACTAGGCGAAGCGCCTACTGCTGTGAATAACGCAATCAGTTCCATTTACCCAGAACAAAAGACCCAACCCAAACATTCAACAAGCTTATAAGATGTTAATTAATTTAATTCTTGACAACAAAAGCGCACGAATCATTTTCGTGTGTTTTCTTATTTTTTAGATTCTATAGTCATTTAGTTTTTATACTAGACTAAAATCAAAAAACATCTTACAATAGTAGTTATGAAACTTACAAACGAAGAAATAG
>NZ_KQ969161.1:18307-20644 GCF_001578805.1 Streptococcus sp. DD10 | reverse complement strand
CAGACAATGGACAAGGTTGTTTTTTGAAAATGGTTGAGTATAAACAGTCCTTTAAGCTGTGGATAAAGCAGGTATAGCAAACTTTCCCTATTCTTTTTTACTAGTAATTTGATGAAAAACTTTCTGCCAGATTTCATGTCTACGCCAAATACTGGTGTGAATTTGACCAGATAGTTCATAACGAACTAATTTTGTTTTTTGACTGATGGATTCAATTTCAAAATGTGAGAATTGAATTTGATTTTGTTCTTGAGTTTGCAAAAGCTCTTTTTTATGACTTTCTTGTCCAAATTCGTTAATAAGGGTGAAATTGTCAGCTAGGAGAGTCTGGTATTCTTGCTGAGCATAGAGGCGTTGTTCATAAGTTTTCAATTTTAGAAGAACATTATCTAAAATTTCATCTTCGGGAATTGAAGTTGGTTCAACATGGACATCAATGTCAAAAACATTGAACTTTTCTTTTAAAAGTTGCTCGACCTTTTCAGTGATAGCATGACTTTCATAGACAGACAAGTCTGGATTCATTTCTAGGACGACATCAAGGTAGATGTTACTACCATAGGTGCGACCCCGTTGTGATTTCACACGACTGATTTTTGGAATTTCCATGATGGCTTTTTCATAGTCAGCTAGAAGACTTTCATCAAAACCATCTGATAGGCTGAAGGAGGACTCTATGAAAATATCATAAGCTGTTTTTAGAATAAAAAATGTAATGATAATAGCAACTAGTTTATCTACCAAAGGATAGTTCAGAGCACTAGCAACGATAGCGATGGATGTTCCAAGGGAAGTCACTGCGTCAGATATATTGTCCTTAGCAGAAGATTGTAAGGCTTTAGAATTGGCTTTAGTTGCAAGAGCCCGGTTGTAGAGATAGACGCAAAACATAACGATAGCAGATAAAAATCCAACTATAGCCCCCAGTGGATCAATGATAACTTCTTGATTACTTAAAATCTTTTGAATGGTATCTCTTAAAACATCAAAACCAACATAGAACATGATAATAGACGTAATAAGACTTGCTAAATCTTCAATTTTCCAATGTCCGAATTTATGGTCACGGTCTGCAGGTTGACGTGCTAGTCTTATCCCAATAAGAAGAGCAACATTACTGATGATATCAGAAAGGTTATTAAAACCATCTGCGACTAAGCTGGAGGAGGAAAGGAGATGGCCAGTAGCTAGTTTGGCAGCAGATAAGACTAAGTAGGCTATTATGCTGATGATAGCTCCTCTTTCAGCTAATTTTAGATTATTTTGTGCACTGTTCACGGTTACTCTCCATCTTTGTTTTTATTTGGTTTTCGTTATTTTCACCTGATGAAACAAACTATTATAGCTTATTTTTCCCTTTTTTTCAAATAACGTGTTATAATATTAGAAAGTTTAGTAAGAGATTGAAACAGATTAGTGAGGAACTATGTTAAAAAGGGATTTAATTCGAAATGTTATTATCGCTCTAATCGCTGTTGTCATGGTTGTAATACTACGGTTGTATGTTTTGACACCTTATCAAGTAAAGGCTCAAGATGAAAATTTAGTATTATCAGCAGGAGATCATATTTTAGCTTATCGATTAGAAGAACCAGAGCGTGATGACTTAGTACTATACGAAGTTGACGGTAAAACTTATATTGGACGAGTTATTGGAAAGTCTAAGGACTATGTGGCAAGTATGGATAATGTTCTTTATGTCAATCATGAAGCCCATGCAGAAGCCTATTTACTAGCCTTAAAAGAGAATTATCTCAATAAAACAGAAAATGCAGGTTACTTCACGGAGGATTTTACATTAGAGACCTTAACTCAGTCAGATATGAAGGAAATCCCAGATGGTCAGTTTTTGATATTAAATGACAATCGACGCAATAATAAAGATAGTCGGAGTTTTGGTTTGATTAAGAAAAATCAAATTGAAGGAGTAGTTGGTTTTCGTTTGTCGCCGTTAAGTAAGTTTGGTTTTTTAAAAAACAACTAGTAGATAAAAGTCCAGCAGTTTTAAAAAATAAAGATCCACATGTGATGTGACTTCCTATTTTTAAGGTTCATTGTCAACTGTAGTGGGTTGAAGAAAAGCTAACATCTAGAGAGGACCGGATAGGTCTTCTCTTTTTGGATGTTTAGAGTAATGAAGACACGCTTCTTAAAGTTGATGAAGTTTCTAAAACCGAAACCCAAGCGTTTGATGTCTTTAATCAACTTGTTAGTCGCTTCAAGTTTCGCGTTTGAATAGTCCGTTTCTAGTGCGTTTATGATGTATTGTTTGTATTTAAGAAAAGTTCTAAAGACAGTTTGAAAGTAATGATTGACGTCCTTTAAGTTTTCTTGAAT
>NZ_KQ969161.1:7864-17997 GCF_001578805.1 Streptococcus sp. DD10 | reverse complement strand
TCTCGATATGAGTGTCAGTTTCAAAAACAAGAGAAATAATGATGTTGGGGTCTTTCATTCCGATTAATTCTGTGGTATTTTTAATAAGTCTCATAAGTCTCATAAGTTTCTCCTAATGGTAGTTTCGTCGCTTTTCATTATAGTTCTTATGGGACTTTTTGTGTACACTCAAAAAGCTCTATAATCTCTACAGTGGTTTTACCCACTACAGAAATTATAGAGCCCTTCTTTTTTGATATTTCAGATGTCAAAATGGTCATCTAAGAAAATGTGAGCTGTTATTGCTCTATTTTAGAAGAATTTGCTATGAAATCGTATTTGCCCATCAGCTCTTCGAAAAGGGATAAGAAAAACTGTTATCATTGGAATGAGCGTTGCCTTTTATATGGTTTGCTATCTTATCTAAAATATACTGATTTGATATTGGGGTTTATTATCCTATGGAGTTTTTTGTAAGGCTAAGTGTATCTACATAGCTCTTTCTAATGCCAGTTTGATTGTTTTTCATTGTAAATCATGTAGTCTTATTGTGTCATTAAAAGCCCTATGCTATCTGTGGTTGGATTCTCCACTAGAGATAGTATAAAGGTTGGATTTTGTGGATAATTTTCCAAATGAAGAATGGTGAACGGTGTCAAAAGTTAAGAGTCTGGACAATAGCCCAGACTCTTAAAACGATACTCGAGAAATGACACTTAAGTAGTGGGGGATGAGGAGTCTCCTATCTAATCGGATTTATGTAGGGAACCCCCTTTAGATGGAGATTTTCTGCTCCCGATACCTTATTGATTCCCGATGGTATTTTCTTGGAAACCGTTGGTGTCTTTGAGCCAAGTCTTGTAAATTTGTTCCTTTAATTTATAGACAGCTTCACGAGCACGATTGGTTTCTTGTTGATTTTTTGTATTGACCCCTGTGAGGAGGTTACGAAAGGCATCGACTAATTCTTGGTAGCTAGAGTAGGAGATACCATTTACAGTGACTGGTTTAAACTGCGTCTTAGCTCTCTCCTTGACCTCGCTAAAGTAAGCCTTTTTCCAGTCTTCTAAGGTTTCAAAACGACCTTCTGATACTGTTTGGATAATTAATTTGTCAGATAAGCGTTCATTTTTTGCTTGAGCTAAATGACGATGTTTGTTCGAAGCGTAGCCAAGGAATCCTTTACTGTAGCCATAGTAGCCCCACATATAAAAAGCATTATTTTTAAAACTAATCGCTCCAGCCCCGCCGTCACTAGTGTTTCCACCGTAGATATTAGAGAGCATATGTGGGGTAGTGTAGGTATCCCAATCCAGTCCTCGTCCATCATATTTTCCATTTCCTTGTGCATACTGGATCGAAATATAGTTCCGGTCGATTAGATCGTTGATAGACTGAATGTGATCTGCACTATCCCGCTCTTCTTTGGTCAAATCCCGTACTAGGTCGAGCTGGTCTTTCCTTTCATTATCGTTTTTGGCGTTTGGATGAGGGAGTTTATCCATTTTTTTAAACCATTTATTGATCAGTTCGGGATTGTTTGCTGCAAGAACAGCGTCGGTTTCGGCGTGTGCCAAGACCATAAGGGTATCGATATAGCGGCGCATATAAGCATCGATATCTGCCTTATTGCGGAACTGTTCTGGTGATGGATTGTAGTAACGTGTACCATCGTTTGGTTTGGTAAACATGAGGTTAATCCCGATTTCTCCGCCGTCACGTGGTGATTGAAGGAGACCTTGGGCATAAGCTTCGAAGTCTTGCCCTTCTCGTTTACCATAGCCACCTAAATAGATGCTATCATCGTAGACATGGGTGACTTCGTGTGTAAAGACAGATTGACCATACTCATCGAGTGCTCCTAGTAGGATATAGTGTACCAGTGTTTTTGGTATACCGATAAGGGCATAGGCACCTGTCCAATTGTTTCCATAATATTTGCCAATAGGGCCAAAGAATTCTCGTAATGACCTAAACTCATTCTGTTGTCCATATCGACCAAATTCATCTACCCAACCGTTTTGATTGTAGCCATCCCAGACAGGTAGGTTACGGTCTTTTACCAATCTGCTTTTTACATTATCTTCGGCAATTCGATACCAAGTATCCAGATAATCTCTATGGGCGTCGGCTGCTTTTTTGATGGCTGCTTTCCAAGCTTGGTCCGATAGTTGGGGTTCTCTGTCTCTAGATCCAAATACTAGGGTCGAATAATTAGAGATAAGATAGAGCTGTGATTTTTGTAAGTTGAGGAGGGGAAGAAGGTAGTTGATGAAGTCAGGGTGTTTTAGCTTTGCAAAGGCTCGGTATTCTGCTTGTTTGATTTCTTCAACTGTGGATTGGCGTTCTTCCAAAACAACATGGTTTTTGACGGCATCTTTAAACCAGCTATCGTTATCATGAAAGTCACTGAGGAGTTCCCGGTGATAGTTAAAGAAGTCATCAAGACTATTGATTCCAGTTAAGCTTGAAATATAGTTGGTGTAGGAACTTGCCGAATTTGCTCCACGGAGTGCAGAAAAGTTTCCGCCTAGGCTGATTAGAGTTTCGACTAGGTTGGCTTTCTGAGGATAACTACGGTTTAGGAGGAAATTCTTGGTACGAACATCCCCGACCTTGAAGTTGTAGTAATTGGCTACATGAATCAATGCTAAGGCAATTTTTTCTTTATGTGAGATAATGTCTTCTGGATTAGCTCCATTTTCTAGTAGGAGCTTAACCGTTTCGTCTAAATTCTCTTTTAGGGCTAATAGGCCTTCATCAAAGTAGAGTCGTTTCACACTGATTTCTTGGTTGGTGGTGAGGTTTAATGCCGTATAGACGGCATCAGAATACAAGGAAACACTAGCGAGTGCCTCTTTTACGGTATCAATATCAGTCTGTTCAGCTAGTAAAGTCGGCGTATAGACTAAGTTAGTTCCTGCCAGTTTGTACTCTAATAATCGACTAGTAAAGGAGGTTTTATCTGTTAAATCAAATGTTTCTCTTGTTTTATCAGTATAGAGAACAAGTAGTTTTGTTGCATCGTAAGGATGGAGTTCCTCATCTTTTAAGGCAAAAACTTGCTTGATTTCTTTCTCAAGGAGGTTTCCAGTGACGTGATTTCCTAGTTTGACGATTTCTTCTTTATTATAGTAAGGGATGAGGTATTCCAGGTTCTTGTAGGCTTGATTGTACTCTTTTTGGTAGCCTTTTATCCGTGAGTAGTCTACATGATAGGCATTTGGGTTTGTAAAGGTAGGGGCGAGAGGGAGTCCGATATCGCCTGCTGTTAGTTCAGAGACCTTGGCCTTGACTTCTTCATCGCTCAATAATCGTGTCTGGATTTTATCAATATCTGTCTTACCGCGGGATTTGCTTCCCAGTAGATTATTTTTTAGAATTTTGGCATGGCTATCATTCACATGGGTAGCTCCGTAAAATTGATACCCATTTTCGACGGCTACATTGGCGAGTAGATTATTGGTATTTCCGTTTGTCATGTTGGATCCAATCGCACCTCCAACACTGGCATCTGGAGAACCAGAATTTGTAATCGTTCCTTCTACGTAGGCATTTTGAAGTTGATTGCGTTCTCTTTCCCATAGTGGTGGGTAGGACATGAGTCCGACCAATCCTCCTGTAGTATAGTTACGATTCGCAGGATGTTTTACTTTGATATCAACCTTCGCAGTGGCAGTATCGACAAATGCACGACCCAAATGACCAAATAGTCCTCCTATGCGAGAAGAACCACCTGTATTGGCAGGGGCTTCAATAGAGCCTGTAAAGTGAACATTGCGTACTTCAGTTCGATTATCTACTTTATAGATAATTCCCCCGATATCGCGATTTCCCTTGAGTTTCCCTGTGACAGATATGTTTTCAAGATGCCCACCATCCATAGATACAGCGAGCGTTCCTAATTGCTCTTTCCCGATGATAGTGGCATCTTTGATGACAATATCTTTCAGGGTTGCGGAGGTTATTTTATCAAAGAAAGGACGAGTGAGACCGTACATGGCATATTGGGTATCGCCGTTTTTCCCTGTCAAGCTACCTGAGAACTCTCCCTTAATGATAGTTCCTGTACCAGTCAAGTTAGAAAAATCCATGTTACTGCCAAGGATATAGGTCCCAGCGGGATTCTTGTTCATAGCAGTAACTAAATCGTTAACAGAAGTATAAACATTGTTGATACTTGGATGGAATTTTTGGACGAAAAAGCGGTATCCATCTTGGTAGTCACTAGTATTCTCAGCTTGTTTGAGTTTATCTAGACTAGCAGTGAATTCAAATTGGGTTTGGTTATCCTTTGTGACCTCTTTGACGGCTGTGATTGGAAGAAAAAGATCCTTGAATTTAGAAGAAGCAACCTTGACGTAGTAGTTACTTAGATCACTTGGAGCGTTTTCTATTTCATTCATTGCTATGTAGTTGTTGCCATCTTTTTTAAAGAGCTGAGCTGAGGTGACTTCACGTAGTTCGATGGATTTCTCAACCGTAATTTCCTGTTTTTTACGGCCGATAATGGTTTTATGGGGGATCATCGGGCGAGTTTCAACTCGATTTTCACTGATGACAATGTCGTTACCATCGGCGTCGGTAAGGATTTCTGTTGTAATCGTCAGTTGTCCCGTTTGTCCAAGTTCTTGTTTTGTTTCCCCTTCAAATAGGTTGTCATCCATTTCAGTGACTTGACTAATCGGGATTTCCTCTTGACGAATGACGGTACGGATAAGAGCTTCCGGTAACTCTTCTTGAATGGCTGGCTTTCCGTCTTCATCTCCGTTTTGAGCAATGACCGCTTCTGGTAGTTCTTCTTGAATGGCTGGTTTCCCGTCTTCATCTCCGTTTTGAGCAATGACTGCTTCCGGTAGTTCCTCTTGAATGGCTGGCTTTCCGTCTTCATCTCCATTCTGAGCAATGACCGCTTCCGGTAGTTCCTCTTGAATGACCGGTTTTCCGTCTTCATCTCCGTTTTGCGTTACGACCGCTTCTGGTAACTCTTCTTGAATGGCTGGCTTTCCGTCTTTATCTCCGTTCTGAGCAATGATTGCTTCTGGTAACTCTTCTTGAATAGCCGGCTTTCCGTCTTCGTCCCCGTTTTGAGCAATGACTGCTTCCGGCAGTTCCTCTTGAATGGCTGGTTTTCCGTCTTTATCTCCATTCTGAGCAATGACTGCTTCCGGCAGTTCCTCTTGAATGGCTGGTTTTCCGTCTTTATCTCCATTCTGAGCAATGACTGCTTGAGGTAACTCTTCTTGAATGGCTGGCTTTCCGTCTTCATCCCCATTCTGAGCAATAATTGCTTCCGGCAGTTCCTCTTGTATGGCCGGTTTCCCGTCTTCGTCCCCGTTTTGCGTTACGACCGCTTCTGGTAGTTCTTCTTGAATGGCTGGCTTTCCGTCTTCGTCCCCGTTTTGAGCAATGACTGCTTCCGGTAGTTCCTCTTGAATGGCTGGCTTTCCGTCTTCATCTCCATTCTGAGCAATGATTGCTTCCGGCAGTTCCTCTTGAATGGCTGGTTTTCCGTCTTTGTCCCCATTTTGCGTTACGACCGCTTCTGGTAACTCTTCTTGAATGGCTGGTTTTCCGTCTTCATCCCCATTCTGAGCAATAATTGCTTCCGGTAACTCTTCTTGAATGGCTGGCTTTCCGTCTTCGTCCCCGTTTTGAGCAATGACCGCTTCCGGTAGTTCCTCTTGAATGGCTGGTTTTCCGTCTTTGTCCCCATTTTGCGTTACGACCGCTTCTGGTAACTCTTCTTGAACGGCTGGCTTTCCGTCTTCATCTCCATTCTGAGCAATGACCGCTTCCGGTAGTTCCTCTTGAATGGCTGGTTTTCCGTCTTCATCCCCATTCTGAGCAAAGACCGCTTGTGGGAATGATATCGAATTATGTTGATGTGTATTCGGCCTAGTTTGAGAATGTTCTAGTTTAGATGATGCATTTTTAAATGCAGAGAAAATTTCCTCATCCTTTTCAGTGAAATAACCAATGTAGCGATACCCAGGGATATCTCGGACTCCATCTTGAACAGAAGAAGCCATCAGTTCTTGATTGTACTGTGCTAGTTTTGTAGACGCTTGAACAGAATTAAGGGCTAGTAGTCCGCTACTTGTCATCAAAAATACTAGGAGAACTTTTTTTCTCTTTTTACTGCACATAATGACAAGGGAGCCAATTGTTAAACCGGCAAGTAACCAACCTGTATTTTGACTAGCGGCTGTAACAGGAAGGGCCGTATGACTAGGCTCATAGACAAGATAATAGACATCTTCTGTGACTTGAGGATTATCATAAGATAGTCGGAGTAGCTGTTCTTGTGTCAGTTCAGATTTTTCTAGATATTGAAATTGTGTTACTTTACTCTGAGCGTGGACTGTTGTGAACCAACTAACTCCAATGACTACGGAAGCTACTAGACTTCCAAATTTCCGAATACCAAAACGTTGTCGTTTTTCCATTTCATCTCTCCTAATTTTGAATGTATATCCATGATTACAATATGGTAAACAACTATCAGTATACTAATAGCACAAACAATCTCATTTTACCACCTTTTACATATGAAATCCAATTTTATCAGCTAGAAAATTCATTTTCTGAAATAAATAATTCAATTTTCTAAAATTTAGTAAGTGATATGAAAATACAAAAAATAAACTCTGAAGCGTAAAAAGAGTTCATTTCATTTTCTCTCAAATCGAATACTAAAAAGAATTTTCAAGATTGTAACTAAAAAGGAACTGTATTGTTATTAGAAACGTATCCTTGGAGCATTAACAGTAGATAAATATAGGAAAGTTGCTTTTAAGTTTTCTTATTTCCTTAAATAGTGATGTGAAGGATGACTCACTGAGTCAATCGGATTTTTTTAGTGTAATTTTAAAAGGCTGGAATTTTTCTCCAGCCTTTTAGTTTTTATAAGTAGTTTTCTGCGACAGCTCGATCCCCAGGATAGGTTTCTTTTTTTCCATTAACGATTTGGTACTGATCGGCTCCTTTACCAGCAATGATGACAGCATCATTCTCGTTGGAAGTCAATTTCATTGCTGTTTGAATAGCTGTCTTACGATCAGCGATTGTTGTTACCTTAAAAGAAATATAGCTAGCGATTTCATTCGCAATCGCTAGGGGGTCTTCGTAGTTAGGATCATCAGCAGTTAGAAAAATCTCTAGCTCCGGATGCTGGTTTAACAAGATTCCAAAATCTCTCCGGCGACTTTCTCCCTTGTTACCGGTCGAACCTAAAACGAGAGCTATTTTCCCTTTTTGATGCTCTTGAACAACTGACAGAAGTTTTTGAAGGCTGTCTCCATTATGGGCATAGTCTATAAAAACTTTTGCTTGATTTCGTTGAGTTAACACCTCCATACGACCAGGAACACTTGTTTTAGCAATTCCGGTTGTGATATCAGATAAAGTTGCTCCTAAACGAAGGCAGGCAAGACCGGCTGCTAGTGCGTTTTCTTGATTGAAACGTCCGATTAATTGTATTTGGAATTCTCCAGCTAAACGTCCATTTGTTGAGAAAGAAAAGGCTTCAGAATCAAGAATTTGATTTTTTGATTGCTTACCATAAAAATCGTGTGGTCGGTTACGAACTTGTTCTTTGAGCAAATCAAAGTGATCCATCTCACTGTTTATGACAACTGCATGACTATTTTCCATCAATAGTCGCTTGTGATAAAAATAATCCTCAAAAGTAGGATGTTCAATTGGTCCGATATGATCTGGACTGATATTCAGGAATACTCCAACATCAAAAGTTAGTCCATAGACTCTTTTGACTAGATAGGCTTGGCTAGATACTTCCATAATCAGATGAGTTCGTTGGTTCTTTACAGCTTCAGCCATCATGGAAAAGAGATCCAGACTTTCAGGAGTCGTTAAGGTAGACTTGAAGAAAGTTTTGCCATCAAGTGTTGTATTCATAGTAGAAAGCATGGCAGGACGTTGACTTTGTTCAAGGATTTTGTAGGCAAAGTAAGCAGCTGTAGTCTTTCCTTTTGTCCCAGTGAAAGCAAGGAGTTTTAATTTTCTTTCAGGATGATCATAGAATTCCATCGCAATCAGACTCATTGCTTGTTTGATGTCATTGACAAGGATAACGGGAATCCCCACTTGATAATCATGTTCTGCTACATACCATGTAAGGCCCTCTTTAACTGCTGTTTCTAAGAATTCTCTCTTAAAAGTAGCCCCTTTGACAAAAAAAAGGGTAGAAGGAGTTATACAGCGACTATCGTAACTAAGACTGTCAAAGAGAATATTGGATGCATGATAGGCATATTCATTGTTCGTAAGGATTTCACGGAAATTGTGATCCTGCTTTAAAATGGTTAATACAGTTTCAATTTTTATCATATTTTCATTATAATCCCAAAGCCCATATTTTACAAGTGTCAAGGAAAAGTTTATAATAAAAAGAGAATATTCTAGGATAGAGGACATTTATGAGTCAAGAAAGTAGTAATCAACAGTCCCAGATGTTACGTGGAACAGTATGGATGACTGCCAGTAACTTTATTAGCCGTCTCTTGGGAGCTGCTTACATTATACCATGGTATATTTGGATGGGACAGCATGCTGCTGAAGCAAATGGTCTTTTTACAATGGGTTATAATATATATGCTTGGTTTCTCTTGATTTCTACCGCAGGAGTTCCAGTTGCTGTAGCTAAACAAGTGGCCAAGTTTAATACCAAAAATCAAGAGGAACATAGCTTTGCGCTTATCCGAGGATTTTTAAAATTTATGCTGGTATTAGGGGTGGTGTTTGGGCTTGTCATGTACCTCCTTTCCCCTCTCTTTGCTACCTTATCTGGTGGGGGAAGAGACTTGATTCCTATCATGCAAAGTTTATCTTGGGCCGTGCTAGTCTTTCCCTCTATGAGTGTTATCCGAGGTTTTTTTCAAGGATATAATAATTTGAAACCTTATGCGCTTAGTCAGATTGCGGAGCAGGTTATTCGTGTTATTTGGATGCTTTTAACGACCTTTATGATTATGCAGATGGGTTCAAAGAATTATGTTGATGCTGTAACTCAGTCAACCTTTGCAGCTTTTGTTGGAATGGTGGCTAGTATGGCAGTCTTGCTTTATTTCTTATGGAAAACAAGACTTCTAAGTGCTATCTTTAAGAAGTCTGAAATCGAAGAGTCGATTGATACGAGAACTCTCTTAATTGATACAATTCGTGAGGCTATTCCTTTTATTATTACTGGTTCAGCTATTCAATTGTTTCAGATTTTAGATCAAATGACTTATAGCCATGTCATGTCCTGGTTTACAAATTACAGTCGTTCAGAATTGTTAATTCAGTTTAGTTATTTCTCTGCTAATCCTAATAAAATCACTATGATTTTAATCGCAGTAGCGACTTCGATTGGTGGTGTCGGCATTCCACTCTTAACGGAAAATTACATAAAGGGAGACTTAAGAGCAGCTGGAAAACTTGTTTTAGATAACTTGACCATGTTACTTGCCTTCTTAATTCCTGCTACCTTAGGGGCAGTTGTATTGGCAAAACCACTCTATACTGTTTTTTATGGGATACCAGAGGGACAAGCATTGGGTTTATTTATCCTCGCTATGTTGCAAACCATTATTTTGGGGTTATATACGGTACTTTCTCCAATGATTCAGGCACTTTTCCAAAATCGTAAAGCAATTACTTATTTCCTATATGGAGTTGTAGTGAAAGTAGTTCTTCAGATTCCTTTTATTTATTTCTTTAAATCTTATGGTCCTCTTCTTGCAACAAGTTTGGGGTTACTAGTTCCGATTTATCTTATGTACAAGGAAATCCAAACTATCACTAGTTTTAATCGAAAAATAGTACTGAAACGAGTACTCTTGACGTTCATTTTAAGTCTAGTCATGTTGGTTGGAGTACTATTGCTACAAGGTTTACTGGGTCTCGTTATGCAGCCTACAAGTCGTTTGACTAGTATCGTTTTTCTGGTAGTAATAGGTGGCATTGGAATCGTAGTTTATGGAGGTCTTGGTTTAAAACTTCGCTTTTTTGACCGTTTTATTGGGCAACAGGCAGCTAGTTTAAGAAAGAAATGTCATATTTCATAGCAGTTTTTAATAAAGAAGCTAGGTACTTTTTTGACCTGCACCCAAAAAGTTAGACAGAAAAAATCTAACTTTCGGGGTGCAGTT
>NZ_KQ969161.1:0-6618 GCF_001578805.1 Streptococcus sp. DD10 | reverse complement strand
TGCCTTTTTATTTACAATGTTTGAGTTTTTATTTGTTTTATTGGGTTGAATAAGATAAGATAGAAAAGAGGGGGTAAAATGATGTTAACAGAACACTTGATTGTATATAAAACGATGCCAATCTGGACGAAAGAAACCATGCCACAAATGGTACAAGAAAAGCACAATACGAAGGTTGGGACTTGGGGAAAAATCACAATACTAAAGGGGAAACTGACTTTTTATCATCTGACAGAAGAAGGAGAGGAAATCAGTAGCCAAACTTTTCAAGCAGGAGAGGTCTTACCATTTGTAGAACCTCAAGCATGGCATCGTGTAGAAGCTGCTTCGGATGATGTCGAGTGGTTTTTAAGTTTTTATTGCCAACCTGAGGATTACTTCGTTAAAAAGTACAACACAGGGGCTGTTCATTCAGAAGTTCTAGAAGCTATGCAGTCCATTCAGCCTAAAACTGCATTAGACTTGGGTTGTGGTCAAGGACGAAATAGCCTGTATCTGGCTCAAAGAGGACTCGCAGTAACAGCTTACGATCAAAATGACTTGTCTCTTGAAATTTTATCAAGTATTGTAGAACAAGAACATTTAGATATGGATATCCAATCATATGACATCAACAGTGCTAGTCTGACAGGGACTTATGATTTTATCGTTTCGACGGTTGTTTTGATGTTTTTGCAGGCAGAACGGATTCCAGATATTATTCAAAACATGCAGGAACAAACCAACTCAGGTGGATATAATCTTATTGTTTGTGCGATGGATACCAAAGATTATCCCTGCCATTTGCCGTTTCCATTTACTTTCAAAGAAGGTGAACTTTCTAACTATTATAAAGACTGGGAACTTATAAAATACAATGAAAATCCAGGACATCTCCATCGACGAGATGAACATGGTAATCGTATTCAACTTCGCTTTGCGACTATGCTAGCTAAAAAACCTTAAAAATAAAATTGAAGATGAAAGTTCAGTAGTAGTTAATGAAAAAAAGGAGTGGGACAGAACTCACAATTGAAAAATTTTAGTTCGTAGGCCCACCCCCGCAAGGATGATTAGGGACTCTTACGGGCTTGAAAAGCGAAGTAAGTGTCCAGTCATCTACTGCGTTATTAGTTTATGACTGACCTCATTTGGAGGCAGAAGACTATTGTCCCAGTCTCTATTTTGACACTATTGAAAAATGATTGAGGCCATGTTGGATCGTCCAAAGTGTACTATGAACTGCGTGGTGTTCTAGTATCTTAATTTGTGGAACAAGCTGGAAATAAATCATTACCACTGAAATCCTGGAGAAGCAAGAAGAATAGTTGCTAGCTCTTCTGGACTCTCTTGTCCACCTTCGTTAATCCAATTTGTGATTACGCCAACCACACCTTCTATAAAAAGTTGCAAGGCGTATTTTTCAGGGACACCATAACTAGAGATGACCACTTGAACGGCACCTGGTGTACGATGGGTAACTTCTTCTAAAAAATCTGCAATATTTTCTCGTAAGCAAAATTGGCTATGTCGAGAAATTTCTTTATAAAATTGTATATTTTGGTAAAGATAGGTTAAGACATCTAGTAGAGCATTTGTAGGGTGTCCCAAACTTTCAGCTAACAAGTGATGTATGGTTTCCAAAGTTTCTTCTTTTAATTGGTCTAGTAAATCATATTTATCGATATAATGAAGATAGAAAGTCGAGCGATTGATGCCGGCTTTTTTTGTGAGTTGGCTAATCGAAATCTCTTCGAGACTTTTTTCAGCAAGTAGAAGAGTCAAGGCTTCTTTGATATCGTTTTTGGTGGTTGTGTGACGTATGGACATGGGTCCTCCTTTATTTCAACATCTTGTTGAGTATATTATAATCATTTTCTTGAAAAAAACAAGTCTTTTTCTATTTTAGTTATAGATTAAAAATGAAGCAGAACCGTTTTTATCTCTTATTTCAACACTTTGTCTAATTCTGTTGTTGCAGGTTAATTTTATTTGAGCTATAATAGCTTTCGTGATAAATCAACAGATTGTTGATTTTAAAATAAATTTATTTTTTGTACCTTTTTAGTAGAAAAAGGATTACAATGAGAATAGAGAAAACAAGGAGAACATGATGGCTTACATTGAGATGAAACATAGCTACAAACGTTATCGGACAGGAGATGTCGAAATCATCGCAAATAATGATATCAATTTTGAGATTGAAAAAGGAGAGTTGGTCATTATTTTGGGATCTTCAGGAGCAGGTAAATCAACTGTCCTTAATATCCTGGGAGGTATGGATACAAACGACGAAGGTCAGGTTATCATTGATGGGCAAGATATTTCAGGATACAACGCAAAGCAATTGACTACCTATCGTCGTGAGGATGTTGGTTTTGTCTTTCAGTTTTACAATTTAGTATCCAATTTAACTGCTAAGGAAAATGTGGAGTTGGCTTCGGAAATTGTGGCAGATGCAAAGGATGCTGAGCAAACGTTGAGTGATGTGGGACTTGGCCAACGCATCAACAACTTCCCAGCTCAATTATCTGGTGGAGAACAGCAACGGGTGGCAATCGCTCGTGCAGTGGCGAAAAATCCCAAAATTCTCCTCTGTGACGAACCTACAGGAGCCCTGGATTACAATACTGGAAAACAGGTCTTGAAGATTCTCCAAGACAAGGCTCGCAATGAAGGAGCTACCGTTATCATCGTCACTCACAATGGGGCGCTTGCACCGATTGCAGATCGTGTGATTCGTATGCATGATGCGCGTGTTCAAAGTATTGAACTCAATACAACTCCACAAGATATTGATAGCCTCGAGTACTAGAAAGGATGTCTCATGAATCGTAAAACTTATTGGAAAGATGTCAGAAAGTCTTTCTCTAGTTCTAAAGGACGGGTGGTTTCTATAGCTGCACTTATGGCCTTGGGTTCTTTCGCTCTTGTGGGTCTAAAAGTGACAACCCCTGATATGCAACAAACAGCAACAAGCTATTTCACTAAACACCAAATAGCTGACCTTACGGTTATAGGTAGCTATGGACTGAACCAATCGGATCAAGATCTTTTAAATCAAGTCTCATCAGAGGCAAACATTGAGTATGGTTACTTTAAAGATGTGGTGCTGAAAGACTCCACAGATGCCTTTCGACTATTTTCAGAGCCCAAGGATATCTCAACTTATGAGGTTGTAAAAGGAAAACTACCAAGTAAGCAAGGTGAAATTGCTCTTTCTTCAGTCTATCAAGACAACTATAAGATTGGTGACAAGATCTCGTTTTCTGAAAAAGAGGGTGACAATGGTAAGGATGTCTTAAAAGAACACAGCTTTACCATCACTGGCTTTGTTCAGTCATCTGAAATCTTATCAAGTGTTGATCTCGGTTCATCGACAGCTGGGAGTGGGGAACTCAAAGGTTATGCGGTTGTTCCTGAATCTAGTTTTGATTCCGACGTCTACATGATTGCACGCTTAGCTTACAAAGACGTCAGTACTGCTAACCCTTATACCCAGGATTACACTGACAAGGTTTCCAAACACGAAGATGAGCTCGAAAAATTAGTGAAAGATCAGCCTGCTAACCGTTTGAAAGAATTAAAAGCTGATCCACAGGCTAAGATTGACCAACAAACAAGTCAACTTCAGACGGCAGAAACGGAACTTAACAAGAAACTAGAACAAGCGAAAGCGAGCGGTCAAGATAAGAATCCTCTTGTCCAGGGACAATTGACTCAGGCACAAGATGAAATCACTGACAAGAAGGAGCAAATAAAGGAAGCTCAAGAAAAAATCGATAGCATGACTGAACCAAGCTACGATGTCTACACACGTCGTGAAGCTCCTTGGTCAGAAGGTTATGTTTCTTATGAGGCAAACGCTTCTGTTTTTCAGAACCTCAGTAATATCTTCCCTGTTATCCTCTACTTTATTGCTGCCTTGGTAACCTTCGTCACGATGGGACGCTTCGTCGAGGAAGAACGGATTAAGGCAGGAACATTCAAAGCTCTTGGTTACCAAAACAAGGACATCATCCGTAAATTTATTATTTATGGATTGGTGACGAGTATGGTTGGTACTGCTATTGGGGTTGCTGCTGGACACATTCTCCTTCCATCCATCATTTACAATAGCTTTAAAGAACGGATCCTGCTCGCACCGATTGAGTTACACTTCTATCCTTTTAAGACTCTTCTAGCTATTGTGCTTGGTCTTTTGTCCACAGTTCTTCCTGCTTTTATGGTAGCCAAGCGTGAATTAGGAGAAAAGCCAGCCCAACTTCTTCTTCCAAAACCTCCAACATCTGGTTCTAAGATTCTTCTGGAGCGCATCACCCCTCTTTGGAAACGGATGAGCTTTACACAAAAAGTCACTGCCCGTAATATTTTTCGCTACAAGCAACGGATGTTTATGACTATTTTTGGTGTCTGCGGTTCCATCGCACTTCTCTTTGCTGGACTCGGTATTCGTTCTTCTATCGGAGACCTTAACACACGCCAATTCCCTAACATCATTCGCTATGATATGATTGTCGCAAACAAGGATTATCTGGATGGGCAGGAAAAGGAAAATATCCAAAAATTAATTAACGATAGCAAGGTCAAGGAACATCTTTCTATTCATTACGAAATGCTTTCAAAAGAGGCAGGAACTAATAACGATCGTCAAGATATCACAACCCTTGTGGTCAAAGACAAGGATCAAGAAACTCTACAACATTACATCAAGCTCAATAATCGTGAAACTGGTCAAAAACTCGAATTGACCGACAAAGGGATTATTATTTCTGAGAAATTGGCAGACTTAGCTGGCGTTTCTGTAGGAGACGAGTTAACCGTTCAAAATAGTCAAGACAAGGATATCAAACTCAAAGTTGCTGGTATTTCTGAAATGTATATGGGTCACTTCATCTTTATGAATGAAACTACTTACAGAAATGCTTTTGGTAAAGAGGCGAGCCAAAACGCTACTATTCTGACACTGAAGAATCACTCAGACAAAAACGTTGAGGAAACAGCCAGTCAATTTATGGAGCTTGATGGTGTCAAAGGGGTTGTTCAAAATACTACCCTCAAAGATCAAGTCGCGACTATTGTAGAATCACTTAACCGTGTTATGGGAGTGATGATTGGGACTTCTATTATGCTGGCACTGGTTGTTCTCTTCAACTTAACCAATATCAACGTGGCAGAGCGTATTCGGGAACTTTCTACGATCAAGGTGCTCGGATTTTATAATAACGAAGTCACTCTGTATATCTATCGTGAAACCATTTACCTCTCCATCGTAGGGATTTTAGTTGGATTTGGTCTTGGTCTTGGATTACATGCTTATATGATTGCGATCATTCCTCCGGATACGGTCATGTTTAATCCTGCTTTGGGCTGGACTATCTATGCTGTTCCTGCAGTGGTTGTTGTTGCGATATTGGCTGGACTGGGTCTTATTGTTAACCGTTGGTTACAAAAGGTCGATATGTTGGAAGCTTTGAAATCCGTAGAATAAAGAAAAAACATCTCAATAGTTTAGAGAAAATAAACTTGAGATGTTTTTTCTATACCTTTAAAAGATGATTGTATCGTGGGAGGGAGGACATTTATCTCCAAATTTTAATTTACACTTTTACTTGATAAACATGGCGTCGCCAAAACTAAAAAAGCGATAGCCTTCCTCGATGGCATGGTGATAGGCTTCAAGAACTAGTTCTCGCCCTGCAAAAGCAGACACAAGCATAACGAGAGTCGATTTTGGTAAATGGAAGTTGGTGGAAAAGGCGTCAACAATTTTCCATTGGTATCCGGGTTTAATGAAGATATTGGTCCAACCGGAATCAGCCTCGACTTTCCCATTAAACTTATTTCCAATGGTTTCTAAGGTACGAATAGAGGTGGTGCCCACTGCCACAATTTTTCCACCGTTATTCTTGACTTGATTAATGCTAGCAGCAGCTTCTTCACTCAGATTATAAAACTCAGAATGCATTTCATGCTCATCTAGGTTGTCGACTGAAACAGGACGAAAAGTTCCAAGTCCGACATGAAGGGTTACATAAACAATTTTTACTCCTTTTTGTTCGATAGTTTCTAGCAATTGAGGTGTAAAGTGTAGCCCAGCTGTTGGTGCAGCAGCTGATCCGTTTTCTTTAGCATAGACAGTTTGATAGCGTTCCTTATCCTCAAGTTTTTCATGGATATAAGGAGGCAACGGCATTTCTCCTAAGCTTTCAAGTACTTCTAGAAAAATTCCTTCATATTCAAAACGGACAATTCGTCCACCGTGTTCAAGTTTTTTTATGACAGTAGCACGTAGTCGTCCATCTCCAAAGTGAATGGTAGTTCCAATTTTTAGTCTTTTAGCAGGTTTTGCGAGGACTTCCCATTCATCTTCTTTGGTGTTCTTAAGTAAAAGCAGTTCTACGTGTCCCCCAGTCTCAGGTTTGTGACCGTAGAGACGGGCCGGTAGAACACGCGTGTTGTTGAGAACCAAAGCATCCCCTGGATTTAGTTGATCTACAATGGAATCAAAGTGAGTATCCTCCATCTTACCAGTTTTGTGGTTGACAATGAGAAGTTTGGAAGCGTCCCGTTTTTCCAAAGGTGTTTGAGCAATCAGTTCTTCAGGTAAATTAAAATCAAAATCAGAAGTGTTCATAA
>NZ_KQ969160.1:214524-232442 GCF_001578805.1 Streptococcus sp. DD10 | reverse complement strand
GAAGAGATTTTCATTGAGTATCAGCACCACACTAGTCACCGTGCTTTTAGAACCCCCATTAACTGAGACGGACAAGAAGGTTAACCATCTTATTGCTAGAGTTCGTTGTCGGATTGAGCAAGTATAATGGGAAAATAAACCCAGAAAATGGGGGTCACACAAAACAAGTGGTGCTTCATGACATAACATTTTGCTAGATAGGAGTTTTTAGAGGTGCCCTAATGTCTTATCTAGGGAACGGTGCTAAGTAGGTAAGATGGGTCAGTAGAGAGCGTAAGTATTTGACATAAAGCACAAATATTGGTAAAATAGAGAATGTCAAGTTGACAAATAGCTTCTTCTTGGTTGCTGGATTTGCCAACCCTGTCACTCAGATGAAGCAGAAAACAAAGGAGAATATCATGGCAATCTCAAAAGAGAAAAAAAATGAAATCATTGCACAATACGCACGTCACGAAGGTGATACTGGTTCAGTAGAAGTTCAAGTTGCTGTCCTTACTTGGGAAATCAACCACTTGAACGACCACATCAAACAACACAAAAAAGACCACGCAACTTACCGTGGTTTGATGAAAAAAATTGGTCGCCGTCGTAATTTGTTGGCTTACCTTCGTAAGAATGACGTTAACCGTTACCGCGAATTGATCCACTCATTAGGACTTCGTCGTTAATCATGATGCTAAGGGCGCCAAAAATCCGTATAAAAATAGGGAAACGACACAGTGTTCGATGAACACAAGGAGTTTCATCTTTTTCACTAGGATTTTAGCCCGAGCTCAAAACAGCTCTCTGAATTCAGAGGGCTGTTATTTTTTGCCAAGTGCTTAGGCCGTGTTCAATTGAATACACAAAGTTGAAGCTGCTTTATTATAGAGTAGCTTTTCTTTTTTACTAGGATTTTACCCTGAGCTCAGATCAGCTTTCTTGTTTAGGGGAGCTGTTTTTTAATTGTTTACACCGTGTTTGGTTGAGCGTATCTTAGAAATGAGGCTCCTCTAATGGAGGGAGTCTTTTTATTTTTACTAGAATCACTTCCTTGCTCAGGTTGTGTCTATGAGTTTATGGTTTTTATTCTTTAAAAGTTTTGATTTGTTTTTAGTAGATATCATCGGATTTATTAAAATTTTTCTAAAAGAACGATTGTTTGTCTGTTTACATGGCAAGAAAAGATTATTTTATTCATCTATACCAATTTTATTTCTTGACAAATTTAATAACAAAGTTTATACTGATTTCACTGATTGATAGTATTGTTGATTAGACTATACCAATTTTAAATGAAGGAGACATGACCTCTTTGATCTGAGGTTATTATTAAAAATATGTGTGGAATTGTTGGTGTTGTAGGGAACACAAATGCAACTGATATCTTGATTCAAGGACTTGAAAAGCTAGAATACCGTGGTTATGATTCAGCTGGTATCTTTGTAGCGGACGATGCATCTAGTCAATTGGTTAAGGCTGTTGGCCGTATTGCGGAACTTGCTGCTAAAACTGAAGGAGTAGAGGGCACAGCCGGTATTGGACATACTCGTTGGGCAACTCACGGTAAACCAACAGAGGACAATGCTCACCCACACCGCTCAGAAACAGAACGTTTTGTTTTGGTTCACAATGGTGTGATTGAAAACTATCTTGAAATTAAGGAAGAATACCTTTCTGGTCATCATTTCAAAGGTCAAACTGATACTGAAATTGCAGTTCACTTGATTGGAAAATTTGTTGAAGAAGATGGTTTGTCAACTCTTGAAGCATTCAAGAAAGCTCTTCACATTATCCGTGGATCATATGCCTTTGCCCTCATGGATTCTGAAGATGCCTCAACAATTTACGTGGCAAAAAACAAATCACCACTCTTGATTGGTCTTGGTGATGGCTATAACATGGTTTGCTCAGATGCCATGGCTATGATTCGCGAAACTAATCAATACATGGAAATTCACGATCAAGAGTTAGTTATTGTGAAAGCTGATAGTGTTGAAGTTCAAGATTATGATGGCAATGTAAAAGAACGTGATAGCTATACAGCTGAACTTGACCTATCTGATATTGGTAAAGGCACTTACCCTTACTACATGCTCAAAGAAATCGATGAGCAACCAACAGTGATGCGTAAGCTTATCCAAGCCTACACAGATGACAAGGGGCAAGTGACTGTAGATGCTGATATTATCAAGGCTGTTCAAGAGGCTGATCGTATCTATATCCTTGCGGCAGGAACATCATATCATGCTGGTTTTGCTTCTAAGAAGATGCTTGAAGAATTGACAGATACACCAGTTGAGCTTGGTATTTCTTCTGAGTGGGGTTATTGTATGCCACTCCTTAGCAAGAAACCTCTCTTTGTCTTTATTAGCCAATCAGGTGAAACAGCAGACAGCCGTCAGGTTCTTGTTAAAGCTAACGAGTTGGGTATTCCAAGTTTGACAGTGACAAATGTTCCGGGATCTACTCTTTCTCGTGAAGCTGACCACACCATGCTTCTTCATGCTGGCCCAGAAATTGCCGTAGCTTCTACTAAAGCTTACACTGCTCAGATTGCAGCTCTTGCCTTCTTGGCTAAAGCAGTCGGTGAAGCGAATGGTAATGAAAAAGCTAAAGCTTTCGACTTGGTACATGAATTGTCACTTGTAGCACAATCTATTGAATCAACACTCTCTGAAAAAGAAGTTATTGACGAGAAAGTGGCAGCTCTTCTTGCAGAAACACGTAACGCATTCTATATTGGTCGTGGTCAAGATTACTACGTTGCTATGGAAGCTAGTCTTAAATTGAAAGAAATCTCATATATCCAATGTGAAGGTTTTGCAGCAGGTGAGTTGAAACACGGAACAATTGCTTTGATCGAAGATGGTACACCTGTTATTGCCCTCTTGTCTGACGCTGTTCTTGCTAGTCACACTCGTGGTAATATCCAAGAGGTGGCAGCACGTGGTGCTAAAGTGTTGACTATTGCTGAGGAAAATGTCGCTAAAGAAGGCGATGACATCGTTCTTAATAACGTTCACCCTTACTTGTCACCAATTTCAATGGTTGTACCGACACAATTGATTGCTTATTTTGCAACACTCCATCGTGGACTCGACGTCGATAAACCACGTAACTTGGCTAAATCCGTTACTGTTGAATAAATAGAAAACATCGTTTTAAGTCAGGTTGATTTGATACGATAGAAATAGAAAAAGTGAGATAAGAAACATTAATTTCTGTCTCATTTTTTTATGAAAAGAAGGTGATAAACTTAATTTATTTTTTTAAAAAGCAATTTAGATAGAAAATTCAGAAAATTGTTACTTTTGTCTTGAAAAAATCTGAAAAAATGGTATTATAGAAACAAGCTATTTTTACAAAGAATATCGTTGAAAGGGGAGCAATGGAAAAAATCAGTTTAGAAACTCCAAAAACTGGTTCTGAGTTAGTGTTGGAGACACTGCGAGAGTTGGGAGTTGATACCGTTTTTGGTTATCCTGGTGGAGCAGTTTTACCTTTATACGATGCTATTTATCAGTTTGATGGTATTCAGCATATTTTAGGGCGTCATGAGCAAGGCTGTCTCCACGAGGCAGAGGGTTATGCAAAATCAACAGGTAAAGTTGGTGTAGCAGTAGTAACTAGCGGTCCTGGAGCAACTAATGCAATAACAGGGATAGCAGACGCCATGAGTGATAGTGTTCCTCTTCTTGTTTTTACAGGTCAAGTGAATCGTTCTGGTATTGGTAAAGATGCCTTTCAAGAAGCAGATATTGTTGGAATCACTATGCCGATTACCAAGTACAATTATCAGGTGCGTGAAACGGCGGACATCCCAAGGATTATCACAGAAGCAATTCATATCGCGACCACTGGACGTCCAGGACCAGTTGTTATTGATCTTCCAAAAGATGTTTCGGCATTGGAAACTGACTTTATTTATGATCCAAGCATCGATCTTCCAAGTTATCAACCTACGATTGAACCAAATGAATTGCAAATCAAGAAAATATTAAAACAACTTTCTAAATCGAAACGACCAGTTTTGTTAGCTGGGGGTGGAATCAGCTACTCTGAAGCTGCCAAAGAGTTGAATGAATTTGCAGAACGTTATCAGATTCCAGTTGTAACAACTTTATTAGGTCAGGGAACAATTGCAACTGATCACGAGCTCTTTCTTGGGATGGGAGGGATGCACGGTTCTTTTGCAGCCAATATTGCGATGACAGAAGCTGACTTCCTCATCAGCATTGGTTGTCGATTTGATGACCGGTTGACTGGTAATCCAAAGACTTTCGTTAAAAATGGGAAAATTGCCCATATTGATATTGATCCTGCTGAAATTGGGAAGATAATACCTGTTGATATTCCAGTTGTTGGAGATGCCCAAAAGGCACTGCAAATGTTACTGGATTTGCCTAAGGTTTCTACGAATACAGAAAAATGGATTGAAAAAGTCAATAAAGACAAACATCGTGTTCGTTCTTATGACAAAAAAGAACGTGTTGTTCAACCACAAGCCGTCATTGAGCGAATTGGAGAGTTGACATCAGGAGAGGCCATCGTTGTAACGGATGTAGGGCAACACCAAATGTGGACAGCCCAATATTATCCTTATCGAAATGAGCGACAACTTGTCACCTCTGGTGGGCTTGGAACGATGGGCTTCGGTGTTCCAGCGGCTATTGGAGCAAAGATCGCTAACCCAGATAAAGAAGTTATTCTTTTTGTTGGAGATGGAGGATTCCAAATGACCAACCAAGAGTTAGCTATTTTAAATATCTATAATGTTCCAATCAAAGTCGTTATGTTGAACAATCATTCTCTAGGAATGGTCCGCCAATGGCAAGAAGCCTTTTATGATGGTCGGACTTCTGAGTCAGTTTTTGATTCCTTACCAGATTTTCAGCTTATGGCACAAGCATATGGGATTCGAAATTTTAAGTTTGACAATCCTGAAACCTTGAATAAAGATTTGGAAGTAATTCAGGAAAATGTACCAATGTTTATCGAGGTAGATATTTCTCGTAAAGAGCATGTGTTGCCGATGGTACCAGCTGGTAAGAGCAATCATGAAATGTTGGGGGTGAAGTTCCATGCGTAGAATGTTAACAGCTAAACTTCAAAACCGTTCTGGTGTTCTGAATCGATTTACAGGAGTTCTTTCACGCCGACAAGTTAATATTGAAAGTATCTCGGTTGGTGCAACAGAAGATCCGAATGTATCCCGTGTTACTATTATCATTGATGTTGTTACCTATGATGAGGTTGAGCAAATCATTAAACAACTCAATCGACAGATTGATGTGATTCGGGTGCGTGACATTACTGATAAACCTCATTTAGAGAGAGAGGTTATCTTGGTAAAAGTTGCAGCACCTGCTGAAAAACGAGCAGAAATTCTTGCAATTATTCAACCATTTCGTGCCTCAGTGGTAGATGTAGCACCTAGCTCCATCACCATTCAGATGACAGGCAATGCCGAAAAGAGTGAAGCTCTTCTTCGAGTTATCCGTCCGTATGGTATTCGAAATATTGCAAGGACCGGAGCTACTGGTTTCACTAGAGACTAACTTAAAATCATTGTTATCTCGCCGTAACGGCAAATAATTAAAATAGAAAAGAGAAAAAAATATGGCAGTAGAAATGCAATACGAAGCAGATGTAAAAGTTCCCGCACTTGACGGTAAAAAAATCGCCGTTATCGGTTACGGTTCACAAGGTCATGCACATGCACAAAACTTGCGTGATACAGGTCACGATGTGATCATCGGTGTTCGTCCAGGTAAATCATTTGATAAAGCAAAAGAAGATGGTTTTGATACTTATCCAGTTGCAGAGGCTGCTAAATTGGCTGACGTGATTATGATTTTGGCGCCTGATGAAATTCAACAAGATCTTTATGAGGCTGAAATTGCTCCAAACTTGGAAGCTGGTAATGCCGTTGGTTTTGCACACGGATTTAACATCCACTTTGAATTCATCAAAGTTCCTAAAGATGTAGATGTCTTCATGTGTGCGCCTAAAGGACCTGGTCACTTGGTACGTCGTACATTTGAAGAAGGTTTTGGAGTTCCTGCTCTTTATGCAGTGTACCAAGACGCAACTGGTAACGCAAAAAATGTAGCGATGGATTGGGCTAAAGGAGTAGGTTCAGCACGAGTAGGTCTTTTGGAAACAAGCTTTAAAGAAGAAACTGAAGAAGATTTGTTCGGTGAACAAGCAGTTCTTTGTGGTGGTTTGACTGCCCTTATCGAAGCAGGTTTTGAAGTCTTGACTGAAGCTGGATATGCTCCAGAATTGGCTTATTTTGAAGTACTTCACGAAATGAAATTGATTGTTGACTTGATTTACGAAGGTGGATTCAAGAAAATGCGTCAATCAATTTCTAACACTGCAGAGTACGGTGACTACGTATCAGGTCCACGTGTTATCACTGAGCAAGTGAAAGAAAACATGAAAGCAGTTCTTGCTGATATTCAAAACGGTAAGTTCGCAAATGACTTTGTGAACGACTATAAAGCTGGTCGTCCTAAGTTGACTGCTTATCGTGAAGAAGCAGCAGGGCTTGAAATCGAAAAAGTTGGTGCTGAATTGCGTAAAGCAATGCCATTCGTTGGTAAAAACGACGATGATGCATTTAAAATCTACAACTAATTATTTAGTAGATAAGGCAAGTTAGGGCAACCTGACTTGCCTTTTTAGGGATAAAAAGAGGTTTCTATGATAACAGCAAAAGATATTGTTAAGGCACATAAAGTATTAGATGGTATGGTGGTGTATACTCCATTGGATTACGATCACTACTTGTCGGAAAAATACGGTGCCAAAATCTATTTAAAAAAAGAAAATGCACAGCGAGTTCGCTCCTTTAAAATTCGTGGTGCCTATTATGCTATTTCTCAGTTAACAGATGAGGAGAGAGGACGTGGGGTGGTTTGTGCATCAGCCGGAAATCATGCCCAAGGTGTAGCTTATACATGTAATGAAATGAAAATTCCTGCAACGATTTTTATGCCGATTACAACTCCTCAACAAAAAATCGGACAAGTTCGTTTTTTTGGAGGTAGTTATGTTACAATTCGTTTGGTTGGAGATACTTTTGATGAATCTGCAAAAGCAGCTTTAGAGTTTACAAAAACAGCAAATCAGACTTTCATTGATCCCTTTGACAACCCAGATGTACAAGCAGGTCAAGGAACGGTTGCTTATGAGATTCTTGAAGAAGCAAGAAAAGAATCCATTCAGTTTGACACTTTCTTAGTCCCTGTGGGTGGTGGAGGATTGATTTCTGGAATGTCAACCTTTACACACGACGTAGCTCCCAATATTGAGATTATCGGTGTGGAGGCGAACGGTGCTCGTTCTATGAAAGCTGCTTATGAAGCTGGACATCCGGTTCTATTGTCAGAAATCGATAAATTTGCTGATGGAATTGCGGTGCAAAAAGTAGGGCAAATGACTTTTGATGTTACACGTCAGTATGTTAGACGTTTGATCGGAGTTGATGAAGGATGGATATCTGAGACGATTATCGATCTTTACTCTAAGCAAGGGATTGTAGCAGAACCAGCTGGTGCAGCGAGTATTGCAGCTCTAGAAAATCTAAAAGATGAAATTAAAGGAAAAACAATCTGTTGTGTGATTTCTGGGGGAAATAACGATATCAACCGTATGCCTGAGATGGAAGAGCGCGCCTTGATATATGATGGGGTCAAGCACTATTTTGTCATCAATTTCCCTCAACGTCCAGGTGCCTTGAGAGAGTTTGTAAATGATATATTAGGACCAAATGATGATATTGCACGATTTGAATATATTAAACGTGCAAGTCGAGGAACCGGCCCTGTCTTGATTGGGGTTACTTTAGCTGATAAAAATGACTATCAAGGGCTTTTGGATAGAATTGCTGGTTTTGATCCTAACTTCATTAATCTACATGAAAATAATACCTTGTATAATTTTTTAGTCTAATGAAATTAAAACAGTATTAAAGTAATAAATTATGGTTAGAATAGAATAATTTGTTATAAATATTGTTTTTAACAACTAGATATTCTTGATTGTTATTCGTCAATAACAAATGATAAAAGTGTTGTTGTTTAACAAGGTTCGTTATTGATACTTTTTTGGTTATTTTCCTATGCTTTTTTAAGTAAAAAATCTTCAAAATATTTGTATTAACATAACGAAAGTAGTAAAATATAAATAGGGATAGGAGGTACAGTCCAATGGTTTATCTTATTATTGTATTAGTTGTTTTCTTAGTCATTTTGGCACTGTTTTCTGGAAGTTTGTATGTCGTTCGTCAACAATCAGTTGCAATCATTGAACGATTTGGTCGCTACCATTTAACAGCCGTAAGTGGGATGCATTTTAGACTACCTTTTGGAATTGATCGAATTGCTGCACGTGTTCAATTACGGTTACTCCAAAGTGAGATTGTTGTCGAGACGAAGACTCAGGATAATGTGTTTGTGACAATGAATGTAGCAACTCAATACCGTGTAAATGAAAACAATGTTACGGATGCTTACTATAAACTCATGAAACCTGAAAGTCAAATTAAATCTTATATCGAAGATGCTCTTCGTTCTTCAGTGCCAAAGTTGACATTAGATGAGCTCTTTGAAAAGAAAGATGAGATTGCTCTTGAGGTTCAAAAGCAAGTGGCAGAAGAAATGTCAACTTATGGTTACATTATCGTCAAGACTTTGATTACCAAGGTTGAACCTGATGCTGAAGTTAAGCAATCCATGAATGAAATCAATGCTGCACAACGTAAGCGTGTTGCTGCTCAGGAATTAGCTGAAGCCGATAAGATTAAAATTGTTACAGCAGCAGAAGCGGAAGCTGAAAAAGATCGCTTACATGGGGTTGGTATTGCAGAACAACGTAAGGCTATTGTGGATGGCCTTGCTGATTCTATCAAAGAATTAAAAGGTGCAAATGTTGAATTAACAGAAGAACAAATTATGTCAATTCTTTTGACGAACCAATATCTTGATACCTTAAATAATTTTGCGGATAAAGAAGGAAATAATACGATTTTCCTTCCGGCAAGTCCAAATGGAGTGGAGGATATTCGCTCTCAAATCCTATCGGCTTTAAAGGCCAGATAGTCTAATAGGTTAACTGCTTTTAACGACAAAAACAGCTGATTTCGCTTGACAAATTTATTTTTATACTTTACAATAAGTATTGGAAATAATAAAATAGGAGAGATAAAATGGCTAAATCTAACTTTGAAAAAGTAGAATCTGTCGTGGGCTGGGTTCGCGATAAAAAGATTACTGGGTACCGTATCTCTAAAGAGACGAATGCCCGTGAAATGTCTATCATTGCGCTGGCTCAAGGTCGTGCGAAAGTAAAAAATATTTCCTTTGAAACTGCACTCGGATTGATTGATTTCTACGATAAAAATCATGAAAAATTTGAAGGCTAAGATTCAAAAGAAGGAGAGGTTTCTCCTTCTTTTTTTATGTATAAACAAAGATATAATTGCATAAAAATTCAAGTCCCTGGTATGCATTTTTTGTATACATACTATAAGTATTAGTTAATTTGAATTGATGAAAATTTGTTATGAAGGATATAGTTGGATGTAAGTAGTGGGAAATGTTATTTCTACCTTTTTGAACAACTTCTAAAGAGGAATATAAAATAGGAAATAATTAACGGTATTTTTTTGCTCATGATCAAAAAATAAAATAGAGTAAGGCAACTCAAATGAACTTAGTTGCCTTACTCTATTTATAAATGAATGGGATTAGGAGTATTTAGGATAATACAACTATCCTAAATGTTCTTTCTATTTAAGGTAACGTTTTAGGAATTCTTTTGTACGTTCTTCTTTAGGATTGGTGAAGAGGTCTTCAGGTTTCCCTTCTTCAGCAATAACACCTTTGTCCATAAAAATCACTCGATTAGAAACATCTCGTGCAAATTCCATTTCATGAGTTACCACAATCATAGTTAAGCCTTCTTGAGCCAAATCTTGCATGATTTTAAGAACTTCTCCAACCATCTCAGGGTCAAGGGCAGAGGTTGGTTCGTCAAACAGGATAGCGTCTGGATTCATAGAGAGAGAGCGTGCAATGGCAACTCGTTGTTTTTGACCGCCTGAGAGTTGTTTTGGTTTCGCTTGCCAATAAGTTTCTCCCATTCCAACTTTTTCCAAGTTTTCTTTGGCTATTTTTTCTGCTTGGGCACGTTCTCTTTTTAAAACAGTTGTTTGCGCAACGATAGTGTTTTCCAAGACATTGAGGTTTTCAAATAAATTAAAGGATTGGAATACCATTCCTAGTTTTTCTCGATAATGACTTAAATCATAGCCATTTTCTAAGACATTTTTTCCTTGATAAAGAATTTCTCCTTCTGTAGGCGTTTCGAGGAGATTGATAGAGCGGAGAAAGGTAGATTTCCCGCTTCCTGAACTTCCTATAATAGAAATGACTTCTCCTTTTTTAATGGTTAGAGAAATGTCTTTTAAAACTTCATTTTGTCCATAAGATTTTTTAAGGTGTTTAATTTCAAGAATAGTCTGAGGCATTAGTGTAATTCCTCCGTTTGCATTTGATTCGCACCTGTTGTATAGGTATCCATATCCATGCGTTTTTCGATGAAACGTAGGATACGTGTTACGGTAAAGGTGAGAATGAAGTAAATGATTGCAATGATGGTAAAGGTTTGAAAGTATTGATAAGTTTGCGTTGCAACTGTATTTCCTGAGAAATATAGTTCAACAACAGAGATAACATTCAATACAGAGGTATCTTTGATGTTGATAACAAACTCATTTCCTGTAGCAGGAAGGATGTTACGGATAACTTGGGGGAGAACGATTTTGTGCATGGTCTGATTGTGGGTCATGCCTAGAGCAGTAGCAGCTTCAAACTGTCCTTTGTCAACAGCCAAGATACCACCACGAACAATTTCTGTCATGTAAGCACCTGTATTAATGGACACGATGAAGATAGCAGCGAGCGTACGATCGAGATTGAGACCGAAAGCTTGAGCTGTACCGTAATAGATAACCATGGCTTGTACAATCATAGGGGTTCCACGGAAGATTTCAATATAGATATTTAAAATCCAGCCAAGTAATTTTTGAAGGAAAGAAACAGTTGTGTTTTTAGATTGAGGAGCAGTACGAAAGACGCCAATGGCTAATCCGATAGCGAGCCCAACAATAGTTCCGATAATGGAAATCAAAAGCGTCATCCCAGCACCACGTAAGAGTTGTTGCCAGTTGTTTGAAAGAATAGTTGCAATCTGTGAGAAGAAAGAAGTATCTGTTTCAGAGTTGGAAGACTCAGCAGGTTGTTCTTTAATCATGCGATCCATAAGGGCGATTTGTTGCTCTGTAGAAATGGCAGAGATAGCTTCATTCACTTGAGTGATACGAGTATCATCTTTCCTCATTCCGATAGCAATAGCGGCATCCTCTTCGCTAACATCAAAGCCAGTATCTAACTGTACCATTTTAAAGTTCGAGTTAGCTGCTTCAGCGGTAAGAGCTTCAGGGCGTTCTGAAACATAGGCATCAATGACGCCAGCCTCTAATGCTTGTCGCATCTGAGCAAAGTCTCCCATAGCAGTTTCTTTCGATGCACCAGGGAGTTGATTGATAAGGTCATAAAGGTACACACCTTGCTGGGAGGTTACCTTAGCACCGTTAAAGTCAGTTAGGCTAGTTGCATTTGCATAGGTGGAATCTTTTTTGACCAATAAAACTGGTTCGCTTGTATAATAGCTATTTGAAAAAGCAATTTCTTTTTTTCGCTCAGCCGTTGGACTCATTCCAGCAATAATCATGTCAATTTTGCTAGATGTTAAAGCAGGTACGAGGCCTTCCCATTTTGTTTTGACAATGAGAGGTTCTTTTCCTAGTTTTTCAGCGATTTGTTTAGCGATTTGGACATCATATCCATTTGCATATTGATTGGTTCCATCAATTTTGACAGCACCATTACTGTCATCATCTTGGGTCCAGTTGAAGGGAGCGTAAGCAGCTTCCATACCGATGCGTAAATATTCATCGGCTTCTACGGTTTTTACGAGGCCTAATGTCACAAGAAGGCCAGCAAAAACAGTTAACAATATTTTTTTCATATTGGCTCCTATTTTGGTATATTCTGATAGATTATACTAAAAAATGAAAAAATTTTCAATACGATGGTCTATAACTTTTAAAAAAGAAGTAAAGTGATATAATATAGGAATAAAGGAGGTTAAATGGATGAAAAAAGGGTTGTTTCTATTCTTACTTTTCTGTTTCTGTTTTGTATCAGTTCGCGTGGTGTATGCTTCAGATGTAGAATATAGTATCGATTCTTATATCGCTCATCTTGATATTGCTGAGGATAATTCAGCATCCTTTCGTCAAGAAATTTATTACAAATTTGATAGCGATTATAATGGACAGTACGTAACTTTAGGGGCGGCGAATCCATTGCCTTTAAATTTTGAAATCCAGGATAATCCTCAAGTAGGGGTTGAGACAAATGGTGAAAAACGGGAATTTCGCATGGAAGAGGCGAACTTAACTGATGGAAAACAATTAAAGATTTATAATTCTGGTGTTGCTGGGGATACAGTTAAGTTAACGATTAATTGGAAGATAAAGAATTTTTTATCTATTTATCGTGATATTGTAGAAATGAATTGGTTCCCTATTTCAGACTGGGACAAGGAATTAAGAAAAGTTCGGTTTGAAGTTAGAGGTTTAGGAAATGCAGATGCAGCTTTATATGCTCATAGAGGATTTTTTAATAGTGGTGCAGAAGTGCAGAAAGTGGAAGATGGATTTGATATGGAGCTTTCATCCGTAAAGAAAGGAGAAAAACTAGAACTTCATGCTTTTTGGCCTAGAGCCGTTCTTTCTTCTTCCCTTACTGGGGATAATCAGGGAAGATTGGGAAAGGAAGTGTTTGAACATACGGAAAAACAAATCCTATTTAAAACAAAGTTTTACCGAATCATTGTTTATTTAGGGATGCCAGTTCTTGTATCTAGTTTTCTAAATTGGAGTCTCTGGACATTGTGGGGAATCTATAAAAACACTTACTTAAAGTCTCCTTATCCCAAAGATGCACGACTCTATGAGGCTCCTCAGGAGCTTTCCCCGTTACTTGTGGCACAATATGCTTTTAATCAATCTTTTTCTGAAGTTGGTCCTTTGACACCAGGAAGAAGTAGTATAGGCTTCGAAAACTTGGTGGGGGCTAGTTTGTTAGACTTTATCGATCGAGGAAATATAACTTATATACAAGCAGGGAATAAATTGAAATTAAAGTTAGTTCATTATGAGAAGATATCTGATTTTGAATTTGATTTTATTCGTATGCTCTTTTCCGGTCAGGAAGAGGTTGACACAGAAACTCTCTTTTCACAATATCAAATAGACTCAAAAATCACTCAGAAAGTAAAAAATAAATATCAAGAGAAAAAAGTGCGTGAGACTGGAAAAGCTGTTTATAATCATTTTAAAAAAGATAGCGAGCAAGTGACAGTAAAAGTAAGAAAAACCTTAGACTCCATGAATCTTCCTCCTGTGTTTCGTTCATTTACAGAGGAAGAACAGGGGCTCTTGAACAGGGCTAAGATACTTTATTTACTAGCTCTATTTCTTCTCCTTGTAGGGTTAATTGGTTTTGGACTCTTGTTTCATTACTTTTTCTGGCAGTATTTACTCGCCTTACTGTTGGTAATTCCTTTTGGATTTTTATTAATATCGTATTTTAGTCACCTATCTAGAAATTGTCTTACACAGGAAGGGGTAGTCATTTATTCACAATGGCAAAGTTTTAAACACATGCTAGCGGTCATTGCTCGTTTAGAAAAAGCAGAGCTAGAGTCAATTGTACTTTGGAATCGGATTCTAGTTTATGCGACCTTGTTTGGATTTACTAAAGAGGTTAGTAAGGTTATGAGGCTCAATGGGATTAAAATTGAAAATTCAACCTTATATGATATTAGTTTGCAACCATCTTACTTCACAATCTCATCAAGTATCAGTCAATTGAATTCATACATTGCCATTTCCCATTCTGCTAAAACGTTTTCTATCTCCTCAAATAGTGGTTCAGGAGGCTTTTCAGGAGGAGGATTCTCTGGTGGCGGAGGCGGTGGTGGCGGCGGTGCTTTTTAAAACGGCTGTCAAGACTCTAAAAGTATGATATAATGAAATAGATTGTGATGTAGATTTATGATGAGTAAATCTTTCTTTCGAATTAATTTTTAATGAGGAGTTTAGAATGTTTTTAATTGAAATTCTCAAGGCCGTTTTATATGGTATTGTTGAGGGGATAACAGAGTGGTTACCTGTTTCTAGTACGGGGCATTTGATTTTAGTTGAAGAGTTTGTAAAGTTTCGAGACCAGAATACCGATTTCACTTCTATGTTTAACGTAGTTATTCAACTCGGAGCCATTCTAGCGGTTGTTGTGATGTATTTTGATAAACTCAATCCTTTTAAAAAAGGGAAAAATGCGAAGCAAATTCGAAAAACTTGGCAATTGTGGGCCAAGGTGTTGATTGCGGCCTTGCCAGCAGCGATTATTGGAATTCCCCTAGATGATTGGTTTGACACAAATTTCCATCATTTTTTACCTGTAGCGATTATGTTAATTACTTATGGGGTTGCTTTTATTATTTTGGAGAAGAGGGAAGCGAGTCGCCAGCCTGCAATTACAGAATTAGAACGTTTGCCCTATAAAACAGCTTTGTTTATCGGTCTTTTTCAAGTTTTATCCCTTTTTCCTGGTACGAGTCGTTCGGGTGCGACGATTGTGGGCGGTCTTTTAAATGGAACGAGTCGGTCAGTCGTAACAGAGTTTACCTTCTATCTAGGAATTCCTGTTATGTTTGGTGCTAGTTTCCTTAAAATTGCTAAATTTTTAGTCAATGGTAACAGTTTTAGCTTTTCCCAAATTTCTATTTTGATGGTTGCTATGCTAGTTGCTTTTGGAGTGAGTTTGGTTGCGATTCGATTTTTAACAGATTATGTTAAAAAACATGATTTTACTATTTTTGGGAAGTATAGAATTGCCTTAGGATTCGTAATTTTAGTTTATTACGCTTGGACTTTATTTAGATAGTCATAATAGAATAAGGTTTCTTACTTGCATAAAATGACGTGGTGTGCTATACTTGAATCAGTGAATATGAAAAGTGAGGCGGAGATAATTCTTCGCCTCTTGTCTGTAACCTATAAGGAGGTGACTCGCAATCGCAAATTTAGTAGAAATTGTAACAACAGTTATTGAACCGGCTATACCAAGTCCATTTGAACTAGTTGATGTGGAGTATGGTAAGCTGGGGGGAGATTATGTTCTTAGCTTCTTCGTGGATAAACCAGGAGGTATTACTTTGAATGATACAGCTGATTTAAGTGAGATAATCAGCCCTTTGTTGGATAGTATTCAACCTGATCCGTTTCCAAATGAATACATGTTAGAAGTGACGAGTCCAGGTCTTGAGCGTCCACTTAAAACAAAGGAAAGTATTGAAGCTAGTGTTGGGAAGTACATTAATGTGAGCCTCTATAAGTCGATTGATAAGGCTAAGGTATTTGAAGGGACCTTGATTAAGTTTCAAGATGATATCTTAACCATCGAGTATCTAGATAAAACCCGTAAAAAAGAAGTTAATATACCTTATAGTTTGGTCTCCAAAGCAAGACTAGCTGTAAAAATATAGGAAAGGAATAGCCACAAGGCTTAGACAAAATGAGTAAAGAAATGCTAGAAGCCTTCCGAATTTTGGAAGAAGATAAGGGAATTAAAAAGGATGACATCATTGATGCCGTTAAGGAATCACTTCGTTCGGCTTACCGTCGTCGTTATGGTCAAGCTGATAGCGCGGCGATCGACTTTAATGAAAAAACTGGTGACTTTCATGTCTATACAGTACGTGAAGTTGTCGATGAAGTTTTTGATAGTCGTTTAGAAATCAGTTTAAAGGATGCTCTTGCAATCAATACAGCTTATGAGTTGGGAGATAAAATTCGATTTGAAGAGGCTCCAACTGAATTCGGACGTGTTGCCGCTCAGTCAGCGAAACAGACGATTATGGAAAAAATGCGTAAACAAACGCGTATGATTACTTATAATACCTATAAAGAGCATGAACAGGAAATTATGAGTGGGACAGTTGAACGTTTTGATAATAAATTTATCTATGTTGATCTTGGTTCCATCGAGGCTCAACTTTCTAAGCAAGATCAAGTACCGGGTGAAAGTTTTTCTTCACATGATCGTATCGAGGTCTATGTTTATAAAGTTGAGGACAATCCTCGTGGAGTTAGTGTTTTTGTAAGTCGCAGTCACCCAGAGATGATCAAACGCCTGATGGAACAAGAAATTCCTGAAGTCTATGATGGAACTGTTGAAATTATGAGTGTTTCTCGTGAGGCTGGTGATCGAACAAAAGTCGCAGTTCGTAGTCACAATCCAAATGTTGATGCTATCGGAACAATTGTTGGTCGAGGTGGAGCAAATATTAAAAAGATTACAAGTAAGTTTCACCCACGTCGCTATGATGCCAAACTGGACCAAATGGTCCCTATTGAAGAAAATATTGATGTTATTGAGTGGGTTCCAGATCCAGCAGAATTCATATACAATGCTTTAGCACCTGCTGAAGTTGATCAAGTTATCTTTAATGAAAATGATAGTAAGAGAGCTTTAGTTGTGGTACCGGATAACAAACTTTCTTTGGCTATTGGACGTCGTGGACAAAATGTTCGTTTGGCTGCTCATTTGACTGGTTATCGGATTGATATTAAGTCAGCTAGCGAGTTTGAAGCGATGGAGACAAATCCAGTTGAGGACATAAAAGATGTACAGGAAGCACCGGTTATAGAAGAAGTTTTTGATGCCAATTTGGTAGAAGAAATCCTGGGTGAAACTGCTGAAGGAGCGAAGCAGGAAAATCTAGAAAGTACTGTAGACTAGGGAGAACGGGAGATGGCTAAAGTAAGAAAAATCCCACTCCGAAAATCAGTTGTGTCTAATGAGATAATTGATAAACGTGATCTGCTTCGAATTGTTCGTAATAAAGAAGGACAG
This sequence comes from Streptococcus sp. DD10, assembly GCF_001578805.1. Lineage (GTDB taxonomy): Bacteria > Bacillota > Bacilli > Lactobacillales > Streptococcaceae > Streptococcus. The sequence continues at coordinate 215,400 of NZ_KQ969160.1, read as the reverse complement.
ATTTTTATCGATCCAACTGGCAAAGCTAACGGGCGTGGAGCCTATATAAAACTTGATAATGAAGAAGCGGTCATTGCTAAAAAGAAAAAAGTCTTTAATCGAACTTTCAATATGGAAGTAAATGAAGATTTTTATGATGAATTAATTACTTATGTCGATCATAAAGTAAAAAGAAGAGAATTAGGTCTTGAATAATCAACAAAGATTACTGAATTTATTGGGGTTAGCACAAAGAGCAGGTAAAGTGATTTCAGGAGAAGAACAAGTGATAAAGGCAATTCAACACCAAGAAGTACACATCGTTTTCCTTGCCCATGATGCTGCTAGCAATTTAACTAAGAAAGTTCAGGACAAGAGTCAAACATATCAAATAGAAGTTAGCAACCTGTTTTCCACACAGGAGTTGAGTCTTGCTGTTGGGCGGAACCGTAAGGTTCTTGCCATCAGTGATGCTGGATTTACAAAGAAAATGAGGTCTCTTATGTAATAGAAGAGGAGGACATGTTTTGTCTAAAAAACGTTTATATGAAATCGCCCGTGAATTGGGAAAAGAAAGTAAGGAAGTTGTAGCTCGCGCTAAGGAGTTGGGGATTGAGGTAAAAAGCCACTCCTCAAGTGTAGAGGTAGAAGTAGCTTCACAAATAGTAGCTAGTTTTTCAGTAAAAAAATCTGTTGCAACTCAGCCAGAAGTAGTGAAACCAGAATCAAGTTCAAATAAAATAGCTTCTAGATTAACACAGCAAACTGCTGAGCAGACACAAACCTCTTTTGAGGAAACAAAATCTACTGGAGCTTCGAATAAACCTCAAAGTCGAAATTTTAAGGCTGAGCGAGAAGCACGTGCTAAAGAGCAAGCTGAGCGTCGTAAAAATACTG
>NZ_KQ969160.1:211083-214367 GCF_001578805.1 Streptococcus sp. DD10 | reverse complement strand
GAAGGATAGAGCAAATCAGTCTGGTCAACGACAAATCAGCCGAGACAGCAATCGTCAAACACCACGTCATGAACAAGGGAATCGACAACAACAGAGTCAAAATCAACGTCATCAAGGACAAAATCGGAAACAACAAGAGCGTCGCAATCAACAAGTGAATCGTTCGAATCAATCTGGTCCACGTATTGATTTTAAGGCTCGTGCAGCAGCCCTAAAAGCAGAACAAAATGCTGAATATGCTCGAGGTAGTGAAGAACGATTTAAGTTAGCGCAAGAAGCGAAGGCGCAAGAGGCAGCTCGTAATCAACGTCGTGAGCGTCCTAAAGCTTTAGAGGAGATTTTTACGGAACCGAATCCTACACCTGTAGTCGTGCCAAAACCTGTTCAGGAGCAAAGCAAGACACAAGCTGAGGATACTCGTCGTAAGAAACAAGTTCGACCAGAGAAAACTCGTGATTTCGAGAATGAAGATGGTCCAAGAAAACAACAAAAGAATCGAAGTAGTCAAAATCAAGTGAGAAATCAAAGAAATAGTAACTGGAATACCAACAAGAAGAATAAAAAAGGCAATAACAAGAATAACCGTAATCAGGCTCCAAAACCTGTAACCGAACGTAAATTCCACGAGTTGCCAAGTGAGTTTGAATATACTGATGGCATGACCGTTGCAGAAATCGCAAAACGGATCAAGCGTGAACCAGCTGAAATCGTTAAGAAACTCTTTATGATGGGAGTTATGGCAACTCAAAACCAATCCTTGGATGGGGACACGATTGAACTCCTCATGGTGGATTATGGTATCGAAGCTAAGCAAAAGGTTGAAGTGGACAATGCCGATATCGAACGTTTCTTTGTCGAAGACGGTTACCTCAATGAGGATGAATTGGTGGAACGACCACCAGTTGTGACGATCATGGGACACGTTGACCATGGTAAGACAACTCTTCTAGATACCCTTCGTAATTCTCGGGTAGCAACAGGTGAAGCAGGGGGAATCACCCAACATATCGGTGCCTACCAAATCGAAGAAAATGGCAAGAAAATCACCTTCTTGGATACACCTGGACACGCGGCCTTTACTTCTATGCGGGCCCGTGGTGCGTCTGTTACGGATATTACTATCCTGGTCGTTGCAGCTGACGATGGAGTTATGCCTCAGACTATTGAAGCGATTAACCACTCAAAAGCAGCGAATGTTCCGATCATCGTAGCCATTAACAAGATTGATAAACCAGGTGCCAATCCAGAACGGGTAATCGGTGAATTGGCAGAGCATGGGGTGATGTCAACAGCCTGGGGTGGTGAGTCCGAATTTGTTGAAATCTCAGCTAAGTTCAATCAAAATATTGATGAATTGTTGGAAACAGTCCTCTTAGTTGCTGAAATCCAAGAACTCAAGGCAGACCCAACCGTTCGTGCCATCGGTACCGTTATCGAAGCCCGTTTGGACAAAGGAAAAGGAGCAGTCGCAACCCTCCTCGTTCAACAAGGAACTTTGAATGTGCAAGATCCAATCGTTGTTGGGAATACCTTCGGACGTGTTCGTGCCATGACCAACGATCTTGGTCGTCGTGTTAAAGTAGCTGGACCATCAACTCCAGTATCTATCACAGGTTTGAACGAAGCACCTATGGCAGGAGACCACTTTGCCGTTTACGAAGACGAAAAATCTGCGCGTGCAGCGGGTGAAGAACGTGCTAAACGTGCTCTTATGAAACAACGTCAAGCTACTCAACGTGTCAGCCTAGAAAATCTCTTTGACACTCTAAAAGCTGGTGAACTCAAATCCGTTAACGTCATCATCAAGGCTGACGTACAAGGTTCAGTCGAAGCTCTATCTGCCTCTCTTCAAAAGATTGATGTGGAAGGTGTTAAAGTAACTATCGTTCACTCTGCAGTTGGTGCTATCAATGAATCTGACGTGACTCTTGCCGAAGCTTCTAATGCCTTTATCGTTGGTTTCAACGTTCGTCCGACACCACAAGCGCGTCAGCAGGCTGATGCTGATGAGGTCGAAATTCGTCTTCATAGTATTATCTATAAGGTAATCGAAGAAGTAGAAGAAGCTATGAAGGGAATGTTGGATCCAGAGTATGAAGAGAAAATCATTGGTGAATCCATTATTCGTGAGACATTTAAAGTTTCGAAAGTAGGTACTATTGGTGGTTTCATGGTACTTAGTGGTAAAGTTACACGCGACTCTAAAGTTCGTGTCATTCGTGACGGTGTTGTAATTTATGACGGTGAATTAGTTAGTCTTAAACATTACAAGGATGATGTTAAAGAAGTTACTAATGGAAGAGAAGGTGGGCTTATGATTGAAGGCTACAACGATTTGAAAGTAGATGACATGATTGAAGCTTACATCATGGAAGAAATCAAACGATAAGATTTTTGCTCCTTTCTTAGTGGTGAGGGACGCAAGCAAACCGATGGTTTCATTGCTTATTTTTGAGCCTAGTGTCTCAAAAATCCCCAGTGATGGGACTGATAAATCAGTTCCATCACTTTCACCACGACGAAAGCAGCGGATGGGTTCAAATTGAACTGAAAATCAAAAAGTTTCAAATTAGCTGGGTCTGCTGGCCTGGCTTTTGTTTGAAAAATTTAGAAAGGAAAGCAGATGGCAAATCATTTCCGTACGGATCGTGTGGGCATGGAAATCAAGCGTGAGGTCAATGAAATCTTACAAAAGAAAGTCCGTGATCCGCGTGTTCAAGGAGTAACAATTACAGATGTACAGATGTTAGGGGACCTTTCAATGGCAAAGGTTTACTATACGATTATGAGTAATTTAGCTTCGGATAATCAGAAAGCACAAACTGGGTTAGAGAAAGCTACAGGGACCATAAAACGTGAACTTGGTCATAATTTAAAAATGTATAAAATTCCTGATTTGACTTTTGTAAAAGATGAATCCATTGAATATGGAAATAAAATTGATGAGATGTTGCGCAACCTAAATAAAGATTAGAATAAATAAAAGCTATATCCAAATGAACTGCACCCCAAAAGTTAGACAGAAAAATCTAACTTTTTGGGGTCAGTACAAAATAAAAAGGGCTTTTGTCAACTGTAGTGAGTAGACGAAAAGCATAGATGTTAAATGAGCAGAGTCATCTGCTCATTTTTTGACATTTCAGACGCCAAAAGTGACATCTTAGAAAAAATGAACTATTCATGTATTCTTTCTGCTATACTAAATTTAGGGAGAAGGGAGATTGTTATGATTGAAGAAGTTTACACAGAATACAGAGAATTTTATTCCACTTTAGAGGTGGCTT
>NZ_KQ969160.1:209282-211063 GCF_001578805.1 Streptococcus sp. DD10 | reverse complement strand
TTTAGGGAGAAGGGAGATTGTTATGATTGAAGAAGTTTACACAGAATACAGAGAATTTTATTCCACTTTAGAGGTGGCTTATGGTTATCTGAAGTTGGACCGATATGAGTGGGAAAGTATGCACTTGCGCTACTTCATCTACTATTTGCGTAAGTATGACATTCAAAGTATGGAGTACTTCACAAGCTATCATTACAAGGTTTCTTACAGGGGATATTTGGAGGAAATGACGGCATCTGTGCTTGTTTAACGCCGAAAATTCCCAGCCTCACATTTTTTTGACAAAATCCTTTGATATGCTCGCTACTTAGATTGTTGTTATTTTTTCTTTATCTGTAATCCTTGGCTTTTTCTGGAATATTGAAGTCTTAAGGTTTCTAGTGAAACGATTTCATTCGCACCTAACATAAGGGATTACGCAGAACGAGGGTTAGTCCATTATTTTTAGCTATTCTTTCCTTGTGAAAAGGTTGTTATAGTATGGAGGCATCACAAACCGTTATATGGTATAATAAAATGACAATATTAAAAAAGGTGGTTGCTATGATTGAAAAACAGCTTAGGAATGATGTTATTGTAGAAAAAATATTGATAGGATTGGTAGGATTTGCTGGTATCTTGTTTGTTTTCCTTCTTTTTGTCTCTAATCCAGAGATGAGTCAGTCTGGCAAAAAATCCAAACAGGTCCAGACTGCTCGTATTATGGCAAATGGTGATCTCCTTTATCATGATTTACTGTATATGAGTGCTTTGCAGGTGGATGGGAATTATGATTTTACTGAGAATTTTACCTATGTCAAGCCTTGGTTGGAACAGGCAGATCTAGTTTTGGGAGATTTTGAAGGTACAATCAATGAAGACTATCCCTTGGGTGGCTACCCTCTTTTTAACGCACCTCGGTCTGTCGTAACAGCGATCAAGGACGCAGGTTATGATGTGGTAGATCTTGCTCACAATCATATTTTAGACTCTGGGCTGTCAGGGGCTATGACAACGGCAACTGCTTTTCATCTGTTCGGGATTGACTCAGTTGGAATTTATGAGAGTCCTGTGCGTGATAAAGCCCCTCTCCTCATTAAGAAGGTTAATGGGATTAAGATAGCCATACTTGCCTATTCTTACGGTTATAATGGTATGGAGGAGGGGTTAACAGAGCAGGAAATAGTTCACCATCTGTCGAATATGGATCGAAAACGTATGAAAGCAGAGATTGAGCGTGCGGAAAAGGAAGCAGATATTACCATAGTGATGCCTCAGATGGGAGTGGAGTATCAGTTAGAACCAACTGATGATCAGGTTGAACTATATCACAAAATGATTGACTGGGGAGCAGATATCATTTTTGGTGGTCATCCTCATGTTGTGGAACCCTCAGAAATCCTTACCAAGGATGGCCAGAGCAAGCTTATTATTTATTCTATGGGGAACTTTATTTCCAATCAGAGGATTGAAACCATGGAAGGGGTTGAAAATGCTGAGTGGACTGAGCGTGGAATTCTCATGGATGTGACAGTTGAAAAGAAAAACGGAAAAACGATTATTAAGACTGCTCAGGCCCGTCCTAGTTGGGTTAACCGTCTACCAAAGGGAACAATATCACCAGAAGGATATTCTCTTTACACTTATCAAACCTTAATTTTAGAAGATTTCATACAGGGTGGGAAATTCCGAGACCAGTTAGATCCAGATACTCAAGCTCGTATAGATACAGCTTACGAAGAGATGCTTGCTCATGTTAATCTCCAATGGAAGTAATAAAAAGAAAAAACTTGCTCCTGGCA
>NZ_KQ969160.1:196473-208222 GCF_001578805.1 Streptococcus sp. DD10 | reverse complement strand
CCTGATGGAACAAGTTTTTTAGTTTAGCTTCTTACGCTTTGCCTTCAGAACCAAAAACATCGATACGCTCTTCAACAGATGCTTGGATAGCTTTTACACCATCAGCAAGGAATTTACGTGGGTCGAAGAGTTTCTTCTTATCGTATTCAGCTTCGTTTGCATCGTAAGCACGAACGAACTCACGAGTTGCGTTTGAGAATGCGATTTGGCATTCAGTGTTTACGTTAACTTTAGCAACACCAAGTTTGATTGCTGCTTGGATTTGCTCATCAGGAATACCTGAACCACCGTGCAATACGATTGGGAAACCTGGAACAGCTTCAGTTAATTTTTGCAAGTGATCAAGGTCAAGACCTTCCCAGTTTTCTGGGTAAGGACCGTGGATATTACCGATACCTGCTGCCAAGAAGTCGATACCAGTTGCAACCATTGCTTTTGCATCTTCAACGGGTGCCAATTCACCTTTACCAACGATACCGTCTTCTTCACCACCGATAGTACCAACTTCGGCTTCAACTGAGATACCTTTAGCGTGTGCTTTTTCAACAACTTCTTTCGCTAATTTAAGGTTTTCTTCAACTGGAAGGTGTGAACCGTCAAACATGATTGAAGTGTAACCAACTTCGATACACTCAAGTGCGTCTTCGTAGTGTCCATGGTCAAGGTGGATAGCTACAGGTACAGTGATTCCCATAGATTCAACAAGGTTAGCGATTAAGTTGCGAGCAACTTTGTAACCACCCATGTACTTAGCCGCACCCATTGAAGTTTGGATAAGAACTGGAGCTTTTTTAGCTTCTGCTGCACGCAAGATAGCTTGAGTCCACTCAAGGTTGTTTGTGTTAAATCCACCAACTGCATAACCATTGTCACGAGCTGCTTGGACAAATTTTTCTGCTGAAACGATTGCCATTTGTGATAGGCCTCCTATAAATTTTTGTGGGTATACCCACTTACAATGTATATTTTATCACTTTTTAAAGAAAAAATCTAGTTTTTCTTGTCTTTTATTATGAATATCAAACTGACAACAGACAGAGCGTCAATTTTTTAGGAGTCTTTCTTAAAGAAAAATGGTATAATGTAGCAGAAGATGACGGAGGAAATAATATGACAAAAACAAGACTCTATATTGTGCGACACGGTAAAACAATGTTTAATACAATTGGTCGGGCACAAGGGTGGTCAGATACCCCGCTGACGAAAGAGGGGGAATTAGGCATTCATGAACTTGGGCTTGGGCTTGCTACAAGTGGTTTGGAGTTTAAACAGGCTTACTCAAGTGATTCTGGTCGAACCATACAGACGATGGGGATTTTACTTGAGGACCTCCATCTTACAGGTAAGATTCCTTATCAGATGGATAAACGAATTCGCGAATGGTGTTTTGGAAGTTTTGACGGTGCCTATGATGGTGACCTGTTTTTTGGGATTATGCCACGAATTTTTAATGTGGAGCATGTTCATCAGTTGAGTCTTGCTGAGATGGCTGAAGGGTTGGTAGAAATTGACACAGCAGGTTGGGCAGAAGGTTGGGAAAAACTCAGTAGTCGAATATTAGAAGGTTTTTCAGAAATTGCTCAAAAAATGGAACAAGATGGAGGAGGAGATGTACTTATTGTTAGCCATGGAATGACGATAGGGACATTGGCCTACTTAATTGATGGTTCGCGTCCACATGGATTACAAAATGGTTCTGTTACTGTTGTTAACTATGACAATGGCGTCTTTAGCATTGACCGAATTGGTGACATGTCTTATCGCGAAAAAGGGGCTAAGCTAATGGAGGCTCAGAGTGAGTAGACAACGAAAACACCAACGTCCTAGAAAACGTATGAAAAAGAAGTATAAGATTTTTTTAATCAGTGTTTTCCTATTATTAATGCTAGTAATATTTGGAACAATCTATGGAAAAAAATATCTGATACCTTATTTTTCACAGACACATCCGAGTTCTTCAGAAACTTCTAGTCGTTCTGTAGAATCAAGTAGTCAATCTAAGTCTGATTTACCTGATGTTTCAACAAAAGATTGGAATTTGATTTTGGTTAATAAGGATCATAAACAGGAAGAGTCCAATCCTCAATTAACAGAAGTTGAAACGGTAAAGGTTGATAGTCGTATTGCTGATGCGCTTAAGCAGTTTTTGGAGGCTGCTCGAAAGATTTCTCCTGAGCAAGAACTAAATTCAGGGTATCGTAGCGTAGAAGAGCAAAAAGAACTTTATAATGAGACTATTTTGACTTTAGAGGGTTCAGGTTTCTCCCGTGAGGATGCGGAGCGAGAGGTACAAAAGCAGGTACAGGTTCCGGGGGCCAGTGAGCACCAGACTGGTTTGGCTGTCGATATGAGTGTGCCGAGTGGTCAGGAAGAAGAACTTGCAAAGCAAATTTCTGAAATTGCAGTAGAATATGGCTTTATCCTCCGTTATCCAGATGGAAAAAGTGATATAACTGGTATTGATTATGAAAATTGGCATTATCGTTATGTCGGTGTTCCATCAGCAAAGTATATTCAATCACACAATTTGGTTCTAGAAGAGTATTTAAAGCTTTTAGAGGCAGAGGGGAAGTAATGTAGAGATAGGAAATAACGTCTCTTTGTTAACTGTAGTGGGTAGATGAAAAGCATAGAGGTTAAAGGAGCAGAGTCATCTGAATTGAAGAAGTTTCCAAAGTATACAGAGAATTTTATTCCACTTTAGAGAGAGCTTATGGTTATCTATAGTTGGACTGGTATGAGTGGGAGAGTCTGCACCTACGTGACATCATCTACTACTTGTGTACAAAGTATGAAGTACTTCACAAGCTATCATTATAAAGTCTCCTACCCACCTTTTTTAGTAGCTGTTTGCTACCTTTTGAAAAGTGCCAATCAGAGCAGGTGTCTTATCAGTTGGACTTTTATCTCATGAAAAGTCAGAGAGAGCCTCCTATTTACAACTATTTAAAGACTGTAGCTGGGAGCATATCATAGACTTTAATGGTTTTTCCTACTTTAGAAAGGTTTATTCTGGAATTGAGTCGGATACTGAGTTTGAAATCTATAATGATACTACAGGGAAGTTAGCTATGGTCAGACGCATTTTAACAATGCGGATGCTTCCTATTTTACTTCTCTTTTCGGCTCTATCACTGGTTTTCTCAATATTCCTCAGTGGAGGTAGTTCTTTTAGTTGGGGAATGTTTTTGATTGTCAGGATAGATTGGGTTTTATTGATAGTTTTTGCGGTTCAAATTTCTTATATTTTTTGGAAATTGTTTCAAAAATGGAAAGAATTATCTGACAAATAAAACCATGTATGTTTTCTGATTTGGAGGTCGGACAATGAATAGCAAAGTACAATTTCGGATTTTCACCATTATTGATTTGGACAAGGAAGAAGAGTATTTGCGTGAGATGCACTTGAAAGGCTGGAGATATAGAACGAGTCGTTTTGGTTTTTTCTATTTTGACCAATGCCAACCGGACGATGTCATCTACCGTATCTATGATTCTAGATTTCTTAAAAAGTATCAGCATGAACTGCAAGATTTTCAAAATAGCGGCTGGGAATTGATAGAAAGAGGTTATTGTTTAATTCTTCGTAAACCAGCTTCTGATATACTTTCAGAGGATCAAGTCTATATGAGTAAGGATCTTAGATGGGAAGCTATGCGGTCTAGACTTCGTTCCTGTACAGCTGCTTTCTCGGCTGGTCTTGTTGTTTGCATGAGTCTATTTCGAGAAAATTTGTATCAATCTTTCCTTATTATTTTTATTTTATATGCTTTTCTGATTTCTTATTTAATCTATGGTTTTTTCAGACTTAAAAGGAAATACCAAGTGGATGAAAAGTGAGATTCTAGGTCTTTAGACGGATTTTTAGCACTCTTAACAAAAGAGTGCTAATTTTTTGTTTTTTTCTCTTGACTTTATTTTTAAAGGGTGTATAATAGAATCATGAGTTGGCACTTAGAAGGTTCGAGTGCTAATTTAAAAAATCGAAAGGAGATGAGCATATGGTAACAGAACGTCAGAATGAAATTCTTAATTTGATTATCGAAATCTTTACCAAAACTCATGAGCCTGTCGGTTCTAAAGCCTTGCAAGAGTCGATAAACTCCTCTAGTGCGACTATTCGAAATGATATGGCAGTCTTGGAAAAACAGGGATTGCTGGAAAAAGCGCATACTTCTAGTGGTAGGAAACCGAGTCGAGCGGGTTTTCAGTATTTTGTTAGACATTCACTGGCTTTTGATAGACTGGCTGAGAATGAAGTCTATGAAGTTATTAAGGCTTTTGATCATGAATTTTTCAGATTAGATGACATTCTACAACAGGCAGCAGATGTCCTATCGCAGTTAAGTGAGTGCACGGTTTTGGGGCTTGATGTTGAACCGAGTCAACAACGTTTAACAGCTTTTGATATCGTTGTTTTGGGGCAGCATACAGCTTTGGCAGTTTTCACTTTAGACGAATCCAATACAATCACAAGTCAGTTTCTTATTCCAAGAAATTTTTTAAAAGAGGATTTACGTCGCTTACGTGATTTAGTCCAGGAGAGATTTTTGGGACAGACGGTCCTTGATATTCATTATAAGATTCGCACCGAAATTCCACAGATCATTCAGCGTTATTTTACGACGACAGACAATGTCCTAGACTTGTTTGACCATATTTTTTCTGAGATGTTTGAAGAAAAGGTGGTGGTGGCAGGCAAAGTGAATCTGTTGAAGTTTGCGAGTTCAGAGACTTACCAGTTGGTTGATCAACCTAGGAAAATCGCTCTTGAAATTCGTGAAAATATTACAGAAGAGCAAATGCAAGCAGTACGGGTGGCAGATAGTAAAGAGCCTAGTTTATCAGAACTAACTATCATCACAAGTAAGTTTTTAATTCCGTATCGTGGATTTGGTATGCTAGTAGTGATTGGGCCAGTTAATCTTGATTATCAAAAAATCGTGAGTCAAATCAATGTGGTCAATCGGGTTCTGACCATGAAGTTAACAGATTTTTATCGTTATCTCAGTAGTAACCACTATGAAGTTAATTAAAGTTTGAAAACAGTAAAGGAGGCGAACATGGCCGAAGAAATAAAACATGATGCAGTAGAAGAAGAGGAAATTTCTGAAACAACTGAAGAAGTTGTAGAGGAAGTAAGCGAACCTTCTGAACTTGAAGAAGCCCAAGCGCGTGCCGAGGAATTTGAAAACAAATACCTTCGTGCCCATGCAGAGATGCAAAACATTCAGCGACGTGCAAATGAAGAACGTCAACAATTACAAAAGTATCGTAGCCAAGATTTGGCAAAAGCAATTTTGCCATCACTTGATAACCTTGAACGTGCTCTTGCCGTTGAGGGCTTGACGGATGATGTCAAAAAAGGTTTGGAAATGGTGCAAGAAAGCTTGGTTCACGCTTTGAAAGAAGAAGGAATCGAAGAAATTCCAGCGGACGGAGCCTTTGACCATAACTACCACATGGCCATCCAAACCTTACCTGCAGATGACGAGCATCCAGCAGACACGATTGCACAAGTTTTCCAAAAAGGGTATAAACTCCACGAACGCGTCTTACGCCCAGCTATGGTAGTGGTGTATAACTAGGCAATTCTGACGGTTGCTGAAGCAACTCGTCAGAAAACGGCAATCGCTATGGCGTTTGCCTAGCCTCCTTACTAACTCGTCGTCGAAATAATATCGATTTCGACTCCTCGTGTCGTAACATAAATACATTGAAAACTTGTCCGAAATGACACTAAACTATGAAGAAAGATAAGAAGCAAGCCGGAGGCTTGCAAGGAAGATATTGCCCGCCGTGGTGAAAGTTTCAGTAGCTTTGGCTACTGAAACAGGGGATTTTTGAGACAATAGGCTCAAAAATAAGTGATGAAATCCCGTAGGGAGTTGCTCACGTCCCCACCACTTAAGGGAAATATCAAAAAAATCAAAATTCGAATTAAAATTTAAGGAGAAAAACACATGTCTAAAATTATCGGTATTGACTTAGGTACAACAAACTCAGCAGTAGCAGTTCTTGAAGGAACTGAATCAAAAATTATCGCAAACCCAGAAGGTAACCGCACCACTCCATCAGTCGTATCCTTCAAAAATGGTGAAATCATCGTTGGTGACGCTGCAAAACGTCAAGCAGTAACAAACCCAGATACAATCATCTCTATCAAATCTAAGATGGGTACTTCTGAAAAAGTTTCTGCAAACGGTAAAGAATACACACCACAAGAAATTTCAGCTATGATTCTTCAATACTTGAAAGGTTATGCTGAAGATTACCTTGGTGAAAAAGTAACTAAAGCAGTTATCACAGTTCCTGCTTACTTCAACGATGCACAACGTCAAGCAACTAAAGACGCTGGTAAAATCGCTGGTCTTGAAGTAGAACGGATCGTCAACGAACCAACTGCAGCAGCCCTTGCTTACGGTTTGGATAAGACTGACAAGGAAGAAAAAATCTTGGTATTCGACCTTGGTGGTGGTACCTTTGACGTCTCTATCCTTGAGTTGGGTGACGGTGTCTTCGATGTATTGTCAACTGCAGGGGATAACAAACTCGGTGGTGATGACTTTGACCAAAAAATCATCGACCACATGGTTGCAGAATTCAAGAAAGAAAATGGAATCGACTTGTCAACAGACAAGATGGCGGTTCAACGTTTGAAAGATGCTGCTGAAAAAGCGAAGAAAGACCTTTCTGGTGTGACTTCTACCCAAATCAGCTTGCCATTTATCACTGCTGGTGAAGCTGGACCACTTCACTTGGAAATGACCTTGACTCGTGCAAAATTTGACGATTTGACTCGTGACCTTGTAGAACGTACGAAAACTCCAGTTCGTCAAGCCCTTTCGGATGCAGGTTTGAGCTTGTCAGATATTGACGAAGTTATCCTTGTCGGTGGTTCAACTCGTATCCCAGCCGTTGTAGAAGCTGTTAAGGCTGAAACTGGTAAAGAACCAAACAAATCAGTGAACCCTGACGAAGTTGTTGCCATGGGTGCTGCCATTCAAGGTGGTGTGATCACTGGTGATGTCAAAGACGTTGTCCTTCTTGACGTAACACCATTGTCACTTGGTATCGAAACAATGGGTGGCGTCTTCACAAAACTTATCGATCGCAACACTACTATTCCAACTTCTAAATCACAAGTCTTCTCAACTGCAGCAGACAACCAACCAGCTGTTGATATCCATGTTCTTCAAGGTGAACGCCCAATGGCAGCAGATAACAAGACTCTTGGACGTTTCCAATTGACAGATATCCCAGCTGCACCTCGTGGTATCCCACAAATCGAAGTAACATTTGACATCGACAAAAACGGTATCGTATCTGTTAAAGCGAAAGATCTTGGAACTCAAAAAGAACAAACAATCGTTATCCAATCAAACTCAGGTTTGACTGACGAAGAAATCGACCGCATGATGAAAGATGCAGAAGCTAATGCTGAAGCAGATAAGAAACGTAAAGAAGAAGTTGACCTTCGGAACGAAGTAGACCAAGCAATCTTTGCGACTGAAAAAACTATCAAAGAAACAGAAGGTAAAGGCTTCGATGCAGAACGTGATGCTGCTCAAGCTGCCCTAGATGAGTTGAAGAAAGCCCAAGAAGATAACAACTTGGACGAAATGAAAGCAAAACTTGAAGCTTTGAATGAAAAAGCTCAAGGACTTGCTGTGAAACTTTACGAACAAGCTGCAGCAGCGCAACAAGCACAAGCAGGAGCGGAAGGCGCACAAGCAAGCGAAAACGCAGGCGATGACGTCGTAGACGGAGAGTTTACGGAGAAATAAAATAGTCCAGTGGACTATTTTATCCCGAGCCTAAAAATTTGAGAGCGAGGTTTGCAAAGCCCGTTAAAACCTCACAGTGAAAATAGGAAATCTGACGCAGAAACTTTAGTTTCTAGGAAGATTTGCACCTAAAGGTAGCCATATCTGTAGTTCGCTAAAGCGAAAACAGCTACGTCTCTTTTTCACCAAGAGGTTAGGGTGTGCTCGATTTGGTAAGATGTGAGAGCGTTAAAAAAGTCCAAGCAAAAATAGGAGATTAACGAAGTGTTCGATGAACACAAGGAAATCTATCTTTTTTGCCAGACTTTTCGCTCGAACTCAGTTCAGCTAAAATAATTTGAGTTTCACATGCTGTAACGATAAAAAGAAATCCAGAGGTTGCAACCCAGCCTCTGTTTTTCGGTAAAAAGGGATGAAACCTAATTTGTTTGGGGTTTGTCTTATCAATATAAAAGAAAGGAAATGAACCCGAACTAAATTGTGGGTTCGTTTCGAAACAATAATAGAAAGGAACAAGGGTGTTCGTAATTGAACACGAGCGGAAAGCTTGGAAATTAGATAAACCTCCTAAGAAATCAGGATTTCTTGTCGGTTTCCTAAATTTCAGTCGCTTTCTGTTCGCTCTTAGTATCTTATATGAACAATACAGAATACTATGATCGTCTGGGGGTTTCGAAGGATGCTTCGCAGGACGAAATCAAAAAAGCTTATCGGAAGCTTTCAAAAAAATACCATCCGGATATTAATAAGGATCCGGGGGCAGAGGATAAGTACAAGGAAGTTCAAGAAGCCTATGAAACCTTGAGTGACGACCAAAAACGGGCTGCCTATGACCAATATGGAGCTACTGGTGCCAACGGAGGCTTTGGCGGTGGTGCTGGTGGTTTCGGTGGTTTTGATGGTGCTGGTTTTGGTGGCTTCGAAGATATCTTCTCTTCATTCTTTGGCGGCGGAGGAGCATCACGCAATCCAAATGCTCCTCGTCAGGGTGATGACCTCCAATACCGTGTTAATCTCAAGTTTGAGGAAGCCGTTTTCGGTGCTGAAAAAGAGGTTAAATACAATCGTGAAGCGGAATGCCGTACCTGCCATGGTTCAGGTGCTAAGCCAGGAACTAGCCCAGTGACTTGTGGTCGCTGTCATGGTGCGGGTGTTATCAATGTTGATACGCAAACGCCTCTTGGGATGATGCGTCGCCAAGTAACCTGTGATGTCTGTCATGGTCGTGGAAAAGAAATCAAAGACCCATGTACAACTTGTCACGGAACGGGTCATGAAAAACAAGCCCATAGCGTACATGTGAAAATCCCTGCTGGTGTGGAAACTGGCCAACAAATTCGCCTAGCGGGTCAAGGGGAAGCCGGTTTTAACGGCGGACCTTATGGTGACTTGTATGTCGTGGTTTCGGTGGAAGCGAGTGATAAGTTTGAGCGTGAAGGAACCACCATTTTCTACAACCTCAATCTGAACTTTGTTCAGGCAGCGCTTGGTGACAGCGTTGAAATTCCAACGGTACATGGTGATGTAGAGTTAACCATTCCAGAAGGCACGCAGACTGGTAAGAAATTCCGACTTCGTGGAAAAGGAGCACCGAGCCTTCGAGGTGGAGCAGTTGGGGACCAATATGTCACTGTCAATGTCGTGACGCCGACAGGCTTAAACGACCGCCAAAAAGCAGCGCTTAAAGAATTTGCAGCTGCAGGTGATTTAAAGGTCAATCCAAAGAAAAAAGGCTTCTTTGACCATATTAAAGATGCCTTTGAAGGAGAATAAAGAAAAATAGTCTAAAGAGCTCTTTTTCCCGATTCTTTATCAACTGTAGTGGGTATATGAAAAGCATAGATGTCAAAGGAAGCAGCCCGTCTGCTTCTTTTTTGACTTTTTAGACAGTATACGGACATTTTAGAAAAGTAATCTTCCCTTGTTTTCATTCAGTATGTTGCTATCTGTTTTAAAGAATTCTAGCATCTTAAAAGATAACTATTTATCCTAATTTTTAAACAAAGAAAGGGCTTACATAAAAATTCTTGACTTTTTGATTGAAATTTGCTATCTTAAAATTAATATATCAAATATAAAAATAAAGTAACCTATTAATGGTCTTTATTATTTGGAGGCAAGTCAATGAAATCATTTTTGTTTGAACGACACTGTAAATTCGGTGTTCGTAAATTAAGCTTAGGGGTCTGCTCAGTTTTGCTTGGAACTTATTTTATAGGGACAAGTACTGTTTCAGCAGATCAACTAGTTGATCAAAATTTAGAAGTAGATACAAATGAGAGAGTTTCAGTACTAGATAAGGGAGCTAAGGAAGAGAATTTTTTAGAGGAAGACACAAAAACGACTCCTGTTCTAGCAAAGGTCTCTAATAAAAACGATGATGTTGAAAGTAGGAGTACACGGGAGTCGGCAGTTTCTGGGGCAGAAGGTACTGATGCTGTGAACACAGAAAACGATGCTGAAGAATCCGAATTAACTGAAGAAGAACTAGAAAAAATAGCAACGTTAGCTGATGCAACCGTCAAAATCTCTAGTGAAGCGGGTACAGGTAGTGGTATCGTAATAGCAGAGGATACAGTTTTGACTGTTTCTCATAATTTTGTCAAGGATGTAGCAGATGGAGATCACCGAAAAGTTGAAAATTTACTGGATTCCAAGGATAAGAATTACACTCTATCTTCTTTTTCCTATCCTGATACAAAGTTTGAGATTGATGATGTCCGTCATTGGGATCGGGAAGGTTTTTTAAAGGGCTATAAAAATGATTTAGCACTTGTAAAACTACCAAGTAAAATCTTGAATACTCCTGTAAAATTAACAGAGAAAACAGCTGATATTAAGAGTGGGGATAAGGTACAAATTTACGGTTACCCTAAAGGAGAATTAAGACCACTATTAGATGTAACAGTTGAATCTATTGAAGATTATGGTGATGGTGTTCGAGGGATTTCATATCAAGGAAGTGAGCCTGGAGCTAGTGGAGGTGGAATTTTTAATGAAGCTGGTGAGCTAATAGGAGTTCATCAAAATGGTGTAGTTGGAAGACGTAGTGGTGGCATTCTTTTCTCAACGAAACAATTAGAATGGATTCGTCAACTGATGAAAGAAAAGGTGGAACCTAAAGTGGAGAAGCCAGAAAATAAGGATGAAAAAGTTGAAGAAAGTCAATTCCCTACTTGGAAAACTGTGGAAACAAAAGAGCAACAAGGAACGGTCGCAATTGTTGAAGAAGATGGTGTACGATATGAAAAGCTAACGTCAACAGCAGAAAACGATAATCAAACGAAACCAGCTCTCTTTCAAAAAGAGGGACTTGAAGTTGACAGTGAAGGAAATGCGAGTGTTAATCTAACTTTCGTAGAAAAGTCCGAGAATGAACAGGGTCGTTTCGGTATTTTTTTGAAGTTTAAGGATACATCTAATAACGTATTTGTAGGTTATGATAAAGGTGGATGGTTCTGGGAGTATAAGAGTCCGGGTAACGGTAATAGTGCTTGGTACAATCAATCACGTGTAGCAGCTCCGAAAAAAGGGTCAACAAACAATTTAGTAGTAACCTTGAAAGCAGATGGTCAACTGAATGCTAGTAATAATGGGGAACAATTATTTAATACCTTGACTTTGCCATCTGGGGTAAGTGAGAATCTTAAAAATGAGAAAAAAATCTTGTTGAAAGCCGCAACCTTTAATGGCACTGAACTAACTTCTGTTCTTGTTAAATCAGATAATCAAAATGGTGTGAAAAAACAGGAAAAAGACAAAAAGGAAATAGGAATAGAAGTAGATGATTCAAGAGTTGCGTATGACACGATCCATTCTGCAACCATGGATGTTTTAATCGATAAGGCATTCCCACGAGTTAAGAGCTACACGCTCAACAAGCATACTTTACCTGGGCAAGTAAAACCTCTAGATCAGGTTATGATTAATTCCCATCTTGTTAAGCCAACAGTTACTTATCG
>NZ_KQ969160.1:191148-196453 GCF_001578805.1 Streptococcus sp. DD10 | reverse complement strand
GTTGAAAGTTGTAGAGAATCAACTGCATTTTGATGTGACAAAGATTGTCAATCATCACCAAGTTGAGGAAGGGAAAAAGATTGATGATGTAAGAAAATTAATTTCTTCAATTAATTTTGCTGACAATGCTCTAGTTTCGGTTTCAAGCGAACAAGCAGGTGCTAAGTTCGATGGAGCCACCATGTCAAATAATACTCATGTCAGTGGTGACGAGCACATCGATGTAACAAACCCTATGTCCGAACTACGTAAAGGCTATATGTATGGTTTTGTTTCAACTGATTCGCTAGCGGCTGGTGTGTGGAGTAACTCACAAAATAGTTTTGGTGGCGGTGCGAATGATTTTACCCGATTGACTGCCTATAAACAAACAATCGGTACAAATAACTATGTAGCTATTAAGAGTTCACCATGGCAGTGGCAAAAAGAATATAATGGACTGGTATACCCAAATTATACTTTGGAATTGCCAAGTGCAAAGGTCGTTGTGACAGAAGATAGGAATCAAGACAATCAAGTAGATTGGCAGGATGCGGCGATTGCTTATCGTCAAATAATGAATAATCCGAAAGGATGGGAAAAAGTCAAGGATATCGCTGCTTATCGGATTGCGATGAATTTTGGATCACAGGCTCAAAATCCTTTCCTTATGACCTTAGATGGGATTAAGAAAATTAATTTGCACACAGATGGTTTAGGTCAAGGAATTCTCTTAAAAGGCTACGGAAGTGAAGGACACGACTCAGGTCATTTAAATTATGCTGATATTGGGAAAAGGATTGGTGGTGCTGAAGACTTTAAGACCTTAATTGCTAAGGCAAAAGAATACGGTGCTCATTTGGGAATACATGTTAATGCATCGGAGACATATCCAGAATCCAAATACTTCAAAGAAGAACTGCTTCGGAAGAATCAGGATGGCAGTTATAGCTATGGTTGGAACTGGTTAGACCAAGGTATCAATATAGATGCAGCCTATGATTTAGCTCATGGTCGTCTTAAACGTTGGCAAGACTTGAAAGAGAAATTGGGAGAAGGTTTAGACTTTATTTATGTAGACGTTTGGGGAAATGGTCAGTCTGGTGATAATGGTGCTTGGGCGACTCATGTTCTTGCTAAAGAAATCAATGATCAAGGATGGCGTTTTGCTATCGAATGGGGACATGGTGGTGAGTATGATTCTACTTTCCAACATTGGGCAGCTGACTTGACTTATGGAGGATATACGAACAAAGGAATCAATAGTTCTATTGTGCGTTTTATCCGAAATCACCAGAAAGATTCATGGGTAGGGGATTATCCTTCTTACGGAGGAGCTGCGAACTATCCATTATTGGGTGGTTATAGTATGAAAGACTTTGAAGGATGGCAAGGTCGAAGTGATTACAATGGTTATGTGACGAATCTGTTTGCTCATGATGTGATGACTAAATACTTCCAGCATTTTACAGTTACAAATTGGAAAAATGGAGATCCCGTTACTATGAAAGGAAATGGTGGCACATATCAGTGGACACCAGAAATGGAAGTAGCACTAACGGATGCTAAAAATAATAAGGTTCTTATAAGACGGAAGTCAAATGATGTAACTAATCCAGGTTATCGTGAAAGAACAGTTACTATTAATGGACGTGTAATCCAAGATGGTTCTGCTTACTTGGTGCCTTGGAAGTGGGATGCTAATGGAAATACTGTTCAATCTGCTGAAGAAAAAATGTATTATTTTAATACAAAGCAAGGAAGTACTACCTGGACATTACCATCGGATTGGAAAGATAAAATCTATCTCTATAAACTGACGGATCAAGGTAAGGTTGAAGAACAAGAGTTGGTAGTATCTAATAATCAAGTGACAATTGATGTAGAAGCTAATCAACCATATGTGCTTTATAGAAGTAAGCAGGTCAACAAAGAAATGTCTTGGAGTGAGGGCATGCATATTTACGACCAAGGATTTAATAGTGGAAATCTTACTCATTGGACGATTGTAGGGGATCAAAGTAAGGCTGAAATCGTTAAGTCTCAAGGCGCAAATGAGATGCTTAAAATTCAAGGAAATACAGATACGGTCAGTCTGACTCAGAAGTTGACAGGCCTGAAGCCAAATACCAAGTACGCTGCTTATGTTGGGGTGGATAATCGTAGTGATGCAAAAGCTAGCATTACAGTCCAATCTGGTCAAAAAGCGATTAGTAATTATACTCATAAATCTATTGCTCAGAATTTCGTTAAAGCCTATGCTCATAATACCAACCAAAATAACGCTACGGTAGATAATACTAGTTACTTCCAAAACATGTATGTTTACTTTACAACAGGTGATGATGTATCAAATGTAACCTTGACTTTGAGTCGTGAAGCTGGTACTGCTGCCACTTATTTTGATGAAATCCGGATATTTGAAAATGCATCAAGCATGTATGGAGGAAACCACGATACAGGAAATGGTGTTTTCAAGCAGGATTTTGAAAATGTGGGGCAAGGAATTTTCCCATTTGTAATCGGTGGTATCGAAGGGGTTGAGGACAATCGTACCCACTTGTCAGAAAAACATGCACCTTACACACAACGGGGTTGGAATGATAAGAAGATTGATGATGTAATTGAGGGAGAATGGTCATTAAAGACCAATGGTCTGGTTAGTCGTAGACGTATGGTGTATCAGACTATTCCACAAAACTTCCGCTTTGAAGCAGGTAAAACCTATCGTGTAACGTTTGACTATGAAGCTGGTTCTGATGCCACCTATGCTTTTGTAAATGGAAGTGGAGAGGTCCTCTGGAAACAAGAAGGAAATCAATGGATTAGTGATTTGAGTCATGCTTCCATTCATGAGTTACCAAATACTTGGAAGGGTTCAGACAAAGCGAAAACGGCTACTTTTTTAGTGACAGGTGCTGAGGATGGAAATAGTTGGATTGGTATCTATTCAACGGGTCATGACAGTCAAACCAATGGAGATACAGGTGGAGATGCGAATTTCCGTGGTTACAATGATTTTATCTTAGATAGATTGCAAATAGAAGAAATTGATTTAACAGGCCAGTTGTTGATTGAGGAAGCGATAAAAGACTACTTACCGTTAGTTTCACAATCAATTTATACAACAGATTCATTAAATCAATTAAAAGATGCTATTTATGATTTGATGCAAGAAGACGAAGATATTACAGTGGAAGCTGCGCGAGAAGCTATTGCAAAAGTTGAATCCGCAAAAGCGCATCTAATGGAAAAGAAAAAGAGTCTAGGTGTTGATGATTTTTCATCCTTGGATGCAGTTGCACAGCCAGGAGAGGAATTAGCTAAGGCTTTTGATGGAAATCGTTCTAGTCTGTGGCATACGCCGTGGGCGGGTGGTGGTATTAATAAGCCTGCAACGATGACTCTAAAAGAAGCTAAAAATATTACTGGTTTTACCTATATCCCTCGTTCTTCAGGTACTAATGGAAATCTCAAAGCAGTAACGTTAGTGGTGACAGATGACAAAGGGAAAGAATATACCTTCTCTGCCAATAATTGGCCAAATAATGCTGCTAGCAAGACTATCGATTTTGGTAAAGCGATTAAAGCTAAAAAAATTGTACTGACAGGTACGGAGTCTTATGGAGATACTGCAAATCAATACCAGTCCGCAGCAGAATTGATCTTTAGCTTGGAAACGAGCGCTGAATCCACTCTTGACACCAGTGACTTCGAGAAAGTGCTTGAAAGAGCTAAAGGACTGACAGATTCTGAGAATCGTAAAGCTGTTGAAACATTCTTGCAGGTTCTTTCTTATGTTACAGAAAATCACTTGCTGACACCAACAAGATTGACGGACTTTATAAACTATCTTAACAGTCTTGAAGAAGTTGTTAAACCAGAAAATCCTATTCATCAGGTAACACCAGATGAAGGCGTGAAAACATTGATAGAAGAATCACCGCGCTTGGATGTCGTGAAGGAAGTACTTGTTTTTCAAACAGTTGAGCGCCAAAACAATCAGTTGACTAAGGGAGAACGTCGAATCCTCCAAGAAGGAAAAACGGGTGAGCGTACTGTTCTTGTAGAAGTCACGATTAAAGATGGTAAGGAGGTTGATCGTCAGACTAAAGATTCCTTTGTATCAGTTGAAGCAATTGATCAGATTGTAGAAATAGGGACGAAAGACGAAGCATCGGTTACTCCAACACAACCTGTTACACCAGAAAAATCTACTCATCAAGTCACACCAGATGAAGGCGTGAAAACATTGATAGAAGAATCACCGCGCTTGGATGTCGTGAAGGAAGTACTTGCTTTCCAAACAGTTGAGCGCCAAAACAATCAGTTGACTAAGGGAGAACGTCGAATCCTCCAAGAAGGAAAAACGGGTGAGCGTACTGTTCTCGTAGAAATCACGATTAAAGATGGTAAGGAGGTTGATCGTCAGACCAAAGATTCCTTTGTATCAGTTGAAGCAATTGATCAGATTGTAGAAATAGGGACGAAAGAAGAAGTATTGATTACTCCAACAAAACCTGTTACACCAAAACCAGAAAAAGACACTTCATCAAAACCACCTGTAGTGGAAAAAGAAGAACTTCGTGTCCTGACTGATGAAGAAAGTAAGGTTCAAGTCATTGGATTGATGAAAAACCTAAAAGATGTAGTCCGTCTTAAGGCTGTCAAGGTTGCGTCACACTATCTATATGGTAAAGATTATGATGCTTATACAATCGAGTTGATGGATGCTAAGGGCGTTGTTTTGCATCCAGAAGGTAGAGTCTTTGTCAGTTTACCAATTGGTGCTAATAAAGCTGTTGAGAGTCTCTATCGTCTTGTTGGGGATCAAAATATAGAAACGGTAGATTTTGAACAAAATGGACGTTTTGCTGAATTTTTTGCAGATGATTTAGGCATCTATGCCCTTGTGTATCAAACAGAACAAATAAATCAGCCTGATTTTGTACAAACTAATTCTAAACCTAGTGAAACAACGGGAACATCTATTCCTACATTCAAAGAATCAAAAGACAAGATTGAGACTAGTTTACCAAATACAGGTGAGAACCAAACAAACACAGCCTTTCTAATTGGATTGGGGATGGCTTTGTCAGGATTATTCTTACTTGGTAAAAAGCTAAATGATTAATGTTGCTATACGTCTTTTTATAATTATTAGCTAAAGAGGTTGGACAGAACGTCCAACCTTTTTCGGCTCTTTGTCAACTGTAGTGGGTTGAAGAAAATCTAAGATCGAGAAAGGACGAATTTCGTCCTTTCTTTTTTGATGTTGAGGGAGATGAAAATCCGTTTCTTATAGTAGTTTATACTCTTCGAAAAT
>NZ_KQ969160.1:175940-190782 GCF_001578805.1 Streptococcus sp. DD10 | reverse complement strand
ACCAGGATATGATATACTAGTTATAAACTAAATTACTATAAAACACAGCTCTTACTATCCTTGAGTGAGCCTCATGTTATCGTGATGGATAATGCTAGCTTTCATCCCAAGAAAATACTGGATGAGCTCCCTATCAATGATGGACATTCTTACCACCTTATTCTCCTGAATTAAATCCTATTGAGAAAAGTTGGGCTGTTCTAAAAAGAGGCGTGACGGAATTGCTTCGAAACATGGACTCTGTTTATGATGTAATGGCATACTATTTAAAAACTAAATAACTATATCTAGAATTTTGATGTTTGGGTCTTTGATATCGAGTAGTTTTGTGATAAAATTTTCGCTTTTTTATTTTTAGGCTCAGGAATGAACAGTCACTCCCCTGACTGTTCATTTATTTTCCATATGATTCTTTCTAATGAGTTGTTTAATCGCTTTTCATTATAGATTATATGGTACTTTTTTCTACACAAAAATAGGCTCCATAATATCCATAGGGGATTTACCCACTACAAATATTATAGAGCCGCTTTTTCTGTCTAGCTTAATTTTACAAATTGGGGATTATAACTTCTCAGTCTTAAGACTGAAATTTTTTAAAAAAATCGCTTGATTTGCTTGACTTTGATTTTTAAAGTGCTATACTATTAATCAGAAACATCGCTGATTTCCATCAAACCTGTTGTGATGAAAGTTAACGATGTCGTAACCATGTTATTCGCTGAGCTTGACTCCGAGTAATGTGGCTATTTTTTTGCAGTGAAAGAGAGAAACATGACGAATCATATTGTACTATTTGAACCTCAAATTCCACAAAATACGGGGAATATTGCGCGTACTTGTGCTGCGACTAACTCTCCTTTGCATATCATCAAACCGATGGGATTTCCGATTGATGACCGCAAGATGAAACGGGCTGGTCTAGATTATTGGGATAAGTTAGAAATTCATTTTTATGATAGTTTAGATGAGTTTATGGATCGAATGACAGGGCAACTTTATCTTATTTCTAAATTTGCTAAAAAAGTATATTCTGATGGAGATTTTAAAGGAGATGTAGATCAGTATTTTCTATTTGGTCGTGAAGATAAGGGGCTTCCTGAAGAGTTTATGCGTCAACATCCCGAAAAGGCGCTTCGGATTCCGATGAATGATGAGCATGTGCGAAGTCTTAATGTCTCTAATACGGTCTGTATGATAGTGTATGAAGCACTTCGTCAGCAAGGGTTTACTGGCCTTGAATTGCACCACACCTATGAAAAGGATAAACTAAAATGATTGATAAGGAGTGACGAAAAGGATGGGAAGAATCTGACGATGATGATGGATTCTTAACATTCGTATGATGTCTTTCTTTAGCAAAACGTTTTGATAACGGAGCTAGCAAAAAACATCTTACCTTTGATACTATGTACCACTCGTTGGATGAGCTAGTGAGTGATTGCTTAGACCGCTATTTTGAGGGAATGGATTCTTATCTAGAGTGATTATTTTGTTATTCACTCTAGATAAGTTGATGATAGCCGATAAGGTGAATGTAGACTTTAGTTTCGGTGATGAAATCAAAGGCTTGCAAACTGCAAGCTTTTTTGCTATCCTAGAGTAGTCTTCAGGGCTGGGTGAGATTCCCGACCGGCGGTAATTTTCTTTCTTCTTTTATTTAAGAAACTTCAGATTGTTTCTTTTGACTTGCCGAATGTTGGTTTTGCTGATGGTACATGGTCTAAGGTGGTTTCAAAGTAGAAGATGTATGGTTACAATGCTTTATAAAGAAATAAGTCCGCGAGCGTAAGCTGATGTGGTGAGATTCCACAACCGACAGTATAGTCTGGATGGGAGAAGACGAAAGATATGTTTTTCAAATTGTGGAAGAAGGTAATCTTTGATACAGAAGAGAACCATATAATAAGAAAAACAATACATACAAATGGCAAAGCAGCTAATTTAGTTTTGCAATGCTCTCTTTGTCTCTAATAGTAAGACTGAGTTGATATAACAAAGAGGACTCTCTATCTTTTTAGTATAAGTTAAATTTAGGCTTTTAGTGCTAGACTATTTGTAACCTATCTTTCTGGCTTCTTTCGATTTTATAGAAAATTGGAGGAACCTGTTATGACAAACACACGTCGTTTATCGACCATTGCACTACTTTCAGCAATTTCATTTTTGCTAATGCTCTTTGATTTTCCTTTATTACCGATGGCATCTTTTTTGAAGATTGATTTCAGTATTCTGCCTATGCTAATTGGCTTGGTGGTTTTGGATACTAAGGGGGCAATGAGCATTCTCTTGCTTCGCTCGGTATTAAAGATTGTTTTAAATAATCAAGGAGTAAATACCTATATCGGACTTCCTATGAATATGGTGGCTTTGGGTATTTTTGTTTTAGTATTTGGCATCATTTGGAAGAAAAAACAGACTAATCAACGTTTATTAATAGCTGGTTTGTTGGGAAGTATAGGATTAACGGTTGCCATGCTAGCACTCAACTATGTTTATGCGATACCACTATATGCAAGGTTTGCGAATTTTGATATAGCAAGTATATTAGGAGTGGCCAATTATATGTTGGCGGTGGTACTACCATTTAATTTGATAGAAGGGGCGATTTTTACGATTGCATTCTGGTTGGTGTATCTCCTACTTCAGCCAGTTTTAAAAAGATATGAACAATAAGCATTATTTACGAGGAGGCTTAGCTCTCCTTTTGTTTTTAACTCTCGCTACTTGGCTTCTTTTAAACCCTATCGGTTTAACATCGTTTGATAGTAGCATTCAAAATCTGATTCGAGGAGATTTACCAGAACTCGTAACAGTTTTCTTTAGTCGCATTACGATTCTTTTTAATACGAGTATTGTGGTTACTTGGGTTTTGGTTTTATGTTTCTTTTTGATATTTAAAAATCGGAAACGGTCGGCAATTTTTTTAGCAACGAATTTGGCTACTTCAGGTATTTTGATCCTTATTTTAAAATTTATCTTTAGACGTCCAAGACCAGCAATTATTCATTTGATTGAAGAACACGGATTTTCTTTTCCAAGTGGGCATTCCTTGGCAGCGACCTTAGTTTGTGGAAGCTTGATAATTTTGATTGGCTTTGCAGTAAAAGATAGAATGTTCAAGAATTTGCTTTGTATTCTATTTGCTTCTTTGATTGCTATTATTCTGCTTTCACGTGTATATTTAGGTGTGCATTATCCGAGTGATGTAGTAGCTGGATTTTTGATCGGTTTTACAATTTTAAATCTGGGATTTCCGACTGCTAGTAAGTGGTTGCAAAAGGATTATGAATGATTTTGAAAGACAAGTGTTGAAGTTGGTAGCAGGTATTCCACTTGGGCAAGTTGCAACATACGGCCAATTAGCAAAAATTTTAGGCTATCCAAATTATGCGCGTCAAGTAGGTAGGATTTTGTCTCAATCAAGTTCACATGGTTCTTTCCCTTGTCATCGTGTAGTCAATAGTAGTGGGCGTTTAGCGCCCCATTGGGAGGAACAAAAAGAACTACTTTGGGCTGAAGGAGTGGAAGTGAAGGCTAATGGATGTGTGGATTTGAAACGATATCGGTGGAAATCAAGTGAGGGGAACTTTTGAGTTCAACTCACTTTTTTGTTATAATGAGGGTTATGAAATCTTACAATACGCTAAATGATTATTATCGAAAATTATTTGGAGAAAAGACTTTTAAGGTTCCGATTGATGCGAGCTTTGATTGTCCTAATCGGGATGGCACAGTAGCCCACGGTGGCTGTACCTTCTGCACAGTCTCAGGGTCAGGGGATGCCATTGTGGCGCCGGATGCGCCCATCCGTGAACAGTTTTACCATGAGATTGACTTTATGCACCGCAAGTGGCCAGATGTCAAGAAATACCTGGTCTATTTTCAAAATTTCACCAACACCCATGAGAAAGTGGAAATTATCCGAGAGCGCTATGAGCAAGCTATCAATGAACCAGGAGTTGTGGGGATCAATATCGGAACACGGCCAGACTGCCTACCGGATGAAATCCTCGCCTATCTGGCTGAACTATCTGATCGCATGCATGTGACCTTAGAACTGGGTTTACAAACGACCTATGAAGCTACTTCAGAGTTGATCAACCGGGCCCACTCTTATGAGCTCTATGTAGAAACGGTCAAGCGCGTGCGAGAATTGGCTCCCAAGGTGGAGATCGTCAGTCACCTCATCAATGGACTGCCTGGAGAAACCCATGAGATGATGCTGGAGAATGTCCGTCGGTGCGTGACGGATAATGATATCAATGGGATCAAGCTTCACCTCCTTCATCTCATGACCAATACACGCATGCAGCGAGATTACCACGAGGGACGTTTGCAGCTCATGAGTCAAGAGGATTATGTCCAGGTCATCTGCGATCAACTGGAAATCATCCCCAAGCATGTGGTCATTCATCGCATCACAGGTGATGCCCCTCGAGACATGTTGATAGGTCCCATGTGGAGCCTCAATAAATGGGAAGTTTTGAATGCCATTGAAGCGGAAATGCGCCGCCGGGGAAGTGTGCAGGGGTGTAAGGCAGCTCCTCAACCAGTTTGTTCGAGCAAGAATGAAGAGAAATTTCAATGATTTATCTCGTGCTTGTATTGTGTTCGAATCTCCTGGTTTTCCTCGTGTCCACTATTTTATGGCACTTGTATAGCTGGGGTCTTCCCTCAGTAGGAAGAAGTCCTTCTTTGGGGCTTCCCTCTCTTGATGGAGCTGTTTTCCGATCAAATGTTAATGAAGTCGATTTTACAAGCACAAAAGAAAGAAGGCTCTGATATGATCAAACGTCCGATTCACCTGTCCCATGAATTTTTGGCAGACATTTTAGATAACCAAAGTGTGGCAGTAGACGCCACCATGGGGAATGGCCATGACACAGCTTTTCTAGCAGGTCTTGCTCAGAAAGTTTATGCCTTTGACGTCCAGGAACAAGCTTTGCAAAAAACGCAAGAACGATTGAACCAGCAAGGATTGACTAATGTTGAGCTGATTTTGGATGGTCATGAGCACCTAGACCAGTATGTCAAAGAGCCCATTCGAGCGGCCATTTTTAATCTAGGCTATCTGCCCAGTGCGGATAAGTCCATTATTACTCAGCCCCTTACGACCCTAGAAGCCATCCAACAAATTTTGGAGCGTTTGGAAGTCGGAGGGCGCCTGTCCATCATGATTTATTATGGTCATGAGGGTGGAGATATGGAAAAGGATGCTGTTTTGGACTTTGTGAAGCACTTGGACCAAAAGCTCTATACAGTCATGCTCTACCAACCCCTGAATCAAATCAATACACCACCTTTTTTGATTATGGTGGAAAAACTAAAGGAATACCAACATGGATAAACAATATTTAAAAGAAAAGCTGGATCACTTACGTCAGCAATATGTTGAAAGTACTCATACAGATGCACAAACTCAACTAGATGAAAAGCATATGAGTAAGAAAATGCTTAAAATTAAGAAAAAATTAGTCAGTCTACAAATGGAGCGCTGTCAACGGAAGATTGAACATAAGGATTTGACAAAAATCGATCAGAAAATTTTAGAGCAGAAACAACTTTTTGAAAGCTGTACCAATAAATAGAGTAAGGAGGCAGATATGGAATTTCTCCTTTATGCAATTATTTTATCCCTGGCTCTTATCATGTCAAATGTGACCAATAAGTTACAACCGAAACTTCCATTACCCTTAATGCAAATTCTCATCGGGGTGTCCATTGGTTTCTTCATTCCAACGGGTGAGTTTCATTTGGATACAGAGTTATTTTTAGCTTTGGTTATTGGTCCCCTTCTTTTTAGGGAAGCTGAGGAAGCAGATGTCACAGCAATTTTAAAAAACTGGAAGATCATTCTATACTTAATTTTTCCAGTTATTTTTGTTTCAGCTTTTAGTTTAGGGTTATTAGTACAGTTCTTTTGGGTAACCCTACCTTTAGCGGCATGTTTACTCGTAGGAGCGGCACTTGGTGCGACTGACCTTGTCGCCTTTGCCTCTTTGTCGGAACGGTTTAGCTTCCCAAAGAGGGTCTCCAATATTTTGCAAGGGGAAGGACTATTAAATGATGCGTCAGGTCTGGTTACGTTTCAAGTCACTCTAGCAGCTTGGACGACAGGAGCTTTCTCAGTTAGTCAAGCTGGAATATCCTTGCTTTTTTCCATATTTGGAGGAATGCTGATAGGAACTATGACAGGGGCAATCACTCGTTGGCTTCAGAGATTCCTTCTCAGTGTTCGAGCCATTGATATTGCTAGTGAGATTGTCTTGGAGTTGAGTTTACCACTTGTTACTTTTTTTCTGGCAGAGGAAATTCATGTCTCAGGAATTATTGCTGTAGTTGTAGCTGGCTTTTTTAAAGCAAGTAAGTTTAAGCGAATTACACTTTTAGAAGCTCAAGTGGACACTGTCACTCATAAGGTATGGGATACTGTTAACTTTGTCTTAAATGGGTCTGTCTTTGTCTTGCTCGGTATCGAGTTGGAGATGATTGCTGAGCCAATTTTACGAAGCCCTCTATATGATAATTTGCTTCTTTTAGTGAGTATTATAGTTTTGACGGCTCTGTTATTCTGTATTCGCTATTTGATGATTTTTACTTTTTATGCTTATCGAACTCGGAAGCTAAAGAAAAAGTAAAAAATATGTTAATGAAGTTCTTCTTTTGACTTTTTCTGGTGTAAAAGGAACAGTATCGATTGCAACTATACTCTTGATTCCGACTAGGTTAGAAGAAGAGTATCCCATCCTTCTTTTTCTAGTTGCAGGAGTGACTTTACTGAGCTTTTTAACAGGTTTAGTGGTCCTTCCGAAATTATCTGAAAAGAAAGAGGAGGATTCTAGAGATCATTTGATGCATATCGCTATATTGAATGATGTGGTGACTCAGTTAGAGAAGGATTTGAAGCACAGTAAGCAGAAGGCACCATTGTATGCAGCTATTGATAATTATCATGGTCGTATTGAAAACAGGATTTTAAGTCTTGAAAATAAGGAGATACAAAGAGATTGGGAAAGTTTGAAATTACTGATAATCAGTATTGAGAATGATGGACTTGAGCAAGCCTTTGAGGAAGGGGCTATTCGGGAACGAGGATACCAAGTTTACCAACACTACCTTCAAAATTTACAAGAACGGGTTAATCGCAATCTATCCTCTCGGTTTACCTATTTTATCATCGTGTCCTTTCGTATGATGCGTCTCCTTCTTCATGAAATGTTGACCTTGGGTTCAGGTTTTCGGACATGGAGAAAGGGAGAAACTAGACGGTTAGAAGCAATTGATTATGATCAAATTGCAGCACTTTATCTAAGTAATACAGAATTAATTATTGAGAGTTTGGAAGAATTAAAAGGCGTTTACAGCAGTTCCTTAATTTCTTTTATTCAGGAATCGCGGCTAAGAGAGACTGCTATCATCACGAGTGGTGCTTTTGTAGAACGGGTTATCAATCGAGTAAAGCCAAACAATATTGATGAGATGCTTCGTGGTTATTATCTAGAGCGTAAACTCATTTTTGAGTATGAAGAAAAGCATCTCATCTCCTCCAAATACGCTAAACGAATGCGTCAAAATGTTAATGAGTTAGAGAGTTACTCTCTAAGGGAGACGGCAAATACACTACCTTATGACATGATTTATTTTGCTCGAAACCGATAATCACACTACTATTGGTTAAAAGCAGAAAGACTCTCACGATGGTTGAAGGAAGCAGGTTTTATCCCTGCTTTTTTTATCCCTTATTTTATTTTCCATTATTAAAATTTTAGGAGGATGGACTTGGGGATGAGATTTTCCTACATTTGGAAAATGTGGATTCTTGTGATATAATTGAGGGAGTAACAATTTTGGAGTAGAATGTGGCGATTGAAAACTATATGCCTGACTTTGCAGTTGAGGCAGTTTATAATGTAACAGTAGAGGGGCTTCGAAAACAGGGAGTAAAAGCTGTTTTAGTTGATTTAGATAACACACTCATAGCTTGGAATAACCCTGATGGGACACCGGAGATGCGTCAATGGCTTTCTGATTTATCCAATGCAGGTATTTGTGTAGTGGTAGTGTCTAACAATAACCGTAAGAGGGTCAAAAGAGCAGTTGAGAAATTTGATATTGATTATGTTTATTGGGCTTTAAAACCATTTACCTTAGGGATTAGACGTGCTTTAAAACGGTATCAAATTTCAAAAGATGAGGTTGTGATGGTAGGAGATCAACTAATGACAGATATTCGCGCAGCCCATCGAGCCGGTATTCGCTCAATTTTAGTAAAACCGTTAGTTAAACATGATTCTATTAAGACACAAATCAATCGCGCTAGAGAACGTCGAGTTCTACAAAAAATAACTGAAAAATATGGTCCAATAGATTACAAAAAAGGAATTTAATACATGGAAGAATTACTTTGTATAGGCTGTGGAGCAGCCATTCAGACAAAGGAGAAGGGGAAACTTGGTTATACACCTCAGTCTGCCTTGGAAAAGGGACTTGAGACTGGTGAGTTATATTGTCAACGCTGTTTTCGTTTACGCCACTATAATGAAATAACGGATGTCCATATCTCAGATGATGAGTTTTTGAAACTCCTTCACGAAGTAGGAGATAGTGATGCTCTTGTCGTTAATGTTGTGGATATCTTTGATTTTAATGGATCTGTGATTCCAGGTTTATCTCGATTTGTATCAGGAAATGATGTGCTTCTTATTGGAAATAAACGAGATATTCTCCCTAAATCGGTAAAAAGTAGTAAGGTAACTCACTGGCTGATGGAGCGAGCTCACGAAGAAGGGATGAGGCCAGTTGATGTTGTATTAACGTCAGCGAAAGATCGTCAATCTATTAAATATGTCATTGATAAAATTGAGGAATATCGTAAGGGACGTGATGTTTATGTGGTTGGAGTGACGAATGTTGGTAAATCTACCTTGATTAATGCAATCATTCATGAGATTACAGGAGACAAGGATATTATCACAACTTCTCGTTTCCCAGGAACGACTCTTGATAAGATTGAGATTCCATTAGAGGATGGTTCTCATATTTATGATACTCCTGGTATTATCCACCGACATCAGATGGCTCACTATCTTTCTGCTAAAAATCTCAAATATGTTAGTCCTAAAAAAGAAATTAAACCGAAAACATACCAACTAAATCAAGAACAAACCTTGTTTTTAGGAGGACTGGGACGCTTTGACTTTGTTTCAGGAGAAAAGCAGGGATTTACAGCTTTTTTTGATAACGAGCTGAAACTCCATCGCACTAAACTTGAGGGAGCAACGGCTTTTTATGAAAAGCATGTAGGTACTCTCTTAACTCCTCCAAATGCTATGGAAAAATCAAGTTTTCCACAGTTGGTTAAACACGAGTTTACTATAACAGAAAAAACAGACTTAGTATTTTCTGGTTTAGGTTGGATTCGTGTCTCTGGTGTCGCTCGTGTTGTAGCTTGGGCTCCAGAAGGAGTTGCTGTCTCTGTTCGTAAGGCAATTATTTAATAGAGGAAAAAATCATGTTAACATCAAAACAACGAGCTTACCTAAGCAGTCAAGCTCATTCTTTAAGACCGATTGTTCAAATTGGAAAAAATGGACTAAATGACCAAATTAAGACAAGTGTGCGTCAAGCATTGGATGCACGGGAGTTGATTAAAGTAACACTTTTACAAAACACAGATGAAAATATCCATGAAGTGGCTGAAATTTTAGAAGAGGAAATTGGTGTTCATACCGTTCAAAAAATCGGTCGTATTCTCATCCTTTTTAAACCATCAAGTAAAAAGGAAAATCGTAAGATTTCAAAAAAAGTGAAAGAAATCTAATTATTAAGTTGAAATTTACGAATTAAAAAATCTATATTCAGTTACCAAAGAAAGAGGGATAGCCTATGGCAATCGAGCTACTTACTCCCTTTACCAAAGTGGAGTTAGAGCCACAAGAAAAGAAAAAACGTAAGCAAGTTGGTATCCTCGGTGGAAACTTTAACCCCGTTCATAATGCTCATCTAGTTGTTGCAGATCAAGTTCGCCAACAACTGGGGCTTGATAAAGTGTTGTTGCTGCCTGAGTATGAGCCTCCTCATGTGGACTATAAGGGAACAATTGATGAATCTCATCGCCTTAAAATGTTAGAATTGGCAATCGAGGGAATTCAAGGATTGGAGATTGAGACAATCGAGTTGGATCGAAAAGGAACTTCCTATACTTACGATACGATGCTTCTTCTCAATGAACGTGATCCAGATACGGATTATTATTTTATTATAGGTGCAGATATGGTAGACTACTTGCCTAAGTGGTATCGTATTGATGAATTGGTTGAAATTGTACAGTTTGTAGGGGTACAGCGACCAAGATATAAAGCAGGTACTTCTTATCCTGTTATATGGGTAGACGTTCCTCTCATGGATATTTCCTCAAGTATGATTCGAGAATTTATTGCACAAAAACGTAAGCCCAATTTCCTCTTGCCTCAATCCGTATTGGACTATATTGAAGAGGAGGAGCTCTACCGATGACTTACCAAAACTATATCAACTGTGATCGGGATCAACTATTGGAGAAAATGGCTGAATTGCTACCAGAAAAGCGATTAAACCACTGTTTGGGTGTGGAAAAGGCAGCCATAGAACTGGCAGAACGGTTCGGTGTGGATAAGGATCAGGCTGGGTTAGCCGGACTCTTACATGACTATGCCAAAAAATTATCGGATCAAGAGTTTTTAGAACTGATTGATTGCTATGAGCTGGATCCTGATCTTAAAAATTGGGGCAATAATATCTGGCATGGCGTAGTTGGGATCTACAAGATCCGGGAAGATTTGGACTTGCAAGACTCGGAAATTTTACGAGCGATCGAAGTGCATACAGTGGGGGCTAGCCGGATGACAGACTTGGAAAAGGTCATCTATGTAGCAGACTATATCGAGCACAACCGGGCCTTTCCTGGCGTAGAGCTGGCGCGTGAATTGGCTCAAACATCTCTCAATCAAGCTGTGGCCTACGAAACGGCTCGAACGGTAGAACATCTAGCTCACCAAGGCTTGCCTATTTATCCACAGACCATCGAGACTTATAATGCCTATGTGCAGTATCTGAAAGAGGATTAAATGAAAGAACAAGAATTACTAGAGTTGGTCGTGAAAGCGGCTGATGAAAAACGGGCAGAAGATATTGTCGCCCTTGACGTACAAGGTTTGACAAGTGTAACAGATTATTTTGTCATCGCAAGCTCGATGAATACACGTCAATTGGATGCCATAGCAGAAAACATCCGTGAAAAGGTCGCTCAAGCTGGTCTGAAAGGCAGCCAAGCTGAAGGAGATGCAGCTGGAGGCTGGGTTTTGCTGGACTTGGGTGGGGTTGTCGTCCATATCTTTTCAGAAGAAATGCGTGCCCACTATAACCTTGAAAAGCTATGGCACGAAGCAAGTGCTGTCGATCTTTCAGCAGCCCTAGCATAAGCATGTAAACTCAGTTGGTAGCAACTGAGTTTTGTTGGTTAAATTGAAAATTCTACGGAAAGAAAGGATAGGGCCTTGTGTTTGGTTAGGTTTCTAACTGAACACGAGCTAAAAGCTGTGAGAAAAAGATAAACTTCCTTTGTATCTGATGATACGGCAGAAAGTTTCCTATTTTCTCTATGCTTTTAAGGCTCTTTGTATCTTAGAAAGGATTTGAACCCGTCCTGTAATCTTCGGAAAATAGATAGCCTTCCTTGGAGCTCGGCTCCATTGTCAAGCTCCTAATTTTCATTCCGATTACGGGCGGACTTGGTATCATGATTATGGCAACTTATGAAACCTTCGCGGCGGTCTACGATGCGGTCATGGATGACAGTCTGTATGATTTGTGGACAGATTTTTCTCTCCGGCATCTCCCTAAAAGCAAGGAACGGAAAAAATTACTGGAATTGGCTTGTGGGACAGGGATTCAGTCTGTTCGCTTTTCCCAAGCTGGTTTTGATGTGACAGGATTAGACCTGAGTGCTGACATGCTGAAGATTGCTGAGAAGAGAGCTGCTTCAGCCAAGCAGAAGATTGATTTTATCGAGGGGAATATGTTGGATCTCTCACAAGCAGGCACTTATGATTTCGTTACTTGCTACTCGGATTCTATCTGCTATATGCAGGATGAAGTGGAGGTAGGAGACGTCTTTAAGGAAGTGTATAATGCTCTCAAGGAAGACGGTGTTTTTATCTTTGATGTGCATTCGACCTACCAGACGGATGAGGTTTTCCCAGGTTATTCTTACCATGAAAATGCCGAAAACTTTGCCATGCTCTGGGATACCTATGAGGATGCAGCACCACATTCTATCGTGCATGAACTGACCTTCTTTGTGAAAGAAGAAGATGGGTCCTTTAGTCGCCATGATGAAGTCCATGAAGAGCGCACCTATGAAGTTTTAACCTATGACATCTTATTGGAGCAGGCTGGCTTTAAATCCTTCAAATTGTATGCGGACTTTGAAGACGAGGAACCAACCGCAACCTCAAACCGTTGGTTTTTTGTCGCGCAGAAGTAGGAGCTGGATATGGTTCGATCAAAATATTCTTGGGAAGAAGTTTCGCAGTTTAATCGTATCCGTCAAAATGGAACGCTTTGGGAAAAAGATGGGCACTACTTTTATGTGCAGGAAGAGGGAACTGTCTGTACGGAGTTAGTTGTTTATGACTTGTCCCAAGAGCTTTATGAGATGTTGGTGAATGAAACACGCACAGATACGGAGAACCAACATCTGCTGATGTATGGAACATGGCCAATGACGGTTGCTGGATGCCATAGACCAACTATGTTGATAGCTTATCCTGAGTTACAAAAAAATTATAACAACAAACAACTGGCAGAAATCCTTCCAGTAGGAGAAAAACAATGGCTTAACTGGAGAGGAAAATTGCCTGAGCGGTATCGTAGATTTCGACATTAGAAAGGGAGATTGCCATGACAGTTACAGGTATTATCGCAGAGTTTAACCCTTTTCATAATGGGCACAAATACCTGCTGGATCAGGCTAAAGGTCTTAAAATCGTTGCCATGTCGGGGAATTTTATGCAACGCGGCGAACCTGCAATCGTGGACAAGTGGACACGGGCCCAGATGGCGCTGGAAAATGGAGCGGATCTGGTAGTGGAATTGCCTTTTTTGGTTTCTGTTCAGGCTGCGGATTTCTTTGGACAAGGAGCGGTGGAAATCTTGTCTCGGTTAGGTATTGATACCCTGGCCTTTGGAACAGAGGAAGTGATCGATTACCAGGAAATAGCGTACTTATACACAAAACGTGGTTCTGAAATGAAGAATTTTGTGGAAAATCTGCCTGATTCTCTCTCTTATCCCCAAAAAACTCAAGTCATGTGGAAGGAATTTGCAGGACTTGATTTTTCAGGCTCTACGCCTAACCACGTCTTGGCTTTGGCCTATGCCAAGGCAGTAGCGGGAAAAAACATCAAGCTCCAGCCTATCCAGCGACAAGGTGCAGGTTATCATTCTGTGGATAGGGATGTGGACTTTGCTTCGGCGACGGCCCTTCGTCAACATCAGGCTAACTATGAGTTTTTGGAACGATTTATGCCAGCTGTTAGACTTTTTGAGCAGGCGCCTAAAGTAAGGTGGGAAGATTTTTTCTCTCTGCTAGGTTATCAAATTCTCTCCAATCCTGACTTGACTAGCATTTATCAGGTCAATCAAGAAATGGCAGTGCGCATTAAGGAAGCGATCAAGTCAGCCCAGTCTGTAGAGGAATTGGTTTCTCTTGTAGCGACCAAACGCTATACCAAAGCGCGTGTACGACGTCTCTTGACCTATATCTTGGTGCAGGCCAGAGAAAGTTCCTTACCTGAAGGTATCCATGTCCTTGGTTTTACGGAAAAAGGACGCAAGCATCTGAAGAAGATAAGAGGACAGGTGAATCTTGTTAGTCGAATTGGACGAGAGTCTTGGGACGAGCAGACTCAAAGAGTAGATCAAATATATCGGTTGGGGAATCCACAGCTACTGGAGCAAAATTTTGGGAGAAGACCAATCAGCAAATAAAAATTAGAAAAGCTCTTCCAGAAATGTGGAAATATGTTATAATAAGAAAGATTAAAATGTGAATAAAGGAGATTCCTAATGGGACGTAAGTGGGCCAATATTGTAGCCAAGAAAACGGCTAAAGATGGAGCAAACTCGAAAGTATATGCAAAATTTGGTGTTGAAATCTATGTAGCAGCCAAAAAAGGGGATCCAGATCCAGAATCAAACTCAGCCCTTAAATTCGTCATTGACCGTGCTAAACAAGCACAAGTACCAAAACACGTCATTGATAAGGCTTTGGACAAGGCCAAAGGGAATACAGACGAAACCTTTACAGAAGGACGTTACGAAGGATTTGGACCAAATGGTTCTATGCTGATTGTGGATACTTTGACTTCTAACGTTAATCGTACTGCAGCCAACGTCCGTGCAGCTTTTGGAAAGAACGGTGGAAATATGGGAGCTTCAGGTTCTGTTTCTTACCTCTTTGACAACAAGGGTGTGATCGTCTTTGCGGGAGAGGATGCAGATGCAGTCTTTGAGCAATTGCTAGAGGCAGATGTTGATGTCGATGATGTCGAAGCAGAAGAAGGCACGATCACGGTTTATACTGCTCCAACTGACCTTCACAAGGCTCTTGTAGCCCTTCGCGAATCTGGTATCGAAGAATTCCAAGTTACTGAATTGGAAATGCTTCCTCAGTCTGAAGTAGAATTGACTGGCGATGATCTTGAAACCTTTGAAAAACTTTACAGCGTTCTTGAAGACGATGAAGACGTACAAAAGATCTATACTAATGTAGATGGCTTTTAATCAGACAAATAAAATC
>NZ_KQ969160.1:146076-175920 GCF_001578805.1 Streptococcus sp. DD10 | reverse complement strand
CCAAGGATTTTATTTAATTTGAATGAAGGAAGTAGGACGAACCACTAGCAAAATGAAATAGCCTAATACTCTTCGAAAATCAAATTCAAACCACGTCAGCTTCACCTTACCGTACTCAAGCACAGCTTGCGGCCAGCTTCCTAGTTTGCTCTTTGATTTTCATTGAGTATAAATAGTTACTATTTCTTTAATCAGCAGAAAAACGTCACAAAAATGTGTCTAGTATTTTCTCTGTTCTTTTTATAAAATAAGAGAAAAAGGAGGTAAAAGAATGGTAGTATTTCCACAAGGGTTCTTATGGGGAACCTCTACTTCAGGACCACAAACTGAAGGAAGAGTTGAAAATGATGGCAAGGGAGACAATTTATGGGATCACTGGTTTAAAGAGGAAAAGCAGCGGTTTTACAATGGGATTGGACCTGACATAACGTCATCTTTTTACAAAAATTGGGAATCGGATATAGACTTGCTTGTGGAAACAGGACATTCTATTTTTCGAACATCAATTCAGTGGTCTCGTATTTTTCCACAAGGCACAGGTGAGATAAACCATAAGGGAGTTGAATTTTATCGGAAAGTTTTTGAAAAAATAAAGGAAAAAGAAATCCAATTGATGGTCAACTTGTATCATTTTGATTTGCCATTTGCTCTTCAAAAAGAAGGAGAGGGGTGGGAAAATAAAGCTACAGTTCAAGCTTATGAAGCTTATGCTCGATTTTGTTTTGAAACTTACGGTGATTTGGTGGATCGTTGGATTACCTTCAATGAGCCGATTGTGCCAGTGGAGTTTGGGTATTTTTATGATGCTCACTATCCACATAAGGTGGATGCTAGTGCGGCGGTTAAAGTAGCATTTCATACCCAGTTAGCAAGTAGTCTAGCTGTTAGAGCCTGCCATGAGGTGAACCCTACATATCAAATTGGAATCGTTTTAAATCTGACTCCAGCTTATCCACGAAGTCAACATCCTGCAGATCAAAAAGCAGCACGTTTTGCAGAGTTATTTCAAGCGAAATCTTTTCTAGACCCATCAGTTTTGGGTACCTACCCTCGTGAGTTAGTGGATATATTAGCAGAATACAAGATCTTACCAGAATCAAATGAGGAGCAATTAGGGATTATACGAGACAACACAGTTGATTTTTTGGGGGTTAATTACTATCAACCTTTACGAGTAGCAGCACCTAAGTATGCTATCCATCAAGATGCTCCTTTAATGCCAGATCACTTTTATGAACCCTATGTGATGCCAGGCCGAAGAATCAATCCTCATCGTGGTTGGGAAATTTATGAAGAAGGAATCTATGATATTGCTCAAAATATTAAGGAAAATTACGGCAATATTGAATGGTTTATGACGGAAAATGGTATGGGAGTAGAGGGAGAAGAAAAATTCCGTCAGGAAGGAATGATTCACGATGACTATCGGATTGAATTTGTAAAAGATCATCTAAGGGTTCTCCATCGTGCTATTCAAGAAGGTGCCAATTGCAAAGGCTATCT
This sequence comes from Streptococcus sp. DD10, assembly GCF_001578805.1. Classification (GTDB taxonomy): domain Bacteria; phylum Bacillota; class Bacilli; order Lactobacillales; family Streptococcaceae; genus Streptococcus. The sequence continues at coordinate 174,417 of NZ_KQ969160.1, read as the reverse complement.
TATGTGGACTTTTATTGATTGCTGGTCATGGTTAAATAGCTATAAAAATCGATATGGTTTAATTGAATTAGATTTAGCTACTCAAAAACGTTACATAAAGAAATCAGGATACTGGTTTAAGCAATTGAGCCAGAATAATGGATTTGATTAAGTTCTAAATAAGATTGAAATCAAAAACATTTATCTCCAATAGAACAAGCACCATATAGAATGATAGTAAAAACATGTAAATTTTTGTAAATCAATCCTATCATGGATGGTTGTGAAACTCTTGGAATAGAAGCGTTCTTTTCCAAGAGTTTTTGCTTTAGAACGGTGAATTTATATTTTCATGATAAAATGAAGTAAGAATGCGTCGTCTATAATTGCAGAACGACTATTTTTTTCATATAATAGTAGTTGAAGTAATTGCTTAAAGATTACGGACATATCAAAGGAGAATTCTATGTCAAATTTATCCGTCAACGCTATTCGATTTTTAGGAATTGATGCTATTAATCAGGCAAATTCCGGCCACCCTGGAGTGGTTATGGGTGCTGCACCGATGGCATATAGCCTTTTTACAAAACAACTTCAGATCAATCCTCAAGTACCAAATTGGATTAACCGTGACCGATTTATCCTATCTGCTGGACATGGTTCAATGCTTTTGTATGCTCTTCTTCACCTTTCTGGTTTTGAAGATGTTTCTCTTGAAGAAGTAAAAAGATTCCGTCAGTGGGGTTCTAAAACACCTGGTCATCCAGAATTTGGTCACACATCAGGTGTAGATGCTACAACTGGCCCTCTTGGACAAGGAATTTCAACTGCAACCGGGTTTGCCCAAGCAGAGCGTTTTCTTGCTGCAAAATATAATCGTGAAGGATATCCAATTTTTGATCACTATACTTATGTTATCTGTGGTGACGGGGACCTTATGGAGGGTGTTTCAAGTGAGGCAGCTTCTTATGCTGGTCTTCAAAAATTAGACAAGCTGATTGTATTATATGATTCGAATGATATCAATCTAGATGGTGAGACAAAAGATTCCTTTACAGAAAGTGTTCGTGATCGTTACATATCATATGGTTGGCATACAGAGTTAGTAACAGATGGGACGGATCTTGAAGCGATTGAAACAGCGATTGAAGCAGCTAAAGCATCTGGAAAGCCATCTTTGATTGAGGTGAAGACAGTTATTGGTTATGGTTCACCAAACAAACAAGGGACGAACGCTGTCCATGGTGCACCACTTGGAGTGGATGAAACAGAAGCAACTCGAAAAGCCCTTGGTTGGGAGTACGCTCCATTTGAAATTCCTTCAGAAGTATATGCTGATTTTAAAGAAAATGTTGTAGAACGCGGAGTTGCAGCCTATGATGCATGGTCTGCTCTAGTTGAAAACTATAAACAAGCCTATCCAGAGTTAGCAGTAGAAGTTGCAGCAATTTTAGAGGGTCGAGACCCAGTTGAAATTACAGCGGCAGACTTCCCTGCATTAGAAAATGGTTTTTCTCAAGCAACACGTAACTCAAGTCAAGATGCCTTAAATGTGATTGCGGAAAAAATGCCAAACTTTTTAGGTGGTTCAGCAGATCTAGCTCATTCAAATATGACTTATATCAAATCAGATGGCTTACAAGATGATGCCAACCGTCTCAATCGTAACATACAATTTGGTGTACGTGAGTTTGCTATGGGAACGATTTTAAACGGTATGGCCTTACACGGTGGGGTACGCGTGTATGGAGGTACATTCTTTGTCTTTTCTGATTATGTTAAGGCTGCAGTGCGTTTATCTGCTCTTCAAGGACTTCCTGTGACCTATGTTTTCACTCATGACTCCATTGCAGTAGGAGAAGACGGTCCTACCCATGAGCCGATTGAACATTTAGCTGGACTTCGCGCCATGCCAAACTTAACTGTTTTTCGACCAGCAGATGCTCGTGAAACACAGGCTGCATGGTATCTAGCAGCAAGTAGCTCTAAAACCCCTACAGCTCTTGTTTTGACTCGTCAGAATCTAACAGTCGAAGAAGGAACTAGCTTTGATAAGGTGGCAAAGGGAGGATATGTTGTCTTTGAAAGTGCTACTGACTTTGACACTATCGTCATAGCGACTGGTTCAGAAGTCAATCTCGCAGTTGCAGCCGCAAAAGAGTTAGCTAATGATGGGGCAAAGATTCGTGTTGTCAGCATGCCATCAACAGAATTGTTTGATGCCCAAGAAGCAACTTACAAAGAATCTATCTTACCAAATGCAGTTCGCCGTCGTCTGGCGATTGAAATGGGAGCGACTCAAAATTGGTATAAGTATGTAGGACTGGATGGAGCTGTACTGGGAATTGATACTTTTGGTGCTTCCGCTCCAGCAGGAAAAGTGTTAGAAGAGTATGGATTTACTGTAGAAAATGTAAAACAATGCATTCAAAAATTGTAAAAAATAAGTAAAAAGAATTAGGCTAGTCCTAATTCTTTTTTTGCTTATCATAGTGCTATTTGAACTTTTACTGACGCATTAAAAATGACTAAAGTCATTGCTTTTTTAAAATAGACGGTTATAAAGGGAAAGTGTTTTTCATTCTAGTCGAAAACTGGAAGACGATGAACTGTTAGTTTGTAAAGTTAAATAAAAAATTTACAGGATTTCTCTTTTCTTTTTTTGAAATTCGGTGTATAATTCTTTTAACCCATTTCATAAAATAATATAAGGAGAACAGAGATGAAGAAAAGTTTTATTCACCAGCAAGAGGAAATTTCTTTTGTAAAAAATACGTTTACTCAATATTTAAAAGATAAACTAGAAGTTGTCGAAGTCCAAGGTCCAATCTTAAGTAAGGTTGGTGATGGGATGCAGGATAACTTGTCTGGTGTAGAACACCCTGTCTCTGTCAAAGTGTTGCAGATTCCCGATGCGACTTATGAAGTTGTTCATTCGCTTGCTAAATGGAAACGCTATACATTGGCTCGTTTCGGTTTTAGTGAAGGAGAAGGATTATTTGTCAATATGAAAGCCCTTCGACCTGATGAAGATTCGCTTGATGCTACCCATTCGGTTTATGTTGATCAATGGGATTGGGAAAAAGTGATACCAAATGGTCATCGTTCTTTGGCTTACTTAAAAGAAACGGTTGAAAAGATTTATAAAGCGATTCGACTAACGGAACTTGCAGTAGAAGCAAGATATGACATTGAGTCTGTTTTACCGAAACAAATCACGTTTATCCATACAGAAGAACTTGTAGAGCGCTATCCAGATTTGTCTCCTAAAGAGAGAGAAAATGCGATTTGTAAAGAGTTTGGTGCAGTATTTTTGATTGGTATTGGTGGTGAGTTGTCAGATGGAAAACCTCATGATGGACGTGCACCTGACTATGATGATTGGACCAGTGAGTCTGAAAATGGATATAAAGGACTGAACGGAGATATTCTAGTTTGGAATGAAGCTCTAGGCGGGGCTTTTGAGTTATCTTCTATGGGGATTCGTGTTGATGACGATACACTGAGACGCCAAGTTGCCATCACTGGTGATGAAGAACGGTTAGAACTGGAGTGGCATCAGGCTCTTCTCAAAGGTCTTTTCCCATTGACGATTGGTGGAGGAATTGGGCAATCACGTATGGCGATGTTTTTACTAAGAAAAAAACACATCGGAGAAGTTCAAACCAGTGTTTGGCCACAAACAGTACGTGATAGTTATGAAAATATCCTATAAGGAACCCTTGTCTATTCACAAGACTAGGATTGATGAGAGTCTGAGATTTTCTCAGGCTTTTTATACTCACAAACTGTAATGATGATTGCAAAAGATAAATGAGTTTCTTTTTGAAAGAATCACGAGAGATTGTAAGGTTGACCATGATAAAAAAATATTATTTTAGGAGAAATGTATGTCAAAAATGCTAAAAGGAATGGTATTAACAGTCGTGGCTGGAATTTCATGGGGGTTATCAGGTGCTAGCGGGCAATATTTGCTGGCGAACGGTTTTTCAGCATTACCATTGACCAATATTCGATTATTAGTGGCTGGATTTGTTTTACTTGGGGCTGTATATTTAACGGATAAAAATAAAGTTTTACGCTTGATTAGAGATAAAAAATCCATGGTGACTGTAGTTTTATTTGCATTATTTGGTCTTGTGTTGAATCAATTTTCTTATCTACTAACGATTCACGAGACCAATGCTGGCACAGCAACCGTTTTACAATATTTATGTCCCATTTTGATTTTACTCTATAGTTGTTTCAAAACACGTACTGCTCCAACTTTGATGGAGTTACTCTCGATATTTTTTGCCTTTTTTGGGACTGTCTTGATTGCGACACATGGAGATTTAACGCAATTATCCATAACAACTAGTGGTCTTTTTTTGGGAATATTCTCAGCATTTACCTATTCTCTCTATATTTTAATTCCGATTCAGATTATTCGTGATTGGGGGACGATGTTAGTCATTGGATTGGGAATGGCGATTTCTGGAATAGCTTTACTTCCATTTAGCGGATTAGGGCAGTTACAGTTAAAAGTTACAGTTGAGTTGGGCCTTGCCTTGGTAGGGATTATCTTAATCGGAACGATTTTGGCCTACACCCTTTTTCTAAAAGGTTCTGGAATGATAGGTCCTGTAAAATCAAGCCTACTTGCCTCTATAGAACCTATAGCAGCTGTGTTCTTTTCCTTTTTAATAATGGGAGAACAATTTTTTGCCATTGATTTTCTGGGTATGGGAATGATTTTATTGGGAGTAAGTTTGATTTCTGTACGTGATTTATTAAATGAAAGGAAGAATCACATTCATGATAGAGACTAGTTTGTTTGAAAAGCTTGTTAAAATAAGACACCATCTTCACCAATATCCAGAACTGTCAAATCAGGAGTATCTGACAACTGCTTTTTTACGAGAGTATTTAGAAAATCTCAATGTGAGAATTCTAGAAACGAATTTAAAAACAGGTTTGATTGCTGAAATTGGGCAAGGGTCCCCTGTTATTGCTCTTCGAGCTGATATTGACGCTCTTCCTATTATAGAAAGAACCGGTTTGCCGTATGCTAGTCTAACTCATGGTGTTATGCATGCTTGCGGGCATGATTTTCATCAGACCAGTTTACTAGGGGCAGCAGAAATTCTGAAACAATTCGAGCCTCAGCTAGAAGGCACTGTCCGTTTGATTTTTCAACCGGCTGAAGAAACATCACATGGGGCTAGTGCGGTGCTTGAGACGGGGAGATTAGATGATGTGATCGCTATCCTTGGTTTTCATAATATGCCTCAGCTCAAGGCCAATCAGTTGGCGATAAAAAGCGGAGGAGTTATGGCGGGTGTTGAAAAGTTTCGCGTAGATGTTGCTGGTGTCAGTAGCCATGCCGCTCGGCCAGACCTAGGAGTTGATACAGTAATGGCGATAACCAGTATGGTACAAGAGTTACAGCAGTTAATTTCTCGAAGGGTTTCTCCTTTTGAACCAGCTGTCTTATCCATTACTCATATTGAGGCTGGGTCAACCTGGAACGTCTTACCCCAGTCAGGATTTTTTGAAGGTACGATTCGTACGTTTAATCCGGACCTTCAAAAGCTTCTTAAGTGTGACTTTATCCAAATAGTAGAGAAAATAGCTCAAAGTATGGGAGCCCAGGTAAAAATGAACTGGGATCATACGCCACCTGTTACCTATAATAATCCAGAGTTAACAGAATTAATTCGATTTAACACCAGTCGATTTCAAACAGTTCTTGAGGCAGTGCCCTCTATGGCTGGCGAGGACTTTGCCTTTTATCAAGAAAAAATTCCTGGTGTCTTTGTTTTCATTGGTTCAAATGGAGCAATTGATGCTCCAGATCTCCATAATGACCAAATGACGATTGATGATCAAGCTTTTTATGTCTCGGTTCCTTTTTATGTTAAAAATGCCATCTTTTTACTCCAGCATTATAAAAAGAAACTATCGGGAGAATAAAAATTTTATATTAGTCGAGGGTGTTTTTTCTTGTTATGATAGACTTATCTAGTTTTCGAGGTTAATCAGATGAAAGAAATGCTTTCTTTACTTCTTTTGCTTCCAGCTGTGGTAAGCTAGAACAACTCAGCCAAGACTATCTAGGAGGTTCCTACTTACCGAATAAGGGTGATTTGGAGTAAAAAGAGTAGTTTGACTTTAAATTACTAAAAATATTCTAAATAATCCTGTATAGTTTTAAACTATATGAATGCATAGAAATTAAATAAACTATCTCTTACGTTTTTCTGATATAATAATCAGAGTAAAAACAGAAGTGATAGTTTTTCTTTATAGACTTGATAAATATTATATATTATACAAGAAGAACTGGATTTGGTATGATAAAACAAATTAACTTTTGGAGGAAAAAAATTTGAATTTGAAAAAAATCATCAAGTATACTACTTTTGCAGCAACAGGACTTGTGGCTGCAGCCACTTTGGTAGCTTGCTCATCATCGAACAACGCAAGCACAAGTGACAGCAGTGCTAGTAAGACTAAAATCGAAGTTGGAACGGTTGGAACAACGAAGCCTTTCTCATATGATCAAGATGGTAAGCTCACTGGTTATGAAATTGAGGTCCTTCGCGAAATCTTTAAAGATTCTGATAAGTACGAGGTTAATTTCAATAAGACAGAATGGTCTTCTGTTTTTGCTGGTTTAGACAGCGATCGCTACCAAATTGGAGCAAATAATATCAGCTATTCAGAAGAACGTGCTGGAAAATATCTTTATACCAGTCCATATGCAAAAAACCCAACTGTTCTTGTAGTTCAAAAGAATAGTGACATCAAATCACTTGATGATATTGGTGGAAAATCAACAGAGGTTGTTCAAGGAACGTCAACTGCGAAACAAGTGGAAGATTGGAACAAAGATCACGCGGATAACCCAACGACAATCAATTATACAGATGGGACTATCCAGCAAACACTTGTTAGCTTAAATGATGGACGTACAGATTACAAGATTTTTGAAAAAATCACTGTAGATCAAATTATCCGTGACCAAGGATTGGACAACTTGACAACAATTGAATTGCCAAGTAGCCAACAACCTTACGTATATCCTATCTTGTCACAAGGACAAGAAGAACTACAAACCTTTATGAACAAACGTATCAAGGAACTCTACGATAATGGAACCCTAGAGAAACTTTCAAACCAATATTTAGGTGGTAGTTACCTTCCTGATGCAGCAGACATCAAATAGTAAAGAATAATAGGAGAAATCACTCATGAAATTGAAAAAAGTTTTTGGTTTAACAGCAGTTGCTGCGCTTGCTACGATTGCCCTTGCCGCTTGTGGGAACTCATCCTCAAACAGTACTAAGTCGTCAGACGGTACAACAACTGTAAAGGTTGGGGTGATGAGTTTAAGTGATACTGAAGAAGCACGTTGGAACCAAGTTCAAAAAAACTTGGATGAAGCAGATGCAAAGGTTAAGCTAGAATTCACCGAGTTTACAGACTATTCACAGCCTAACCAAGCTGTTCGTGATGGTGATGTAGATATCAATGCTTTCCAACACTATTATTATCTTCAAAACTGGAATAAGGAAAATAATGCTGACCTCGTAGCGGTAGCAGATACCTATATCGCTCCTATCCGTCTTTACTCAGGAACACAAGATGGTAAAAATAAGTATACTGATGTAAAAGACATCCCAGAAAATGGAACAATTGCCGTTCCAAGTGACGCTACAAATGAAAGTCGCGCTTTGAATCTTCTTCAAGAAGCAGGTTTATTGAAGTTGGATGTGCCTGCTTCTGAACTTGCTACAGTAGCAAATATCAAGGAAAATCCTAAAAACTTGAAGATTTCTGAGCTGGATGCTTCTCAAACAGCAGCTTCATTGACTTCTGTTGATGCTGCAGTTGTTAATAATACTTTTGTTCGTGAAGCTGGTATTGACTTTGAAAAAGCTTTGTTTAAAGAAAGTATCGGTGAAAATTCTAAGAACTGGTACAACCTACTTGCAGCTAAAAAAGACTGGAAATCATCTGATAAAGCTGATGCGATTGAAAAAATTATTAAAGCTTACCACACGGATAGTGTAAAAAAAGTTATCGAAGAATCATCAGATGGTATGGACCAACCAGTTTGGTAATCAATCATTCTAGCACGATAGTGTGAATAAGGGAGGACCGGTTCTAGTGTATCAGTCCTCTCTTTTTATGGTTATAATAATATATAAGTTATAAGGAGTCGTATGGCCTTTTCAACAGAGTCGGAACAAATCCGAAAATTCGAAAACGATGAGGTTGCTCAGCACTATTTCGAAGTATTGAGAACCTTAATTTCAAAAAAATCGATTTTTGCTCAACAGATTGGTCTTAAGGAAGTAGCCACTTATCTGGGTGAGATTTTTACAGCAGCAGGAGCCAAGGTTACAGTTGATGAGTCTCATACAGCTCCTTTCGTAATAGCGAAGTTTTTCTCTACAAATCCACATGCTAAAACCATTATTTTTTATAATCATTATGATACGGTTCCTGCAGATGATGATCAGCCTTGGACGGATGACCCTTTCACCCTATCCGTTCATTATGGGACGATGTATGGACGTGGAGTTGATGATGATAAGGGGCATATTACAGCGCGGCTAACAGCTCTAAGAAAGTATATTCGTGAAAAAGGAGACCTGCCTGTAAACGTCACCTTTATTATCGAGGGAGCAGAAGAGTCAGCTTCGACTGATTTAGATAAGTATTTAGCCAAGTACAAAAAAGACTTGCGTGGAGCTGATTTGCTAGTATGGGAACAAGGAACTCGAAATAGCAAGGGAGAACTAGAAATATCAGGTGGCAATAAAGGAATTGTTACCTTTGATATGGTAGTCAAAAGTGCAAACGTGGATATTCATTCTAGCTATGGAGGAGTGGTTGATTCAGCATCGTGGTACTTGCTTAATGCCTTATCAAGCCTGAGAGATAAAGAAGGACGTATCCTTGTTGAGGGGTTATATGAACTAGTACAGGAACCCAATGAGAGAGAATTAGCTCTTATTAAGAAATATGCCAATAAAACAGCTGGAGATGTGACAGAGATCTATGGTCTGACACTACCGACTTTAAAGGAAGAGCGAACGGAGTTTTTGAAACGATTTTATTTTGAACCTGCTCTCAATATCGAAGGTATTAGTACGGGTTACCAGGGGCAGGGAGTGAAGACAATTTTACCAGCAGAAGCAAGTGCAAAGTTAGAAATGCGCTTGGTACCTGGTTTGGAGCCACAAGTTGTTTTAGATAAGTTAAGTGAACAATTGGAGAAAAACGGTTTTAATCAGATAGAGTTGATTTATACTTTGGGAGAGATGAGCTATCGAAGTGATATGAGTGCTCCTTCCATTCTTACCGTTATTGAGTTGGCTAAGAAATTTTACAAAGAGGGAGTATGCGTTCTTCCAACAACTGCGGGGACAGGTCCGATGCATACCGTTTTCCATGCTCTACGAGTTCCTATGGTTGCGTTTGGAATTGGGAATGCTAATAGTCGTGACCATGGAGGAGATGAAAATGTAAAAATTTCAGATTACTATACCCATATTGAACTGATTAAGGAGTTGATTGCAAGTTATGAATAGAGAGATTATCAAATTAGACCATATTGATGTGACTTTTCAACAGAAAAGGAGACAAATCCAAGCAGTTAAAGATGTGACAATTCACATTAATGAGGGAGATATTTATGGAATTGTTGGATATTCGGGGGCAGGAAAATCGACGTTGGTACGTGTTATCAACCTCCTCCAAGTGCCATCTGCTGGAACGATAACGGTAGATGATGATGTTATTTATCAAGATAAGGTGACCTTGTCAGCTTCCCAATTACGTGAAAAACGTCGTGATATTGGAATGATTTTTCAGCATTTTAACCTGATGGCACAATTGACTGCTGAAGAGAATGTCGTTTTTGCTTTGAAGCATTCTGATTTATCGAAAGAAGAGAAAAAAAGAAAGTAGCTAAATTACTAGATTTAGTTGGTTTATCAGATCGAGCGGATAACTATCCTGCTCAATTATCAGGTGGTCAGAAACAACGGGTTGCGATTGCGCGTGCTTTGGCCAATGACCCCAAAATCTTGATTTCAGATGAGTCAACCTCTGCTTTAGATCCTAAAACGACGAAACAAATTTTGGGATTGCTTCAAGACCTCAACCAAAAGTTGGGATTAACTATTGTATTGATTACACATGAAATGCAAATTGTCAAAGATATTGCTAATCGTGTGGCGGTAATGCAAGATGGAGAACTAATTGAAGAAGGTTCTGTTTTAGATATTTTTTCAAACCCTAAAAATGATTTGACACAAGATTTTATTACAACTGCTACTGGTATTGATGAAGCTATGGTAAAAATCAATCAACAGGATATTGTTAAAGAATTACCTGCTGGTTCGATATTAGCTCATCTCAAGTATGCAGGATCGGTTACAGATACGGCGATCATGAGTGATATTTATAAGCAATATCAGGTTTCAGCAAATATCTTGCATGCTAATATTGAAATCTTAGATCATACACCTGTAGGTGAGTTGGTTGTGATTTTATCAGGAGAAGGAGAGAATCTAAAAATGGCACAAGCTGATTTGCAGGCGGCTGGGGTGACTATCCGTGTTTTAAAAGGAGGAAGTAAATAATGATAGAGTTGATTCAGACATATTTACCCAATGTTTACAAAATGGGTTGGGTAGGCCAAGCTGGCTGGGGGACAGCAATTTATCTAACTCTTTATATGACCTTTGTTTCTTTTGTGGTTGGTGGTATTTTAGGCTTGGTGGCGGGCTTATTACTTGTTTTAACAGCTCCTGGCGGTATTATCGAAAACAAAGTTGTTTTTCAAATCCTAGACAAGATTACCTCAATCTTTCGTGCCATACCCTTTATTATCTTACTAGCCCTAATCAATCCCTTTACTCGTATGATTGTAGGTACAGGAATTGGTCCAACTGCTGCACTGGTCCCCTTGTCATTAGCAGTTTTTCCATTTTTTGCACGTCAGGTACAGGTGGTGCTTTCGGAGTTGGACCGTGGCGTTATCGAAGCTGCACAAGCTAGCGGTGCAACTTTTTGGGATATCGTTGGTGTCTATTTACGTGAAGGGCTTCCTGATTTAATTCGAGTAACAACTGTCACACTGATTTCCCTTATTGGTGAAACGGCGATGGCTGGTGCTATTGGAGCTGGAGGTTTGGGAAATGTAGCGATTACTTATGGTTATCAACGCTATAATCATGATGTGACAATCTTAGCAACGGTCCTAATCTTGATGTTGATTTTCCTAGTTCAATTTACAGGAGACTTTTTGACACGTGAACTTAGTCACCGCTAGTTTTTCGTACTATTTGCAATAAAAACCAAGGAATGAAAAATAGTGAAATTGGTCAAGTAAATGAAGTTCTGCTTACTAAGTAAAGTAGCTTGGGGTACCTGTTGAGTAATCACCCGGTTTAGCATTGTTTTCAAGTTTTCTTTCCAAACAAATTGCATGGTGAACCAATGGTTTATTAAAATTCTTGTTTTAAGCAATGATTTTCCTATGTTTTGTTTATAAGCTCGAAAAATAGCTTAATGGGAGAAATAAGATGTCTTTTACTTGCAACATTAAACTTACAATAAAACGATAGAAATTGACGAAGCTGGGTCCTTTTCACCCAGCCTCACCTTTTTTATTTGTAGGAGTTTTCTACTCCCTGCTCCTTTATGGTAAAATAGAAAAAAGTAAGTATGGTCTTGTAATTAAAACAACATTTTAGAATTTTTAGAACTTTACTAAAATCTTTGTCGTGAACGAGAAGGAGAGAAGACAATGTTATTGAGTGAATTTGACAGCAATAAAAAAGCCATTATTAATCCCGAGGATTTACATGAAGGTGTGGAGGGCTTTCCTGAAGTAGCAGTGTCTTGTTTTGCAAGAACAACTTTTGAGAGAATGTTAGCCATGTTTCCACATGAAGAAGTCCAAAGGACTTCAATGGCGAATATAGAAATTCCCATCTATCGTCTGAAAATTGGTGATGAGGAAGTCGCTATTTTTAATAGTCCAGTAGGGGCTTCAGCTTGTATCGCAATTTTAGAGGATTTAATTGTATTTGGGATGAAAAAATTGGTTCTATTTGGAACTTGTGGTGTTTTGGATGAAGAAATCAAGGAAAGCTCAATTATCATTCCGATTAGTGCTCTTCGCGATGAAGGAACGAGTTTTCATTATATTGCTCCGAGCGATGAGATTGATGTTAATCAAGGAAGTATAGATGATTTCACAGATTTTCTAAAGCGGGCAGGCATCTCTTATACTATTGGAAAGGTGTGGACTACGGATGGGATTTATCGTGAAACAATAGGAAAACTTCGTTTACGAAAACAATCAGGAGCAATTTGTGTGGATATGGAGTGCTCAGCAGTGGCTGCCTTGGCAACCTTTCGTGGATTCGAATTATGTCAATTTTTTTATGCAGCGGATCATTTATCTGAAGGCAATTGGGATATGCGAAACTTGAGTAATCATGCCGATTTAGATGAAAAAGATAAGATAGCCCTCCTTGCGTTAGAATTTGCCCTCTCTTGGAAAAAAGGATAAAAAATGAAAAAAACTATCATCGAATTTAACAATTTTTCTTTTCAGTATCAGGTGCAAATGGAACCAACGCTGAAAAATATCAACCTAAGGATTTATGAGGGTGAGAAGGTTTTAATAGTGGGGCCATCGGGTTCTGGGAAATCGACTCTTGGTCAGTGTTTAAATGGGTTGATTCCTAATATCTATAAAGGACAAGCCAGTGGAGACTTTCTGATTAAAGGGCAGTCGGCTTTTGAAACTAGTATTTATGATAAGTCTAGCTTGGTTAGTACTGTTTTGCAGGATACAGATGGTCAATTTATCGGTCTTAGTGTGGCTGAAGATTTGGCATTTGCCTTAGAGAATGACATGATAAACTTACCTGAAATGAAAGCAAAAGTCAGAGATTGGTCTGAACGCTTAGACTTAACAACTTTACTGACTCATCGTCCGCAAGATTTATCAGGAGGACAGAAACAGAGGGTGAGTTTAGCTGGCATCCTAATTGATGAGAGTCCGATTTTACTTTTTGATGAGCCTCTGGCAAATCTTGATCCTAAGTCTGGTCAGGATACGATTGAATTGATTGAACAGCTACACCGAGAAGGTAGGACGACAACAATTATTATCGAGCATCGTTTAGAGGATGTCCTGCATTGTCCAGTTGATCGTATTGTCTTGATTGCAGACGGGGAAATTGCATTTAACGGCAGTCCCAATCAACTGTTAGGTAAAACTATTTTAGAAGAAAACGGAATTCGAGAGCCACTTTATATCACGACTCTTCGTCAGCTAGGATATCAAGTAGAAAAAATGAAAACCCTAGCAAATGTAGAACATTTAGAACTGAGAAGGCAGGAATTCGACTTGACTCCCATGATTGGAACTAAGAAAAAGAAATTTGCACCTTTGTTGGACTTAGAAGGAATTTCTTTTGGTTACGAAAAAGACTTGATTTTAAAGAATGTTCAGTTGAGTATCCCTAAAGGTCAGCGCTTGGCTATTGTTGGAAAAAATGGGGCAGGAAAATCGACACTTGCTAAGGCCATCTGTGGTTTTATTCAGACAAAAGGAGAGTATCGATGGCAAGGGCAGGATATAAAGGGAGACTCTATCAAAGAAAGGGCCGAGCGGATTGGTTATGTCTTGCAAAATCCGAATCAGATGATTTCTTGTTCGATGATTTTTGATGAAGTGGCTCTAGGACTTCGTTTACGAGGTATGGAAGAAAATGAGATAGAAGAAAGAGTACACAATGTGTTGAAAACTTGTGGACTTTACGAGATGAGAAAGTGGCCAATTTCTGCCCTATCTTTTGGACAAAAAAAGAGAGTAACCATTGCTTCTATTTTGGTTTTGGATCCAGAAATTATTCTTTTAGATGAACCAACTGCCGGTCAGGATCAGAGAAATTATACTGAGATTATGAACTTTTTAGATCAACTAAACGAGAACGGGCACACGATTGTCATGATTACGCATGATATGCAATTGATGTTGGATTACTCGGACCGAGCCGTGGTTGTGACAGATGGAAAGATTATAGGTGATTTATCTCCTGCAGAACTCTTGACCCGGCCAGATTTACTTGAAAAAGCCAATCTGAGAGAAACTTCTATCTTTACTCTTGCCAAGAAGTTAGGAGTTGATCCCTTGGCTTTGACCGAGTTTTATATGCGTGAAAGGAGTAGTCATGAATCCTAAATTAATCGGTTACCATGAAGGAGAGAGTTTTCTTCATAGGCTATCGGGTGCTAGCAAACTTCTCTTTTTTATCCTAGTTTCAACAGCTGCCATGATTAGTTATGACACTCGTTTGTTACTGGTGATAGGTTTGGGTTCCTTGTTGTTATTTAAAATTTCGGGAATACGGTATCGAGATATTTCCTTTGTTTTGGTTTTTGCTCTTTTGTTTGCAGTCTTAAATGTAGCAACCATTTATCTCTTTGCTCCCCAATATGGAACAGAGATTTATGGGAAAAATACCGTATTATTTCATGGATTGGGAAGTTATAACCTGACTCAACAGGAGCTATTTTATCTTTTTAATTTAATTCTTAAATATATTTGTACGATTCCACTGGCTATTATTTTTTTGATGACAACTCATCCAAGTCAGTTTGCTTCTAGTTTGAATCAAATTGGACTGTCTTATAAAGTTGCTTATTCTGTTAGCTTGACCCTTCGTTACATTCCTGATTTGCAGGAAGAATTTTTTACCATAAAAACAGCTCAAGAAGCGCGTGGTCTAGAGTTATCTCAAAAAGCGAAATTGTTAGATCGGATTAAAGGAAACTTACAAATCATTACACCGTTAATTTTTAGTTCTCTAGAACGGATAGAAAGTATTTCGACAGCTATGGAATTACGCCGTTTTGGTAAAAATAAAAAACGCACCTGGTATCAGTACCAAGCACTTAGTCGGAATGATTATATCGTTTTGCTGATATCAGTATTGCTTCTAATGGCTAGTTTTTTGTTAATGGCTTTAAATGAGGGACGGTTTTATAATCCTTGGAGGTAGAAATGAAACAGATTGCTTTAGTAACGGGTGCTTCAGCG
Source organism: Streptococcus sp. DD10 (assembly GCF_001578805.1). Classification (GTDB taxonomy): domain Bacteria; phylum Bacillota; class Bacilli; order Lactobacillales; family Streptococcaceae; genus Streptococcus. The sequence continues at coordinate 159,317 of NZ_KQ969160.1, read as the reverse complement.
GGTTTTGGGGAGGCTATTAGTCGAAGGTTAGTAGCAGACGGAGTACAGGTCATCGGTGCTGCTCGTCGATTCGAGAAATTGAAGGATTTACAGGCTGAGCTAGGAGAAGCTTTCTACCCTCTGCAGTTGGATGTGAGCAGCCTTACTAGTGTGAATCAAGCTTTTAACAGTCTACCAGAGAGTTGGTCTCAAATTGATATCTTAGTGAATAATGCAGGTCTAGCTTTGGGATTAGATCCAGCTTTTGAGGCAGACTTCACCGACTGGATGACGATGATTCAGACCAATATCATCGGTCTGACTTATCTGACTCGGAAACTATTACCTCAGATGGTAGAGCGAGATAGTGGTTTTATCATCAACCTTGGTTCGACAGCTGGTACCGTTCCTTATCCTGGGGCAAATGTCTACGGTGCTAGTAAAGCCTTTGTCAAGCAGTTTTCCCTCAATTTACGGGCAGATTTAGCTGGTAAGCACATTCGTGTAACAACCATCGAGCCTGGATTGTGCGAGGGAACAGAGTTTTCAAATATTCGTTTTAAAGGAGATGAGCAGCGAGTGGAGAATCTCTATAGAGGAGCCCATGCCATTCAAGCAGAAGATATCGCTAATACCATCGCTTGGCTTATCGCCCAACCCCAACACCTCAATTTTAATCGAATCGAAATCATGCCTGTATCTCAGACCTTTGGCGCTCAGCCGGTGTATCGAGAAAAGTAGAAGAGTTTGGAAGTTTTACGAGTTAATTAGTGTAGAACTGCATTCAAATGAAGGATAAGAGCCAATTGTCTGTATACTTATTTCCTAAATGTATTTTATTTTTACAGTTGGGAGTAGTTCTAGTCTTGTGATGAAAATCATGAGACTTTTTAGTTTTACATGGAGATTTTCATACAGGAATTTTTTTCAATCTTATTTAACTAGATAGTGTTCTTTCTATTTCTATAATTTTTGAGAATAATTTATTTCTTGACAAACATATCGTCAAGCGATATAATTTGATTAATAATATATCGCTATACGATATAAAATAAATAAGGAGAAGACATGCCAGAAAGTAATCAACGAGGAGCTCTGACAGAAGCTGTTTATTATATTTTGTTAGTCTTGCAACGTCCTCTACATGGTTATGGGATGATGCAGGAGATTGATCGCTTGACCCAGGGGCGCGTCCAGCTAGGGCCAGGTACCCTTTATGGCGCTTTGACAACCCTGAACCAAAAGGGCTGGATTCGCCAAAGTGACCAGGTACAGGGAAAAGGAAAGAAAGAATATATCTTAACCCAGGAAGGGGTTGCGGTTTTAGCAGAGGAGATAAGACGGTTGCAGGAGTTATTAGAGTGTGCAAAAATTTATGAGGAGAAGATAAGATGATCAAAAAATATAAGTATTTTCTTGATGTTACTAAGGAAGAGGCTTGGCTCAATAGCATGGGATTACAGAAGTATAAACTCGTTAAGCATGACAATCTAGCCTATCAGTTTGAGCTTACAGACAAAATCTATCAGTATAAGATTTACTGGGAAAATCAATCTCTTCTACATTCTCTAAGTTCCGTTACTAGTCGAGAGCCTGATTTCATTGCATTTTTAGATGAGTTAGATATTACTGCAGTTCAATCATACGCTGGTCGTACTTATCTGATGAGAGAAGGCAGGGAGCCATTGGAGCTTTTCACAGATAAGAAGGAGCAAATTATCCAGTTCAAACGGGCCCGTAATTTCTATCGTATTATATGGTTTCCTACTCTGATATTTATTGTTAATACGATTTATTGCTTGTGGACAATTCTAGAAATGGGACAGTGGCAGGTAAGTTTATGGTTTTCCCTAGTTTTTAACGTGTTGACGATTAAGTCCCTTCTCATAGCTAGAAAATTTTCACAGAAGATGAAGGAATTAAGTAGAGGAAATAAGGATATGATCTAAGTGTGATGAAAAGTGGTTTCATGAGATGGGCCGATAGAGTTAGAGAGTCTCTAGTCTCTAGTTTTTAGGTTTTGCTGAGTAGTGGAATAATTTGGTTCAGCATTAAATGGAGCAATTCAGTGTTTAAAATTTTATAAGAATATCATTCTTTGTCGGATCGGTAATTGAAATAGTGGAATTTGGGCCGTAAGAAAGTATTTTGTATCCAAGAGAAATAAAGATTCTGCTATTTTTAAATATAAAGATTCGACGGTAATGGGATTTAAGTAATTTTGATGAACAGTTTTATGGTTTCTGAAGGGGAAATTCTTGCATTCCTTATTAGTAAAAAAAAATGGAGTTAGTGAAATGTTAAAAAAGTTCCCAGGAGACTGAGAACTTTTTTGTCGTTTATTCTTTACTTTCAAAAGGTAAAATCAAGTTGAGAAGAATTCCTGTTAAAGCAGACAAGGCAGTACCTGACAAAGTTACAGGACCAAGTTTTAGGATAGCTCCTCCGAGTCCAAGGACTAGCATAGCACTAGCAATGATGAGGTTACGCATTTGGCCAAAATCAACGCGTTCTTTAATCAAAACTTTGAGACCATTGCTTGCAATCACCCCATAAAGGAGGATAGACATACCACCCAAGACTGCGTTTGGAATGGTGGAAATGAGCGCTGTGAATTTTCCGAGGAAGCTAAGAGCTATGGCAATCAAAGCGGCATTTCGGATAACAGAGACAGAAGCGATACGTGTCATACCAATCACCCCTGTGTTTTCTCCGTAGGTTGTATTTGCAGGACCACCAAGAAAGGCTGATACAGAAGTAGCTACCCCATCTCCAAGAAGGGTACGATGAAGTCCTGGTTCTTTGAGGAAAGGTCGACCACAAATTTGGCTAAGGACAGTATGATCTCCAATATGCTCAGAAATCGTTACGATAGCGATTGGCAAGATGGCAATGGTCTCTGCACCGAAGTAGAGGCGGTATTCTTTGAAAGCACCACCAGTACTAAAAGGAAAGTAAAATCCAGGAATTTCAAACCAGTTTGCCTTAAGTACTGGTGTGAAGTCCACTAATCCAAGAAAAACAGCGAAGACATAACCTCCAATAATTGCAAAGAGGAAGGGGATGATTTTTAAGAACCCTTTCCCTTTAGTGTTGATGAAGGCTGCGATAAGAAAGGTTACAGCAGCAACTAAGGCATGTTTCCAATCTCCGTCAGCAACAAGTCCCGCATTGGTGACAGCAGAGTTAGCAAGCCCTAGCCCAATAACGATAATCATAGGACCGATGACAATAGGTGGTAGTAATTTGTCAATCCAACCTGTTCCAGCAAATTTAACAGAGGCAGCGACAATCACGTAGATGAGTCCTGTTAAGATGACACCGGTCTGTGCGGCAGAAACATCTCCTCCCATTTCTTTCATAGCTAAAGCCATAGCGGTAATAAAGGCAAAGGAAGAACCAAGATATACAGGAACTTTGAACCCCGTGCTAATCATGTAAATGAGCGTACCAACCCCAGAAGCAAAAAGGGCAACGGATACTGGCATTCCCAAGATTAAAGGAACAAGGATGGTCGCACCAAACATGGCGAAAACGTGCTGAAAGCTCAGCAAGAGCCCCTTGCCAAGAGAAGGACGTTCGTGGACGTCTAGAAGTAAATCAACAGATGAATCTTTCATGTAAACCTCACTTTAGGGCAGCAAAAAAGAGCCCATTTATTTTATAGCAACAGGCTCCAGATTTTTAGTCATTATACTATTTTGTTGGTTTGAAAATATCTTACCAGTTATAAAATAGTTCAAAGACTTTAACAGGTCTGGGTCTTTGCCACCTCACAGGATAGCATTAAAAACCTTTGCTTGTAGTAGTATAGCAGAAAAAAATGATTTTGTAAATCATTTTTTTTCTGAGCCGTAAAATAGAAAAGCGAGGTATGATTTTGTACTGACCCCAAAAAGTTAGATTTTTTCTGTCTAACTTTTTGGGTGCAGTGCCTTTGTCCAGCTTTTTTATTTTATTCTCCAAATTCGTAGAGGGCAGTTGAGAGGTAGCGTTCTCCGTTATCTGGTGTTAAGGCTAGTACTTTTTTCCCCTTACCAAGTTTTTTAGCAAGTTCAATTGCACCATAAATAGATGCAGCAGATGAGATACCTACAAGGAAACCTTCAGCACCACCAATGTTGCGACCTAACTGGAGAGCTTGCTCGGATGTAACTCGGATTACGCCATCATAAGAGTCAGTATCTAGTGTATCAGGAATAAATCCAGCTGAGATCCCTTGAATCTTGTGTGGACCAGGTTTCTCACCTGATAGGATTGCCGATTCATCAGCTTCAACAGCATAGACTTTGATGTCAGTATTTGCTTGTTTGAGAGCGTGTGAAACACCTGAAACAGTTCCACCAGTTCCAACTCCTGCAACAAATGCATCTAACCCATCTGTACCGAAAGCTTCAAGAATTTCTTGACCTGTTGTGCGTTCGTGTACTTCTGGATTGGCTGGATTGTTGAACTGTAGTGGAAGAAATCCGTTACGTTCTGCTGCGATTGCTTGAGCCTTAGCAATCGCACCTTTCATTCCTTCGCTTCCAGGTGTTAAGACGAGTTCAGCACCATAGGCTTGGATAATCTTACGACGTTCCACACTCATTGTTTCAGGCATGACAATGACAACCTTATAGCCTTTGGCTGCTCCGACCCAAGAAAGGCCGATACCTGTGTTTCCACTCGTTGCTTCTACGATAGTATCTCCTTCTTTAAGAAGTCCGTCTGCTTCAGCTTTTTCAATCATACTGAGCGCGATACGGTCTTTAACAGATGAACCTGGGTTAAAAGCTTCCAGTTTTACATATACTTCAGCGGCATCCTCTGGAACCAATCGATTGAGTTTTACGATAGGGGTTTGTCCAATTAATTCTGTAATATTGTTATAAATGGCCATTCTAGTACCTCTTTTATTTATGATATTTTAAGTATATCGCGATTCGAAATCTTTGTAAAATATAAAAATCCTATCGCAACGATAGGATTTTTATATATCACTAATCTAGCCCATTGATGCGCAAGCGATTCTGATAAGCAAGGTTGAAGAGGTAGGTATAGAGCGGGATAATATCTGTTTTTTTAGGGAATTCGAATTGATGGGTTAGAGAGTGTTCAGTGTGCGCTTTTAAAAAGACATTGTCTAAGTATGTAATGGTGATCTCACTGTCATCAATTCCAGCGCCAGCTGTTTCCATTTCGACATTGACAATGGTCATCAAGAAGATTGACTTGATAGAGACTTTTTGTCCAGTTACTCCTTGTTTATCTGTAAAGATTATTCGAATATTCGTGAAGATAATTGAGTCACGAATGAGCTTGTAGCCACTTTGAATCTCTTCTCCTTCTAGCAAATATTGTCCGTATTCTTTTAGAAGTGTTTCTCGATTTTGTTCGCTAAAATTACCAGCGATTCCTTGAAGTAAATTTCCAAATACCATGATATTCCTTTCTTTATACGAGGTTTATAGGGACTTCAACTTCTCGTAACCCTTGATTTGTTATTGTAATTTTCCCATTGAAAAATTCAATCAGTTGTGATTGGATAGTTTCCTTGTTTTCTTTATCGACAAAGAGAGTTGTTTCAACCTGATCGGTAAAGCTAGTATCTAGTTCCATCAGATTTTGTTCTTTGAGAAAATTATTGTAGTCTTGATACTGAGCGTAGGACATTTGAATAAGAAGTCCTGCTTGTTCCTTGATTTCTATCAGGCCGATTTCTTTGACGGCTAAGGCGACACTCCCGGCGTAGGCACGAATAAGACCTCCCGCTCCCAATTTGATGCCTCCAAAATAGCGAGTTACGACTACACAAACGTTCGTCAGCTTGTGATTTTCTAAGACTCCTAGCATGGGAACTCCTGCTGTTCCGCTAGGCTCTCCATCATCACTCGTTCGTTTGATCTCACTTTGTTCTCCAATAATAAAAGCGGAGCAGTTATGGTTAGCCTTATAGTGTTCTTTTTTTATACTGGTGATGAAGGATCTTGCTTCATCTTCTGTGTAAACTCGTTTGACATGACAGATGAATCGTGATTTTTTAATTTCCTCTTGGACGGAACCGTCTGTTTGAATGGTTTTATAGTACATGCCTTCATTTTACTAAAATTTTTTTAAAAGTTCTAGCTTTTTATGAAAAAACAGTTCTTTCCGTAGTGAAAGTTTTAGACGGGAAAGCTACTGAACAAGCTGTTTCATTTGTAGAAATTATGGTATAATGGGAGTGTTATCACAAACAGGTTTCATTTGCCTGGAAAGGAAAAGTTATGTCTGAAAAGAATTTTTATATTACAACGCCAATCTACTATCCATCTGGAAAACTCCATATTGGTTCAGCCTATACAACCATTGCCTGTGATGTCCTCGCTCGCTACAAACGCCTCATGGGTTACGATGTTTTTTATTTGACAGGTCTTGATGAGCACGGACAGAAGATCCAGCAAAAGGCAGAAGAAGCAGGCATCACGCCACAAGCTTATGTAGATGGGATGGCCGTTGGAGTGAAAGAACTCTGGCAATTACTCGATATCTCATATGATAAATTCATCCGTACGACAGACGATTACCATGAAGAAGTGGTGGCCCAAGTCTTTGAACGCTTGCTTGCGCAAGACGACATCTACCTAGGTGAGTACTCTGGCTGGTATTCAGTCTCTGATGAAGAGTTCTTTACAGAAAGCCAATTGGCTGAGGTATACCGTGATGAGAATGGCAAGGTCATCGGTGGGGTAGCCCCATCAGGCCATGAAGTAGAATGGGTTTCCGAAGAATCTTACTTCCTTCGCCTCAGCAAATACCAAGACCGTTTGGTTGAATTTTTCAAATCCCAACCGGACTTCATCACGCCAGATGGCCGTCTCAATGAAATGTTGAAAAACTTCATCGAGCCAGGTTTGGAAGATTTGGCAGTATCTCGGACCACCTTTACCTGGGGAGTTCCAGTTCCATCTAATCCAAAACACGTGGTCTATGTATGGATCGATGCCCTTCTTAACTATGTGACGGCTCTTGGTTACGGTCAAGAAGATCATGAAAACTTTGACAAGTTCTGGAACGGAACGGTCTTCCATATGGTCGGAAAAGACATCCTTCGTTTCCACTCCATCTACTGGCCTATCCTTCTCATGATGTTGGATATCAAATTGCCAGAACGTTTGATTGCCCATGGTTGGTTTGTCATGAAAGACGGCAAGATGTCTAAGTCTAAAGGGAATGTCATCTACCCAGAAATGTTGGTAGAACGCTTCGGTTTGGATCCACTCCGTTACTACCTCATGCGCAGTTTGCCAGTTGGTTCAGATGGTACCTTCACACCAGAAGACTACGTGGCTCGCATCAACTATGAATTGGCCAATGACCTTGGAAACCTCCTCAACCGGACGGTCGCCATGATCAATAAATACTTTGGTGGTCAAGTTCCAGCTTATGTTGAAAATGTCACAGCATTTGATGCTGATCTGGCTAAGGTAGTTGAAGAAAACATCGCTGAATACCACAAGCAAATGAACGCGGTGGATTACCCACGCGCTTTGGAAGCCGTATGGAACATCATCTCTCGGACCAACAAGTACATTGATGAGACAGCTCCTTGGATCCTCGCTAAAGAAGATGGTGACAAGGTACAATTGGCAGCGGTCATGGCTCACTTGGCAGCTAGCCTTCGTGTTGTGGCTCACTTGATCCAACCATTCATGATGAACACTTCAAATGCCATCATGGAACAGCTTGGCTTGGGCTTGGACTTTGATCTTGAAAACTTGACTTTAGCAGGCTTCCCTGAAAATGTCACAGTGGTGGCCAAAGGAACTCCAATCTTCCCACGTCTCGACATGGAAGAAGAAATTGCCTACATCCAATCTCAAATGACTGCTGGAAAACCACAAGAAAAAGAATGGATTCCAGAAGAAGTGGAACTCAAGTCTGAAAAAGACGAGATCAAATTTGAAGACTTTGACAAGGTTGAAATCCGTGTAGCAGAAGTCAAAGAAGTGGAACGCGTCGAAGGATCAGATAAATTGCTTCGCTTCCGCTTAGATGCAGGAGATGGCGAAGACCGTCAAATCCTCTCTGGTATCGCGAAATTCTATCCAAATGAACAAGAATTGGTCGGCAAGAAACTCCAAATCGTGGCCAACCTCAAACCACGTAAGATGATGAAGAAATATGTCAGCCAAGGTATGATCCTCTCAGCAGAACACGATGGCAACTTAACCCTCTTGACAGTGGATGCAAGTGTGCCGAATGGGGCAATTATCGGGTAACTGAGAGTGGCAAAAACGTTTTTTAAGAAAACTTCTTGCAATTCTTACTAAAACTTGCTACAATAGAGCCATTAGAGGTGTTTTGAATCCCACATTTTACAGAAAGTGGCGGTGCTGAGAAGTCCACACATGTGTCAAAACTGGTTGCTAATGGATGAAAATGAAAAATGAAATATAAATCTTTTTGTTTCCTTTTTAGGACTAAACAGCGAGTTGCAGGCTGTACGGAAGTAGGCTAATGCGGGCTAACGACGTCTTAAAAGAGAAACAAGAAGAATAAAGTTGCGGGCTCTGCCCGAAATTGGGTGGTACCGCGGATTAAACACATTCGTCCCTGTCATGTAGATGGCAGGGCTTTTCTTTTGCGTCTTAGTCAAAGGGGGTTGTCATGAAGCAATCTTTTAAAACAAGTAAACTCTACTATGGTTTTCCTATCTTTATTTTAGGCTATCAGGACCAGAACTTTGGACACAATATCACGACTTGCAGTTCCTCTTATAGCCTAGGAGATTGGCTAGTCATTGGTGTTGGATCTGAGGAAAATGCGGCTGAGCAAATCAAGCATTATCAACAGTTCACGGTGAACATACCTGATGAAAACCTCATGCTTGAGATGGAACAGGCTGGTTTTATTAGCCACCGAGAAAAGTTGGGACACTTGGGGCTAGACTATGAGATTTCTGAACGGACTCAGGCACCGATTTTGGATGCTTGTCCCCTTGTTTTGGACTGTCAGGTAGATAGGATTATCGAGGAAGACGGCATCTGCCATATCTTTGCCAAGATTCTCGAGCGCTTGGTGGGACCTGAACTTCTGGATGACAAAGGGCATTTTCGTAATGATATCTTTGCGCCGACTTACTTTATGGGGGATGGTCATCAGCGTGTTTATCGTTATCTAGATGACCGCGTCGATTCCATGGGAAGCTTTATCAAGAAAGCGAGGAAGAAGGATGACAAGAGCTGAACTGCCTCAACGAATCGAAACGGAGCGTCTCATCTTGCGAGTCCGTACAGTGGCGGATGCTGAGGATATCCATGCCTACGCTAGTCTCCCAGAGGTCGCCTATCCAGCAGCATTTCCACCTGTCAAGACCTTGGAAGATGAGATTTATTATCTAGAGCATATCCTTCCTGAGCGCAATCAAAAGGACAATCTCCCAGCTGGCTATGGAATTGTGGTCAAAGGGATCGATACAATCATCGGCTCTGTTGACTTCAACCATCGTCACGAAGACGATGTGCTAGAACTTGGCTATACCTTGCACCCCGACTATTGGGGTCGAGGCTATGTACCAGAAGCAGCGCGTGCCTTGATTGACCTAGCTTTTAAAGAACTTGATCTTCACAAGATTGAACTGACTTGCTTTGGGTATAACCTTCAAAGTCAACGAGTTGCAGAGAAACTTGGCTTTACCCTTGAAGCACGCATAAGAGACCGTAAAGATACCCAAGGCAATCGGTGTGACAGTCTGATATATGGCTTGCTAAAGAGTGAGTGGGAGGTGATTTGATGCATCTTTTCATCATTGGGGCTCCGGCCTCAGGAAAAATGACCGTTGGTCAAGAATTATCTCGACTGACGGATGCTACTCTCTTTTATAACCATCAAGCCATCGATTTTGCACTGGAAATCTATCAGGACTTTACAGAGGAAATGTGGGAATTTGTTCGTGGAATTACCTTTTCTTTCCTTGGAGCTAGTGCTAGAAATCAGCGATATGTGATTTTAACAGACGTGATTGATTTTTCAAATCAGTACCAGCTGCTGTATTTGAAGCAAATTCAGGATTTGTTGGATGACTATCATCAAGAGATTCTTTTTGTGGAGTTGGAAACAAGTCTTGAAGAGCGTTTACGTCGAAATCGAACGGAGAATCGATTAAAGCACAAACCCTTAAAACGGTATATTGAGACATCTGAAAGAGAAATTTTGGAGACTGCTGAAACACTTCAATTAAATTCCCAACATCAACCGAATGAGTTGTACCACTACCTTAAAATAAATAATACGAATCTGTCTGCAGAAGAGGTTGCTAAGCAGATTCAAGATAAAATGAATACAATAGAGAAAGGACAAACACATGTCTAAAGAACTTTCACCTAAATACAATCCAGCCGAGGTTGAGGCTGGTCGTTACCAAAAATGGCTTGATGCCGATGTTTTCAAACCTTCAGGCGATCAAAAGGCGAAGCCTTATTCGATCGTGATTCCACCACCAAACGTAACTGGGAAACTCCACCTTGGTCACGCTTGGGATACGACTCTCCAAGATATCATTATCCGTCAAAAACGCATGCAAGGGTTTGACACGCTTTGGCTTCCAGGGATGGACCACGCGGGGATTGCGACTCAGGCTAAGGTTGAGGAGCGCTTGCGTGGTGAAGGCATTTCCCGCTATGACCTTGGTCGTGAGTCTTTCTTGACTAAAGTCTGGGAATGGAAAGACGAATATGCCACTACCATCAAGGAACAATGGGGCAAGATGGGTCTCTCTGTAGACTACTCTCGTGAGCGTTTCACCCTTGACGAAGGTTTGTCAAAAGCCGTTCGCAAGGTCTTTGTGGACCTTTACAAGAAAGGCTGGATCTACCGTGGTGAATTTATCATCAACTGGGACCCAGCAGCTCGCACAGCCCTTTCTGATATCGAAGTAATCCACAAGGACGTCGAAGGTGCCTTCTACCACATGAACTACATGCTAGAAGACGGCTCACGGGTCCTTGAAGTTGCGACCACTCGTCCTGAGACCATGTTTGGGGACGTTGCGGTTGCGGTCAATCCAGAAGATCCACGTTACAAGGACTTGATCGGTAAAAATGTTATCCTTCCAATCGCTAATAAATTGATTCCAATCGTTGGGGACGAGCACGCGGACCCTGAGTTTGGTACGGGTGTCGTGAAAATCACACCTGCCCACGATCCAAACGACTTCTTGGTCGGTCAACGCCACAACTTGCCACAAGTCAATGTCATGAACGATGACGGAACCATGAATGACTTGGCCTTCGAATTTGCTGGCATGGATCGTTTTGAAGCTCGTAAGGCCGTCGTTGCCAAGTTGGAAGAAATCGGTGCCCTCGTTAAAATCGAAAAACGGGTCCACTCTGTTGGTCACTCAGAACGTACAGGTGTTGTGGTGGAACCACGCCTGTCTACACAATGGTTCGTCAAGATGGACCAATTGGCCAAGAATGCCATTGCCAACCAAGATACAGACGACAAGGTAGAATTTTACCCACCTCGCTTCAATGATACCTTCCTTCAATGGATGGAAAATGTCCATGACTGGGTCATCTCTCGTCAGCTCTGGTGGGGTCACCAGATCCCCGCTTGGTACAATGCGGAAGGGGAGATGTATGTCGGTGAAGAAGCTCCAGAAGGTGACGGCTGGACTCAGGACGAAGATGTCTTGGATACTTGGTTCAGTTCTGCTCTTTGGCCATTCTCAACCATGGGCTGGCCTGATGTCGACTCAGAAGACTTCAAACGTTACTTCCCAACGTCAACCTTAGTAACAGGTTACGACATCATCTTCTTCTGGGTATCTCGCATGATCTTCCAATCTCTGGAATTCACAGGACGCCAACCATTCCAAAACGTTTTGATCCACGGTCTTATCCGTGACGAGCAGGGACGCAAGATGTCTAAGTCTCTTGGTAACGGAATTGACCCAATGGATGTGATCGAGAAATATGGTGCTGATGCCCTTCGTTGGTTCCTTTCAAATGGTTCTGCACCAGGCCAAGACGTGCGCTTCTCTTACGAGAAAATGGATGCTTCATGGAACTTCATTAACAAAATCTGGAACATCTCTCGCTACATCCTCATGAACAATGAAGGTTTGACCCTTGAGCAAGCAACAGCTAATGTAGAAAAAGTTGTTAACAAGGAAGCTGGAAATGTCACAGATCGCTGGATTCTCCACAACCTCAACGAAACGATCGGAAAAGCAACTGCTAACTTTGATAAGTTTGAGTTTGGTGTGGCTGGGCATATCCTCTACAACTTCATCTGGGACGAGTTTGCGGACTGGTACGTTGAGTTGACTAAGGAAGTCCTTTATAGCGATAACGAAGAAGAGAAAGTCATCACACGCTCAGTTCTCCTTTATACTTTAGACAAGATTCTTCGTCTCCTTCACCCAATCATGCCATTCGTGACAGAGGAAATCTTTGGACAAATCTCAGAAGGCTCTATCGTTACAGCAGCATACCCAACTGTCAACCCAGCCTTTGAAGACCTTGTAGCTCACACAGGTGTGGAAAGTCTCAAAGACTTGATCCGTGCGGTTCGGAATGCGCGTGCGGAAGTTAACGTAGCACCAAGCAAACCAATCACCATCCTTGTTAAGACCAGCGATAGTGATTTGGAAGCCTTCTTTAACAGCAATGTCAACTACATCAAACGCTTCACAAATCCAGAACACTTGGAAATCGCATCAACCATCCCTGCACCTGAACTCGCTATGTCAAGCGTCATCACAGGAGCAGAAATCTACTTGCCACTGGCAGACCTCCTCAATGTCGAAGAAGAACTGGCTCGTCTCGACAAGGAACTAGCTAAATGGCAAAAAGAACTGGATATGGTCGGCAAGAAGCTCTCTAACGAACGCTTCGTAGCCAATGCCAAACCAGAAGTCGTCCAAAAAGAACGCGACAAACAAGCCGACTACCAAGCGAAATACGATGCGACCGTAGCACGTATTGATGAGATGAAGAAGTTGGTGAAATAAACTATAAACCTCGGCAATTTGCTGAGGTTTTTGGTATAATGAAATCAATATCTATTGATGGAGAAAGTGATGTCTAAACACCCGCATTATGAATTGTTAAATTTAATTGGCTATGGTCTTGCCTGTACTGACCCCAAAAAGTTAGACAATTAATTTATCCAAAGGATTTAGTTCTGTATTGTACAGGGCTAAGTCCTTTTAGTTTTACCTTAATTCGTTTATTGTTGTAGTAATCAATATAGTCTACAATGGCTTGTTCCAATTGCTTAAGCGATTGAAATGA
>NZ_KQ969160.1:87629-144906 GCF_001578805.1 Streptococcus sp. DD10 | reverse complement strand
TGCAGTTCAGCCAAGTTTGATAAACTATTTATAAAAGAGTTTCAATGCTCTAGTAAATCCGAGTTTTATCGTTATATAGTTTCTTTAGGAATCGCAGAAACAACTGGGGTAGTTAAAAATAGAATGGATTTATTCGACCCCTATTTTAATAACAATCGAAAAGGTTGGTGGCAAAAAGCTGAAGTCTACCGTTTTAGAAAAGATTTAATTGACATGATGTTTGGGAGTGAGGATGTTCACAGTTTCGCAGAAATAGTCAAAATGTTGCTTGCAAGTGAAGGGAAGAAAACAGGCAAAACCATCATTGAAAAGCCAATTGTTCGGACGAAATTCAAACGCCTACAAGAAACTGGAATGGAAGCAGAGAATTATTTTATCCTTCATTTTGATAAAGAAAAAAAATTCCAAGGTGGGCAATTGACCGATGCCCGTCTTTATGGTGATGGATATGATTTCCAAGTAGATGTTCAAGAGCATTCCTACCTTGCCGAAGTAAAAGGTATCCGAAAATCTAAGGGACGTGTGCGTTTGACTGTCAAAGAATTTGAAAAAGCCAAAGAGTTTCAATCGGATTTTATTTTATCCTTGGTTACAAACCTTGATGATATTCCAAAGTTAGTGTTAGTCGATAATCCATTAAAGCATTTTGAGTTTAAAAAGAATATTATAAAAAATGAAATCATTGAATATAGAAGCTTAGAGGATTTGTACTAATAGATTCTCCATTTGTAAAATCGCCCAATTCAAGAAAGATTCCCAGTCTTGGACGGACTTGTTGAGTGAGATAAAGTTTTATGCGGAGATTTCACCGAATAAGGTGACAGCAGATAAGGAAAACTATCCACGTTATGAAGAGTTGGCGAGAAAGATTGCGACTCTCCGCAATCAACGAATTGAATCCTCAAAGGCACAAATCAAGGGCGTTAGCTCGGATTCGGTCAATGTAGAAACAGTATACCATGTGCTGATGCCGACTCCCAAGGGTGAAAAACCTAAGATTTTTGTGGGGGAAACGTCTTATTTACCAGTCGATATTGATAATCTAGTCATTGAAGGCTCAACTACCAAAAACAATCCAACTAATTTCCGATTTACAGATGGACAGCACCACTACAAGTATACAGCAGCTGACAGCCAGCTTCACATGACTTTTAACAATAAAGACATTGTGGTAGATACTTGGGATGTCCATTACATCGAAGATCCTTTTTCTCTTTTTGAAAATCTTCATTTACTGACAGCTGAAAAGGAACAATCCGATGTCCTAGAAACAGTGTCTTGGGTAATCACAGACAAACATGGAAATGTAGAAGAAAACTCTGGTTTCAATGCCTTTAACGGTGGCTCGAAATTAGCCAAAAAAGACCGTCTGCCACGAATAATAAAGCTTCAGGAAAAATTTAAAGATAGTCTGGCTCCAGAAGAATTAGCCTTCGTGACCTTCTCTCTAGAGGAAATTCTCTTGAAAAAATGGACCAGCAAGGCCGAAAAGGCTCAGATGAAAGCTACTCGTGAGGATTTGATTCATTTTGTCCATAAGACCGGGAATGCAAAACTTGCCAAAGAAATTGAACAACTGGTTTATCGTCCTGTTAGTGAAGTTTATATTCCTTTACCTGATTCTAAGAACTTTCATGACCAAAGAGCAGACTTCTTTGGTCCAGGATTCGGAAGTTTTGAACCTGGTACTAAAAAACTAGCTCTGTCCAAGGAAGAAAGAACCTTTAAGTTACGATTTTTATCTTCTGGCGATGTTATCAATGCCTATATCAACCAAGAAGCTGGCAAGGCTATCCAATCTACTGACAAACAAGAAATCCTTGGTAACTGGATCTTACGGGGTGTCTTCCAGTTAAAAGAACGAGAGGTCTTAACCGGACTGCGTTTGAACGAGCTGGAAATCAACGGGATTCGCCTGACCAAGTTTACAAACGGCGAGATCGGAATTGAGTTCATTTGGATGGATACCGAAAACCCACCTAGCGATGCCATCGGCTGGGTGGCGAAATAGATGGCTTTGTCCTATCCTGTGATATAAAAGCTATCAAGTCTGATTTAGCAATGTTTGAGGAAATCATTGGTAAATACTGCTTAGATCCTGCCACTTGTGTCTTTCTAAACGATATGGAGGACAATACAAATGCAGCTGAGAAATTGGGCATCAAGGCCTATCAGGTCAAGAAAAGAAGTGATGTCGTCGATATTTTAAAATCCTATAGTTAAAGGCAACACTCTCTATTTTTTATGATAGAGAGTTTTTTTGTTAATAAAATCTTACAAAATGACAGTTATATATTGCATTAAGTTAGATATATGGTATAATGATGTTAAAAAGAAGCGCAACTTTTTAAAATTAATGGGAATCAAAGAGAAAAACAAGAATATTAATGGAGGAATTGAAAAATGGAAGTTATAAATGTAAGTAAGCATTATGGTCATTCAATCATTCTCAAAGATATAAATTTTGCACTTAATAAGGGTGAAATTGTTGGTCTAGTAGGGAGAAACGGAGTTGGCAAGAGTACATTGATGAAAATTCTTGTTCAGAATAACCAACCGACTTCAGGGAATATTATAAGTAGTGATAATGTTGGGTATTTAATCGAAGAGCCAAAATTATTTTTATCTAAAACAGGTTTAGAGAATTTAAAATATTTGTCAAATTTATATGGTGTTGACTACAATCAAGAAAGATTTGGAAGTTTGATCCAAGAGTTAGATTTGACTCAGTCTATTAATAAAAAAGTAAAGACCTATTCTTTGGGTACAAAACAAAAATTAGCTTTGCTTCTAACTCTTGTTACGGAACCTGATATATTAATTTTAGATGAACCGACTAATGGTTTAGATATTGAATCTTCACAAATAGTTTTAGCGATTCTAAAAAATTTAGCTTTACATGAAAATGTGGGAATTTTAATATCGAGTCATAAATTAGAAGATATTGAAGAAATTTGTGAAAGGGTTCTTTTCTTGGAGAATGGGCTTTTGACATTTCAAAAAGTAGGAAAAGATAGTCATAATTGCTTGTTTGAGATAGCTTTTTCATCAGCTACAGATAGAGACATTTTCATTACCAAACAAGAATTTGGGGATATTGTTCAGGAAGAGGGACTGAGAATTACTATGTCTGGGAATATTCAAAGTAGTGAGCTTTTTAAATTTTTTAACGAAAACTCTATTAAAGTAGTTGATTTTGAAACTAAAAAAGAGACGCTTAAAGATATTTATCTAAATCGTTCAAAATAAAGGAAGGTTATAATCATGAAATTAAATAAATTGAATTTTCTTAAGGAAAATATAAGGGATTTATATTCATCAGGCGTAATATATCTTGGTTTGATTATCTCGTTTATACCGCCGATATTGGTTACATTCTTTATTCTAAAGACTCAAGGGACATCGCTTGGTATTAAGCATATTTCAAACTTTTATGCTATGCTCGGTATGTTAATGGCTGTTATACATGCTAACCGAATTATTAGCAGGGATTTTTCCCACAATACGATAAGTTTATTTTATAATCAACAGAAAAATCGGATGATTTACGTCTTGTCCAATTTTCTATATGCCATCTCAGTTTCCATTATTTATGCTTTGAATGGCATTGTGCTACTAGTCATCGTAAGTAAATTGGGTGTTCCAGGTGCTTTAGGATTAGATTTTATAGCAGTCATTGTAGTCAATACAATTTTGTTAGTCCTATTTTATTTTCTATTATCTTACATTTTCTATTTATACAAATTGAAAAGTGGCTTGGTATTTGGTATTTTAGTAGCTTTACTACTCTTTGTCCCTAATATATTAAATACGATTATAATCAATACTAGTAATGATTTGTTTATCAAAGCAATTGAACTTCTTCCTTTTTATTCTTTACCTGTATTTGTGGCTTCAAATACGATGTCTATTAGTCAGTATCTTGTGGTAATCACTACAATCATTTTATTGTACTTGTTCACTCTCAAGAAAAGCAAGGAGTATTCATTTTAGTTTCGTTTAGTATTATTTTGCAGACTTAAAATCCAGCAAAAAAATCAGTCATCTTGCTATGCATACGTTTTTGTCTTACACTAGACTCATTTCCAAAAGCATTATATAATAGTGATATGAAATCAACTAAACAAGAAATACAAGCAATCAAAACTCGTTTAAAAGATCCTACTAAAGCTAATACTAAACAAAAAATCAAGTAGCCAGCTAGGGAGTTTATTTCAAATAATCCAACATACTGATTTTAAGCTGAAGATAATATTGGAGTGATAATTAATGAGCTTATAATAATAGCTGACAGCTTGTGTTGGTTTTATATTTTTTAAGAGTAGATGAGTATTAAAACTATAAGGAGGACGCTAGTGGCTAAAAATTTAAAATTAAAACTAGCTCGGGTGGAGCTTGACTTGACACAAGGGGATTTGGCAGAAGCTGTGGGTGTTACTAGGCAAACTATAGGCTTGATTGAAGCTGGAAAATATAATCCTAGTCTCTCGCTCTGTCAGTCCATTTGCAGATGTTTAGGCAAAACTTTAGATCAATTATTTTGGGAGGAAGAAGATGAAAAATAGATTTTTTTATTATCAATTACTAGACGAAAGAGAAGAACAACTGATCAACAAAGCTGGGACAGAGTCTTTTTATGTGTTTATCGGGCTCATTCTGTTCAGTTATTTGGTGGCGGTATTGGCACCAAGCCTTTTTAATCCTAGTATGCTTCTTATCACAATCATTATAGGGACCTTTTATTTTTTCAATCGTGCACGACAACTTGGAGTCACCTACTATAGTCGTTTTCATTTTACGATTGGAGGGTGTTTGCTGGTAACTCTCGCTATTACGACTCTTTTGATGTTGCAGAATTATCAATTCAATATCGAAATTTATCAGCACAATCCTTTGAATGTTAAATATTTGTCTGCTTGGGTTATTACTTATCTGATTTACCTTCCTTGGGTCTTTATCGGCAATCTCGGGCTTAAAAGTTATGGCGAATGGGCTCAAAAAAAGTTTGATCAAGATATGGATGAACTAGAGAGCACGGATTAGCTTGTTCCATTTTTCTCAATCCCTTGCAAATGTGGTATAATGGTACTAATTTATCAGATTTTATAAATCGTTGAAGATAGTTTCAACAGCAAAAGAGGGAAGAAGGAACGACTATGTACCCAGATGATAGCTTGACCTTGCACACGGACTTGTACCAGATCAACATGATGCAGGTTTACTTTGACCAAGGCATTCACAATAAACGGGCGGTTTTTGAAGTTTATTTCCGTCAGCAACCTTTTAAAAATGGCTATGCCGTTTTTGCAGGTTTGGAAAGAATTGTGAACTACCTTGAGAATTTACGATTTTCAGACAGCGATATTGCTTACTTGGAGTCGCTTGGTTATTATGGGGCGTTCTTAGACTACCTCCGCAATTTTAAGTTGGAGTTGACGGTTCGTTCTGCCCAGGAAGGGGATTTGGTTTTTGCCAATGAGCCGATTGTTCAAGTTGAAGGCCCTCTTGCCCAATGTCAATTGGTTGAAACGGCTCTCCTAAACATTGTTAACTTTCAAACCTTGATAGCGACCAAGGCAGCACGTATTCGTTCGGTCATTGAGAATGAACCCTTGATGGAGTTCGGGACACGTCGGGCGCAAGAAATGGATGCAGCTATCTGGGGAACACGAGCAGCAGTGATTGGTGGTGCCAATGGAACTAGCAACGTGCGAGCAGGAAAACTCTTTGACATTCCTGTCCTAGGAACCCATGCCCATGCCTTGGTTCAGGTCTATGGTAATGACTATCAGGCTTTTAAAGCCTATGCTTCGACCCACCATGACTGTGTCTTTCTGGTCGATACCTACGATACCCTTCGTATTGGGGTTCCTGCTGCCATTCAGGTGGCGCGTGAGTTAGGAGATCAGATTAACTTTTTAGGCGTTCGGATTGACTCTGGAGACCTTTCCTATATTTCCAAAAAAGTTCGTCAGCAACTGGACGAAGCTGGTTTTCCAGATGCCAAGATTTATGCTTCCAATGACCTGGATGAAAATACCATCCTCAACCTCAAGATGCAAAAGGCCAAGATTGATGTCTGGGGCGTGGGAACCAAGTTGATCACGGCTTACGACCAGCCTGCACTTGGGGCTGTTTACAAGATTGTGGCTATCGAAGATGAAAATGGGAAGATGCGCAATACCATTAAACTGTCTAACAATGCAGAAAAAGTATCAACCCCAGGTAAGAAGCAGGTGTGGCGCATCACCAGTCGTGAAAAAGGCAAGTCAGAAGGTGACTACATCACTTATGATGGTGTGGATGTGAGCGACATGACAGAAATCAAGATGTTCCACCCGACCTATACCTATATCAAGAAAACCGTTCGTGATTTTGATGCTGTTCCACTTTTAGTGGATATTTTCAAGGATGGGAATTTGGTCTATGAATTGCCAAGTTTGCCTCAAATCCAAGCCTATGCCCGCAAGGAATTTGACAAGCTCTGGGACGAGTACAAGCGCGTGCTCAATCCGCAACATTACCCAGTCGATTTGGCGCGGGATGTGTGGCAGGACAAGATGGACTTGATTGACCAGATGCGCAACCAAGCTTTTGGAGAAGGAGACGAAGCATGAGTTTACAAGAAGACATTATCCGAGAATTAGGGGTCAAGCCCATCATTGATGCGCAGGAAGAAATTCGCCGTTCCATCGATTTTTTGAAAAGTTACCTCAAGAAGCATCCCTTTTTAAAAACCTTCGTCCTAGGTATTTCAGGAGGTCAGGATTCGACCTTGGCCGGACGCTTGGCGCAGCTCGCTATGGAAGAGATGCGAGCAGAAACGGCTGATGACATCTACAAATTTATTGCTGTCCGCCTGCCCTATGGGGTTCAGGCTGACGAAGCTGATGCTCAAAAAGCCCTTGCCTTTATCCAACCTGATGTCAGCTTGGTTGTGAATATCAAGGAAGCAGCAGATGCCATGGCCGCAGCAGTCCAAGCGACAGGTAGTTCTGTTTCAGACTTCAACAAGGGTAATATCAAGGCACGTTGCCGTATGATTGCCCAGTATGCCCTTGCAGGTGCTCATAACGGAGCGGTCATTGGGACAGACCATGCTGCGGAAAATATCACAGGTTTCTTTACTAAGTTTGGTGACGGTGGTGCAGATATTTTACCCCTTTTCCGCCTCAACAAACGCCAAGGTAAACAACTCTTGAAGGAGCTTGGCGCAGACCCAGCCCTTTATGAAAAAGTTCCAACCGCAGACCTAGAAGAAGACAAACCAGGCCTCGCCGACGAAGTCGCACTTGGAGTCACTTATGAAGAGATTGATGATTACCTAGAAGGAAAAACAATCAGCCCAGAAGCTCAAGCGACTATTGAAAACTGGTGGCACAAAGGCCAACACAAACGCCACTTGCCAATCACAGTATTTGATCATTTTTGGGAGTGAGACAGAAATCGGTAACTCGTAGAGTTCGATTTCGTAGTCTCACCCCCGCAAGGCTGTCTAGATTTGAAAGGTGCTCAAAGAGCTCCGTTCAAATCAGCCAGCTACTGCGTCAATGTATAATTGAACAGCTCATGGATAAGGTAGAGACAGATAGAATTTTTCTATTAATACTAGACAGAAATCGGTAACTCGAAGAGTTCGATTTCGTAGTCTCACCATACAATATTGTGAAAAGCTAAAAAAAGAAGGACAGTTTTATCTGTCTTTTTCTAAGCAATTTTTACTTGAAGATTCTGCACAAAGGATTATAATAGTAGGTAAGAAAAAAAGGAGATTGCTATGTCAGAATTAACGAAAGAATTTACAGACCAGCTCTATGCCAATTATAAAGCAAATGTGAAATATGCGGCTCTTGAAAATGCTGTTACCCACAATGGGATTCATGCATCGCTTGAAACGCGCAAGAGTGCAGTAGAAAATACACCAGTTTTTTCACTTGATTTGACCAAGGATAAGGTGACAAACCAAAAAGCATCTGGGCGTTGTTGGATGTTTGCGGCTTTAAATACCTTCCGTCATAAGATGATTTCAAGTTTTCAATTGGAGAATTTTGAATTGTCCCAAGCACATACTTTCTTTTGGGATAAGTATGAAAAATCAAACTGGTTTTTGGAGCAAGTGATTGCGACAGCAGACAAAGAATTAACCAGCCGTAAGGTGGCTTTTCTCCTACAAACCCCACAACAAGATGGCGGTCAATGGGATATGGTGGTATCCCTCTTTGAGAAATACGGAGTGGTTCCAAAATCAGTTTATCCAGAATCGATTTCTTCAAGCAATAGCCGGGAATTGAACACCTACCTCAATAAACTCTTGCGTCAAGATGCGCAAATCTTGCGTGATTTGATTCACTCAGGCGCAGATAATGAGGCAGTTGTAAGCAAGAAACAAGCCTTGTTGCAAGAAATCTTTAACTTCTTGGCTATGTCTTTAGGATTGCCTCCGCGTGAATTTGACTTTTCATACCGTGATAAGGACAACCAATTCCATAGCGAAAGTGGCTTAACTCCACAAAGCTTCTACAAAAAATATGTAGACCTGCAGTTAGACGATTACGTCTCTATTATCAATGCTCCAACAGCAGATAAACCGTATGGAAAGTCTTATACAGTTGAGATGCTGGGCAATGTTGTTGGTAGCCGTGAAGTGCGTTATCTCAACGTACCGATGGAACGTCTTAAAGAACTAGCCATTGCACAAATGAAGGCCGGAGAAACCGTCTGGTTTGGTTCAGATGTAGGCCAAGTCAGCAACCGTAAAGCGGGAATCTTGGCAACAGATGTTTATGACTTTGAAGCAGGAATGGATATTTCTTTGACACAAGATAAGGCAGGTCGTTTGGACTATGCAGAAAGTCTCATGACGCATGCCATGGTCTTGACAGGAGTGGATTTAGACGATACTGGTCAGTCGCTCAAATGGAAGGTTGAAAACTCTTGGGGCGATAAGGTTGGGACTGATGGCTATTTTGTAGCTTCTGATGCATGGATGGATGAATATACCTACCAAATCGTCGTTCGGAAAGAATTCTTAACATCAGAAGAATTAGCAGCCTATGAAGCAGAACCAATTGTCCTAGCACCGTGGGATCCAATGGGAGCACTGGCTACAAGGTTTGACTAAAAACGTTCGAACGAGGCTGGGACAATAGTTTTCAGCCTCTAAATGGGTTCCGTAATAAACTCATAAAGCAGTAGAGGATTGGGCTCTTTCTTGGCTTTTCAATCTCGTAAGAGTTTGACGATTCTATTTTTAAGCAAATCTGTCGAAAAATCTCTCCAAAAACAGTATAATAATCTAGGAATACTTTTTAAAAAGGAGAAATCATATGACAACATTTTTAGGAGAACCTGTTCATTTTTTAGGTCAGCAGTTACAAGTGGGCGACCGAGCGCATGATTTTAGATTACTTGCTCCGGATTTAACATGGAAGTCTTTAGAGGATTTCGATGGGAAAAAGAAGGTCATTAGTGTTGTACCATCTATTGACACAGGAATCTGCTCGACTCAGACTCGATATTTTAATCAGGAACTTTCTGAACTAGATGATACAGTTGTAATCACGATTTCGATGGATTTACCCTTTGCTCAGAAGCGTTGGTGTGGGGCTCAAGGGTTAGAGAATGCCTACATGTTATCGGATTATTTTGACCATTCGTTTGGACGTGACTATGCACTGTTGATAGAGGAGTGGCATTTACTGGCTCGGGCTGTGCTAGTTTTAGATAAGGAAAATCAAGTAACTTATACTGAGTATGTTGAAAATATCAATTCAGAGCCTGATTTTGAAGCAGCTATCGCGGCGGTTAAATCCATCTAACATAGAAAGAAGGAATGAGACAATCTTTTTATGCTAAATCGCAGAAAGAATCATTCTCTATTTGAAAATAAGTTAAAATGAGTTGAAAAATCAACTCATTTTTGCTATACTAGTGGGAAAGACATTGAAGGAGAAAACATGCAGGAACGAGGCTTATTAATCGTCTTTTCTGGACCGTCAGGAGTAGGAAAGGGAACTGTTCGACGTGAGATTTTTGAAAGTTCTAATAACCAATTTCAATATTCGGTGTCCATGACTACCAGAGCACAACGTCCCGGTGAAGTGGATGGAGTTGATTATTTTTTCCGTAGTCGGGAACAGTTTGAGGAATTGATTCGCCAAGGGCAGATGCTTGAGTATGCAGAGTACGTTGGTAACTACTATGGTACTCCACTGACTTATGTGAATGAAACGCTCGATAAAGGGATTGATGTTTTCTTGAGATTGAAGTTCAAGGTGCTCTTCAAGTGAAGAAAAAAGTTCCAGATGCAGTTTTTATCTTCCTGACACCACCTGATTTAGAAGAATTACAAGATCGTCTAGTCGGGAGGGGAACAGATAGCCCTGAAGTCATTGCGCAACGAATTGAAAAAGCAAAAGAAGAAATTGCTCTGATGCGAGAATATGACTATGCCATTGTCAACGACGAAGTTCCTCTTGCAGCTGATCGTGTCAAACGTGTGATTGAAGCAGAGCACTTCCGTGTCGATCGGATTATCGGTCATTACCAAGAAATGCTGCCAAAAGTTGAGGCAGTTCAACGCTAAGATTAGAAATGTGGTAGAAAAATTATGATGTTAAAACCTTCTATTGACACTTTGCTGGACCAAGTACCATCAAAGTATTCTCTTGTTATTCTTGAAGCGAAACGTGCCCATGAATTGGAGGCAGGTGCTAAAGCTACTCAAGAGTTTCAATCTGAAAAGTCAACTTTACGGGCTCTAGAGGAGATTGAGTCTGGTAATGTCACAATCCATCCTGACCCAGAAATGAAGCGTGAAATTATTCGTGTCCGTGCTGAGCGTGAACGTTTACGTAAGGAAGAAGAGGAACGCAAGATCAAGGAACAAATTGCTAAAGAAAAAGAAGAAGGCGAAAAAATATAAGGTTGGGGGTGACTCAATCTTATTTTGTTACCGGGAAGAATGGAACATGGAGGAGGTGAGAGTGTGATTGCAGATATAATTGTTGATGTTCCTTTGATGCAGACGGATCAACCGTATTCTTACGCTATCCCTTCTGAATTTGAGGGGATAGTAGAAAAAGGGATGCGCGTGCATGTTCCTTTTGGTAAGGGAAATCGATTGATTCAGGGGATTGTGGTTGGAGTCTCCGATAAAAAAGAAAAAACGGGTCTGAAAGAAGTGGTTGAAGTTTTGGATTATCGACCAGTTCTTAATGAAGAGCAACTTGCTCTTGCAGATCAGATGAGGCATACGGTTTTTGCGTATAAAATTTCTATATTAAAGGCTATGCTACCGAGTTTGCTAAATTCAAGCTATGATAAGATTCTCTATCCCACTGATCAACTGAGTGAAACAGATCGTTTGGCTATCTTTGGAAGTAAAACCAGTCTTCATTTTTCTAGTTTAGATGTGCAAGAACAAGCGAAAATGATGCGTTTAGCTCGTTCTGATAAACTCAACATTGAGTACAAAGCAAGTGACAAGAAGCATGTTAAATTTGAAAGCTGGTATAGTATTTCTTTGGATAAATTAATCGCTTTTGCACCCTCTAACCGTGCTTTAAAACAGCAGGCCTTAAAGAAATTTTTATTAGAAAATACAAAAGAGGGGCTGCTAAAAAATCTGAGAAAATCCTTCAGTGCACCTGTTGTGAAGTTCTTTATAGAAAAAGGAATACTCGAGATTGAAGAGCGAGAAGTAGATCGAGCTCAAGATTATTTTAATCAGGTTATAAAGAGTCATTCTTTAGAGTTAAATTTCCAGCAGGCTCAAGCAGTTGAAGCGATTACAAAACAAATCGGCAAAGAAAGTCATCCATTTCTACTAGAAGGGGTGACTGGCAGTGGTAAAACAGAGGTTTACTTGCAGGTGATTGAGGAAGCCTTAAAAAGAGGGAAGACGGCTATCATGTTGGTTCCTGAGATTTCCCTAACCCCACAGGTAACCAACCGTTTTATCGCTCGTTTTGGAAATCAAGTCGCTATCCTTCACTCAGGCTTGTCTGAAGGAGAAAAATACGATCAGTGGCGAAAGATTGAACAGGGACAAGCGAAAGTGGTTGTCGGAGCACGATCAGCTATTTTTGCTCCTTTAAAAAATATTGGGGCTATTATGATAGATGAGGAACATGAGGCCAGTTATAAGCAGGATTCTAGCCCTCGCTACCACGCTAGAGATGTCGCCATACTCAGGGCACGCTATAATCATGCTGTATTGGTTTTAGGGTCTGCCACTCCGAGTTTGGAAAGCCGTGCCAGGGCTAGTCGAGGCGTTTATCAGTTTTTGGAATTGACTCAAAGAGCCAATCCTCTGGCCAAAATCCCTCCTGTTGAAGTGGTTGATTTTCGAGACTATATTGGTCAGCAGGAGGCAAGCAATTTCACACCTGTTTTAGTCGAGGCTATCCGAGAGCGTTTAGAAAAAAAGAACAAATTGTATTAATGCTAAATCGGCGTGGCTATTCTAGTTTTGTGATGTGTAGGGAGTGTGGAACAGTCGACACCTGTCCTAACTGTGATATTTCCTTGACCTTGCACATGGATACAAAGACAATGAATTGCCATTATTGTGGCTTTAATAAGGGAATCCCCAGACATTGCCCTAACTGCAAGAGTAAAAGCATTCGCTATTATGGAACAGGTACCCAGAAGGCTGCTGATGAGTTAGCCCTACTCTTTCCTGAAGCAAAAATTTTGAGAATGGATGTAGATACTACTCGGAAAAAAGGGAGCCATGAAAGGCTTTTGACAGACTTTGGTGCAGGAAAAGCAGATATTTTACTAGGGACTCAGATGATTGCTAAGGGTTTAGATTTTCCAAATGTAACCTTAGTTGGAGTGTTAAATGCAGATACGGCTTTAAATCTGCCAGATTTTCGTTCTTCAGAACGAACTTTTCAGCTGTTGACACAGGTAGCGGGTCGAGCTGGTCGGGCAGATAAAGAAGGAAAGGTTTATATTCAAACCTATAATCCCAACCATTATGCTATCCGATTTGCTAAGCAACAGGATTATGAGGGATTTTATACTTATGAGATGAATCTTCGTCGGACCTTGGGTTACCCTCCCTTTTACTATACAGTAGGGATTACCTTATCACATAAGCAAGAGGAATTTGTTCTAAAAAAATCTTATCAAATCTTGCAATTACTAAAAGAAGAATTAACGGATCAGGTAAAGATTTTAGGTCCTACACCAAGACCGATCGCTCGTACCCATAACTTGTATCATTACCAGATTTTACTAAAGTATCGTTTTGAAAATCAGTTGGAAACAGCACTCAATAAGGTTTTGGATCTGACGCAGCAAGTGGAAAATAAGGACTTGCGATTAATTATTGATAATGAACCACAAAATTTTAATTAAGAAGAGGAACTATGACAAAGATTATTTTTATGGGAACGCCTGATTTTTCAGCGACTGTTTTAGAAGGTTTATTGGCTGACAACAGGTATACTGTTTTAGCGGTAGTAACTCAACCAGATCGTGCAGTCGGCCGAAAAAAGAAATTCGGATGACGCCAGTTAAAGAATTAGCTCTCAAGGCAGGAATCCCTGTTTATCAACCAGAAAAATTGTCTAAAAGTCCCGTGCTTGAGCAATTACTTCAGTTAGGGGCGGATGGAATTGTGACGGCAGCTTTTGGTCAATTTTTGCCAAGCCGACTTTTAGAAGCAATGGATTTTGCAGTAAATGTTCATGCTTCGTTACTTCCGAAATATCGTGGAGGAGCTCCAATTCACTATGCTCTTATGAATGGAGATAAGGAAGCAGGGGTGACCATTATGGAAATGGTCAAAGAGATGGATGCAGGAGACATGATTTCCAAACGGTCTATTCCGATAGAAGATACAGATAATGTAGGGACTTTATTTGCTAAGTTGGCCTTAGTTGGTCGTGATTTACTATTAGATAGTTTACCTGCCTACTTAGCAGGTGAGATTAAACCGGAAGCTCAAGATGTTCGTTACGTAAGTTTTTCTCCTAATATTTCATCTGAGGAAGAACGAATTGATTGGACGAAGTCGGCTCGAGATGTGTTTAACCATATTCGAGGACTCAATCCGTGGCCAATTGCTCATACTCTATTTGATGGGCAACGGTTTAAAATCTATGACGTTCAGGAAGTAGAAGCTTCTGGTCCGGCAGGGACTATCCTTTCAATTAGTAAGAAAGAATTAGTTGTGGCTACAGGAGAAGGAGCTGTCCGACTGTTAACTGTACAACCTGCTGGAAAACCTAAAATGGCTATCGCGGATTTCTTAAACGGAACAGGTCGCAACCTGGTAGTAGGAGATACATTTGGAAACTAATCAACAGAATGCGCGTCGTTTAGCTTTAATGATTCTTGAAAAAGTTTTTCTAGAAGGTGGCTATTCCAATATCGTACTGAATCAATCACTTTCTCAAGGGAATTTATCTAAGATAGACAAAGGATTAGTCACAGAAATTGTCTATGGAACACTTAGCCGAAAACGAACGCTGGACTGGTATTTATCCCATTTTATCGAAGATCGTGATAAGTTAGATGGTTGGCTTTATATCTTGCTTGAGATGAGTTTGTATCAACTTCTTTATTTGGATAAAGTTCCAAATCATGCAGTAGTTCATGAAGCAGCGGCCATAGCAAAAAGCCGCAAGCTCCACTCGGAGAGGTTTGTTAATGCCATCTTGAGACGAATCCTTAGGGAAGGAGTCCCAGATATTGAAGGAATCAAACGGAAGCATAAACGGTTTTCTATCCAGTATTCTCTACCAGTTTGGCTAGTAAAAAAATTGGTTGAAGTCTATGGTGAGGAACGTGCAGTTAAGATGTTTGAATCTCTTTTCTTAAAAAATAAAGCTTCCGTTCGTGTGACAGATCTAACTAAAAAGGATGAGTTAAGAGAAGCAATTGCGGCTAGTAATTCAGAATTAGCTCAAACGGCATTAGTGAAAGAACAGGGTTATTTTGCTGGAACAAGATTTTTCAAAGAAGGACTTTTGACGATACAGGATGAGTCCAGCCAGTTAGTTGCTCCAACCTTAGCCATTAAAGGAAATGAACGGATATTGGATGCTTGTGCTGCTCCAGGTGGAAAAACAACACATATCGCCTCCCTTCTGACAAGGGGGACTGTTACAGCCTTGGATTTATATGAGCATAAACTAAATTTGATTGCTGAAAATGCAGAACGTCTAGGAGTGTTGGATCGAGTGAATTTGCAGGTATTAGATGCTAGCCGAGTTCATGAAGTCTTTCCTAAAAATAGTTTTGATAAGATTTTAGTAGATGCCCCTTGCTCAGGGATTGGATTGATTCGACGGAAACCAGACTTAAAATACAATAAAGAAATGGGTGATTTTCAATCTCTTCAGGAAATTCAATTGAAAATTCTAAACAGCGTTTGTCAAATCCTAGTAAAAGGTGGTATAATAACCTATAGTACGTGCACCATCGTGCCTGAGGAAAATCAGGAAGTAGTAGCTAAATTTTTGGAAGCACATCCAGATTTTGAGCAAGTTCCTCTCAGTCATGAAAAAACAGATATTCTAGTAGATGGTTGCATCTTAATAACTCCTGAACTCTATCAGACGGATGGCTTTTTCATCAGTCAGTTCAGAAAAAAATCCTAGGGGATAGTGATGAGACTAGTAGTATGAAAGTTGTTTTACTGAGTCATCACGATTTCCAAGACAGAGGAGGAAACAGATTTTGTCAGGAACAAAAATTGAAATTGCATTATTAACAGATGTTGGTCAGAAACGAACCAATAATCAAGACTACGTTAACCATTTTGTCAACCGAGCTGGAAAACAGATGATTATTCTAGCAGATGGAATGGGGGGGCATCGAGCGGGAAATATCGCTAGCGAGATGGCCGTGACGGATTTAGGGGCTGCTTGGGTGGATACTCAGATTGATAATTTAAACCAAGTACGTGAATGGGTTAACTATCACTTACAAGAAGAAAATCAAAAAATCAGCCATCTTGGTCAGAGTGAGGAGTACCAGGGTATGGGGACAACGATTGAAGTTGTCGTGCTGATTGACAACCAAGCTCTTTATGCTCATGTAGGGGATTCCCGTATTCATTTAGTGCGTGGTGAGCAGATTCAGCAGTTGACGAGTGATCATTCCTTGGTAAATGAATTATTGAAAGCGGGGCAGATTAGTCCAGAGGAAGCAGAAAGACACCCTCAACGCAACATCATTACCCAATCAATTGGGCAAGCTCATGAAGTAGAGGCTGACTTAGGTTTAATCCAACTAGAAGTTGGAGACTATCTAGTAATCAATAGCGATGGTTTGTCTAACATGGTAGCTCAAAGTGAAATTTATGATATTATAACCAGTGAAATTACTCTTTCTGAAAAGGCAGCAACCTTGATTCGGTTTGCAAATAAAGCAGGTGGACTGGATAATATCACAGTTGCTCTTGTTCATGTGCAGGAGGATGTAGCATGATCCAAATCGGCAAGATTTTTGCCGGACGATATAAAATTGTCAAACAAATTGGTCGTGGTGGGATGGCAGATGTCTATCTGGCCAAAGATCTGATTTTGGATGGCGAAGAGGTGGCTGTAAAGGTTCTGAGAACAAATTTTCAAACGGATCCGGTCGCTGTAGCACGCTTTCAGCGTGAAGCAAAGGCGATGGCAGATTTAGACCACCCTCATATCGTTCGCATTACAGATATTGGCGAAGAAGATGGGCAGCAGTACCTTGCGATGGAATACGTGGCTGGACAGGATTTAAAGGAGTATATTAAACAACATGCTCCCTTATCAAATCGTGAAGCTGTTCGTATCATGGGAGAAATCCTCTTGGCTATGCGACTCGCACATGCAAGAGGAATTGTCCATCGTGATCTGAAACCACAAAATGTTATTTTAACTCCAAGTGGTTCAGCTAAGGTAACAGATTTTGGGATTGCAGTAGCTTTCGCAGAAACTAGTTTGACTCAGACAAATTCTATGCTTGGCTCAGTTCATTATCTTTCTCCTGAACAAGCTCGTGGTTCAAAAGCGACAATCCAAAGTGATATTTATGCTATGGGGATTATTTTTTATGAGATGTTGACAGGACATATCCCCTATGACGGGGATAGTGCGGTGACAATCGCCTTGCAGCATTTTCAGAAACCCCTACCTTCAATTATAGAGGAAAATCCAAATGTTCCACAGTCTTTGGAAAATATTGTCCTTAAGGCAACTGCTAAAAAGTTAACAGATCGTTATAAGACAGTTGGGGAGATGTACACTGATTTGGCTTCAAGTTTATCGCCAGAGAGACGTAATGAAGCCAAGTTGTTTTTTGGAGAAGATAAGATTGATACCAAAACTCTCCCTAAAGGAATAACCGCCCCCTTATCACAGGTGCAAGGGGTTGAAAAAATCGTTCCAGCACCAGTGAAGCCGAGCCCACAACGAACAGCTCCGATTCAGTTTGAAGAGCCAGAACTAGGGGCGACAGTGAAAAAGCCGAAACGTCGAAAACTAAGGACGCGTTACAAGGTACTATTTGGTGCGATTGTTTTGGTCATGATTGCTTTTATCACCCTCCTATATAATAGTCCCTCTACACAATCTGTTCCAGATGTTACAGGACAAACCTTAGCTCAAGCCCGTTCGAGTATCGAGGCTGTAGGTTTGTCTGTTGGAGATGTCATTGAGGAAGCCAGTAATGATGTAGACAAAGGAAATGTCATTCGTACAGACCCAACAGGAGGTTCTCAACTTCGGGAAGGAAGCAGTGTGAAATTGATTGTTTCCAGTGGTAAAGCTTCGTTTGTGATGCTTGATTACACTGGTGACACTGTTTCAGACGCTATCAGAGATTTAACCAATAATCATGCTGTTCCTGAAAGCAGTATTAAAACGGAAATTGTTGAAACCGCGGACTATACTGAAGGAACCGTTATCGGACAGTCACCAGAAGCAGGCTCGACATACGACTTAGCAGCAAAACGGACTATTACATTAAAGGTTGCAAAGGCTGTTACGACAACAGAGATGCCAAGTTATATCGGTTCTACCTATGAGTTTGCTTACAATCACCTCATTTCAGTATTAGGGGTTAACAGTGCAAATATTGAACGCCGTATTGTAACTACTGCACCAAGTGATGCACAGGAAAATACGATTGTTCGGCAGAGTCCGAATGAGGGCGATAATTTGGACCTAAAAACTGGACGAGTCGTTCTCTACGTCTATGTCCCTGAGGTGACAACGGAAAGTAGTAGTTCAAGTAGATCATCTACTCGCTCAAGTAGTAGTTCCTCTTCTAGTGAGCAAGTAAATTCTAGTGAATCATCCTCTCAATCATCAAGAACAACCGAAGAAAACAATTAATAAAAAGTGAGTACAAAAATAAACAAGTAAATTAGTTCTATTTACTTCTCGATAACAAAAAAGTCATCTTTTGATGACTTTTTTTGTTATCTTAAAAGTTTTTTATCAGTGTGATAAGAAAAAACAAAGTGGAAAAAATGCTCTTGTAATAAATAAACTTGAAATCTTCTGATTCCTTATTTCTCAAGGGATTTGAACAATTGTTGGATATCTTCGTATAAATAAATTTAATCAATCTGATAATCAATATATATTTCACAGAGATTTGAACTTTTGTTATCATAGTGTCAATCAATTTTACAATTTCTTGTAAGGAGGTTTGGATGACAAAAAGAGAATTAGTTTTACGTGCAATTCGTGGTGAGGATGTTCCACGAGTTCCTGTTGGATTTTGGTTTCATTTTGTAACCTTGGAGGAAAAAGGACAGGGATTAAATAATCCACGAATTTTTCAAAAATCTTTAGAAGGGCATCGACGTTATGTTGAGGAAGGACGACCGGATTTTGTAAAAATTATGAGTGATGGTTTTTTTAAATATCCGAGTGATTTAGTTCCAGAAAATATTTATTCTGTTTCAGATTTTGATGCACTTCAGTCTATCGGAGAGAATCATCCTTGGATTGAACAACAGATTGAAATTGTTCAGGCAATTTTAGCTAGCTTTCCCGAAGATTTAGCATCATTTTACAATATCTTTGCTCCAGCTTCTTATTTGAAACGGTGGTTTAGAAGTCAACATGGAAGAGGAGACAAGGAATTAGCCGATTTCTTGTTAGAAAATCCAGTCAAGTTAAAAGCAGCCTTGGAGGTCATTGCTGGTGACATTGCTATTTTGGTAAAACGCTTGTTAGAAGAAACAGACTTAGATGGTATTTATTTTAGCACACAAGCGGTTCAAGATGAGAGAGTTAGTGCGATAGATTACCAGAAAGTGATTGAACCAAGTAACTTAGTTGTCTTGGAGGCAGCTAATGAAGTAGGAGGAAACAATATTCTTCACATTTGTGGTTTTGAAGGGGCAAGTAATGATTTAGCCTTATTTAGTCATTACCCAGCACAAGTTTTTAATTGGGCGACACATCATGAAAACGTCTCATTAGAAGAAGGTCGCCAGCTTTTTCATGGGAAGACTGTTCTGGGGGGATTTGAAAATACCCAATCAAGTTTGTTAAATACTGGTAACCGCGAGGAGCTGGTTCAGGAGACCAAGCACTTGATTTCCAAAGCAGGAAGTAGAAATCTTATTTTGGGAGCTGATTGTACGGTTCCAGACGACTTTCAACTAGAACGATTAGAATGGATCCGACAAGCGGCTATTTTATAGGAGTAAATGATGAAAAGTAAAGTGGTTCTTATTGTGACTGGCGTACTGACTAGTCTGATAATTAGTTTGGGGTTGGGATTTCAAAGTAGCTCAGCTACTACTTTAGCACCTGAAATCAGCGAGGATGTTAAGCAGTTAGAGGAAATATCAAAAGAAACACTTGTTTATATGCAAAACAGTGATTTAGCCAATTTATTGTTAGAAAAATAAAGGAGATAAAGATGTCAGAAAAGAGAGAATTAGTATTAAAAGCCTTCCGTGGTGAAGAGGTTGATCGTGTGCCAGTGGGATTTTGGCACCACTTTACAGAAGAAAGAGAATGGCTTGCAGGTTTTGAAAATCCAGAGATCATCGAGAAAAACCGACAAGGTCATAAGGATTTTATTGCAGATGTGAAACCAGATTTTGTCAAACTGATGAGTGATGGATACTTTGGCTATCCACAAGCTCTACTAAAAAATTTCCAATCTTTTAGTGAGTTATCCAGTCTAGAGCCATTGGGAGAGGATCATCCTTGGATAACGGACCAAGTTGAGTTGGTAAAAGATTTGATTGCAAACTTTCCAGAAGATATCGTTGCTATCTATAATATCTTTGCACCTGTCACCTATTTAAAATGGTTGATTGGGAAAGTAGCTGGTGGTGATGATTTAATAGCAGATCAAGTAGTGGAATATCCAGAAGTTCTAAAACATGTATTATCGGTTATTGCCCAAGATATTGCAAGTCTAAGTCGTCGTGTGATTACGGAAGGTGGGGCTGATGGGATTTATCTAAGTGTACAAAGTATTCAAGATTCACGAGTATCTTTTGAGGACTACAAACAAATCGTTGCTCCAAGTGAATTAACGGTTTTAGAAGCTGCGAATCAAGCTGGTGGAATTAATATTTTACATATTTGTGGCTATGAGGGAGCTCGAAATGATGTGCATTTGTTCGCAGACTATCCTGCTCAAGTTTTCAACTGGGCTGTTGGTCCAGAGGGAATTAGTCTTTCTCAAGGACGGGAGATTTTTAAAGGTCGTACGGTCTTAGGTGGTTTTGAGAATGGTAAAGATGGACTCTTGTACTCAGCTAGCAAAGAGGATATTCAAAACGAAGTGAAACGTTTGCTTGAGGAGTCAGGAAGGGTTGGTTTAGTCTTGGGAGCAGATTGTACTATTCCAAGTGATATTGATCATGAACGAATTCAATGGGTACGAGAAGCAGCTAGATTTTAAATGAGGAGAAAAAATATGAGTAAGAAAACATGGATTATTGGTGGTGTAGCCATTGCAGCTCTTGTGGGAGCAACAGTTTTAGGACGGAGTTTGACGAGTAACTCAAAGGCAGAAACAACAATTAGTAGTGAAAAAACTGTAACAACATTAAAAGTTGCCCATACGCAAAACTATGTTCCTTATGACTATGTGGATGAAAAAGGAAATTCAACCGGTTATGAGGTAGAGGTTTTAAAAGCGATTGATGAGAAACTTCCTCAGTATCAGTTTGAATACACAGGAACAAGTGATGATGACCTATTGATTGGCTTAGAGTCTGGTAAGTATGATATTGGAACTAAGGGGGCATGGTACACAGAGGAGAGAGCTAAAAAATTCATAATACCAGAGTCACCTATTGGGGCAAGTATTATTGGATTTACCATTCGTAAGGAAGATGCCACTAAGTACAAAGATATTTCAGATTTTGCAAAAGAAAAAGGAAAATTGGTTCCAATTTCACCACAAAATGCTCAGTGGACGGTTATTTCAGAGTATAATGACAAAAACAAGGACAATCCGATTGAATTAACAGCAGCGGAATCCTTTAAAGTCGCAGATGCTTATGCATGGGTTTTAGAAAAACGGTATGATGCTTACTTTGACATCAAACTTTCTTTTGAAAAAGCGGTGACAGCAGAAGATGGTTCGTATCATCAATATGCTGATCAACTTTCTTGGTTCCCTTATAAAGGAATTCCGACGTATCCACTTCTAAATCGTTCCGAAAAGAATGAGGCATTTGCGAAAGAGTACGAAAAGGCTATAAAAGAATTGCAAGAAGATGGAACATTGGCCAAAATTTCTGAAAAATTCTTTGGTGAGGATGTCTTTAGTTACATAGATAAATAAGTAAGTAAAACTATTCATCTAATATATAACATGGAAACTACACTTAGAAGAAAGAAGGGCACACATATTTCTGTGCTCTGCTTTCACTTTAATTGAAGATTATTTGAAAAGGAGGATTCATGGTCAATTACGATATTTCTAAAGTATTTGATATGTTACCGAATATAGCGAGTGCACTTCCCATGACGATTATTGTTCTCTCTCTAACGACTCTTTTGGGATCTCTTTTAGGAGGTTTGCTAGCATGGGCACAGTTATCTGAGGAAAAAAACTTGGCAAATATAGCTCGTATCTATGTGTTCATTTTACGCTGTACCCCGCCGATTGTACTGCTATTTTTGGTTTTTTATGGCGTTCCAGAGTTTCTCAACTGGTGGCTAGGTTTGGATATCAATGGTTGGCCGAAGTTATTTTTTGTATTGCTAACAATGGTTTTATTATTTGCCGCTTTGATATCAGAGGTATTTAAAGCAGCCTATGTCTCCATTCCAAAAGGACAGATTGAAGCAGGATTGAGTATCGGACTAACACCTGAGCAGACTTTTTGGCGAATTACTGCACCACAAGCTTTTCGAGTAGCTCTTCCGAATATGACGACTGCTGTACTGAACCTTATGAGAGATGCAGCACTTGCTTACACGATTGGGTTTATTGATGTTATGGGAGCTGGAAATCTTCTCATAAGCAGAAATATGGGAAATTATTCTCTAGAAACCTATACTGCAGTTGCTTTGATTTATTGGGGAGTTGCCCTGATATTATCGATTTCTGCTCGATTGATAGAACAATCTTTGACTGTGAAAGAGAGGTAAAAAATGGATTTTTCTTATATCTTAGAAACCTTTATGAAAACAGTGCAAGGGATACCCGTAACACTCTCTATTCTGTTCGTTGCATTGGGATTAAGTTTTTTTCCAGCTCTCTTTTTGGCTTTGGGACAAATTTATAAAGTACGAGGTGTTAAGACCTTCTCAGTTGTGTATCTCGCTTTTATCCGAGCAACACCACCTATTTTATTGATACTTTTCTTTTACAGTCTTTTTCCTAGTCTGCTCAATCAGTTTTTTAAAAGTATCGGAAGTGGAATTGATGTATTTACCTTTAATCCTTTGTATTATGCCTTTATTATCTATAGTTTAATGACGACAGGTACCTTATCAGAAATATTGCGTTCAGCTCTTTTAACAGTTGATAAGGGACAATTGGAAGCGGCGCAAGCCATCGGTCTAACGACAAGACAAGCTTATGTGCGAATTATTTTTCCTCAAGCACTTCGTTTTGCCTTGCCAAATATTTGTAATCTAGTAATCAATATCGTCAAAGGAACCTCATTAGTCTTTGTCATGACAATTAAGGATATTACAGCCATTGCTCGCGTGGAGGCCTCTTACGGATATCAATATTTTGAGTCTTATTTTGTTATCTTTATCCTCTACCTCATTCTATGTGGTTTGATTCAGCTGGGGTTTCATCTATTAGAAAAATATTTTCATTTTGAAAAGAAAACATCCTAAAATTAGTTCTTTAAAAAGACGATAGATTCAGAAATTTTTAAACTAGGTATTATTTTGAAAGGAAGTGCTATGTTAGAAGCGAAACATATATCAAAGACATTCGGAGATCACCAAGTTTTAGTGGATGTCAATTTAACTGTAAAGCAAGGAGATGTTGTCGTGATTCTGGGTCCATCTGGATCAGGAAAAACAACTTTTCTTCGCTGTCTTAACCATTTAGAAAAAGCAAATAGTGGGCAACTAACTTTAGCAGATGAGAAATATGATTTAGCTAATTTGAATAAAAAACAAATTTTAGATATACGAAAGAAAACTGCTTTTGTTTTTCAACATTATAACCTATTTGCGAATAAAACAGCTTTGGAGAATATTTTAGAAGGACTAGTAGTTGCAAGGAAAGTACCGAAAGATCAAGCATTGCAGATTGCCCAGTCGGCACTAGAGAAAGTGGGGCTCCTTGATTATAAGGATTACTATCCTTCTCAATTATCAGGAGGACAACAACAACGTATTGGATTAGCAAGAGCTATTGCAGTAAAACCAGAAGTCATTCTGTTGGATGAACCAACTTCAGCACTTGATCCTGAGTTAGTAGGAGATGTACTAGATGTGATGAAACAATTGGCTAATGAAGGAACCACTATGGTAGTTGTCACACATGAGATGAGTTTTGCTAGGGATGTGGCTAACCATGTTGTTTTTATGGATGGGGGGCAAGTTGTCGAAGAAGGTAAACCGGATGATATCTTTACAAGACCAAGAGAGAAACGGACACAACAGTTTTTAGCTCGCCTTTTATCAGATGCAAGCTATGATTTAGAGTATATGATTTAAGTAGGCTGGGCGAAAATTGTCCAGTCTATGCTTTTATCAATAATAGTGATAATTGTACTAAATGTGGTTGATTGGTGAGATGTGAAGTTTTTTTAGCAGACGGTTTTCTTCTAGTTTCTTCTGTTTATTTTATAGAACCTTTCATTACATTATTGAAAAGAAAGTTTTCTAAAAATTATAAAACCGCTTTCAAAATGGTGTAAATTTTGCTATACTAGATACAGATTAGAAAGTGTAACATATGATTTTAAAAAACAGTTAGAAAAGGAGTTATGATGCCACAATCTACATTTATTAGTAAAATAGAAGCTGCTTGCTTAAAGAAAGAAGCTTTATTTGACCAGAGTAAAGGAAAATACGCTCTGAGATCTATTTTTGCGGGGGCATTTCTGACTTTTAGCACTGGTGCGGGTGCTATTGCAGCAGATTTGATTAACAAAATTGTACCTGGTTTTGGACGATTTTTATTTCCTTTTATATTTGCTTGGGGATTAGCTTATATTGTATTTTTAAATGCTGAATTAGTAACCTCTAATATGATGTTTTTGACAGCTGGTAGCTATTTAAAGAAAATATCTTGGAAGAAAAGTCTCTCTATTTTACTATTTTGTACTTTTTTCAATCTAGTTGGAACTCTTATCGTTGGCTGGGCATTTGCAAATTCAGCTGCCTATGCCACGTTAAGCCATGATAGTTTTATTGTGGGGGTTGTTGAAACGAAACTAGCGCGAACGAATGATCTGGTATTATTAGAGGGGATTATTGCTAATATCTTTGTTAATATTGCCATTTTATCATTCATTTTAGTTAAAGATGGAACTGCTAAACTTTGTTTGGTTCTATCTGCTATCTACATGTTTGTTTTCTTGACAAATGAACACTTGGCGGCCAATTTTGCTTCATTTTCAATTGTGAAATTTAGTGTTGTAGCGGATCAAGTGGCTCATTTTGATTTTTTAAACATTTTGCGGCATTGGGGAGTTACTTTCTTGGGCAATCTTATAGGTGGTGGGATTCTTATTGGATTACCTTATGCTTGGTTAAATAGCAAACAGACAGATTATGTTGATGAATAAACAGTAAAAAGACAAATAAGCACGATTCAATCTGTAAGATTGAATCGTGCTTATTTTATGGAAGCATTAAATTTTTTTACAAGTTTTACAACCGCTTCAGTTCTTGCTGTATGTGGAAACATATCCACAGACTGGATATAAACCACGTCATAGACCTTAGTCAATTTAACGAGGTCACGTGCAAGCGTAGAAACATTACAGGAGACATACACCATCTTGTCTGGAGCATATTTGACAATCGTATCGAGTAGTCTGTCGTCAAGACCTGTTCGTGGAGGGTCGACGATAAGAGCATCTGCACGATATCCTTCACGATACCAGCGAGGGATGATTTCTTCGGCTGTTCCAGCTTCGTAGTAGGTGTTATTAAAACCCATACGGATTGCGTTTCGTTTAGCATCCTCAATAGCTTCAGGGATGATATCCATCCCTCTGAGGCTTTTTACTTTCTTGGCAAAAGCAAAGCCAATGGTTCCAACGCCACAATAGGCATCAATCAGGTGATCATTAGGATTGACATCAAGAGCCTTGATAGCCTCACTATAAAGTATTTCTGTTTGTTCAGGATTTAATTGATAAAAGGCGCGTGGTGAAAGTGAAAATTCATAATCTAATACACCTTCAAGGATGCTAGGAGTTCCCCATATAATCTGTGTTTTTTCCCCGTATATGTCACTCGTTTTCGCCGTATTTAAATTAGTCGCAACAGTAACAATCTCTGGGAATTCTTCTACCAAATCTTTGACAAGATTAGTTAGGTTAAGCTGGCGGTTCGTGATGATAATCATCTGTACTTGCCCAGATTGCCTAGCTTTGCGAACCATAATTGTACGCACTCCAAGAGTTCTGCGTTCATCCGTAATTGGAATTTGATAATAAGTTAGTAGTTCTGCAATCCGATTTGCAATTTTTTGAGTATCTCGATCTTGTACTAGGCAATCTCTCAGTTCGACTAGATAGTGGGAATTTTGAGCGTAAAGACCAGCTTTTACTTTTCCTTTAAATTTTCGAGTTTGAAATTGTAGTTTTGCTCGGTAATATTTGGGTTCTTTCATGCCGATGGTTGGTCGAATTTCGTAATTCTCATAACCAACTGGAGCAAATTTTTTCAAAGCTTGGTGAAGTAAATCACTTTTAAATTCTAGCTGTTTATCATAATGAAGGTGCATGATCTGACAACCTCCACAGTCATTATATATGGTACAAGCCGGAACAACTCGAAATTTTGATTTTTTATTGATGGTTAGCAGTTTTGCTTCAACAAAATTCCGTTTAACAGTTGTAACTTGACAATAAATTTCCTCCCCTTTTAAGGCTCCTGGAACAAAAACAAGCGTCTTGTGATAAAAACCAATGCCTTCCCCATTTATTCCCATTCGTTTAATTTTTAAGGGGATTTTTTGTTTTACTTTTAGATTCATACCTTCATTATACCATGGATTTGGCTCATGTCGGAAAAATATGATAGAATAATTCTTGAAAGAGGAAATCAGAAAGATGAAGATTACAAAACTTGAAAAGAAAAAACGACTCTATCTTATGGAATTGGATGAGTCGGACAGACTTTATATCACAGAAGACACCATTGTGCGCTTTATGCTGTCAAAACAGAAGGAAATATCGCAAGAAGAATTGGACAAAATAACTCATTTTGCTCAATTTTCTTATGGGAAAAATCTTGCTCTTTATCATTTATCTTTTAAGTCTAGAACGACCAAGGAAGTTAAGGACTATTTGCAAAAGTATGAGATAAGAGACGAGATTATACCGCAAGTTATCGCAGATTTGAAAGAAAATAAATGGTTAGATGATCGGCAATACACCTGGAATTTCATTAATTCTAATCAGATGTCTGGAGACAAAGGGGCATATGCCTTAAAACAAAAATTAATTCAAAAAGGAGTTGATTCAAAGCTTATTGAAGACGTGTTGAGTGACTTTGATTTAGCTCCAGTTGCGCAACGAACGGCTGAAAAGTTGCTAAGGAAGTATAAAGGGAAACTACCACCTAAAGCATTAGAAGGGAAAATAATTCAAAACTTATCTAGTAAAGGTTTTTCATATTCTCAAGGGAGAGCAGCTTTTGACTTACTTGATATAGAGGAAGATGAAGAAAACACGCAGGAACTGCTTGAAAAAGACTTAGAGAAGCAGTATCGAAAGTATTCAAGGAAATATGAAGGCTATGAGTTAAGACAGCGCTTGATTCAAGCTCTTGCTCGTAAAGGCTACTCTTTTTCGGATATCGATACAATGCTAAGAGACTATTTATAGTGAAAACGTAA
Source organism: Streptococcus sp. DD10 (assembly GCF_001578805.1). Classification (GTDB taxonomy): domain Bacteria; phylum Bacillota; class Bacilli; order Lactobacillales; family Streptococcaceae; genus Streptococcus. The sequence goes on along the minus strand of NZ_KQ969160.1, from coordinate 117,426 downwards.
TCACGTATTTTTGACAGTTTAAATCAAGAAAATTGTTAAAATTATGGTACAATAATAGAGATAAACTTGATTGTAGAAAGTTGGTAAGTGATGAGATTACCTAAAGAAGGCGACTTTATTACAATTCAAAGTTATAAGCATGATGGGAGTCTTCACCGAACATGGCGAGACACCATGGTACTAAAAACTACTGAAAATGCTATTATCGGCGTCAATGACCATACTCTTGTGACTGAGAGTGATGGTCGCCGTTGGGTAACACGTGAGCCCGCTATTGTCTATTTTCATAAAAAATATTGGTTCAATATTATTGCAATGATACGAGATGGAGGAGTCTCTTACTATTGTAATCTAGCTAGTCCCTACTATATGGATACAGAAGCCCTTAAATACATAGATTATGACTTGGATGTTAAGGTTTTTGCTGATGGGGAGAAGCGTTTGCTAGATGTTGAAGAGTATGAACGCCATAAGCGAAAAATGAAATACTCAGCAGACATTGACTATATTTTAAAAGAAAATGTCAAGATATTGGTAGATTGGATAAACCATCAAAAGGGACCTTTCTCTCAGGCTTATGTCAATATTTGGTACAAACGTTATGTTGAACTAAAGAATCGGTAAAGTTTTCCATGTTTATAAAAAAACTCTCTGCTTAGGAGAGTTTTTTAATTGGGACAAGTATGATATAATGAAATAAAACTTTTAAGGAGAAACGATGAGTTACGAACAAGAATTTATGGAGGATTTTGAATCTTGGGTTCAAGCCCAAATCCTGATTAATGAGATGGCCCTTAAGGAAAGTAAACAAGTTTTCGAGGAAGATCAAGACGAGCGTGCGAGAGATGCGATGCTTCGTTATGAAAGTCGCCTAGATGCTTACCAATTTTTAATTGGCAAGTTTGAAAATTTTAAAACTAGGAAATCTTTTCATGATTTACCAGATGGTCTTTTTGGTGAGCGAAATTACTAAGCTGTAATCTCGAAAAGATAGTTTTCACTGATAGATTATAAGTTTAAGGGAGTGGGACAGAACTCAAAAATGAAATTTTTAGTTCCTAGTCCCACCCCCGCAAGGATATTTAGGAGTTCTTACAATCTTGAAAAGCGAAGAAAGACTCCAGTCATCTCCTGCGTTATTAGTTTATTACTGAGCATATTTGGAGGCTGAAGACTATTGTCCCAGCCTCTTTTTGTTGGTGACATAAAAGAGAACATAGCCTGACCTTATTAGAACATTTCATATTCATCAGGGAGAAGTACGGTCTCCCTTCCTTGTCGATCAACGACATACACTTCCATAGGGTAAAAAGGGTCGAAGTGTTGGGAGAAGTCAAATCCAATGCTTGTTTGCATCTGTTCTTGAGAAAAACGTAGACTGACAGTGCCGTGATTATTGAGGATTTCAAAGCGAATACAGTGTTGTAATGGGAACACTCCTTTTAAAAAATTGTCAATTACATACCAAATATCATCAATCACTTCACTAGAGAGGGAAGCAGCTACTCCAAAGCTTGCATAACGTCCTCTTGTATTTGTAAAAGCCATAGCTAACTCCCGGTCATTTTGATTTGTCTATATCTTACAAAAAAAGGGGAGAAAATGCAAGAAATTAAACGGTTTCTCCTAGTTTTAATAAAAGATAAATAGTTCAGTTCCTAAACCCACTTTACGATGCATATATTTTCATAAACTATGAATAATAAGTAAAAAAATACTTGAAAACTTTCCCCATTTTTGATATGATAGTGCAATCAAACTTTTTCAGAGAATTTGCACCTCATTCTCATGAAATAGTTTTAAGTCTACAAGTTTCCAACATGAGAAGGGATTTTCTTATTGTTTTTGCTGACTTGGACTGGATTTTATATTAAGGAGGGATCTCTATGTCCTATGTTTTTGAGATATTGCCTAGTTTATTGAGCGGGGCGAGCATCACTTTACAGGTATTTGCTTGGGTTTTGATTCTGTCGATTCCCTTAGGAATTGCGGTAGCTTTTTTGATGCAAGTCCATTTTAAGCCGCTAAACTGGCTGATCCATATCTACATCTGGATAATGAGGGGAACTCCACTCTTACTCCAGCTCATTTTTATTTATTATGTCCTGCCTAATGTTGGCATTCGTTTGGATCGAATGCCTGCGGTAATTATTGCTTTTACGCTAAATTACGCGGCTTACTTTGCTGAAATTTTTCGTGGGGGAATCGCTGCAATCCCAAGGGGACAATATGAAGCAGCTAAAGTTTTAAAATTGACTTCCTGGCAGACAGTTCGTTTTATTACTCTTCCGCAAGTGACAAAACTAGTTTTGCCAAGTGTATTTAACGAAGTGATGACATTGGTCAAAGATACTTCCTTAGTTTATGCCCTCGGTGTAAGTGATTTGATTTTGGCTAGTCGGACGGCTGCTAATCGAGATGCTAGTCTTGCCCCCATGTTTATTGCTGGAGCTATCTATTTGATTATGATTGGACTTGTGACCATTATTTCTAAGCAAGTAGAAAAGAAATTTAGCTACTATAAATAGGAGCTGCTTATGTTAGAATTAAAAAATATTAGTAAACGATTTGGTGACAAACAAATCTTATCTGAGTTTAACCTTACTATCCCTGAAAAGAAAATTCTTGTAATTGTTGGTCCATCTGGCGGTGGTAAAACGACACTACTTAGAATGTTAGCTGGTCTTGAGAGTATTGACTCGGGAGAAATTATCTATAATGGTGAAAGGCTAGCTTTGGATGAACTTGGTAAGAGAAATTTATTAGGGTTTGTTTTTCAAGATTTTCAGTTATTTCCACATTTATCAGTTCTTGAAAATTTAATCCTATCGCCAACAAAAACGATGCATCAAACTAGAGAAGAAGCAGAAAAAAAGGCGAGTGTGCTTTTAGAACGCTTGGGACTAGCTGAACATGCTTCTGCTTATCCATTCTCACTTTCAGGAGGACAAAAGCAACGAGTTGCTTTAGCGCGCGCCATGATGATTAACCCAGAAATTATTGGCTATGATGAACCGACGTCGGCACTTGATCCAGAACTCCGACTTGAAGTAGAAAAACTAATTTTAGCTAACCGTGAATTAGGGATTACGCAAATTGTTGTCACTCATGATATGCAGTTTGCAGAAAATATTGCGGATGTTTTATTAAAAGTAGAGCCTAAATAGGAGGAAATGCAGATGAAAAAATTAAGTTTAATCATTGCAACTTTTGTAAGTTCTCTGATTCTCGTTGCCTGTGGTCAGTCAGCTAGTAATGTGAGTTCAGATAATTGGTCGAATTATGAAACAAACAAAACTATTACAATTGGATTTGATAACACGTTTGTCCCCATGGGATTTGAGCAAAAGGATGGCTCTTATACTGGTTTTGATATTGATTTGGCTACGGCAGTCTTTGAGAAGTATGGGATTACAGTCAAGTGGCAACCAATTGATTGGGATATGAAGGAGTCTGAATTAAACAAAGGAACGATTGATTTGATATGGAATGGCTATTCTGCTACAGATGAGCGTCGTGAAAAGGTTCTTTTTACTGACACCTATATGAAAAATGAGCAAGTTTTAGTTAGTAAAAAAACCTCAACTATCTCAAGTGTTAAAGACATGACTGATAAAAAATTAGGTGCTCAAGCTGGTTCATCCGGTTATTCAGATTTTGAAGCAAATCCAGATATCCTAAAGAATCAGGTTGCAAATCAGGAAGCCACTCAATATCAAACCTTTAATGAAGCTTTGATTGATTTGCAAAATGACCGTATTGACGCCCTTTTGATTGATCGTGTTTATGCCAACTATTATCTAGAACAAGAAGGCATCTTAAACGATTATAACGTATTCTCTGCTGGATTTAATACAGAATCCTTTGCTGTTGGGGCTCGAAAAGCAGATACAACTCTTGTAAGTAAAATCAATGAAGCTTTTAAAGAGCTATATAAAACTGGTAAATTTCAAGAGATTTCTCAAAAATGGTTTGGTGAAGATGTAGCTACAGATGATATTAAATAGTCAGAAAGTCGCTTGCCATTAGGCAGGTGATTTTCTGACTGTTTTGTATTGTTTTTAGAAAATAATGACTGAATTTACCTACTTTTTCTGAAATCATGCTTGTAATTATAGAATTTATGGTATACTAAAAGAGAGTACATTTTAGGAGAATTGTTGTGAATAAAAAAGTATTTGCTAAGCTGATATATCTAATAGGAATTTATTCTATCATCTTTAGTTGTTTGCTTCAACCATCTCTTGTTTCAGCGGATGAACTAATGGACATTACCCGTGCGGCAGGTTATACAGATGTTCAAGAAATCAATCGTCCCAAGTCATCCATTCTTATTGATGGCAATACTGGAGATGTGCTGTGGCAGGATAATGCAGATGAAATTCGAGATCCTGCCTCTATGAGCAAGGTAATGACGCTTTACTTGGTATTTGAAGCGATTCATCAAGGTAAGATAAGTGAAGATACGGTGATTACTGCGACTCCAGCTGATCAGGCTACAGCTAAGATTTATGAGATTTCCAATAACAAAATCATTGCAGGGGTTGACTACACGGTGTCAGAGCTGATTACAATGACTGCCGTACCATCCTCAAATGCAACTACCATCATGTTAGCAAACTATCTTTCTAATTATGATCCTGATGCTTGGCTTGACAGTATGAATCAGAAAGCACAAGAATTGGGGATGACAAATACCCAGTGGTTTAATGCTTCGGGTGCTGCAGCTGTAGCTTTTAAAGGATATTATAATCCACAACGTTATGATAATTATTCCTCCAACAAAACAACAGCACGTGACTTGGCAATTTTAACCTATAACTTTGTAAAAAATTATCCAGGTATTCTGAATTATACGAACAAACCTGTTGTGACAGTTAAGGCAGGTACTCCATATGAAGAAACGTTTGAAACCTATAACTATTCCCTTCCTGGAGCTAAGTATGGAATCGAAGGGGTAGATGGTTTAAAGACTGGCTCTAGTCCGGAGGGTGCTTTCAATTATATTGCCACTATCAAACGTGGGGAACAGAGGATGATTGCAATCATTATGGGAGTTGGAGATTGGTCGGATCAAGATGGGGAATACTATCGACATCCTTTTGGAAATGCTCTCATTGAAAAGATGTATAGTGATTATGAGTATAAGAAATTACTAACTGCTGGTGAGCATACTATTAATGGGAAAAAGTATAAGTTAAATAAGGATTTTTACGGTGTTGTGAAGAAGGATCAGCCTGTCGGTTTTTCTGTTGAAGGGAATCAATTAAAAGTAGAAAACAATCTTGAAACAGTGTCGCCTTTAATCTCTAACAGTCAAGAAGTAGAAGAAGTAAAAGGTATCTTTGATTTTGGAGGAGATAAAACTGCTGACTCGAGTGCATCAAGTGTTAGCAGTACTAGTAAGACAGAAAGTTCACAAGTTACGTTTTCTCCTATTTGGTTCGTTTGTCTCTTACCTGCAGGGATTTTATTCCTGATTATTTGGTTAGAGGGAAGAAGAAGGAGTCGTCTTCGTCAAAAATAGATTAAGATTAAAAAGAGGGGATTGAAAATCCCCTTTTTAGTCATCTAGTTAGTGATATTTTAGTTCATTAATCTAGGAGTCATCTTTGTTTCATGGTATAATATACTTACCCTCATCTTAGAAAGAAAAACTATGGTATTATCAAAAAAACGTGCTAGGTATGTTATCGAAGAAATTATTGCTCTTTTTCCTGATGCTCAACCTAGCCTTGATTTTCGAAATGATTTTGAATTAGTAATTGCAGTTCTTTTATCTGCTCAGACAACTGATAAGGCTGTTAATAAAGTAACACCAGCTCTATTTGAAGCTTATCCTACCCCTGAAGCTATGGCAGTAGCTTCGGAGAGTGATTTAGCTAGCTATATCTCAACATTGGGTCTTTATCGAAATAAGGCTAAGTTTATGAAAAAGTGTGCTCAACAGTTAGTAGTAGACTTTGGTGGAAAAGTTCCTCATACTCGTAAGGAACTGGAAAGTTTAGCTGGCGTAGGACGTAAGACAGCAAATGTCGTTATGAGTGTAGGATTTGGGATTCCTGCTTTTGCTGTCGATACTCATGTGGAGCGCATCTGCAAGCATCATGATATTGTGAAGAAGTCGGCTACCCCTAGAGAAGTGGAAGATTATGTTTGTTCAATTCTTCCACCTGATAAGTGGTTAGCAGCACATCAAGCTATGATATACTTTGGTCGAGCTATCTGCCATCCTAAAAATCCCGAGTGCGATCACTATCCGCAACTGTATGATTTTAGTAAGTTATACTAATAGTAGCGTCAACAGAAATAGATGTATAAATTTAGCATATCATATAAGTAAAGGACTTAGCTTTGTGTAGAATAAATGCTAAGTCCTTTTCATTATGCGACTATTAGTCCGTCTCGCTCCGTTAGGTGCGAGACAAAAAGCTCCAAACGCAATACAGTAAAGGTGTTTAAGCCAATTGTAAAGCGAAAGGAGAAGAAAAATTATCCAGTGGATGATTTCTTCACGAGTCTAAAAATTTGAGAACGAGTAAAGCATGATATAGCACTGGATTCTTGAGTGTAAAAGAATATGAGGATCCCTTTAGGGATAGTGGTAAGTAATACTAAAGTCTCTTTAAGAGGTAAGTGACGAGTCAAATGAAATAAGGATTGAACAAAGTGAAAGCCAGCGTCTTTAGGCGCCGGCTGGTGATTTGGGTTTATAGCCCTGGTACAAACCACCCGTTTGACGGGTGGTCCTGATTTTTTTAAATATCCTCAAATATGCTATAATAGAACTAGAAAATTTAAGAAACCCGAAGGGTACCCTTCCTTTATTATATTCATAATAAAGGAAGGGTACCCTTCCTTTATTATATTCATAATAAAGGAATCCCATCAGCCCTTCATAAAAATTTCAAGAAGGAATAAAGTATGGTAGAACAGATAACAAATGAAAAAATGCACCACGAAAGGATGGCGACGAATATCAAAGAGAAGGCTTCTTTGATATGGAATATCGCTGATATTTTACGAGGGCTTTATAAGCCACATGAATACGGTAAGGTTATTCTGCCGATGACGGTCATTAAACGGTTGCACGACACCTTGCTACCGACAAGAGATGATGTACTTGAGGTTGCGAAATCAGTGACAAATATCAAGGTTACGCAAATCAGAGACAGAAAATTAACAGATGCTTCTGGTTATAAATTTTACAATACAAGTCGTTTTACCTTTGAGAATCTGCTAAGCGATCCTGAAAATATCTACGACAATTTCAATGCCTTCCTTAATGGCTTTTCTGAAAATGTTAGAGACATTCTTGACAATTTTGAGTTCGACAAAGAGATTTCAAAGATGGCAACTAACGATGCCTTGTTTGCAGTTATTCAAGAGTTTAACAGCCAGAAAGCCTATTTAGGTGCGGATACTGTCACTTCGACGGACATGGGGTATATCTTTGAAGAGCTGGTTCGTCGATTTTCTGAGAGTTACGGTGAGGATGCTGGGGCTCACTTTACCAGTAGGGATATTATCTACTTGATGACAGACATTCTCCTAATCGATGAAAATCCATCAGATAAGCCTATCGTACGGACGATTTACGACCAGACTATGGGAACATCTCAGATGCTTTCAGCCATGATGGAGAGAATCAAAGATCTTGATGCCGATGCAGACGTTACAACCTTTGGTCAAGAGATAAACCCAGAGACCTATGCAATTGCTAAGGCAGACACCATGATTCGAGGTGGAAATCCTGATAATATGGCTTTGGGCTCTACTCTTTCCAAGGATGCTTTTTCAGGTTATACCTTTGACTACTTGATTTCAAACCCTCCATTTGGTATTGACTGGAAGAAAGACCAAAATGCCGTAAAAGAAGAGGCTGAATTAGGAGAAAAAGGTCGTTTTGGCGTGGGGCTTCCCAAAATATCAGATGGTCAGCTTCTTTTTCAGCTAAATGGCATTTCTAAGCTGAAAGATACAGGTCGTATGGCAATTATTCATAACGGTTCGGCTCTCTTTTCTGGCAATGCTGGCGGTGGGGAGTCTGCAATCCGTGAGCATGTTATCATGAACGACTGGTTGGAGGCGATTATTCAGCTACCGACAGACTTGTTTTATAATACTGGAATTTCAACCTACATCTGGATTATCACTAAAAATAAGGCTAAGGAGCGTCATGGGAAAGTGCAGTTGCTGGATGCCAGCAAGGCTTTTGCCAAACGGCGGAAAAATATCGGTGATAAGAGGGTGGATATCAAAAAAGCTCAGCGAGAACTCATCGTACAGGCTTACGGAGAATTTGCCAATAAAACCTATACCGAAGGTGATACCATGGTAGAGTCTAAAATCTTTGATAATGACTTTTTTGGTTATCAAAAAGTGACCGTTGAAACCCCTCTCTATGATGAAAATGGAACAATCATCCGCAAGAAAAATAGGAAAGTAGAAGCCGACACCAGCAAACGAGATACCGAGGATATCCCACTGACAGAGGATATTGACTCCTATATAGCTCGAGAAGTGCTACCCTTTAATCCTGACGCTTGGGTGGATAAAAAGAAAACCAAGATTGGCTATGAAATCCCCTTTACACGCTTGTTTTATAAATACCAAGCACCAGAAAGATCAGAGGTTATCGCAAAGCGTATCAAAGCCTTAGAGGAGAAAATTGTAAAAAACTTCGAATCTCTGAGTAGCAATGACTTGGAGGACTTGTGATGAGAAAGATGAAAAACAGTGGTGTTGAATGGATAGGAGAGATTCCTGAGGAGTGGGAATTAAGACGATGGAAATATGTACTCAGTGAACGTAAAGAAAAAAATGACCCAATTATTACGAATTTTATCCTATCTTTGTCAGTAGAAAACGGAGTTTTTCCATACTCAGAAAAAACAGGGGGAGGAAATAAGGCTAAAGAAGATTTATCTGCTTATAAAGTAGCACGACCAAACGATATTGTCGTGAATAGTATGAATATTTTGGCTGGTGCAGTTGGTCTTTCTAGTTGGTTAGGGGCAGTAAGTCCAGTATATTATACTTATTACTCGGATAATGATAGAGATGACATCAACTATTATTGCTACCTTTTTCAATCTGAACAATTTCAAAGAAGTTTGCTGGGATTAGGAAATGGTATTTTGATTAAAGAGTCGGGTAATGGGAAATTAAACACTATAAGAATGAGAATCCCATCCGAGAAATTAAATCGGTTGTTAATTCCAATCCCTCCTATTTCCGAACAACAAAAAATTGCCAACTTTCTCGACCAAAAAATAACTTTGATTGATGAGATTATCAGTGATAGTAAGAAATCCATCGAGGAGTTAAAAGCCTATAAACAATCGCTGATTACAGAAATTGTCACAAAAGGACTTGACCCAAGTGTGACGATGGTGCCGTCTGGTATCGATTGGATAGGGGATATTCCAGAGGGGTGGGATTATACAAAAATAAAGTATATTGTGCAAATCAACCCTCAATACAACGATAATTTTTCAAATGATGACTTGGCTACGTTTCTACCTATGGACAGATTGAAAAACGGCTATACTATTAATGATTTACAGCAAGAAATTGGTTCATTGAGGGGAAAATATAATTATTTTGCAAATGGAGATATTGTTCTAGCTAAGGTTCGTCCTTCTTTTGAGAATGGAAACATTGCAATTGTTTCAAATTTGTTAAATGGTATAGGTTTCGGAACATCAGAAATATTTACCATCAGGAATGAAAAAAAGGGGGAGTTCAGTTCAAGATATTTGTTTTATTATCTACAAAATAGTAATTTTATAAATATTGGTTCATCAACAATGACTGGTGTAGCTGGTTTGAAACGTATTTCTACTCAATTTATTCAAAATTATTATATCCCAGATTTATCTTTTGAAGATGGCGAGATGATTGCCGACTTCCTCGACCTAAAAACAGCCCAAATAGATGCTATTATAACAGAAAAGGAAAACCTTATTTCCGAATACGAAAGCTATAAGAAGTCGATGATTTATGAGTATGTAACAGGCAAAAAGCAGGTAGAAGAAGATGAAGGTTGATTTTGAACTATTGCTAAAACCAAAAACTAATGATGAAGATTTATGCCAGTTATTTTGGAAATCCTTCGAAAATAATCGTGAGATTAGTCAATTAGAGCAGACCAATACGCTTGCTTGTACTTTCCCAGAGGATAACCCGCTACAATTTAAAACAATCATTAGAAAATCAGATAATATCCTCCATTGTCGATTAAAAGCAATGGTTGATGTTCATTGGAGAAAGGCGTATTTCTATGATAAGTTTCGAGCAAGGATAAGTGGGATTTTGAGTCAATATTTTGAAGTAACTCAATATTCTGCTGATTTATCAGCCTATTATGCGAAAAAATGTTACTCGACTCTCCTTGATTATGAAACCAACTTAAGAAAAATTTTTTACTTCATTTACCATTTTTATGATGTGACCGCTGCCACTGATGAACGAAAAAAACAAACCCTAAATGATTATGTTGAAGATTTGGATTTGAGCCAGCTAGAAAAATTTTTGTTTGCGAAAGATTGGTTAGCAGTCGGGGACTCCTATGAATTTTGTGGTATTAGTAAAAATAGAAATCTATACGAGAAACTTCAAAAGCTAACTGAAAAGATAGAATTTCGAAGTCTGTGGGAAATAAATATAAAACCTTTATTACCAAGGCACGATATTGATGAAGAAGTCATAACGAAGATTCGAAATGTTCGAAACAAGGTTGCCCATCATAAAGAAATGAGTTTTAAGGACTTACAGTTCTGTAGAAATGAAGTTCGAACCTATGCTAACAGATTTCACGAAATCCAAGCTGAGCTACTTGAAAGGAAATTTTACCAAAATACAAAGGTTTCAACTGTTGCGCTACAAGGACTTCTTGAAATGTCGAAACAATTTCAAAAAGCGGTTGAAGCCTACACAAAGACAATACCGGTCCACAATGCAATTCTGTTAGGAGAAATAATAGCAAAGGCAATGAATAGTATAACTATTCCTAGAATAGATATTTCCAAAACCATTGCACCTACTATGGCAGAGATTGCTAATTCTCATGCTGAACGTATATCAAAAATAATGCAAAATACAACTATCTCTCAGATAGGCGTGTTAGGAAATGATGAGCAAGAAAGTTCATCGGAAAACGATGAAGAAGATAAGGAATAATATGGAAGATAATGAAAAACGCTTTGAGCAAGATATCGAAACATGGCTGACCTCACCATCTGGAGGTTGGACAAAAACGACCTTTCAGGAGTCGCGCTATGATGCAACTAAGGGGTTGGAGCTAGAAACACTTGTTCAGTTTGTCAAAGAAACCCAAGAAAAGAAGTGGGCGAGATATGAAAAAATAGTTGGAGCTGACCCTGTGGAAAGTTTCTATAAACGCTTTGAGCAGGAGGTCTCTCAACATGGTATCTTGCATATTCTTCGAAAGGGGATTAAAGACAGAGGGGTTCATTTTAAGGTAGTTCAGTTTCGCCCTTCATCTGCCTTAAATGACGACATTATCAAGGCTTATCAAGCCAATAAAACGCAAGTAATCAGGCAATTTGCCTATAGCCCCCATAATCATAACACCCTTGATATGGTTCTCTCAATCAATGGTATCCCGCTGGTTGCACTTGAACTCAAAAATCAATTGAAGGGGCAATCCGTTGAACACGCCAAAAAACAGTTTATGTTTGACCGTGACCCCAAAGAAACAGTTTTTCAGTTTAATCACCGTATATTAGTTTATTTCGCCGTAGACTTGAACCAAGCATGGATGACAACCAAACTAGCTGGGGAGAAAACTTTTTTCTTGCCCTTTAATCAAGGATCAAACGGAGCTGGGAATGTTGGTAGGGCTGGTAACCCAGAAAATCCATCAGGCTACCCAACCGCCTATCTCTGGGAAAAAGTACTACAAAAAGATGCTCTGATGGATATTTTGCAAAGCTTTATCAACTTAGAAGTCAAGCATGAAAAGGATACAAGCGGAAAAACAGTAGAAAAACAGACATTGATTTTCCCACGTTATCATCAGCTTGATGTGGTACGAAAGTTGGTTGCGGATACCAAGCAAAAAGGCTCTGGTCAACATTTTCTGATTCAACACTCGGCTGGTTCAGGGAAATCAAACTCCATTGCGTGGTTGTCCTACCATTTACAAAAATTGCACAACGATGATAATCAGCCGATTTTTCATTCGATTATAATCGTTACAGACAGGACCGTCTTAGACCGTCAATTGCAACAAACCATCACTTCCTTTGATGCAACGACAGGTTTGGTGGAAACGATTGGAGATAATAAATCTTCTAAAGATTTGCTAAAGGCTATCAATGATGGAAAGCAAATTATCATTACTACTTTGCAAAAATTCCCTGTTATTTATCAAGAAGTTGAATCGACAGCTGGGAAACGATTTGCGGTTATTGTCGATGAAGCCCATTCGTCACAGACTGGCTCGGCTTCACAAAAGTTAAAAATAGCCTTATCAGATAGAGAGGAGGCTTTGAAAGAGTGGGAAGAATTTGACGAGGAGGAGGCAAGTAAGGCACGAGATAAGGAAGATGCACTTAATGACACCCTGCTTGGACAAGGAAGGCACGGTAACATTTCTTTTTACGCTTTCACGGCAACCCCAAAGGCAAAAACACTTGAATTATTTGGTCAGCAAATGCCAGATGGAACATTCCATCCTTATCATGTCTACTCGATGCGTCAAGCGATTGAGGAAGGTTTTATTTTGGATGTTTTACAGAACTATATGACCTATCATACGGCTTATCAGATTTCGAAATTAGTTCCAGATGACCCTGAATTACCAGCTTCACAAGCTAAACGTGCCATTGCTCGATATGCTGACCTACATCCTTATAATTTAGCACAAAAAACAGAAGTGATGGTTGAGCTATTTAGAGAGAAAACGCGTCATGCGATTGGCGGTAAAGGGAAGGCTATGGTTGTGACTTCGTCTCGCTTGGCAGCGGTTCGTTATATGAAAGAGTTTAAACGCTACATTGGAGAAAAAGGTTATACGGATATGGATACCTTGGTTTCATTTTCAGGTGAAGTAAGTGATGATGGAGAAGAATATACTGAGCCTAAAATGAATGGTATCAAAGAAAATCAGCTTAAAGAGGTATTTGCTAGCTCTCAGTATAATGTGCTGATTGTTGCAGAAAAATACCAAACTGGCTTTGATGAACCACAGCTTCACACCATGTTTGTTGATAAAAAACTGCGTGGCGTTAAGGCTGTTCAAACTCTTTCACGTTTAAATCGAACGATGCAAGGAAAAACGGATACTTTTGTACTTGATTTTAAAAATACTGCCGAAGACATTAAAGAAGCCTTTCAGCCTTTTTATGAATCTTCAACCCTTGACCAAGCTATTGACCCAAATCTTCTGTATGATGCTAAGGAAAAAATCAGGAAATACCATCTATATAATACTGATGATGTTGAGAAAGTTATCGCTCTTTACCAATCCTCAAACTATATACAGGATGAGAAGTTATTGGGGAGATTGGCTAATAGTTTTCAATCTATAATTGGAAGATATAATCAACTGGAAGATTCAGTTAAATATGAGTTTAGAACTCTTTTGCGAGGTTTTAGAGAAAAATACAATTACATTTCCCAGCTAGTTCGTTTATTTGATAAAGAACTGCTTTCAGAGTATATTTTTATCAACTATTTGATTTCTTTACTTCCGACAAATAGTCAAGAAGTTGTTGATATTTCAGATAAAGTTCGCATGGATTACTATAAGCTAGTCAAGGATAATGAAGAATCTATTCTTTTGATTAAAAAGGAAGGTTCGATTTATAAACAGCAAAAAAGTATCAACCCTGCTGTAAAACCACCAGAAGAAAAAGATACGTTGACGGAAATTTTAAATAAAATCAACTCACAATTTCCAGATGTATTTACCGAAGAAGACCAAGTTATTTTGGACTTGATTGTCAAACAAGTCGTTCAAAATCCAAGTGAACGCCAACGTTCGATAGCTAAAAGCAATGATTATGCGATGTTTAAGAACTCGCTATTTCCAAAAGAATTCGAGGATTTAATTATTAACCTTTCTCAATCTAGTGAGGGAACATTTGAAAAACTATTTTCAAATGAGGAGATTTTTAAGTTTATTATGGCAACCTCAGCACAGGAAGCCTATAAAAAATGGCGAAGTGATATTAAGGCTTAAATATAGTATAGTTGTGAGATAGAGTAAAAAGCAACTCATGTTTAATTGGCATGAGTTGTTTTTCGTAAGGTTTATAGGTTTCTACTTATTTTGATTTCTTTGCTTGAAAATTATTTTTTAAGATTTTCATCACATTCTCTATTGATTGGCTAATTTCTTCTGGTGTTGGAGAATTACGACTTTTACTAGAAGGTAAATTGGTATCTTCACTAGGATGGTCTAAATAATTTCTGATATAAGTAGTCATTGATCGGTCGGTATACTTGTTGTGGGTGTTTTGATGAGTATCGTCCGTTTTAAAGTTTGGGTTTTGCTCTATCAGCCATCTATCGAAAGATATAATATTTTTAATTGACACTGCTTTCTGACTATTGTCGAAAGTTTTATCATGCGACTATTAGTCCGTCTCGCTCCGTTAGGTGCAAGACAAAAAAACTCCAAACGCGATACAATAAAGGTGTTCAAGCCAATTGTAAAGCGAAAGGAAAAGAAAAATTATCCAGTGGATGATTTCTTCACGAGTCTAAAAATTTGAGAACGAGTAAAGCATGATATAGCACTAGATTCTTGAGTGTAAAAGAATATGAGGATCCCTTTAGGGATAGTGGTAAGTAATACTAAAGCCTCTTTAAGAGGCAAGTGACGAGTCAAGAGCAATGAGGCTTGAATAACGTGAAAGCCAGCGTCTTTAGGCGCTGGCTGGTAATTTGGGCTTATAGCCCTGGTATAAATCACCCGTTAGACGGGTGGTAATGATTTGAACTATTTCAAAATTGGTTTGGAGGAGGTATAATAGAAATTCTTTTTACAGATCAATCTCCATGACAATTGGTGTATGGTCTTGACGGGCACCTGAGTCAATCATAGCTGATTTAGTCACTTTGTCCGCAATGCGGTTAGAAGTGAGCCAGTAGTCGATTCTCCAGCCTGTGTTGTTGATTTTAGATGTCTTGCTACGTTGTGCCCACCAAGTATATTGATCTGGAAGGTCCCCATGTAAGTGGCGGAAGGTATCAGTGAATCCTTTGGCTAGCAAGTTAGTAAAGCCAGCGCGCTCTTCATCGGTAAAGCCTGGGGAACGACGGTTGCTAGCTGGATTGGCCAAGTCGATTTCCTTGTGGGCTACGTTGTAGTCTCCTGTTGCCAGAACAGGCTTTTGCTGGTCTAGTTCTGTCAAGTAGTCTGCATATTTGGCATCCCAAATTTGGCGTTCTTCCAAGCGTTTGAGCCCATCTCCAGCATTCGGAGTATAGACCTGGGTCACAAAGAAGTCATCAAATTCTAGGGTAATAATCCGACCCTCGACGTCCATGGTAGAAGGGGCACCGATTTCTGGGAAGGTTACCCTTGGTGTCAATTCTTTTTTGTAGAGGAACATGGTTCCTGCATATCCTTTGCGGGCTGGTTCTACAGAGGAGCGCCAAGTATTTTCATATCCAGGGAAGAGTTCTGCTAAGACCTCTAGGTGTTTTTTCGTTGGTCCTTTGGCAGATAATTTTGTTTCCTGAATGGCAATGATATCCGCATTTTCTGCTTGTAAGGTCGTTAAAACTTCTTGTGATAGCTTTGCACGAGCTGAATCGCTTGTTAATGCAGCGTTGAGAGAATCGATATTCCAAGAAATGAGTTTCATAATGTTTCCTTTTTTAGTTATTCTAGACCATATTATACCAAAAAATGAGGTAAACTGATTAGATAAGATTTGAAAATGTATAAAATTGACATTATAATAGAGAAAGTAATTAGAAGGAGTTGAAAAATGAAGTTTTACTCGTACGACTATGTATTGAGTCAAATTAGTCAGCAAAATTGGGTTATGCTTGTTACGCTAGTTATATTATTGTTGATTACCATATTTTTTGCTTTTAAGTCCTATAAGGCTCAGAAAGAGAGTAAATATAGGGAGTTAGTCATTATCCTAGGTCTTGGCATTTTAACGTTAGTACTCATTAGTATTGGTGATTATAGTAAAAATCAAAGTTCAGATAATCAATTTCGGACCTCACTTCATTTTATTGAGCTAGTCTCTGAACAGTTAGGGGTTAAGAGAGAGGAAGTCTATGTCAATACTTCTGCCGCAACAGATGGCGCGATTGTGAAAGTAAAAGATCAGTTCTACCGTGCGATTAGTGGTACAGATCAGGATACCTATATGTTAGAAAAAATGGAACTCTATCGATCAGATGTTGAACTAGTGGAGGTAGAAAAATGACGCTTTCTTATTTAGATGTTGCCATAAAACTGGCTTTGGGTCTAGTTTCTCTTATTTTTGTGATTAATGTATCAGGGAAAGGGAACTTGGCACCGAATTCAGCTAGTGATCAGGTTCAGAACTATGTCCTAGGGGGAATTATTGGAGGAGTTATTTACAGTCCGTCTATCTCGATTTTGCAGTATTGTATTATCCTTTTAATGTGGACAATTTTTGTACTATTGCTTAAATGGCTAAAAACAAATAACCACATGGTTAAAAAGATGATCGATGGGAAACCAACCATTCTTATTCAGCATGGGAAGGTTGATCCAGAAGCTTGTCGTTCAGTAGGTCTAACAGCTGCAGATATCGCCTTAAAGTTACGGGGACAAGGGATTTATCAGTTGAAATTAGTAAAAAGGGCAGTTTTGGAGCAAAATGGTCAACTGATTGTGGTTCAAATGGGAGATGAAAATCCAAAGTATCCACTTATCACAGATGGAGTGGTGCAAGAGGATGTTTTAGATACTATTGGAAAGGACGAAGAGTGGCTTCTTGAAACCTTATCCAAGGATGGTTATGAGACTGTATCAGACATTTTTATCGCTGAGTACGATAAAGGATTGTTACGTGTTGTGACGTATTAATTCATTGATTGTCTGTGTGTTTTCACTTAGTATAATTCGATTTACTTTGCCACTAGAGAAGTAAATCGTTTTTTATTATAGTTTGAAACTATAACCAGCTCTTGAAAAATCGAAAATCACTTTTCTAAAATGAGTGGTATAATAGTAGCAAGTATTTCTAGATTTAGGAGGCATTCAAACATGGTAGACAAGCGCAAATTGAACACAATCTTAGCTCAAGCGGGGATTAAAACAGATAAAATAACAGGTGCTCTAGTGGCGCCGATTCATTTTTCAACCACCTATCAGCATCCGGAATTTGGACAGTCTACAGGATTTGATTATACCCGTACTAAAAATCCGACTCGCGTAACAGCTGAGGAAACTTTGGCAGCAATTGAGAGTGCTCGATTTGCCCTTGCGACCAGTTCAGGGATGTCAGCTATCGTTCTGGCTTTTAGTGTTTTTCCTGTAGGGAGTAGAGTTCTTGCAGTACGTGACCTCTATGGCGGTTCTTTTCGTTGGTTTAACAAGGTAGAGGAGGAAGGACGTTTCCATTTTACTTACGCCAATACCGAGGCAGAGCTACTTCAACATCTACAAGAAGATATTGATGTGCTCTATATCGAAACCCCAACCAATCCACTCATGCTTGAGTTTGATATTGAGAAGTTGGCAACTTTAGCTCATGAAAAGGGAGCAAAAGTAGTAGTTGATAACACATTTTATAGTCCTATTTACCAAAGACCAATCGAGCAAGGGGCTGATATCGTTCTACACTCTGCTACTAAATACTTGGCTGGACACAATGATGTTTTAGCAGGTGTCGTAGTAACTGATGACCAAGCACTGTATGACCAGTTATTTTACAATCTTAACACGACAGGTGCTGTTCTATCACCTTTTGATAGTTATCAATTGATTCGTGGTTTGAAGACTTTAGCTCTTCGTATGGAGCGTTCAACGGAGAATGCCCTTCGGGTTGTAGAATTTTTAAAAACTTCACCAGCAGTTAAAGAAGTTCTTTACACAGGGAAAGGAGGAATGATTTCTTTTAAAGTTCAAGATGAAGGGAACATTCCTCAAATTTTAAATAAATTAGAAGTGTTTACTTTTGCGGAGAGTTTAGGTGGTGTAGAGAGTTTAATTACCTATCCAACGACACAGACACATGCGGATATTCCTACAGAGATTCGTCATTCTTATGGTTTGACCGACGATTTACTAAGGTTATCAGTTGGAATTGAAGATAGTGAGGATTTGATTGCAGACTTAAAACAAGCCTTGGAGGATTAAAAATGACAGATTATAATTTTACTCGGCTTCCTAATCGTTTAGGTCATCATACTTATAAATGGCAAGAAACGGAAAAAAATAGAGAACTGATTCCTGCCTGGATAGCAGATATGGATTTTGAAGTTCTACCTGAAGTGCGTGAAGCAGTGTTAGCTTATGCAGAACAGTTGGTGTATGGTTACACATATGCAAGTGATGGTCTCTATCAGTCTGTCATAGATTGGGAAAGAACTGAACATGGCTACGAGTTTCCAAAAGATGCACTCGTGTTCATAGAAGGAGTCGTGCCAGCTATCTCGACAGCCATTCAAGCTTATACCGAGGAAGGTGATAGTGTGTTGATTAACACACCTGTTTACCCACCTTTTGCTCGCACTATCAAGTTAAACAAACGAAAACTCATTACCAACTCATTAGTTGAGCGAAACGCCTTATTTGAGATTGATTTTGAACAGCTTGAGAAAGAGATCGTTGAGAATGATGTCAAGCTTTACGTTTTATGCAATCCGCATAATCCTGGTGGACGTGTTTGGGATAAAGAAACCCTGGAGAAAATTGGTCGTCTTTGTCAAAAATATGATGTCTTACTGGTTTCAGATGAAATTCATCAAGATTTGACTTTATTTGGTCATCAACATATTTCTTTCAACACCATTGCACCGGAATTTAAAGAATTTACCATTATATTAACGAGTGCAACAAAGACTTTTAATATAGCTGGAACGAAAAACTCCTATGCAATTATTGAGAATGCTAAATTAAAAAAAGGTTTCCAACGTCAGCAACTGGTTAATAATCAGCATGAAATTTCAGGTCTTGGTTTCATTGCGACTGAGGCTGCATATCGTAATGGAAAACCGTGGCTAAGGGATTTGAAAATAATTCTGGAAGAAAATATCAACTATGTTGTGACAGTATTGGAGGAAAAGACAGACATAAAGGTCATGAAACCACAAGGCACCTACTTAATCTGGCTTGATTTTTCTGCCTATGGTTTGTCTGACGATGACTTGTATCACAAGATACATGATGAAGCTAAAATTATACTCAATCAGGGAGTGGATTTTGGTAAAGAAGGAAGCCAACATGCTCGTTTAAATATTGCTGCTCCAAAGAGTTTGGTTGAGCAAATTTGTCACCGATTGATAACGACTTTTCCTAAAAAATAAAAAAGGTTTGTTGATGCAAGCCTTTTCTCCTTACTTATGGTACAATGAAGTGATACTACTTCGAGACAATCTTACAACAGGAGTTGAAATGCTTGTCCAGGAGAAAATATTAAATAAAGGAGTTCCCTAATGGAAAACATTCAAGTAATCTCACATCCCCTGATTCAACACAAATTATCTATATTACGTCGTACAGATACTTCAACTAAGGCTTTTCGAGAATTAGTCGATGAGATAGCAATGCTGATGGGTTATGAAGTTTTGCGTGATTTGCCACTAGAGGATGTTGAAATTGAGACCCCAATCACAAAAACTGTACAAAAACAACTTGCAGGGAAGAAATTGGCAATTGTTCCAATTCTTCGAGCGGGTATCGGAATGGTCGATGGTCTTTTAAGTCTCGTTCCAGCTGCAAAAGTTGGTCATATTGGGATGTATCGTGACGAAGAAACCTTGCAACCAGTTGAATATCTGGTGAAATTGCCAGAAGATATCGACCAACGACAAATCTTCGTTGTGGATCCGATGTTAGCTACTGGTGGCTCTGCTATTTTGGCAGTTGATTCCTTAAAAAAACGTGGTGCTTCTAATATAAAATTTGTCTGCTTGGTTGCTGCTCCTGAAGGGGTTGCTGCCTTTCAAAAATCTCACCCAGATGTACCAATTTTTGCGGCTGCTCTTGATGAAAAATTGAATGAACATGGCTATATTGTTCCAGGTTTGGGGGATGCTGGTGACCGTCTTTTCGGTACAAAATAAGCTTGCTACCTGATAAGAAGTTGTCAAGGTATGAATGGTTATTGTATTTTGATATGAAGTTTTACTGTTTATGTTATCGATTTAAATACGAAGCAAATATTTGACCTTTTTTGACCAATAAGATATAATAAGGGACAGAAGTGTTGATGATTTAGTTCCTTCTGCACCTATTAAGACTTAAAGGAGAATATACATGATTCCAGTAGTTATAGAACAGACAAGTCGTGGAGAACGTTCCTACGATATCTACTCTCGTTTGCTGAAAGATCGGATTATTATGCTAACAGGGGCCGTTGAAGACAATATGGCGAATTCCATCATTGCTCAACTTTTATTCCTAGATGCACAAGATAATACAAAAGACATCTATCTTTACGTCAATACCCCAGGTGGATCCGTTTCAGCTGGACTTGCTATTGTTGACACGATGAACTTCATCAAATCTGATGTTCAAACCATTGTTATGGGAATGGCAGCATCAATGGGGACGATTATTGCATCGAGTGGTACGAAAGGCAAACGTTTTATGTTGCCAAATGCAGAATATATGATTCACCAACCAATGGGTGGAACAGGTGGGGGAACCCAGCAGACGGATATGGCGATTGCAGCTGAACATTTGCTTAAGACACGCAATAATTTAGAAAAAATCTTGGCAGAGAACTCAGGTCAATCTATTGAAAAAGTTCATGCAGATGCTGAACGTGATAATTGGATGAGCGCTCAAGAAACACTAGAATATGGTTTTATTGATGAAATTATGGCTAATAATAATCTGAGCTAGTGAACTAGGAATAGGGCTGGGAAACCAGCTCTTTTCTTATGGAAAATTAGTCAGAAATTTGGTATAATCGTATGGAAAAATATCATTAAAACTAGTCAAGTTCTTTTTTTATAGTGATGAAACTAAAAACTACATTGGTATAAAAGAATTGACTAAAATTAGCCATGCTAGAAGGAAGATTATGTTTGAAAAACAGGAACGTGCAAGTTTGATTGTATATCTTTATTATAATCGTGACCGAAAAAAACTAGAACATTATGGTGATATTGTCTATCATTCAAAGAAACATCGCTATATTCAAATCTATTTAAATTTAGAACAGTTAGAGAAAACGGCTGAAAAACTTCAGGCTGAAAAATTTGTTAAGAAGGTAATGTTTTCTCCTCTAAAAGAGCTAGGGTGTCATTTTGTTGGCATTTTACAGCAGGAAGA
Source organism: Streptococcus sp. DD10 (assembly GCF_001578805.1). Taxonomy (GTDB): domain Bacteria; phylum Bacillota; class Bacilli; order Lactobacillales; family Streptococcaceae; genus Streptococcus. The sequence continues at coordinate 95,954 of NZ_KQ969160.1, read as the reverse complement.
AACAACAATTTTAGAAAATTAGTCAAAGTTGCTTGACAATTGTCAGATAATTTTGTATATTCTTAACATATATATTTTTTAAGAAAGATTTAAGGAGAAAAAATGAAGAAAAAAATTGCGTTTTCAATGCTAACTTTTGCAAGTGTAGCCTTTCTTGCAGCTTGTGGAGAGGTCTCTACAGGTAGCTCCAGCACTACTGGTACATCAATTGGAGATACGATTAAAATTGGTTTTAACTTTGAGGAAACAGGAGCAGTAGCTTCTTATGGAATCTCAGAACAAAAAGGAGCACAACTGGCTGTTGATCAAATCAACGAAGCTGGTGGTATCGATGGAAAAAAAATCGAAGTTGTTGATAAAGATAATAAATCAGAAACTGCGGAAGCTGCAACAGTTTCAACAAACTTGGTAACACAATCTCAAGTTAACGCAATTGTAGGGCCAGCGACATCTGGTGCTACAGCAGCGGCAGTTGCCAATGCCACTAAAGCGGGTGTTCCTTTAATTTCACCAAGTGCTACTCAAGATGGATTGACAAAAGGTCAAGAGTATCTCTTTATTGCTACTTTCCAAGATAGTTTCCAAGGTAAGATTATTTCTAACTTTGTAACTAATCAATTAAGTGCGAAAAAAGTTGTTCTATATTATGATAATTCAAGTGACTATGCAAAAGGAATTGCAGAATCCTTTAAGTCATCTTATAAGGGAGAGATTGTCTCAGAACAAACTTTCCAATCGAAAGATACTGATTTCCAAGCAGCTCTAACTAAGATTAAAGATCAGGATTTTGATGCTATCGTTCTTCCAGGTTACTATACTGAAGCTGGAAAAATTGTAAACCAAGCACGCGGTATGGGAATTGATAAACCAATCGTTGGTGGAGATGGATTTAACGGTGAAGAATTTGTTCAGCAAGCAACAGCAGAAAGAGCTTCAAACATTTACTTCATTTCTGGATTTTCAACAACTGTAGATGTTTCTGAAAAAGCGAAAAGCTTCCTTGAAGCATACCGTGCTAAATATAATGAAGAGCCATCAACTTTTGCAGCTCTTGCTTATGATTCAGTGAACATTGTTGCGCAAGCAGCAAAAGGAGCTAAAAACTCTGTAGAACTCAAAGACAATATTGCAAAAACGAAGAACTTTGAAGGTGTTACAGGAGATACAAGCTTCGATGAAAATCATAACACTGTTAAGACAGCCTTTATGATGACAATGAATAATGGTGTCGTTGAAGCTGCTGAAACTGTTCAACCATAATAAATGGTTTCGATCACTTGGCGATTGATAGATAGAACAAAACAGTTTTGTGATTCTTTTAACCTGAACATAAAAAAATAGGGAGTGAGGGGGAAATCGAACTCTGAGAGTTATCGATTTTTATCCCACTCCCCTTTATTACGTAATAGAAAGTGTGGTACAACATGCTACAACAGCTAGTTAATGGTTTAATTCTAGGAAGTGTTTATGCACTTCTAGCACTAGGCTATACCATGGTTTATGGGATTATTAAGTTGATTAATTTTGCCCATGGTGATATCTATATGATGGGTGCTTTTATTGGTTATTTCTTGATCAATTCACTACAAATGAATTTTTTTGTAGCACTTATTTTGGCTATGATTGGTACAGCTTTATTAGGGGTTGTGATTGAGTTTTTGGCTTATCGTCCTTTGCGTAACTCTACTCGTATTGCAGCCTTGATCACAGCTATAGGTGTTTCATTCCTCTTGGAGTATGGAATGGTCTTCTTTGTAGGAGCCAATACGCGACCTTTCCCTCAAGTTATCCAAACAGTTCGCTATACATTGGGTCCTATTTCTGTTTCTAATATTCAATTGATGATTTTAGGAATTTCGGTGGTGCTTATGATAGCTCTTCAGTTTATCGTTCAAAAAACTAAGATGGGGAAAGCGATGCGTGCGGTGTCAGTGGATAGTGATGCTGCTCAACTGATGGGAATCAATGTTAACAGAACCATTAGCTTCACTTTTGCCTTAGGGTCAGCTCTAGCAGGTGCAGCAGGTGTCTTAATCGCCCTTTACTATAACTCTTTGGAACCACTTATGGGAATGACACCGGGAATTAAGTCTTTTGTTGCTGCAGTTCTTGGTGGAATTGGTATTATTCCAGGTGCTGCTTTAGGTGGTTTTGTGATAGGTCTGTTAGAAACTTTTGCTACAGCGATTGGATTGTCAGATTTTCGTGATGCAATTGTTTATGCTATCTTGATTGTTATCCTCTTGATTCGTCCAGCAGGTCTTCTTGGTAAAAATGTGAAGGAGAAGGTGTAAACAATGAAGAAAAATTTGAAAATTAATTTAATCTGGGCTGGTCTTCTGATTTCAGGATATGCTCTGATTTCAATTCTAGTTTCTGCAGGTGTTTTAAATCTCTTTTATGTACAAATTATTCAACAAATTGGGATTAACATTATTTTAGCGGTTGGTTTGAATCTTATTGTTGGTTTTTCAGGGCAGTTCTCTCTAGGGCATGCTGGGTTTATGGCAATAGGGGCTTATTCAGCAGCGATTTTAGGACAACAATCTCCAACGTATGGCGCATTTTTCGGTGCGATGGTTTTGGGCGCCCTAATTGCAGGAGCAGTAGCCTTAGCAGTGGGTGTACCGACTTTGCGTTTAAAAGGGGACTATTTGGCTATCGCTACACTAGGTGTTTCCGAGATTATCCGTATTCTTATTGTAAATGGTGGTAGTTTAACAAATGGTGCAGCGGGTATCTTAGGAATTCCTGCTTTTACGAACTGGCAAATGGTTTATCTTTTTGCGGTGGTAACTACAATTTTTACAGTTAATTTTTTGAGAAGCCCTATGGGACGTGCTACTTTATCTGTTCGTGAGGATGAAATTGCAGCGGAGTCTATGGGGGTGAACACTACAAAAGTGAAAGTAATTGCTTTTGTTTTTGGTGCGATGACAGCTGCGATTGCAGGAGCACTTCAAGCAGGTTTTATAGGTTCAGTTGTTCCGAATGATTATTCTTATTCAAATACAATCAATGTCTTAATTATTGTTGTATTTGGTGGACTTGGCTCGATTACAGGGACCATTTTAGCTGCAGTTGTGTTGGGAATTTTAAATATGGTATTACAGGATTTTTCAAGTATTCGGATGATTATTTATTCCCTTGCACTTATTTTAGTGATGATATTCCGACCAGGTGGCTTATTAGGAACTTGGGAACTGAGTCTGAAAAAACTATTTGATAAGAAGGAGACTAAATAATGGCACTTCTTGATGTAAAAAATTTAACAAAAAACTTTGGTGGTTTAACGGCAGTTGGTGATGTGACAATGGAGTTAAATGAAGGAGAATTAGTTGGTTTAATTGGACCTAATGGAGCTGGTAAAACAACACTTTTTAACCTTTTGACAGGTGTCTATGAACCAAGTGAAGGAACTATTACATTAGATGGGCAAGTAGTTAATGGAAAAGCGCCTTATAAGATTGCTGCAGCTGGCCTAGGACGTACTTTCCAAAATATTCGTCTGTTTAAGGATTTAACTGTTTTAGATAATGTTTTGATTGCTTTTGGAAATCATCACAAACCACATCTATTTGCAAGTTTTTTCCGTTTACCAGCCTACTATAAGAATGAGGATGAGTTAAAAGCTAGGGCTTTAGAATTACTTGCTATTTTTGGGCTTGAAGGTGAAGCGAATACACTAGCTAAAAATCTTGCTTATGGGCAGCAACGTCATTTAGAAATTGTCCGTGCTTTAGCGACTGAACCGAAGATTCTCTTTCTTGATGAACCTGCAGCAGGAATGAATCCACAAGAAACTGCTGAACTAACTCAACTCATCCGTCGCATAAAAAATGAATTTAAGATTACAATTATGCTCATCGAGCATGATATGAGTCTAGTTATGGATGTGACTGAACGAATTTATGTACTAGAATATGGTCGTTTGATTGCTCATGGAAATCCAGAGGAAATTCGAAACAACCAACGTGTTATCGAAGCTTATCTAGGAGGTGAAGCCTAATGTCAATGTTGAAAGTTGAAAATCTATCCGTTCACTATGGCATGATTCAGGCGGTACGTGATGTGAACTTTGAGGTTAACGAAGGCGAAGTAGTTACCTTAATTGGTGCAAATGGTGCCGGAAAAACTTCCATCTTAAGGACTATTTCAGGATTGGTGAGACCAAGTGCTGGTAAGATTGAGTTTTTAAATCAAGAAATTCAGAAAGTTCCAGCGCAAAAAATTGTAGCAGCAGGGCTATCTCAAGTGCCAGAGGGACGTCATGTTTTCCCAGGATTAACGGTGTTGGAAAACTTAGAAATGGGTGCTTTTCTTAAAAAGGATAGAGAGGAAAATCAAGCGAACTTGAAAAAAGTTTTCTCTCGCTTCCCTCGTTTGGAGGAAAGAAAAAATCAGGATGCGGCTACTCTTTCTGGGGGTGAGCAACAAATGCTTGCTATGGGACGGGCGCTGATGTCTACTCCTAAACTATTGCTTCTAGATGAGCCGTCAATGGGACTTGCACCAATCTTTATTCAAGAAATTTTTGACATTATACAAGATATTCAAAAACAAGGAACTACAGTACTTCTCATCGAGCAAAATGCGAATAAGGCATTGGCAATCGCTGATCGTGGCTATGTTCTTGAGACTGGGAAAGTCGTACTTACAGGTACTGGTCAGGAGTTACTTGCTTCTGATGAAGTTCGAAAAGCTTATTTAGGAGGCTAAATTTTTACTATTGTTCGAAATGGGCTGTTTTAATTCTCTGTAAACGGTCTTAGGATAACGAAAGTGAAATATTTTACGCTTAAATAGTCATATTTTATAGAAAAAGACAAGTTCTAAAATAGTTCTTGTCTTTTTTGATTAGCTGTTACATGAAATGTTAGTATTCCTAAAACAAATAATAAAAGAAAATCTTTTGAAGTGGAAGGAGAGTGTTAACAAAAAGTTAATTATTCACAAAAATGAAGCAGTCCAAAGTGTTATTTCACTAATGGCTTGTTTTTTTAGACCAATCTATTTGTTTACTTAATCTCGTATCAGAAAAAAATTGACAAAAGATACAAAAAAGAGTAAACTTTTTAAAAGTATATTTAAGAATTTTTATAAGGAGTTTTTATGAGAGAAAATTTTCGTAGTTTAATGAAATCAGTCAATCGTGTGATTTATGTTTTTGAAGAAATTCAAAAATCCTTGGGGGATAAAGGGAAACTTGGATGGCTCTTGTATATGTTGGACGATGATCAAGCTCATACGCAAAAACAATTATCCAAGGATTGGATGATACCGCGATCGACTTTAAATGCTGCGGTTAAAATTGCGCAGGAAGAGGGTTATATTGAGTTGCAAAAGGTTCCAAATACACGGAGAGAACTAGTAATTGTTCTTACTGATAAGGGACGTAATGAAGCGAAAAACATATTAACACCTTATGTCGAAATGGAAGATAAGGCTTTGAAAGAAACTTCTGAAAAGTATTCTGCTCACTTTGTGGAAGTAATGGATTATTTCTCGAAGCAATTAGAGTTAGAAGTGGACGGAGGGATTCGTAAATTATCTAACGCTAACTCTGAAAATTAGAGTTTTCGTCATTCACACATAGAGTCTTATGAAATAAGGATAGTTTAAAATGAAGTAATGTGACCTAAGAAGATGAGCTTAATTAGGAAAGGATGAATAAAAAGCTCCTAAAATCAAAAACTCATATTATTGGGTGATTAAAAAACTTGATAATATGCGTTTTATCATAGAAGGAGGAACCTCACTTTGTCTTAAAGTTGAGGTTTTTTTCAATTTTTTTAAATTACCGAAACAAAAATATTGACAAAAATTCTAAATGGGATTATAATATTTTTTATAATTCAAATTGGAATTATAAAAAATAGAAAAGAGAATAAAATGAAATTTTCAAAAAAAGCAAAAATGATTGCTACTTCTGTCGTTACACTAGCTTCCGTTGTCGCTCTAGCGGCATGTACCTCTTCTTCACAGAAAGCCAATTTTAGTCAAACGGTTGAGGTTGAAACGAAGAGTTTGAATACCTTGTATCAAGAAGCACTTAAAGAGGGCGGAACAGTCGTGTATTATGCTGGTGGTGATACTGCTGAGCAAAATGATGACACCAAGACTGCTTTCGAGCAACGTTTCCCAGGGATGAAATTAGAAGTTGTTACAGATTATAGTAAGGTTCAGAATGGTCGTTTGGAGTATCAAATGGCCACCAATAATGTGGTAGCTGATGTTGTTCAGTTACAAACTCTGAACGATTTCACATACTGGAAAAAACAAAACAAGCTATTAACTTATAAACCTGCTGGTTGGGATAAAGTTTACAAAGACTTTAAAGATCCTGATGGTACTTGGGTTGGTGGCTATGTTCTAGCTTTTGGAAATGTCGTTAACACCAAGGCCCTTGGTTCAACATCTGAACCTAAAACAGCTAAAGATTTATTGAATTCTGAATTGAAAGGGAAATTGATTTCAACCTATCCAAACGATGATGATGCTGTTCTCTTCTGGTATAAGCAAATGATTGATAAAAACGGTTGGGAATGGATGGAAAATCTTATGAAACAAGATCCGAAGTTTGTTCGAGGAACTCAAGAACCGGGTGATAAAGTTGGAGCAGGTGAATACGCTGTGACTCTTGGAACAGCCGGACTTTTAGATCAAAGTGCGGAAAGTCATTTGGTCATTCCTGAGAAGGAAGGATTTGTTGCTTGGGCGCAGCGCATGGCTATCTTGAAGGATGCTAAACACCCAGCAGGTGCAAAACTATTTGAAAATTGGTTGCTTGATAAAGAAACGCAACAAAATAATATCTTCCAATGGAGCGTACGTACGGATGTCACTCCAGCGGGTGTTAAACCAATCTGGGAATATAAAAATGCTAATTTGAAAGAATTTGTTAACTTTATGGAAGACCGTGCAGAAGTGGAACGCTTTAGAGCACAAATTCGTCTATTCGTTGGAGATGTGCAGGGGCCTTCATCAGCAGGAGAACGTGGTTTGACACCATCGACTCGTGCAGTACAGTAATGGGATAAATCTTAAGAGTAATGGATTGGTTTTTTAATTCCTTCCATTGCTTTTTTTATCTTATTTTGATTGAATGAAAGAGTTGGATAGCATGTGGAAGAAGACCCGATTAATGAGAAGGAGTTTGAGGAGCTTAAAACTGATTGTCGGCTAGGTCAGATACTTTCATTTCTTTACATTCTGTCATTGGTATAATGGAGGAAAATGGTGAAAAATGTTTAGTCCTGCTGATTAATAGGTAAAAGGCTAAATATTGTGAGGAATTGCCAAAACTACTGAATTAAGTTGAAAATCAAAATTGGTAAAACGAGTCTTCTGTGTCTCCATCCTCCTTTAAGCTCAAAAGGATTCCTAATTATCCTTGGAGGTGGGGCGACGAACGAATATGTTTCAACTTTTTTGTTTAAACCTGTTATTGTGATTTGTCTTAATGTGAAGTTAAAAGAAATTTGAAACTTAGGTAGAATTGAGACCACGGGTGTGAAAAAAGCTAGTGAAGTTATTTAAAAGGTGAATGATTTCATTACGATTGTCAAATAATGAAAAAGATAGTAAAATAAGATTATGATTATTTTACAAACAAATAAAATAGAACGCTCTTTCTCTGGGGAGGTTCTTTTTGATAACATTAGTTTACAAGTAGATGAACGTGATCGAATTGCCCTTGTAGGGAAAAATGGTGCTGGCAAGTCAACCTTATTAAAGATACTTATTGGGGAAGAAGAGCCGACTTCTGGAGAAGTCAATCGAAAAAAGGATATTTCCTTGTCTTATCTTGCACAGGATAGTCGATTTGAGTCAGATCGGAGTATTTATGATGAAATGCTACAGGTTTTTGAGACACTTCGTCAAACAGAAAAGTCTTTGCGTAAGATGGAAGAACAAATGGGAGAAGTTACTGGTTCGAAATTAGAGAGTTTGATGTCGGACTACGATCGGTTATCAGAAGAATTTCGACAAGCTGGTGGTTTTACCTATGAGTCTGATATTCGGACAATTTTAAATGGTTTCCAGTTTGATGAAAGTATGTGGGGAGTGAAGATTTCTGATTTGTCAGGAGGACAAAATACTCGTCTGGCTTTAGCAAAGATGCTTCTTGAAAAACCAAATTTACTCGTGCTAGATGAGCCGACAAACCATCTTGATATCGAAACGATTGCTTGGCTTGAAAACTATTTGGTTAATTACAGTGGTGCCCTCATTCTTGTAAGTCATGATCGCTATTTTCTCGATAAGGTAGCAACGGTGACGATGGATTTGACTAAACATGCTTTACATCGTTATGTTGGCAAC
>NZ_KQ969160.1:57222-87327 GCF_001578805.1 Streptococcus sp. DD10 | reverse complement strand
GATAACATGCTTTACATCGTTATGTTGGCAACTATACGAGTTTTGTAGCGCAAAAAGAGCAGAAGCTTTTAACAGAGGCTAAAAATTATGAAAAGCAACAAAAGGAAATTGCTGCTTTGCAAGATTTTGTAAATCGAAATCTAGTACGGGCTTCAACCACTAAACGAGCTCAGTCAAGGCGTAAGCAGTTAGAAAAAATGGAGCGGCTTGATAAACCAGAGAATTCAGGACGGGCTGCGAATATGACATTTACTTCTGAAAGATCATCAGGTAATGTGGTTCTAACGCTTAAAGATGCAGCTATCGGTTATGATCAGAAAATTTTATCGCAACCCATTCAATTAGATATTCGAAAAATGAATGCTGTTGCGGTAGTTGGCCCAAATGGAATTGGGAAGACGACTTTGATTAAATCGATAGTTGGTCTTCTTCCTTTTTTAAAAGGAGAAGCTATTTTAGGAACGAATGTTGATGTTGGTTATTACGATCAGACACAAAGTAAATTGACAACGAGCAACTCTGTATTGGACGAGATATGGAATGAGTTTAAACTCAAACCAGAAGTTGAAATTCGCAATCGCCTAGGAGCTTTCTTATTTTCTGGGGATGATGTGAAAAAGTCTGTAGGGATGTTGTCAGGGGGAGAGAAGGCTCGACTACTTTTGGCTAAATTATCTATGGAAAATAATAATTTCTTGATTTTAGATGAACCAACAAATCATCTGGATATTGATAGTAAGGAAGTATTGGAAAATGCCCTCATTGACTTTGATGGAACCCTTCTTTTCGTTAGTCACGACCGTTATTTTATCAATCGAGTAGCGACACAAGTTTTAGAAATTTCTGAGACTGGCTCAACCCTCTATTTAGGAGACTATGATTATTATCTAGAGAAAAAAGCAGAGCTCGAAGCTCTGGTCCTAGCAAAGGAGGCACTTGAAAGCCCAGAACAAAGTCAACCGTCTAGTCCCAATGATTATCAAATCCAAAAGGCCAATCAAAAAGAAATTCGAAAACTCACAAGAAAAATTGAATTGTTAGAGACTGAGATAGAAAATCTTGATGATCAAATCGCCAGCATACACCAAAGTATGCAGCAAATAAATGATGCCAACGAATTGATGGCTTTTCAAGACCAATTGGAGCAGTTGACGGAAAGACAAGAGCAAGCTATGATGGAATGGGAAGAATTATCAGAGCAGGTGTAGCGAATGGAACATCTGGGAAAAGTATTTCGTGAATTTCGAACAAGTGGAAATTATTCATTAAAGGAAGCGGCAGGTGAGGCTTGTTCAACCTCTCAGTTATCTCGTTTTGAGCTTGGGGAGTCTGATTTGGCAGTTTCAAGATTCTTTGAAGTTTTGGATAATATTCACGTGACCATTGAAAATTTTATGGACAAAGCTAGGGAGTTCCATAATCATGAACATGTTGCCTTGATGGCGCAGATTATTCCGCATTCGTTTTATGGGTTTGCTTTGTCTCTTTAACTCCCTATTCTCCTGAAGGCTAGCGTATCGAGTAGTTTTGGGAAGCTTTGAAATTAAGAATTGAATTACTGAGAACAGGCATAACTTGCTTGAAATTCAATTTTAAAACGGGAAGATAATGTCACTCTTCATGAAAGAGAGAAGGGATGTAGTTAGGTTTTTCGTCTAAGAAAACTGATTCAATCACATTTACGGTTATCTATGTTTTATTTTTAAGCTCGATTGGTATCATTAGGGAAAAAAGAATCTAGTTGATTCAAGTTTCTGAAAAAGTCATCAAATGATGGCTTTTTTTGTTAAGGTTTCAAGTTAGTTTTTTTGAACGAAGAGCAAAAAAACCACCAGCATAGCTGGTGGCCGATATTACATTGTGCCTCTATTCGTTTTTTCCTGCTATTATCTAACGGTTTAGATGATAGCAGGAAAAATAAATGGCAAAAATTAGTTATCGTTTATGAAATACTAAATAGGTAGAGAAATATCACATTGAGTTACACTAAAAAATCTTAGTTAAGTTGTATTTTACAATGTAAAGTCTGACTTGATAGAGATTTTTTGAAAAATGAAAAGTCTGAGGAAAAGTATATCCGAGAGCAGGCGAAGGACAACATAACACTTGATAAGTTGATTCTGAAAGAGTATGAAGATCCGTTTTTACGTTTTGTTTATGACTTATAGAATAGAACTTACTTTTCTAGTCGATTCGATAATTTCAAAACCTTATTTTTATTCTTCGTTTGTTTGAACTGGTTCCTCTGCAGTGTCTTCTGTTCGAACTTTTCCTTTAATAATAATTTTACCATTACTAGTCATGATGGCTTTGAGTTCTTTTTCATTAGGGTGCTCTAGATAATAGTCTGTGATAGCGTCTTCGATATAATCTTGAATTGTACGACGTAGTGGGCGTGCTCCCATTTTTGGATCATACCCTAAGTCTACTAATTTTTCTTTGACTTTGTCTGTAACATCCAGATGGATATCATTGCTAGCTAGTCGGTTATTGACATCCTCTAACATGAGATTAACGATTTGAAGAAGATTGTCTTTGCTAAGCGCTTTGAATTCGATGATACCGTCAAAACGATTCATAAATTCAGGGCTAAAAAAGTTTCCTAATTCACCCAATACAGAGTTGGTTCGCCCTTCTCTAGCAGCACCAAAACCGACGCTTGCCTCAACTTTTCCTGTACCAGCATTAGATGTCATAATGATGATAGCATCTTTAAAGCTAACAGTTCGTCCTTGACCATCAGTTAATCGCCCATCATCTAGAACTTGAAGGAACATATGCATGACATCTGGGTGGGCCTTCTCTACTTCGTCAAGAAGAATAAGTGAGTAAGGATTACGGCGTACTTTCTCTGTCAATTGACCAGCCTCTTCATAACCGACATAGCCAGGAGGTGCACCAACCAGTTTTGCGACGCTGTGTTTTTCCATGTATTCACTCATATCAAAACGGATCATGCTGTCTGCAGAACCAAAGAGTTCAATCGCTAGTTGTTTAGAAAGTTCTGTCTTTCCGACTCCAGTTGGTCCTACAAAGAGGAAGGATCCGATAGGGCGATTAGGTGTGCCAAGTCCAACACGATTTCGACGAATGGCTTTTGCAATTTTGTCGACTGCCTCATCTTGACCAATGACATGAGTTTTAAGGTCTTTTGCTAAATGAATCAGTTGTGATTGTTCTTTTTCTTTTAATTCTCCGACAGGGATATTAGTTTTTTGTTCAATGATGTGTTCGATTGTTTTTTCACTGATGATAGGAGTATCCTGGTCGGTCATTCGTTGCCCTTGCATTTCTTTGTATTTTGCAATCTGATCGCGGAAATAGGCAGCTTTTTCAAAGTCCTCATCACGAGTGGCTTGAGCTTTGAGATTTTCAGCCTCAATTAATCTTTGGTCAATGACTTTTGGATCAACAAAGTTAAGGGTTAGATTCATTTTGGAGCCAGCTTCATCCAGTAAATCAATGGCTTTATCTGGCAAGAAACGATCTTGGATGTAGCGATTAGATAAGATCGCTGCGGCTTCAATAGCACTATCCGTATAATGGACATGGTGGTAGTCTTCGTATTTCTTTTGGATACCTTTTAAGATAGTAATGGTTTCTTCGACGGTTGGTTCATCCACCTTAACTGGCTGCATTCGACGCTCTAAAGCCGCATCTTTTTCGATAATTCGGTATTCATTAAGTGTAGTGGCACCAACTAATTGTAACTCACCACGAGCTAGAGCTGGCTTTAAGATATTTCCAGCATCCATGTTGCCATCGCCAGCAGAACCAGCTCCTACTATCTCGTGAATTTCGTCAATAAAGAGAATAACATCTTCTCGTTTGCGAATTTCCTCCATTAGTTTTTGCATGCGTTCTTCGAATTGTCCACGGATACCAGTGCCTTGGACAAGACTCACCACATCTAGACGAATGACTTCTTTTCCCTGAAGTTTATGTGGAACATCTCCATCAACAATTTTTTGAGCCAAGCCTTCTACGACCGCAGTTTTTCCGACTCCGGGTTCACCAATTAGTACAGGGTTGTTTTTGGTTCTGCGATTGAGGATTTCAATGACACGGATAATTTCTTCATCGCGTCCAATGACAGGGTCAATATCCCCTCGTCTAGCTATTTCTGTGACATTGATGCCAAATTCATCTAAGAGGCCTTTTTCTTTAGTAGGAGTAGGCTGTGGCCGGGATCCTCTGTTGTTGGAAGCGCCATTCCCTCCATTTCCATATCCACCTCCAGATTGTGTAGGGGGTGTTTTCGGATCCCGTGGTTGTTGGAAATTCCCTAGGTTATTAAAGAAATCACTGAAGGGATCGGTAGGTTGAGATGTGTTAAAATGGCGTAGGTCCCCTAAAATAGAGTTTTCAGGGTCAGTTTTCATGATTTGATAACAATTTTGACAGAGGTCGACTTGTTGTTGATGCCCATTTACATTTGTATAAAGATGAATGGTTGCATCATTAATTTTACAATTTTGACAGAGCATAAATTCTCCTCTCTTTTAAAACAGGGATTGACCAGAGTCATCTGCTTATTCATATGATAAAATTCATTTTCGAACAAAAATAGAATGAGAAAACATTGGTCAAATTTGGTCAAACTTATATAACCATTATACCATTCTCTTCTGTGAAAGCAAGTAAAAAGATTGGAATCTGGCACTATTGTCTATAGAGTGCTAGGAGGAGCTGAATTAATATTTTAAAAAATATGCAGGTAGATGAACAGGAGGGGTTAAATGGATTATAGGGTGGCTCCATGATGAGATAAGGTGAATTCTCTATTAGAAAAGGTTATGGAAACTAGGGTATTTCTCTGTTTATAGTAAGCATTTCAAAATTCGTAGCAGGGTGGGGGAGGATTTTATTCGATAGGAGTTATAATTGTATCATGTATTAATTGAAGAAATAGGAGATGTTGATTGCAGTTTAAATGAATGATAGACTTTCGACTAAATTGTGAGAGATCAGCAGGGAAGATACGGATTTTCTTGTAAGAAAGAAACTAGATTTTGGAAAAATAGTAAATCGATGAAGATGAGTTAGATGCATAATTTTTATAAAATTTCTCCCTTTTAGTGGTATTTGCTTGATGATTTATGGTAAAATAAGAAGTGATAAAGAATAGAGGAGAATCAAAATGGAATCACATTTGGTAAGAATTATCAGCCGTCTGGAGGCAATGGCAAAGGATGGTGGAAACCTCAAACGTAATTTTGAACGTGAAGGAGTAGTTGTAGCCGAGGTTGCATATAACTATAGTGAAGAAGAGGGTTCAACCTTTACTCTTCGTGATGTAGAAGCACGTGAAACCTACACATTCGATAGCATTGATTTAATCGCAATGGAAATCTATGAACTGCTTTATTAAGATAAGAAGACTGGGCAAAAGATGTCCAGTCTTTGTTGTATAATAGGTATAACTGCATGACCTAGTGATTGATTGACTTCTTTTAACTTTTTGTTTTAAAGATGACTTTATCAACTATGTGGGGTGGGAAAAGTACTCTTTTTAGCCAGTCAGAGTTCTTTCCTACTCCTTTTATTTTTGAATAAAATTAAAATAACGGTTGTATCTTTATTCAAAATGTGGTATAATTTTTGAATATAATCAATGTTGTTGTTTATAAATATACTAATTAGAAAGTAGTGTTATGAATTTTTCATTTTTACCGACTTATCTTCCTTACTTTAATTATGGGGCTATTATCACGATTGTCGTCTCTGCCTTGGTCGTTTTTTTTGGAACGATTCTAGGTGTAGCTCTTGCTTTTGCACAGCGTTCTAAGTTTCGCCCACTAGTTTGGTTAGCGAATTTCTATGTTTGGGTTTTTCGTGGGACACCGATGGTGGTTCAAATCATGATTTCCTTTGCGATGATTAGTATTAATGCACCTACATTTCAGTTAGGAGTTTTAGGGGTTGATCTCTCCCGTTTAATACCAGGTATCATCATTCTTTCCATGAACTCGGGTGCTTATGTATCTGAGACTGTTCGAGCAGGTATTAATGCAGTACCACAAGGACAGATTGAAGCTGCTTATTCACTAGGGATTCGTCCTCATAACACCATGCGCTATGTTATTATGCCTCAAGCAGTTAAAAACATCTTACCTGCATTGGGAAACGAATTTGTTACCATTATTAAAGATAGTTCTTTGTTGTCAACTATTGGTGTGATGGAGTTATGGAATGGAGCATCAACCGTTGCGACAAGTACTTATATTCCACTCGAACCGCTTTTGTTCGCTGCGTTTTACTATTTAATCATGACTACTGTGCTAACACTGGCATTAAAGGCTTTTGAAAATAAAATGGGACAAGGAGAAAAATCATGACTCAAACCTTATTAAAAATTGAGAACTTATATAAATCTTTTGGGAAAAATGATGTTTTAAAAGGCATTCATCTTGAAATCAAGCAAGGTGAAGTTGTGGTGATTATCGGTCCATCAGGTAGTGGAAAATCAACTCTTCTTCGTTCCATGAATCTTTTGGAAGAAGCGACAAGTGGTCGAGTTGTATTTGAAGGTGTGGACATTACGGATAAGAAAAACGATCTGTTTGCTATGCGAGAAAAAATGGGAATGGTTTTTCAACAGTTTAATCTGTTTCCTAATATGTCAGTAGTAGATAATATTACTCTATCTCCCATTAAGACCAAAGGAGTTAACCGTCAGCTTGCTGAGAAAAAAGCACAAGAATTACTTGAAATCGTAGGGCTACCTGATAAGGCTCAAGCTTACCCACAAAGTCTATCGGGGGGGCAACAACAACGGATTGCTATTGCCCGTGGACTTGCGATGGATCCAGATGTTTTACTTTTTGATGAGCCAACCTCGGCTCTTGATCCTGAAATGGTTGGTGAGGTTCTTGGGGTAATGCAAGAGTTAGCCAAGTCAGGAATGACGATGGTTATCGTGACACATGAGATGGGGTTTGCTCGTGAAGTGGCTGATCGTGTGATTTTTATGGCAGATGGCCAGATTATTGAAGAAGGAACTCCTGAACAAATCTTTGACGCTAGTCAAGAACAAAGAACTAAAGATTTTCTTGGAAAAGTTTTATAGAGAAGGTATAGTTTTTAGCTATATCTTTTTCTAATTAGCAAGTGTTGGAGGAGAGGGGAGATTTTTGATATAATGAAGAAAAAAATAGAGAGAAATGAAATGACAAGAGTAATAGATGGAAAAGCCCTTGCAGCTAAATTGCAGGGAGAATTAGCTTTAAAAACAGAAAAATTGAAAAATAAAACTGGGATAACTCCTGGATTGGTGGTAATTTTAGTAGGAGAAAATCCTGCTAGTCAGGTTTACGTCCGTAATAAAGAACGATCAGCTCTTGCAGCTGGCTTTCATAGTCAGGTAGTGCGTCTGCCTGAAACGATAAGTCAACAGCAATTGTTGGATTTGATCGCCGATTTTAATCAAGACCCAACTTGGCATGGAATTTTGGTACAACTTCCTCTACCAAAGCATATTGATGAGGAAGCTGTTTTATTAGCAATTTCTCCAGAAAAAGATGTTGATGGTTTTCATCCACTCAATATGGGGCGTCTTTGGAGTGGGCATCCTGTGATGGTTCCCTCGACTCCAGCGGGGATTATGGAAATGTTTCATGAATATGGGATTGAGTTAGAAGGAAAACGAGCAGTGGTCATTGGGAGGTCGAATATTGTGGGGAAACCTATGGCTCAACTTTTGCTCGCAAAAAATGCAACGGTAACGTTGACTCATTCACGTACTCATAAGTTGCCTCAAATTGCAAAAAAGGCTGATATATTGGTAGTAGCGATTGGACGTGCTAAATTTGTAACAGCAGAATTTGTAAAAGAAGGAGCTGTTGTCATTGATGTCGGTATGAACCGTGATGGGCAGGGCAAGTTGTGTGGGGATGTAGATTACGACTCAGTAGCGCCACTTGCGAGCCATATTACACCTGTTCCAGGAGGTGTAGGTCCTATGACGATTACCATGTTAATGCAACAGACATTTGAAGCAGCTCTTCGTAGTTTGGATAATGAAAGTGTGTAAAAATGCAATTCGTTTTCGATTTGGATGGAACTTTGTCTTTTGATAATACGACCATAGACAAGGAAATTAAGCAGGCGCTTTTGACAGCTCCTAAATATGGACATCAAGTGGCTTTTGCAACAGCACGTTCCTATCGAGATTGTCTGGGTTTGCTTGGTGAGGAGTTGAAAAATCATTTGGTGATCGGCCTTAATGGAGGTCTAGTTTATGAAGACGGGCAATGCCGTTTAGAAAAGCATTTGGAACAACAGGCCTATACAGTTCTCCTTTCTTGGTGCCTGACCTACAACCTCCCTTTTATTGTAGATAATTGTTTTGATTATAGCGGTCAGATTTTTGAAAAAATTCCCTTTTTTTCAGGAATTGATCCACTTAATCAAGCACAGAGACTAGACTTAACGAATCTTAAATCCCCTATTAAGTTAGTGATTTATATGGGTGATCACGAGGATTTGTTAGATGATACTATTCATCATTTAGAGAAATTGCAGAGTCTATATCTGTCCTATCATGCCCATGAGCGCTGTCTTTATGTCAATCCAGCGGACACCCATAAGGCAACGACCATTGTTGAGATTTGTGGGCATGATTTTATCGCTTTTGGGAATGACCAAAATGATATCGAGATGTTGCAAGCTTCACTTTATGCAGTACAAATAGGTAACTTTCCAGGATTGAAAGCTTATAGAGATGAGCAAGTACCGTATCAAGAAAATCAATCTGCAGCAGTCGCAGCGAAAATAGTGCAAGTTTTTTCGGATTTTAGAGGCAGATAAAAAGGGAAACTGAGTAAAAAGTGTCCAATTTTCGATAAAAAAGTAGTAGTAACTGCATGACAAAGTGGTTGACTGGTATCTTTTTTCGTTTTTTAACTTCGAAGATGACTGAATCAACCTTAAGAGATGGAAAATAAACTCTTTTTTATTGGACGGAGTTTTTTCACTTTCCCTTTTGTCATGGAAAGGTATAAAAAATGAAACAAATTTCGGAACATTTACTAAAAAAAGTGATTATCTCTCGTTCACCAAACACTCACAAATGGAATTATGGCCGTTTACTCTTAATTGGTGGGACCTATCCCTATGGGGGGGCGATTATGATGGCGGCCCTTGCAGCGGTTTATAGTGGTGCGGGTCTTGTTACTGTCGCAACAAATCGTGACAATCTGACAGCCCTTCATAGCCATCTTCCTGAAGCTATGGGCTTTGATCTGGCGGATCACGAACTTCTTTGTGAGCAACTCCAAAAAGCCAGCGTGATTCTCGTAGGACCGGGCTTAAAGGAAGCAAGAGAAAGCCAAGCGATCTTGCACATGATTTTTGAGCAAGTCTCTAGCCAGCAAGTCTTGATCTTAGATGGAGGAGCTATCAGTCTTTTTGCAGCCTCTCAGTTTGAATTGCCAAAGGCTCAGTTGGTCTTTACCCCTCACCAAAAAGAATGGGAAAAGCTGTCAGGGCTTGAGCTAGTAAGCCAGACTGAAGACAAGAGTCGAAGAGCAGTACAGAACTTTCCTAAAGGGACTGTCATTGTAGAAAAAGGGCCTCACACACGCATTTGGACAAGTGGGCAAGAAGAGGGCTATCAGCTAGATGTTGGTGGTCCCTATCAAGCAACAGGTGGCATGGGGGATACCTTGGCAGGGATGATCGCAGGATTTGCTGGTCAATTTCCACAGGTCAGTCTCTATGAGCGCGTGGTTACTGCAACTTATCTTCACTCTGCCATTGCTGAGAAACTCAGTCAAGAAAACTATGTCGTTCTACCTACACTAATTAGCAAGGAAATTCCTAAATATATGAAAAATATAACAGATGCTACTCAAGAAAAATTTTTTATTGAGTACCTAAATTTAGGGAAATAGCCTTAAAATCCGAATTGGTTAATGAGATAGAAGGAACTATGTTATTCTATAGGGGGAGAAAGCTATTTGCACTGGTAAAAAAATTTTAAAATTTATGAAATTTATTCTTACAAAAATGTCATTCATTTTGTCTAAAATGAAAGATAACGTCATGATTTCTTTCTGAAAAATTGCTAAAATAGTCTCTATTACAAAATGAAATGGAGACAACATGACTGCATTAAAAAAAGTTGCGACAGCAACCAATTTGAAATTTTTAGCTATTATTCTTATGTTTTTGGACCATATCCATGAGATGTTTCTGGAGATGGGAGCTCCTATCTGGTTGAATATGTTGGGGCGAATGGTGTTCCCTATTTTTCTTTTTCTAGCAGCAGATAGCTTTTACTATACGCGCAATCGTGCCCACTATATGCGTCGCCTGCTTTATATGAGCTGGTTTATGGTCATAGCTAATTTTATCATAGGAAGTTTGTTTGATAATGGACAGATTGGATTAGCTAATAATGCTTTTAGTACCTTTTTTGTGACAGGGATTTATATTTGCGCATGGGATCTGTTAGTTGAAGGTGTGAAGAGTAAATCTATAAAGGGGATTTTCAAGGCGTTGGGATTATGTTTCCTTCCGATTGTTCTTGTTTTACCAATTTTATTCTTGGGTAATTTTTTGACAATGGTCAATCTATCCCCTATTTTATCCAGAGGACTAGCGTTAACAGTCCTATTGATTCCAAATATCCTAACAGCTGAGGGTGGTTTTCTTATGGTTTTACTAGGCTTGTTTTTCTATATTTTCCGTGAGAAGTTTTTGT
Organism: Streptococcus sp. DD10; assembly: GCF_001578805.1. Taxonomy (GTDB): domain Bacteria; phylum Bacillota; class Bacilli; order Lactobacillales; family Streptococcaceae; genus Streptococcus. The sequence continues at coordinate 76,622 of NZ_KQ969160.1, read as the reverse complement.
GGAAGATAGGAAGTTTGGCTATCATTTCTTTACTGATGTATATTACAGATCCGGCTAGTGTCCAGTGGATGATGATTTTTGCTGCTATTCCCATTTATTTCTATAATGGAGAAAAAGGCCGGGGTGATAAATCCTTCTTCTATATTTTTTACCCTGCCCATCTTTATTTGCTCTATATTCTAGCTAGTTTGTTGCATTAAAAAGTAGGTACCTTGTCCTACTTTTTTTATGAATTTTAACAGAAAATGATATCTTATCTGTTAATTATAATGAGCAGATTAGATAAGTTTTCTAGCTTGATCTAGTTAGTGAATCATGATTTCATGTATGAGTTTTTCGAGTAAAAGAGTTGAAGAACAAAGTACCCACCATATTAGTGAAAGAAAACACTGAATTGGTGGGTGCTGATCTATTATTTTGAATAAATTGACTTAGTTCAAGATGGAAGCCAATAAGCCACCTAAAATCAAGATAATAGCACCGCTAAGTCGATTGGCCATTTGGGCAAAGTCAATCATTTCCATACGATCAGAGGCTGAAAGTACCGCAATATTTCCTGTTCCACCCATGGAGTTGTTGATCATTCCGGCTCCAATCGCTGTTTCAACTGGATAGAGGCCAACCATTTTTCCGATCAAGGCTGAAGCAAGGCCCAGCGCAACTACGGAAGTCAAGCTAAGGAGGATGAATTCCCAAGTCATGGCTTTAGCAAGTGTCGAAAGGTCAATAAGAGAGAGACCAATCCCAGCCAAAACGGCATGAGTCAAGTTCGTCATGATCACTTGGTTAAACATGACGACACAGTTTTCAAGAGCCTTTGGCACAGCATTGAGAGCCTTGAGGATGAATACGATAATAATCATGAAAGCATAGCTGTGAATTTTGGGAATAAAGGCATTACAGATAACACCGAGCAAGAAAATGGTGAAAGCAAACATCATCCCCACTCCAATTTCGCTTGGGTCCAGGGTCAGTTTCTCTTTTTTTAATTCGTCCTTATTGACGGGGATGAGAACGCCGTGACCATTATATTTGCTGTTTGCAAATACCTTTGCAATCATGACTGCACCGATAATAGCTAGGATATTCCCAAGGGTTGTAGCAGGCGCTAACTGGGAGAAAATAGCTGTTTGATTTGCATGAAGGTTGGCTGCATAAATCTTGGAAAGGGGTAAAATCCCAGCTCCCATGCCTCCGACCATTTGAGGGAAGGAAACATAGAGAATGGAATGCCCAAACCCTTGTCCAAGAAGAGCACCTACTGCACCAACTGAGAGAGCTCCTACAACCATGGCTACAAGAGAGACAGGGATAAAACGGGCAGATGCCTTGACCAAAAGATTTCGATTCATGCCAAGGATAGAGCCACAGATGAGAGCGGCAATATAAAAGTCCAAGAAGCCGAAAGAATCTCCTAAGAAGCCCTTAGTTGCTACTATGATGTCACTTGGAATGACGTGGAAAGTAGCGAGCAGGGTCGCCCCAAGCAGGGTAAAGACAGAGCCTCCGCCCAGGTAAGAGTTCATAATCGGAAGTTTCTCACCAATATAGTAGAGAAGATGCCCCATCACGACCAATAAAAGGGTGATTCCAAGCATATTGAGTGGGAGTTTCCCCATAGCAATCGTCACCGCAAGAACGATGACGATGAATGCATATAGAGGAAGACTGACACCGGAAATTTTGATTTCATTCAATTTTTTCATGGTTGTTCAGTCAGCTCCTTTTTAGTAGGTTGGATACCATTTAAGGTCACGGACAGCTTTTGCCATATCTGTTTCCTTAGCTTGCGCCAACCCTTGTTCTTGAGCTTTCTTGGCAACAGCTTCAGCAACCTTGATAGACACGTCAGCTACATATTGGAAAGGAGGGAGGACAGGAGCACCTGGTTGACCTGGATTGACGATACCGGATAAGGAGTGAGCAGCTGCCCCAATCATTTCGTCTGTCAAAAGACTAGCTTCTGATGCCAACATTCCAAGACCTAGACCTGGATAGATCAACGCGTTATTGGCTTGACCGATTTCATAGTCCACACCCTTGTAGCTGATAGTTCTTGAAGGGACACCGGTCGCCACAAAGGCTTTACCGTCTGACCATTCGATGACTTGTTGGGCAGTTGCTTCTAATTTCTTGGTTGGGTTTGAAATTGGGAAGATTACTGGGCGTTCTGTATTTTGGCACATTGCTTCGACGACTTCTTTTGTGAAGGCACCTGGGTTTGTGGAAGTTCCGACCAAGATGGTTGGTTTCACAGTTTTGATTACTTCAAGAAGACTGGTCATGTCTCCTTTTCCTTCAAAGTCAGCGCGTTTTTTAGCAAATGGTTTTTGAGCTGGAGTTAAATCTTCCATATCGTCAAACAAAAGACCTTGTTTATCAATCATGAAGAAACGTTTGTAAGCTTCTTCTGGAGAAAGACCTTCAGCAACCATTTCAGCGTGAACACGGTCTGCGATACCAGCACCAGCAGAACCACCACCATAGCAAAGGTAAACTTGGTCTGTCAATTTTTCACCAGTGATATCCATCGCTCCAAAGATACCACCCAAGACAACGATCCCAGTTCCTTGAATATCATCGTTGAAAGTTGGGATTTCTTTCTTGTAACGGTTCAAGATATCAGCCGCATTTGAACGACCGAAGTCTTCCCAGTGAAGGTAGAGTTTAGGGAAAAGATTTCCAGCCGTTTGAACAAATTGATTGACAAAGGCATCGTATTTTTCACCACGAACCCGTTCATGACGGTTCCCCAGATACATTGGGTTGTTCAAGAGTTCTTCACGGTTGGTCCCCGCATCGATGACAAGAGGCATAACACAAGCTGGGTCAATACCAGCTGCTGCTGTGTAGACCATGAGTTTACCGACAGAAATGTCCACCCCTTGGATACCCCAGTCACCGATCCCCAAAATTCCTTCTGCATCAGTTGCAACGATCAAGCGGATATCACGATCACCAGCTGCATTTTTCAAGGTTTCTTCGATATTTTCTGGATGGTTAATATCAAGGTAAGCCGCATATTGTGGATCGACAAAGAGTTCAGAATATTGTTCAATGGTGTCAGCAATCACTGGATCATAGACGATTGGGTTGAACTCAACGATGTGTTGGTTAAAGAGATAGTAGAAAAGAGTACGGTTTGTATTGAAAATTTCCATCAAGAAAAGACGTTTTTCAAGGTCTGATGGTTTGCGCAAGAAATGTTGGTAAGCTTATTCAGCTTGTTCTTCGATGGTTTGAACATATGGAGGAAGAAGACCGATCAGGCCAAGTTCTTTACGTTCTTCCATTGTGAAAGCAGTTCCTTTATTAAGGAATGGATTATTTAAAATTTCATGTGCACGCATGGTGGCACCTCCGATAGTATTTTTCTTTACGTCGGGTATTATACAACTTCCCAAAAATTATAGTCAACACCCATAGAAATCATAAAAAAACTTTATAAGTAAAATCCTTTTTGGTAGAATATAAGGAAAAGCTGGACTTTATCCACAGAGAATCGGGATACTGGCTAGTCAGCTTAGATGGAAATCAATTTCTCCAGATAAACTGAAAAAGCCCCCCATAAAAAGGAAAGCTTCATCAATCATTCAAGATAAAAATCACTTATACCAAGGAGCAGGATCATGAACACCCGCGATTTAGAATACTTCGTGCAACTAACAGAAAGCAAATCCTTCACCGAAGTGGCCCAACATTTTCATGTCAGTCAGCCAACCATTACCTATGCCATCAAGCGATTGGAAGAAAAATTTGGCACTACCTTAGTTGAAAAAACAACAGCCAATCGCGTTGACCACCTCACCCAAACTGGACACATTTTAGCGGGCCATGCCAGACAAATCATGCAGGATTTATCCAAATTAGAAAAGGCCATGGAGCACGCGCGCCTGGGCAAGATTGAAGTCGGTTTTCCTCCCATCATCATGAATGAATTTTTCGAGCACTGCCCTTCTGCTCCAAAGAACCTGAACTTTCTTCGTCAATTTCACCTGATTTGTGGCGGTTCCCAAGAACTGAGAAAACGCCTCTTGGAGGGAGACTTGGATTTCAGCTTACTTGGGAGCTTACGCCCTTTAAATCTGGAACAGGTCATTACCGTCCCCCTTTATCGGCGGGAATTAGTCCTTCTGGTCTCAAAAGAGCACTCCCTCGCCCAGCAAAGGGAAGTTGCCTTTCAAGATTTATTAAGCGAAGACTTTATCCTACTAGACGAGCACAACATTCACCTAACCGCTTTTGATGCTCTGAACAAGAGAAACGGTGGGAGAGCTAAGGTTGCTACCCAACTCGACAACCTCCCCCTCATCAAAAAAATGGTTGCAGAAAATTTAGGTGTCACCATCTTAACCGCTTCTGCTCTTTCTAAACTCGACAAGGATCTGGTAGCCATTCCCTTCGTCCCACAAGAAAAAATCTATTTCCATGTTGCCTATGCCTACTCACCAGAACTCTATCTCACAGAGGAATTAAAAGAATTTATGGCCCTCTTAGACACGATGAAGGAGGAAGAAGTGATATAGCATCTGGTGAAAATGATGAGTTAGAAAAGTATTTGTTTCACTTGTCGAATGGGACAAAAAAATAAAATTCTCAACTGATAATGCATCCTCAATCAGTTGGGAATTTTTTATTTTATGATTAGTAGTTCGTCTCGCCTGGTAAGATTTGAGATCAATTATGGTTTGAAGCAGTATTTATAGAAGAGCGAAACAAGAAAACATCTGCTATGTGGATGCAGCTAACGACGGTTTTATCAAAAAATTTCAAATACCTTACAATAAAAATGTTAAACTCTAGTGCAAAGTGAAAGAAGAATTATTGAGAGAATGATGTCTTTACGAGTATGAAAATGTAACAACGAGTCATACATGATATAGCAGAGGGATTTTGAGTTGAAAAATATGAAGATTCTTTTAGGGATGGTGGAAGTAAAACGAATGCCTTTTTAAGAGGAGTATGGTAAGTCAAGAACGCCGAAGCGTGAATAATGTGAAAGCCAGCGTCTTTAGGCGCTGGCTAGTGTAAGGGATTATAGTCCCAGTTTAATCCCTCCGTTTGACGGGTGGATATGATTGTACGTTTTCAAAAATGAGGCAAGATAAAGTTAGTTAAAGCAATTATTTAGAGAATTTAGAAGAATCCCTTGATTTTACCAACAACGTCATCAATACCTTTTGATCCAGCGAGCAAATCTTGGGCTTGTTTGAGGTAATCTCCAAGTTCATCTTTGTGTGTTTCAACAAAAGTTTTCGCTGCTTCGAAGTCTTTTTTTGCAATTAATTCTTTAACTTGGTTAAATAATTCTACTGGGTTCATAGGTAACTCCTTTTAAAAATATTATTTGAATAGGACTGATACGCCTTCAGGTACGTAAAAGTCATGAGAGAGTAAGTTCAATAGTCCACTATTTTGATCGCGTTTGAAAACGGTAACTTGATCAGATTCTTGATGGGCAACAATAAGGAAATTATCATCAGGAGAGATAGCAAAGTCCCGTGGAACAAGCCCCTTGCTAGCAACAATATCAAGTAATTCCAAGCTTCCATCAGCTAACACTGCAAAAATCGCAATCGAGTTGTGAGCACGCTCTGATGTATATAAAAAGCGTCCGTCAGATGATAAGCGAATTGCAGAAGCCCATTTTTGACCTGTGTAGTCATCAGGAACAGTAGAGATGGTTTGAAAATGTTCAAACTGACCTGCTCCGTCATAAAAAAGCACTTCAACAGTAGAATTGAGTTCATTGATCAAATAGGCAGTTTTTAAGTGATTGTGGAAAACGATATGCCGTGGCCCTGCGCCAGGGATAGTTTCGTAGACGTCTATTACGCTGAGCTTCCCTTCAGTGGAAATCTCGTAGGTAGTCACTTTATCTGCGCCAAGATCACAAGTCACAAGAAAACGATCTGGGGTTAAATCTGCAAAATGAACATGTGAGGATGCTTGATTTTCATGAGGACCAGAACCTTTTTGGACTACTTTATCGACCAAACTAAGACTGCCATCATTTTGAATATTATAGACAGTGACTTCCCCTTTGTGGTAATTGGTCGCAAAAACGAGTCTTCTTTGGTCGTCTACCGAAACATAACAAGGTGGAGCTCCTTCTTCAAGGGAGCTATTTAGCAATGTTAAGTCGGGACTATATGAAGCGACACCTCCTTTATTTTCTCTAGCAGCCACAGAATATAGGAAACCTGACTCTGAGAAGGAAAGATACGTAGGATTCAACATGGAACTAGCAAGCTGAAGATTACTCAATATTCCAGTTGAAGAATCAAAATCAGCTTGATAAATCCCCTTGGATTCTCGCTTTGTATATGTACCAAAAAAAACTTTTTGTGTCATAGAGACCTCCTTGTTTCATCTGTTAAAAAAATTATATCATAATCTGATGAAAATGGTTACAAAAAAGTCTTCCTAAAATCTTCTTTTAAAAGACAAGGTTTTATAAAAAAATGATAAAATAGGTAGTGAGCTCGTTTTGAAATATTTTCCAAGCGAGAGTTAATGACACTATTCTTTGAAGGAGTTAATATGGATATCAAAGAAAAAAAATTTTCCCGTAGTTGGTTTTTTCATTGGTTTTTAGATAATAAAGCAATTACAGTTTTATTAGTTACCTTATTAATAGGACTAAACATTTTTTTGCTTAGCAAAATTAGTTTTATTTTTACACCGATTATTGGATTTATTCAGACAATCATGTTGCCTGTCATTCTTGCTGGGCTACTTTATTATTTGTTAAATCCAATTGTAGATATTTTAGAAAAACATAAGATAAATCGCTTACTTGCGATTAGTATCGTTTTTGTATTGATTGCCTTTTTATTGGTTTGGGGACTAGCGGTTGCAATTCCCAGTCTTGTGAACCAAGTGACTAGCTTTGTGGATCATTTACCTCGTTATATGAACCAACTAGAGACATCGGTCAACCAGATTTTAGCTAATAAACTTTTTGAGCAGTATCGACCAAATATTTCTCAATGGATGGATAAATTAAGTACTGATTTGACAACCTTTTTAAGCGAATTTTCTAGTGGATTAGTAAATTGGGCATCCAACTTTATTAGTGCTGCTTCACAAATCATTGTAGCAATCATTATCATGCCATTTATCCTCTTTTATCTTTTGCGAGATGGCAAGCATTTACGTGATTATTTGACTCAATTTTTGCCAACGAAGTTTCGAAAATCAGTCGGCCAAGTGATGACAGATGTTAATATGCAACTTGCGAATTATGTTCGTGGTCAGGTAACGGTTGCGATCATTGTTGCTTTAATGTTTATTTTGTTCTTTAAATTGATTGGGCTACGTTATGCCATTACTTTAGGGGTGACGGCTGGTGTTTTGAACCTTGTTCCTTATCTAGGAAGTTTTCTAGCCATGCTACCAGCTTTAGTATTGGGAATGATTGCTGGACCTGTAATGTTAATTAAGGTTATTCTCGTATTTATCGTTGAGCAAACGATCGAAGGCCGATTTGTTTCTCCCCTTATCTTAGGTAGTCAGCTCAACATTCATCCTATTACGATCTTATTTGTATTGTTGACCTCTGGCTCTATGTTTGGGATTTGGGGAGTTCTTTTAGGAATTCCAATTTATGCATCAGCAAAAGTTATCATTGCAGCCATTTTTGATTGGTATAAAAAAGTTAGTGGTTTATACGAAGAAAGTTTTGAAGAAGGAGAGATAAGTGACAAATAGTGAACAAATGTTGCTAGCCCTTGAGGAGCAGGATTTGGAAAAAGCTGAATCTAGTCTAAATCGTGCCTTGCAAGAAGATGATGATTTGGTCCTTTGGGAGTTGGCTCAATATTTAGAAGGAATAGGTTTTTACCCTCAGGCTAAGCAAATTTTCAAGCAACTTTTGCCTCTTTTTCCAGAAGCTAACCTTAGTTTAGCTAGTATTGCAGCCGAAGATGGCGATATGGAGCTAGCTTTTGGGTACTTGGAGTGTATTTCACAAGAAAGTGATTTCTATTTAAATAGCTTGCTAATGAAGGCAGATTTTTATCAGATGGAAGGCTTAGCTGATGTTGCGAGAGAAAAATTAGTAGAAGCGGCTCAATTGTCAGATGACTCTCTAATCATTTTTGGTTTAGCCGAGATCGATTTTGAACTGGGAAATTTTCAAACAGCTATAAAAGAATATGCTAGTCTAGATAACAGAGAGATTTATGATGTAACAGGAATTTCAACTTATCAGAGAATAGGTGTTGCTTATGCCAGTCTAGGGAAATTTGAGGTGGCTATTGATTTCCTAGAAAAAGCAGTGGAACTCGAATTTGATGATGAAACAGTTTATGAATTAGCAACTCTTTTATATGACCAAGAGGAGTATCAGAGAGCGAATATTTATTTTAAACAGTTGGACACCATTTCTCCTGATTTTGAAGGATATGAGTATCCATATGCTCAGTCACTTCATGAGGAGCACTTGCTAGAAGAGGCACTAGCAATGATCAAAAAAGGGATAGCTAAGAACCCTTTTGACACCCATCTTTTATTGTTAGCATCGCAGTTTTCCTACGAGTTACATGATGAAGAAGCGGCAGAAAATTATTTGTTAGAAGCTGCTGAACAGGCAGAAGATATAGAAGAAATCGCATTACGCTTAACCAATCTTTATTTAGAACAAAAACGATTTGCAGAAGTTGTGGAGTTTGATAATCTTGAGTTAGACAATGTCCTAACAAAATGGAATATCGGTCGCAGTTATTATGCCCTAGAACAAGTAGAAAAAGCGAACAGTCTATATAAAGAGTTGCTAGAAGATTTAAAGGATAATCCTGAATTTCTAGAAAACTATATCTACCTTCTCAGAGAAAATGGACAACTTGAGGAGGCGAAAGTACAAGCAGAGCATTATCTAAGTATGGTGCCTGATGCGATTCATATACAGGAATTTCTAAATAGTATGTAGGATTTGTCAAGAAGTGCGTGTTGACGATTTATCTAATCAGTATTCTCTTCTTGATACTATTCTGTTATTCGTTGTTAAATTTGTTTGAGTTAAGAAGTTAAGTGGAGGAGTCTAGTAGACTTGCTACCCAAAAGAAAAGAAAGGCTATAAAAAAATGGAACCTGTTAAGTTGTTTCAATATAATACATTAGGTGCTCTTATGGCGGGCCTATATGGTGGTTCTTTTACTATCGGTGAACTTTTAGAGCATGGAGATTTGGGAATTGGGACTCTGGATTCAATCGATGGGGAGTTGATAGTGTTAGATGGTAAAGCCTACCAGGCTAAGGGGGCTGGAGATGTTCCTGAGGTTGTGGAAGTTGCAGCGGATGCCAAAGTTCCTTATGCTGCAGTAGTTCCCCATCAAGCGGAGGTCATTTTTCGACAACGGTTTGAAATGACTGATAAGGAGTTAGAGGAACGGATTGAGTCTTATTACGATGGAGAAAATTTGTTTCGTTCTATCAAAATTCATGGTGATTTTGCAAATATGCATGTACGCATGATTCCAAAATCGACATCAGAAACAAAATTTGCTGACGTGGCAACACATCAACCTGAATATCTCCGTGAAAATATTACAGGAACGATTGTTGGGTTTTGGACGCCAGAGATTTTTCATGGGGTTAGTGTAGCAGGTTACCACTTACACTTTATATCTGACGATCATAGTTTTGGGGGGCATGTTATGGATTTTGTGATCAAGGAAGGTATTGTTGAAGTGGGAGCAATTGACCAACTAGATCAGCGATTTCCTGTGCAAGATAGACAATATCTTTTTGCTAAGTTTAACGTTAATGAAGTTCGTCAGGATATCACTAAAGCAGAATAGGAGGTGGGAAATTGCTTTTAATAAATGCCAGCCCAAATAAGGATGGAAATAGCATGAAGCTAGCTTCAAAATTCCTAGAAAAGCAAGACTATCAAGTCTTGCACTTGGTAGATTATCAGATTCATCAATACAGTCAAATTGGGGAACAAGATGAATTTTTTAAGGTATACGAATTATTTGCACAAGCAGATCAAGTAGTCTTTACTAGTCCAATCTATTGGTGGACTTTTTCTGGACTTCTGAAAACATTTATGGATCGCATTGCAGATGTTCCTTATCCGCCGAAGGAATTAAGGAAAAAGAAAATTTATTTATTGGTGCAAGGATCACAGCCGAGTGATGAACTGCCGGGCTTAGATTATAGTTTTAAACGATTTTGTCGTAACTATGGGATGAACTATCAAGGAATGGTAGTGACTAACTATGAACTAGAAGATATCGAGAACTGGGAGTTATTCACCCTCCAGGAAAAGTTGTAGTAAAAATGAGGCTGGGACAAAAGTCCTAGCCTCTCAATTGTTTTTGGATTGTCGAGCAAGACGCAGTGGTTGAGTGGGCTCTACCACGCTGATTTCATCAGCTTTTACAGCCCTACTCAACTGTGCGGAGGTGGGACGACGAAATCGAATTCTAACGAATTACCGATTTCTGTCCCACTCTCTTATTTTTCTATTTTCATGGATTTTATTTTTTCAACATCTGGTGTAACACGAAGTGTTTTTTGTCCCGTGTAAGTAACAAATCCGGGTTTTCCACCTGTCGGTTTATTGAGCCTACGGGTTTCAATCATATCAACTTGAACAAGGTTAGACAATCTGGCTTTAGAGAAAAAGGCAGCAAGTTCAGCAGCATCCGTCTTGACTTCATCGCTCGGATTTAGGTTTCCGATAATCACGACATGACTTCCAGGGATATCTTTAGCATGGAACCATAATTCATCTTTCTTAGCAATCTTGAAGGTGAGTTCTTCGTTTTGGAGATTATTTCGTCCAACTAAAATGAGGGTTTTTCCATCAGTTGCCATATATTTTTCAGGTTTTTGTCGTTTTTGAATTTTTTCGCGATGGCGTCTTTTGATAAATCCAGTCTGAATTAACTCTTCTCTAATTTCAGCAATCTCAGCTAGACTTGCTTGAGACAAAGCAGTCTCTACACTATCTAAGTAGAGAATGGTTTCCTTGGTCTCGGCAATTAAACTAGTCAAATGTTTAACAGCCTCCTTTAGTTTTTGATAGCGTTTAAAGTAACGCTGGGCATTTTGGTTTGGAGTTAGTGCTTTATCAAGGGAAATTGTAATTTTGTCATTTGTATAATAATTATCTAGCACAACCTGATTTTGGTCATTTGGAACCTGATGTAGAAAGGTAGTTAGTAATTCTCCCTTTTGTCGGAATTCTTCAGCATTCTCTGTTGCAAGTAGCTCGTCTTCTTGTTTTTGCAGTTTCTTCCGATTTTTTTCTAGTTCGCTATCGACGCGACGGATGAGTTCAGATGCTTGTTGCTGTACACGGTCTCGCTCTGCTTTTTCAACATAGTAGTAATCAAGTAAATCGGATAGGCTGGAAAATTCTTGTTCTTGGGAATCTGAAAAAGTAATAGCTGAAAAAGATTTCTCAGTTAAGCAAGGAGAGAGACTTTCTGCAAAAAAAGAACGAAAATTTTTTAATCGATCATTTACTAGATGGTTAGCTAGTTCCATTGCAGTGTCCCGTCCCAATCCCATAAAAAGTTTTTGTAGATTCTTTGCTTGCAACTCTTCAGTTTGCAAGATTTCGAATAGGGGTTCATCTGAAATATTAAAGGGATTGACTGCTTGTGTTTGTGGTGGTAGCAAGTAGTTAGAACCTGGTAAAATAGTCCGATAACTATTTTGTGAGAAGCCGACATGCTTAATTGCTTCAATAATTTTATTTGTCGTTTTATCTAGCAGGATAATGTTACTGTGTTTCCCCATAATTTCAATTACAAGAGTCACTGCAACAGTATCTCCAATCTCATCTTTATTTGAAACTGAGATTTCAAGGATTCGATCATTTTCTATCTGTTGGATAGATTCGATAATGGCACCTTGCAGGTACTTACGCAATACCATGATAAAAGTGTTTGGAAAGGCTGGATTTTCAAAGTTCGTTTGGGTCAGTTGGATTCGACCAAATACTGGATGAGATGAGATAAGCAATTTCTGATTTTTACGATTACTTCGAATTTGTAAAACGAGTTCTTGATCAAAAGGTTGGTTGATTTTTTGGATACGACCATTAAGTAATTCATGCTGTAGTTCATCTACCATATGGTGTAAAAAAAAGCCGTCAAATGACATGTCCTTGTTACTCTCTTTCTGGAAGTTCTGTTAATATTATACCAAAAAAGGCTTAAAATGGGAAATTCACTTTTTGTGCGAAGGAAAGGGAATCCCTATCCACTTTATTATTTTCATAAAAATTTCTTTTACACTTTCTTTACCGTCTGAATTATGGTAAAATAGAGACTGAAAATATAGAAAAAAGAGGTATGTGAAATGTCACGTAAACCGTTTATCGCTGGTAACTGGAAAATGAATAAAAATCCGCAAGAGGCTCAAGCTTTTGTGGAAGCTTTAGTAGGTAAATTGCCATCTTCAGACCTTGTTGAAGCAGCAATTGCTGCTCCTGCAGTTGATTTGAATGCTTTGCTTTGGTTTGCAAAAGATTCAGAATTGAAAGTTGCAGCTCAAAACTGCTATTTTGAGAATGAAGGTGCCTTCACTGGTGAAACTTCTCCAAAAGTATTGTCAGAAATGGGTGTTAACTACGTTGTTATTGGTCACTCAGAACGTCGTGATTACTTCCATGAAACTGACGAAGACATCAACAAAAAAGCAAAAGCAATCTTTGCAAATGGTTTACTTCCAATCATCTGTTGTGGTGAAAGCCTTGAAACTTACGAAGCTGGTAAAGCGGCTGAATTCGTAGGTGCTCAAGTATCTGCTGCTTTGGCAGGTTTGACTACAGAACAAGTAGCTGCATCTGTTATTGCCTACGAGCCAATCTGGGCGATCGGTACTGGTAAATCAGCTTCACAAGACGACGCACAAAAAATGTGTAAAGTGGTGCGTGACGTTGTCGCTGCTGACTTTGGTCAAGAAGTTGCTGACAAAGTACGTGTTCAATACGGTGGATCAGTTAAACCTGAAAACGTTGCTGAATACATGGCTTGTCCAGACGTTGATGGAGCTCTTGTAGGTGGTGCATCACTTGAAGCAGAAAGCTTCTTGGCACTTTTGGACTTCGTTAAATAATAAAGATTCAAAAAAAGCGAGCATGGAGAAAATTCCGTGCTCGTTTTGTATTTTACTAGTTCAGTTGATGACGACCTTTGCTTTATTTAATGGAAACAGTGAGACATAGTTTATACTTATGCGAGGTAAGGTAGTTGGAGAGCGATAGAAAAAGAAGAGACTATAAAAATGGGTTGAAGTTTTTTTCGTGAGAAATAGTAGTTTCGGGACCGTGTCCAGGGTAAGCAGTATAGTGCTTAGGTAGTGTAAGTAGTTGTGTTTTGATACTATGAAGTAATTGTTCCATGTTGCCAGTTGGAAGGTCCGTGCGTCCAATTGTCTCTCGAAAGAGTGCATCACCAGTGAGGACCATATCTGCATCCGGAAAGACGAATGAAACTCCACCAATGGAATGTCCGGGTGTTGGAAGCACTTGGAAGTGGAAACCGTCTATATGATAGTCTTGCTTTAGATAAAAAATCTCTTCAGCAGGATGAGCAATAATATCTTCCATATCATCGTGTCGTGGTAAACCAGAGAGATTATCTACAGGGGTGTAGAGCCAACTTGCTTCGGGTTCTGATACATATACTGGGGGGTGACCGAAATGACGACGAACAGCCTCGAGACTCATGATATGGTCATAATGTGTATGGGTCAACAGAATAGCAGAAATAGGTTTTGCTAAGGTGATTAACTTATTTTGAATTGTATTGAAATCACTGCCTGGATCAATAACCAGCAGGTAGTTGTCGTTTTCAATAATATAGGTATTTTCATAGGCAACAGGGTTGATAATTTTATGAATGTTCATGTTACTAACCTCTTTTTATACTAGCATAGCAAAAAATATTTGAAAATGCATCGTTTTGCTTGAAAAAGAAGAATTTTTTTGAGAAAAGGAAATTCTTCTTTTTCTTTCTTATCTGTGCAAAAGTAAGGGGTCTATGGTATAATTTTCATATTATGACACAGAATAACAATCGATATGCGGTAGTGGATTTAGAGGCTACCAGCCCTGGAAGCAATGCAAAAATTATACAGGTAGGAATTGTGATTATCGAGAAAGGAGAGATAAAAACTACTTATGAAACGGATGTCAATCCTCATGAACCGCTAAGTAGTCATATTAAAGAGTTGACAGGCTTGACGGATGAACGATTGGCAGAAGCTCCTGAATTTTCTCAGGTAGCTCGTGATATTTATCATCTCATTTCAGACTGTATATTTGTTGCACATAATGTGAAATTTGATGCAGATTTATTGGCAGAAGCTCTTTTTTGGGAAGGGTTTGAACTTTTGAGTCCACGTGTAGATACTGTAGAGTTAGCACAAGTTTTCTATCCAAACTTAGAAAGATTTAATCTCTCTGTTTTATCTGAAAATCTAGGTCTTGATCTTAGTCGGGCCCATACAGCTTTATCAGATGCTCAAGCTACGGCACAGCTTTTTTTAAAAATTCAAGATAAAATTAGAGGGTTGCCTGCTCCTTTGGTTGAATCAATTTTGGAACTTTCAGATCATTTACTTTATGAGACACGACTTGCGATAGAAGAAGTTTTTATCGATATGTCACAATTTTCATCTAAAGACTTGATAGAAACACAGGGAATCTTTATCAAAAAAACTAAAGAGTCATCAAAAGCTTTCCATTTATCAAAGAATTTTGATAAAAACATGGCCTTGTTAGGATTGAAAGTTCGAGATCAGCAAGCAGTTTTTGCAGATTTTGTAGAAAAAGCATTAAAAGAACATCAAATATCTTTTTTACAGGCACAAACTGGTCTTGGAAAAACGTATGCTTACCTCTTATCAGCTTTAGTTCACTCAGATAAAAAAATTCTTATCTCAGTTCCAACCAAAATTTTACAAGATCAATTGCTTCATCAAGAGGGACGAAACATACAAGAAACTTTTCATACAACTTTTCACAGTCTTAAGGGGCCGCGTAACTACATTAAGCTAGAAAAATTTTATTCTTTGTTACAAGGTATGGATGAAAATCGTCTTTTAAATCGTTTTAAATTGCTTCTTTTGGTTTGGTTAACTGAAACGGAAACAGGTGATTTATCAGAAATAGGTCAACTACAGCGTTATGAAGCTTTTCTACCTTATATTCAGCATGACGGAGAATTGAGCAAAAAGTCTCTATTTTATGCCGAGGACTTTTGGAGAATTGGTCAAGAAAAGGCCAATTCTGCACGCGTAATTGTAACGAATCATGCTTATCTTCTGACACGTTTAGAGGATGATAAAACATTGATTGCAGATCGATTATTGATTGTAGATGAAGCTCAAAAACTCATATCTGCTCTCGAATCGTTCAGTCGCAAGAGACTGAATCTGAATAAATTGTTACAGGAAATTCATCAGGAATATCAGCAAAGTTCCACCATTCTTAATCGTCGCTTACTAGAGAGTATTCAGTTTGAAATCAATTCGATGTTAGAAGATTATCAACTGGTGGGAGAAAAAGGGTTAAATCAGGTGAGCATTGAGCGGATGCGTCAGGATGTACTGGAATTATCCCTTCCTTGTCTTATGGAATTAAAAGATGCCTTGTCATCTAAATTTTCGAATTGGTGGTTGGAAGAAGAACGATTTGATCACCATCGTACGATTTGGTTTCATGCTTCTAGGGTTGATATCCTCCCGTTTACTAGTTTCTTGCCGAAAGATAGCCAAGTCTTGTTTCTCTCTGCGACTTTAGATATTAGTTCTCGTGTATCGATTGCAGATCTGTTAGGTTTTGAACAGGCAGTATATTATCGGTTAGAAGAAGAACAGAGAAATAATCAACAGATTTATGTGGATAAAGATTTTCCAAGTATAACCCAATTGAGTCTGGAAGATTATGCGACTCATATCATTGATAGATTGGAAAGGTTAAAATCTTTAAATTATCCTATTCTGGTTCTTTTTACAGCCAAAGACTTGTTGTATGAAGTATCTGATAGATTAACACTGTCACATTTAGCTCAAGGGAAAAATGGTGATGCGAGCAATCTAAAGAAACGTTTCGAACGAGGAGAAAGTCAGATTTTACTAGGAATGGGATCCTTTTGGGAAGGGGTTGATTTTTTACAATCGGACCGTTTTATCGAGGTTATCACACGTCTTCCATTTGATAATCCTAAGGATCCTTTTTTAAAAAAAATAACAGATCGGTTTATTAAGGAAGGGAAAAATTCTTTCTATGATTATAGCCTACCGATGATGATTATGAAGTTACGTCAAGCTATGGGACGCATTCAAAGAAGAACAGACCAATTTTCGGCTGTAATTATCTTAGATAAGCGAGTTTTCAATAAAAAATATGGCCGACAAATCAAAGAACAACTAGCCAAACAGGCAGAGGTTAAGAAAGACGGTTTTGAAGGTATTTTATTATCTGTAAAGAAATTTTTAGAGAGGTGAAATGGATGAATGGAAAGTTTGGGGGAATTTTACTTTCTTTTTTTGGAGCAGGAGTGGCAATTTTTCTGGGAGAGCTTTTTCCTTTTTTAGGATTTAGTATTTTTGCATTGCTTTTAGGGATTGCTGTGAGACGCTTTATAAGGATACCAGAATGGCTATCAACTGGCCTGAATCAGGTGGGAAAGAATGGATTGCAGTATAGTATTCTATTTTTAGGATTTACCTTATCATTTTCTCAAGTATCAGCAATTGGCTTGTCTTCATTAAAACTTTCTCTCTTTACAATTTTTATCGCCTTTGTGACAGCTTATTTTTTGGTAGAAAATTAGGGGTAAAGAAAAATATTGCACTCTTGATTGGGTTTGGAACTGCGATTTGCGGTGGTTCTGCTATTGCAGCAGCTAGTCCAATTCTAGAGGCAAAAGAAGAAGAAGTAGCCTTGTCTATCTCAACAATTTTCTTTTTTAATATAGTAGCTTTACTCCTTTTTCCATTTTTAGGTCATCTTTTTCAAATGCCTGATCTCGTTTTTGGCACTTGGGCTGGGACAGCTATCAATGATACTTCTTCAGTTGTCGCAGCGGGGTATAGTTTTAGCCAAAAAGCAGGCGACATGGCAACGATTGTCAAATTATCTCGTGCTTTAATGATTGTGCCAGCTTGCTTACTTTTTGTATTCTATCGCTTTCAAAAGGAGAAAGGAGTAAAGACACAGCTTCGGATTACGAAGATTGTCCCATGGTTTATTCTTTGGTTTTCTTTGGCCTCTTTGCTTTCTAGCCTAGGTATCTTTCCAAAAGAAATGATTCCATATGCAAAACTATTTTCTCAATGGCTGATGGCGATGGCTTTATTTGCTATTGGAACGAAAGTTTCCTTTGAGCAATTTTATAGAACTGGTCTAGCACCACTTTTAACAGGTTTTCTTGCTTGGCTAGCAGTCAGTTTAGTTAGTTTTTTCCTTATTTGGTGAGGACGGAGTGATTCGCTATGCTATCACTTGTGAAGGAGGATATATGAACAATCTACGACGGATCATGGATAATCGCGTGGATTATAGTGTAATTTTACCTGTATTTTTATTATTAATAGTTGGGATGGTATCTATTTATATTGCTGTTAATCACGACTATCCCCAAAATTTTATCCCAATTATTGGACAACAACTAGCATGGATTATTTTAGGAATATTTGTAAGTCTCCTTGTTATGTTGTTTAGTAGGAATTTCTTATGGAGAGTTACCCCTTATTTGTATTTATTGGGTTTGACGTTAATGGTTTTGCCTCTCTTCTTTTATAGCCCTAGTTTAGTGGCTTCGACTGGTTCTAAAAACTGGGTAACCATTGGTTCAGTAACTTTGTTCCAACCTTCTGAGTTTATGAAGATTGTTTACATTCTCATGCTTTCTCGTTGTCTCGTTTTACTACCGGATAGCTATTTTGAAAAAAATAGGAGGGGAATGAAAGATTTTATATTGATTGGTCGAGCTATGCTACATACCTTTCCCGTTATGATTTTACTGATTCTTCAAAAAGATTTTGGGACTTCACTTGTCTTTTGGGCTATTTTTTCAGGAGTTCTTTTTCTGTCTGGTATCTCTTGGAGAATCATTGTACCAATACTGGTAGTGGCCGGAGGAGCTTTGACAGGTTTTTTACTGATTTTTTCATTTGAAAATGGTCGTGGTTTTTTGCATCGTCTTGGTATGCCTACTTATCAAATCAATCGAATTTTAGCTTGGCTTAACCCTTTTGATTATGCACAAACAACAGCTTATCAACAAGCTCAAGGGCAGATAGCTGTTGGCAGTGGTGGCTTATTGGGACAAGGTTTTAATCAATCGAATCTCTTGATTCCTGTTCGAGAGAGTGATATGATTTTTACAGTGATAGCAGAGAATTTTGGTTTTATAGGGGCAATTTTTCTTATCTTTTTGTATCTTCTATTACTTTATCGTATAGTAGTGGTCACAGTTCTATCCAAAGATTCCTTTTATACCTATATTTCAACTGGAATTATCATGATGCTAGTGTTTCATATTTTTGAGAATATTGGTGCAGTCACTGGGATTTTACCTTTAACAGGGATTCCTTTACCTTTTATTTCACAAGGAGGTTCCTCTATCGTGACGAATTTGATTGCTGTGGGATTGATTTTATCAATGAGTTATCAGAATTCACTTAAGGAAGAGAGAGAAAATCCTCAACCGCAAAAACGGAAAAAATTATTTTAAGAAAGAGTATTTAGGAGGTTAGTATGAAAAAAGTAGCCCTTTTGTTAGCGACAGGTTTCGAGGAGATAGAAGCTCTCACAGTGGTGGATGTTCTTCGCCGCGCATCTATTTCTTGTGATATGATTGGTTTTGAAAATGAGGTGACAGGCTCTCATGGTATTTGTATTCAAGTTGATCGGTTATTTGAAGTTGGTCTTCATGATTATGATATGTTAGTTTTGCCTGGAGGGATGCCAGGGGCGACCAATTTAAGGGATAATCCTCGAGTTATTGAAACTTTGAAACAATTTGAGTTAGAAGAAAAGTATATCGCTGCTATCTGCGCAGCTCCAATCGTTTTAGATCAGGCAGGTATTTTAAAAGGCAAGTCCTTTACCTGTTATGATAGTGTTAAGGAGCAAATTAGTGACGGTATTTATCAAAAAGAGACGGTTGTGAAAGATAGAAAACTCATCACTAGTCGTGGCCCTGCGACAGCTCTAGCATTTAGTTATGAGCTGGTTACGACACTAGGAGGAGATGCGGAGTCGTTAAGAGATGCCATGCTTTATCGTGATGTTTTTGGTGATTGTTTAAACCATCGTCCTTAAAAGTTATTTTATCTCTCGGTTAGATAGTGTCACCTCTGTCTCAACTTTTCATTTTTCCATAAGATAAATTGTAAAATATAGTGCAACAAAAAAACTCATA
>NZ_KQ969160.1:48533-56447 GCF_001578805.1 Streptococcus sp. DD10 | reverse complement strand
TAATTTATCCCATATAGTAAACGATAGCAATATATTGTAAGGCAGAAGCAGCTAGGATAAAAAGGTGCCAGATCATATGGAAATACGGTCTTTTTTTTGCATAGAAACCAGCTCCAACAGTATAGCAAAGACCACCAGTTAGCATTAGTCCCCAAAAAATTGGTCCTGTTTGCCCGATAATTTGTGGAATGATAAAAATCACTAGCCAGCCCATAATGAGGTAGAGCCCCAAGCTGAATTTTTCATTAACCCGTTTAGCAAAGATTTTATACAAAATACCAAATAGAGTGGTTCCCCATTGGATAGAAATGATAAGGTAACCCAGCCAGTTGTTCATCAAAGTTAAGACAACAGGGGTGTAGCTACCTGCTATAGCAATATAGATCATGGAGTGATCAATGATTCTTAAGATATATTTGTGTGTAGATCCATAACTCATAGAGTGATAGATGGTAGAAGATAAAAACATGAGAAAGAGACTGATGATAAAAATCGATACCCCAAAGGCAGAAAGTAGTCCTCTTGCTTCAAAACTATAAATAGCTGAAACAGGTAATAAGAATAGCATAAGTAAAGCCCCAACAGCGTGTGTCACACTATTAGCCACTTCTTCTCCAAAGCTTAAACGGTTACTGAGTTTATAACTAAGATTCATCTTGTTCCTCCTGTATGGATATTAGGTTAAGGGTCTGATGGTAGAGTTTGACGGTTTGGCAACTGCTAATAATGATAGGAGAAATAGTCATAGTTTCTTCATTCATAAAGGCAACAAAATCATCATAAAGCAGGGCGGATTCTTTTTGATCTCGAAGACTATTTAAGGTATTTGCGATTTCTTGAATAGAGAATACCGTTTTTAGGGTCGTAATAGCAATTAACCTTGCAATCTGTTGGCGCTGGTATTTTTTTTTATTTGGTTTTGGGACATAACCATGTTTGACATAGTTGTTGACCATGGATGCTGTTAAACCTTTATCATTTGGAGATAGATAAGGGGAACAAACTTGATTAACATAAAGTAATACTTGATCTAAATATAGATCGATGTTGGGAAGTTGTTCCCATTTGGGGTATGAAATGAAAGTATTCATAATGGCACCTTACCACCTAGTTTTGATAACTAGATGATATCATTGTCGAAATAAAAAGTCAACTAAAAAGTAGTTAAAGATAGATTCAAATAAGCAATAGCTAAGAAACAGAAAAGGATCTAATTTTAAATTTATGCTACAATATAGGTATGAAAATTTTAATTCCAACAGCAAAAGAACTAAATCTAAATCAAGAGAATGTAGCTTTTTCTCCTTTAAATCCACTTGGTCAGAGGGTATTGAGTACTTTGGCTGGTTACAGTGTCAAGGACTTAATAAACTTATATAAACTTTCATCTGAACGGGCTTCCGAAGAGTTGAAACGTATTCAAGCATTGAGAGCAAATGAAGCACCACATTTTCCAGCACTCTATCTATTTGATGGGCTGATGTATCGTCATATAAAACGGGACATGTTAAAAACGGAAGAACGTGAATACTTGGAGAAACATGTTTTGATAACTTCAGCTCTCTATGGTGTGATTCCTGCTTTTTTACCAATCGCTCCACATCGATTAGATTTTCAAATGAGAGTAACGATTGGCGACCAGTCGCTTAAGAGTTTTTGGAGAGATGCTTATAATCAATCTCTAGCAGATGAAGAACTGATTTTATCACTGTTGTCTAGCGAGTTTGAAACTGTTTTTTCTAAAGAGGTTCGGGAACGCATGATAAGCTTCAAGTTTATGGAAAAAAAAGATGGGCAGTTAAAAGTGCATTCAACCATTTCTAAGAAAGCAAGAGGTGCTTTTTTGACAGCTTTGATGGCAGAAGGAGTTTTAGAGTTAGAGCAAATAAAAAGCCTGACATTTGCAGGCTTCTCTTATGTAGATGATTTGTCAACAGACAAGGAATTGGTTTTTGTCAAGCTTGTCAGTTAATGAATTAGGAAATTGGGATTGAGTGGAATCAAACGGTGTTACAAGTTTTTAAATTGCTTGAGAATGCGAATGAGTTCTTGTTTATCTTCTTTGCTTAGAATGCTTAAAGTTTCCGAAATGATGTGGATGTGATGAGGGAGAATAGCTTCGATTTTCTTTGTTCCTTCATCGGTAAGCGACAGGAGAAAAGAGCGACGATCTTGGGGAGAAATTGTTCGCTGAATCCATCCAGAACTTTCCATGTTTCTTAGAATAACCGTCATATTACCGGAAGTTGAGAGCATAGTATTGATTAAATCTTGAACCCTCATTTCTCCTTTAGTATAGAGGGTTTCGAGAACGGAAAATTGACTTAGAGTGAGGCCAAACTGCTTGGGAGCAATGGCTTCGTAGGGGCGAAAAGAACGAATTGCTTTGTTGAGGACAATAGCTGTTTTTAAGTCGAGACGATGGTCATTTAATTGTTTTTGAATCTTTTTCATAGGTTTATTTTATCAATAATAGTTCATCATAGCAATAAAAATGATAGGTGTTTGAAAAAATAGTAGCCTAACCTTGCCTGGACTTGTAATCAAAAGGGATAGATGGTAAAATAGACGAGTGAAAAAAAGAAGAATGGCGAATTTCTGTTCTCCGATGAACCAGTTTTTAATTGGAGGAGTTATTCTCTTGAATCTGCTCTTGTTTGCTGGGCTATTGATGCTGGATACAATATCGAAACCATATCAAAAAGCAAAGATGGAATTGACTCAGTTGGCACAGCAAATGGTAGGTGTTGTTGAGGTCAATGAATTTAGTTTTTATAATGGCTTGGAGAGCTATTCTAGTTTGCTTGGAGAGACGAAGCAAGGGGAGTCAATAGCTGTTTTAAAAAAGGAATCAGACAAATTGCTTTACGTTTATCGTCTAAAGGACGGAATCAGTCAGGAGCAAGCTGAGAGAGTAGCGCGAGATAAGGGTGCAGAAAAGATTGATAAAATAACATTTGGACGTCTGAACGACAAGCCGATTTGGGAAGTAAAGTCAGACTTGGTTTATTATGTTATAGACTTTGAGACAGGAACATTGATTTCTAAGGAGGGGTTATGAAACTATCGAAACGTGTCTTAAATATGGAAGAGAGTGTCACTTTAGCGGCAGGAGCGCGAGCAAAAGAACTTAAAAATCAGGGACGGGACATCCTTTCCTTGACCCTTGGAGAACCCGACTTTGTCACTCCGAAAAATATTCAGGAAGCAGCTGTTGCAGCTATCCAGGATGGACGAGCTTCCTTTTATACAGTAACCTCAGGTCTGCCAGAGCTTAAGGCGGCGGTCAATAGCTACTTTGAGCGCTTTTACGGCTATTCTGTAGCGCCAAATCAAGTGACAGTCGCTGCGGGAGCTAAATATTCACTCTATACCTTCTTTATGGCCATGGTCAATCCAGGTGATGAAGTGATCATCCCAACCCCTTACTGGGTCAGCTATGGAGACCAGGTCAAGATGGCAGAGGGTGTGCCAGTCTTCGTTCCTGCTAAGGAAGATAATCACTTTAAGGTGACTGTAGAGCAGTTGGAAGCGGCTCGCACAGACAAAACCAAGGTTTTGGTACTGAATTCGCCATCCAATCCAACGGGCATGATTTATAGCGCAGAAGAGTTATTAGCTATTGGAAATTGGGCAGTCGAGCACGATATTCTTATTCTAGCGGATGATATTTATGGGCGTTTGGTCTATAATGGTCACGAATTTACACCGATTTCCAGCCTATCAGATGCCATTCGTAAGCAAACAGTTGTGATCAATGGGGTTTCCAAAACTTATGCCATGACGGGTTGGCGGATTGGCTATGCCGTTGGAGAAGCAGAGATCATTGCAGCTATGACTAAGATTGCAGGTCAAACGACCTCAAATCCGTCTACTGTTGCTCAATACGCAGCGATTGATGCCTTAGCAGGTGAGCAAGATACAGTAGAAACCATGCGGCAAGCCTTTGAAGAACGGCTCAATACCATCTATCCGCTGTTGGCTCAAGTTCCCGGCTTTGAAGTGGTCAAACCGCAAGGAGCTTTCTATCTTTTCCCAAATGTCAAAAAGGCTATGGAAATGAAGGGTTATACTGATGTAACGGCCTTTACCACTGCTATTTTGGAAGAAGTAGGGGTTGCCCTCGTGACCGGAGCAGGATTCGGAGCACCCGAAAATGTCCGTCTCAGCTATGCGACGGACTTAGACACGCTTAAAGAAGCAGTTAAACGCTTGAAAGCATTTATGGGTAGTGATAATGATTGATCATTTCGGAATTCAAGTTAGTAATTTAGAAACTAGTAAAGTTTTTTATCAGAAAACTTTGGCTCCATTAGGATATAAAATAGCATTTGATACTCCTCAGGCAGTTAGTTTTGCGGAGCCTCGAACTGCTCCAGCTGGTGATTTTTGGCTGAGTCAAGGAAAGTCTGATCCGACTCACTTTGCTTTTAATGCAGAGACGCGGGAGCAGGTATATGCTTTTTACGAAGCTGGTCTTTTAGCTGGTGGTCAAGATAACGGTCGTCCAGGTATTCGACCTCAATATCATCAGCCTTATTACGCTGCTTTTATGATTGACCCATATGGGAACAATATAGAAGTGGTTTGCCATAAAGAATAAAAAAGAAAAGGAAAAATAATGACAAAACGTGTAACGATTATTGATGTAAAAGACTATGTTGGTCAAGAAGTGACCATCGGAGCCTGGGTTGCTAATAAATCTGGAAAAGGGAAAATTGCCTTCTTGCAATTGCGTGATGGAACAGCCTTTTTCCAAGGAGTTGCCTTCAAACCAAACTTTATTGAAAAGTTCGGTGAAGAAGTTGGGCTAGAGAAGTTTGATACGATTAAACGCCTAAGCCAAGAAACTTCTGTTTATGTGACAGGGGTTGTCAAAGAAGACGAACGTTCTAAGTTTGGTTATGAGTTGGATATTACAGACATCGAAGTGATCGGTGAATCTCAAGACTACCCAATCACTCCAAAAGAACACGGAACAGACTTCTTGATGGACAACCGTCACTTGTGGCTCCGTTCTCGTAAGCAAGTGGCTGTCATGCAAATCCGTAATGCAATCATCTATGCAACTTATGAATTCTTTGACAAGAACGGTTTCATGAAGTTTGATAGCCCAATTCTTTCAGGAAACGCAGCAGAAGATTCAACAGAACTCTTTGAAACAGATTACTTCGGAACGCCAGCTTACTTGAGTCAATCAGGTCAGCTTTACCTAGAAGCAGGGGCTATGGCTCTTGGCCGTGTCTTTGACTTTGGTCCAGTATTCCGTGCTGAAAAATCAAAAACACGCCGTCATTTGACCGAGTTCTGGATGATGGATGCGGAATACCCATTCTTGAGCCACGATGAATCTCTTGATTTGCAAGAAGCCTATGTCAAAGCCCTTCTCCAAGGAGTTTTGGACCGTGCCCCTCAAGCCTTGGAAACTTTAGAGCGGGATCCTGAGCTCTTGAAACGCTACATTGCAGAGCCTTTTAAACGCATCACCTACGATGAAGCCATTGCCCTTCTTCAAGATCATGAAAATGATGCAGATGCTGAGTATGACCACGTAGAAGCAGGAATTGACTTTGGTTCACCACACGAAACATGGATTTCTAACTATTTTGGTGTGCCAACCTTTATCGTCAACTATCCAGCAGCTATCAAGGCCTTCTACATGAAGCCAGTTCCTGGAAATCCAGAGCGCGTGCTTTGTGCAGACTTGCTTGCTCCAGAAGGTTACGGAGAAATCATCGGAGGATCAGAACGGGAAACGGACTACGATGCTCTTGTTGCCAAGATGGATGAGCTTGGAATGGACAAGTCCGAGTACGAGTTCTATCTTGATCTCCGTAAGTATGGTTCCGTTCCTCACTGTGGATTTGGAATCGGAATTGAGCGCATGGTGACCTTTGCGGCAGGGACCAAACATATCCGCGAAGCCATCCCATTCCCACGGATGTTGCATCGTATCAAACCATAAGATATAATAAAAACGCCGTTTGGCGTTTTTTTGGAAAATTTGGAGGGATGTTATGAAAAGAAGTTGCAAAATCAACGTTCCTCTGCTGGCTGGGCTGGAGTTCTTCGCTTACTTTGGGATAACCAGTTTCTGGGTGCTCTTTTTCATCCAGCAGGGCATGTCGTTACTGGAAATCGGGCTTTTAGAGAGTATCTTTCATGGGACGAGTATTCTGTTTGAAATCCCGTCAGGTATGCTGGCAGATAGATTTAGCTACAAGACCAACCTCTATGTGGCAAGGTTGCTGATGATATTGACCTCTGTCTTGATATTGCTGGCTCAGGGAATTTCTACCTTTATGCCCTTTCCATGGTCACGCAAGCCCTGTCCTATAACTTTGACTCAGGCACCAGTACAGCCATGCTCTACGAGTCGGTAGTGCTTGCAGGAGACAAGGAGCGTTATCTGGATATTTCCAGCTTTTTATCGGGAGTAGCAGAGGTGACGCGGACGCTGGGGACGGTTGTGGCAGGATTTTTTGTCCATGGGAGCTTGGAGTTGACCTACTACATCGCTATCGGTCTGTCAGTTCTGTCTCTGGTCATGATTTTCTTTATGAGAGAACCCGTGCAGAAGGGTCGGGCAGAAAAGCCGTCTCTTTCTGCCATCGTAGGCATGGTCAAGGTAGAGTGGCAACTGCATCCTAGTCTTTTTGCTTGGATGGGCGTTTTCCAGTTGGTGGGTACGCTCATGTGCATGTTTTACTTTTATTATCAAAAGGAGTTACCTGATTTGCAGGGCTGGCAGATTTCCAGTCTTATGCTGGTCGGTAGTGGGGTCAACCTCCTCGCTGTCTATCTGGCAAGTCAGCTGGGCAAGAGGTGGAGGATAGCGCAGCTCTATCCCATCTTGACAGTTTTGACTGGTGTGAGCCTGCTCTTTGTCAGTCTTGGCACGCCCCTCGCCTTTCTCAGTATTTACCTCGTGACCAATGCCTTCTACGCCTTTTATCAGCCGATTTTTTACAATGAATTGCAGGAAAACTTGCCCAGCCCTGTACGGGCGACCATGCTCAGTGTCAATTCCATGTTGTTCAGTCTGTCTATGATTGTTATCTTTCCGCTGACGGGCTGGTTGCTGGATAGACTGGGCTTTGTAGCTACCTTTTTCGGACTGGGTGGAGTTTTGCTGCTCCTCGGCTTCTTACTCCTTCCAGTTTTGAGAGGATTGATCCAAAAGATAAAGGAGGAACGATTATCCGTTTAGACAACTTACTAGCCCAAGCAGGATTTGGCGGGCGCAATCACATAAAAAAACTCATCCGTTCTCGGCAGGTGCTGGTAGATGGTCAGCCTGCCACACAGGACAGTCAGATTGTTGATACTGGCTTGCAAGAGATTAGCGTCGC
Organism: Streptococcus sp. DD10; assembly: GCF_001578805.1. Classification (GTDB taxonomy): domain Bacteria; phylum Bacillota; class Bacilli; order Lactobacillales; family Streptococcaceae; genus Streptococcus. The sequence goes on along the minus strand of NZ_KQ969160.1, from coordinate 49,095 downwards.
AGGGCAGAAAGTGGAGGGTTACGGCTCGCGCTACTACCTGCTCAACAAGCCAGCAGGAGTGGTGACAGCTCGTTCTGACAAGGAGCACCAGACCGTGCTGGACTTGATTGCACCCAAAGACCGTGTCGCTGGGCTCTACCCCATCGGGCGGCTGGACCGTGACACCAAGGGCTTGCTCCTCATCACGAACAATGGTCCGCTGGGTTATCGTATGCTTCATCCCAGTCATCATGTAGATAAGATGTATGAGGTTATCGTAAATGGTTTGTTAACGGAGGACTCTATTTATGACTTTGCTAGGGGAATTGTTTTTCATGATGGAACAATTTGCAAACCTGCTCAAATGGAAATTCTCTATGCAAGAGAGGATAAAAGTCTTGCACATGTGACTATTTCAGAAGGGAAATTTCATCAGATAAAAAAGATGTTTCTCTGCATTGGGCTAAAAGTTATTTCTTTGACTCGTTTAAGTTTTGGTGATTTCATACTCCCAGCTGATTTACATCCTGGACAGTATAGAGTGCTGAATGACGATGAGAAAAAACGGATAAAACGTTATTTG
>NZ_KQ969160.1:39932-47248 GCF_001578805.1 Streptococcus sp. DD10 | reverse complement strand
TGAGTATGAACTAATTTTTTAGAAAGCAAAAAGGAATGAGTTGTTCTGTCTCATTCCTTTTGCTGTTATACATTTAATACTTTTTCTAAGAAATCTTTTAGTCGAGGGTGTTGCGGATTATCGAAAATTTGATCAGGAGTACCATCTTCAAGGAACTCACCATCTGCAGTAAAGATAACTCGGTTAGCCACCTGACGAGCGAATCCCATTTCATGAGTAACGATAATCATGGTCATACCTTGTTTTGCAAGGTCCTTCATAACATTTAGTACGTCTCCGACCATCTCTGGGTCAAGGGCAGAAGTTGGTTCATCAAACAGCATGATATCAGGATTCATAGCTAGACCTCGAGCGATCGCAACACGTTGTTTTTGTCCACCTGAGAGGCTATCTGGGTTGGCATTGGCTTTATCTGCAAGGCCGACTTTCTCAAGTAGTTCCATCCCAATTTTTTCTGCTTCGGCTCTACTCATACGTCCTAATTCTAAAGGAGCAAAAGTAATATTATCCAAAACAGACATATGAGGAAATAGATTGAAATGCTGAAAAACCATCCCGATATTTTCGCGAACATGGTCAACGTTGGTTGACTTTTCAGTTAAATCATAACCATTAACCGTAATATGCCCACTTGTAACCTCCTCAAGAAGGTTAAGGCTACGTAAGAAAGTGGATTTACCGGAACCTGAAGGACCGATGATGCAGACAACATCGCCTTCATAAAACTTGGTAGTGATTCCTTTTAAGACTTCATTTTTTCCATAGTATTTATGCAAGTCATTTACATCGATTTTTAATTTTGCCATTAGTTAATTCTCTTTTCTAAGCGTTTTGCTAGACGGGTCAATAGGGTGATGATGACCAGATAAAGCACCGCTAGGATTGCATACATCTTGAAACTTTCGTAGTTTCGGGCGATGATGATTTTACCTGTTTGGAAGAGTTCAACCAGACCGATAGCAGATACGATGGTTGTATCTTTTAGAGCAATAACAAACTGGTTGACAAAGTTAGGGAGCATGAGTTTAGTCGCTTGGGGAAGGATGATTTTACGCATAGTTTTTCCGTAAGAAATCCCTAAACTACGGCTAGCTTCCATTTGTCCAGCAGGTACGGCTTGAATACCTCCACGAACAATCTCTGCGATATAGGCTGCAGCATTAAGTGATAAGGCAATTGTACCTGCAACAAAGTCGTTGATAGGGCTTTGTTGTCCTGTAATAGACTCAATAAGGTTTGGAATTCCCCAAAAGATGAATGCAGCCAGAATCATCAATGGAATTCCACGAATGACATCTACGAAAATCTCAGAGAGTATGCGTAATGATTTGTAAGGACTAACACTAAACATCCCAAAGATAATTCCGATGATCAGTGCGATGGCAAAAGAAATCAATGCAAGTGCGATGGTAACTCCTAGACCTGACAGAAGTTGCTGATAGTTATTTTGAATTAGTCCCCAAATGGTAGACTCATCAACGGTACTGGATGTCGAACTCTCTGTTGTAGTAGATAGGTATTTATTTAAGATTTCCTGATATTTTCCGTTAGCCTTAAGGTTTGCAAGTCCATTGTTAAACATCTCAATCAACTCAGGATTACTTCCTTTTTTCACTGCAAAGGCTGTTTCACCAATTGGAGTTCCAGCTACAGGTGTTTTTAGCTTTTGCCCTTGACTAATAGAGTATTTGACAACAGGTTCATCGTCCATTACAGCATCAATCGATCCTGTATTGAGACTATCGTACATCGAAGAGGCTTCTGAGAAAGTTTTGATTGTGTAACCGTAAGTCTCTTGATTTTCAGTTAAGAAAGTTTGAGAAGCTGTTCCATTTTTTACGCCGACAGTTTTTCCTTTTAAGTCATCATACGAGGTGATACTACTAGTTTCCTTCACCGCTAGGATTGTATTTGCAGTATAGTAAGATTCTGAAAAATCAAATGTCTCTTTTCGAGCATCTGTAACTGACATACCAGCAATTATCCCATCAGCTTGACCAGCTTGAACGGCATTGATAGCAGCATCAAATCCTGGATTAGTAATTTCGATAGAAAATCCTTGATCTTCAGCAATAGCTTTAATCAACTCCATATCGATTCCCGTGTATTGATTGCTACTGTTTTGGAAGACAAATGGTGCAAAAGACGAGTCACTCGCAATAATGTATTTTGATTTAACGGGAGTTGCTTTTTGTCCAGCTGGTGTTGTTGTTTCAGGTAAGGATACACTAGTGTTTTCAGAGGTCTCTGAAGTCCATTTTGTGATGATTTTTTCCAGTGTTCCATCTTGTTTCATTTGAGCTAGTGCTTCATTGAACTCTGTTACGAGATATTCATATTTGCTTCCTTTTTTAACACCAAAGGCAAAGCTTCCAACAGCTTCTCCCTCCATGTTAATACTGAGATCTTGCCCTTGTTTAATAGCATATTCAATAACTGGTTGGTCATCCATCGCTCCGTCAATGGCACCTGTCGCAAGACTATTGTACATTAAATCGCCAGTATCAAAGGTTTTAATCGTAAAGTTATATTGATCTTTGATGCTATCAAGGAAACGTTGAGCAGCTGTTCCGTTTTTGACTCCAACTGTTTTTCCTTTTAATTGATCATAACTTGTTATTTTATTGGCTTTGGTTGTAGCGATGACAACTTTTGTGTCATAGTAGGTATCAGACATAGTGAAGACTTTTTCACGTTCGCTTGTCTTTGTCATCCCTGCCATAATGGCGTCTGCTTGTCCAGCTTGGACGGCGTTAACAGCGGCATCAAAGCCAGGGTAGGTCATTTCTAAGTCCCAACCTTTTAATTCAGCGACTTTAGTGATGATATCTACATCAATCCCTTTATAAACTTGATCTGAATCTTTAAATTCAAATGGTGCGTATGCAGTGTCTGAAACGACTTTAATGGTCTCAGCCGAAACATTACCTAACGCAAAAATAGGAAATAAGAATAGCAAGAATGCTAATATTTTTTTCTTCATGTTTCCTCTCCTTCTAAAAAAAATCTTTTCTATTGTATCAGAAAAAACGGAATGGTGCAAATGTTTAAGTTTTTCATGTCAGATTTTATAACATTATTTCAGAGGAGTTACGCTAATTTTACAATTTTAGGATGATCAGAGGTAAATTTTAAAAAATAGTTCTAAGCATACTTATAGGTTAAAATATGGTATAATGGAAAAGATAAGCGAGTCTTTTTAACTTGCAACTGTAATTCGACTTAGGAACAGAGAAAAATTCTGACAAACTAAGGACCGTTTGTAATAAATAAAAATAAATAAAAGGAGTAAAAATGACAAGTATAAAACTTTTTTCACTCGGTGGAATCCGTGAGAATGGGAAAAATCTTTATGTGGCAGAAATAAATGACTCAATATTTGTCTTGGATACGGGATTAAAATACCCAGAAAATGAGCAATTAGGAGTAGATGTTGTCATTCCCAACATGGATTATTTAATTGAAAACCGTGATCGAATTGCTGGGATTTTTCTTACACATGGGCATGCGGATGCAATTGGAGCCCTCCCGTATCTCATAGCTGGAGCAAAAAAGACACCTGTATTTGGTTCGGAGCTAACAATTGAGTTAGCCAAGCTTTTTGTAAAAAACAATGATGTAGTTAAGAAGTTCAATGATTTTCATGTGATTGACCATAATACAGAAATTGAGTTTGGGGATGCAATCGTCTCCTTCTTCAAAACCACTCACTCCATTCCAGAAAGTTTGGGAATCGTATTGAAAACCTCAGAAGGCAGTATTGTTTATACAGGGGATTTTAAATTTGACCAGGCGGCAACAGAAAGTTATGCGACAGACTTTGGACGCCTAGCTGAGATTGGTAGAGAGGGTGTTTTGGCGCTTCTTAGTGATTCTGCAAATGCGGATAGCAACATTCAAGTTGCAAGTGAGAGTGAAGTAGCCGACGAAATTTTAAATACAATAGGGGATTGTGAAGGACGTGTCATAGTGGCAGCAGTTGCCAGTAATCTTTCTCGAATCCAGCAAGTATTTGACGCAGCTGCCGCGACAGGGCGTCGTGTTGTCCTAACGGGATATGATATTGAAAATATAGTGCGCACGGCTATTCGTTTGAAGAAATTATCTTTAGTTGACGAGCGGTTATTGATTAAACCAAAGGACATGAATAAGTACGAAGACCATGAGCTTATTATTTTGGAGACTGGTCGGATGGGTGAACCAATCAATGGATTGAGAAAAATGTCCATTGGACGTCATCGTTATGTAGAAATCAAAGAAGGTGATTTGATTTATATCGTAACGACACCATCTATTGCTAAGGAAGCAGTCGTAGCTCGAGTGGAAAACATGATTTATCAGGCTGGGGGGACAGTCAAACTGATTACACAAAATCTACGCGTATCTGGTCATGGTAATGCTCGTGATTTACAACTGATGATCAATCTGATAAAACCCAAGTTTCTTTTTCCAATTCAAGGAGAGTATCGTGAATTAGATGCTCATGCCAAGGCGGCTATGGAAGTAGGACTACTACCTGAAAAGATCTTTATTCCAAAACGCGGTGATATTATGGTGTACGAAAAAGGTGACTTTGTTCATTCAGGAAGTATTCCAGCTGGAGATGTCATGATTGATGGGAATGCTATGGGAGATGTGGGGCATATTGTCTTACGTGATCGTAAAGTCTTATCAGAAGATGGTATCTTCATAGTGGCGATTACAGTTAACCGGAAAAAGAAAAAATTATTTCGAAGGCAAAAGTCCATACTCGTGGTTTTGTCTATGTCAAGAAAAGTCGGGATATTTTACGAGAAAGTTCAGAGTTAATCAATCAAACAGTTGAAAACTATTTCGAACAAGATAGTTTTGACTGGTCCGAGCTAAAGGGACTTGTTAGGGATCAGCTGTCTAAATATCTCTTTGACCAAACAAAACGTCGTCCAGCTATTTTACCAGTAGTATTGGAAGTTAAATAGTTATTATTCAAATGGAAAGTAATTTCAAGTAAAAGTAATATTCTGCTCTTGGAGATTGGATTTTATTCTTTTACCTTCAGTAAAAATTAAAAGGTCGCTAGCCGGCCTTTTCTTATAAGGAGAAAAAATGGCTGTAATGAAAATCGAGTATTACTCTCAAGTTCTAGATATGGAGTGGGGGGTGAATGTCCTTTATCCAGATGCCAGTCGTGTAACGGATCCAGACTGCGAAGATATTCCGGTGCTATACCTACTTCATGGTATGAGTGGGAATCATAATAGTTGGCTGAAGCGAACGAATATTGAACGAATTGTTCGTTCAACCAATCTAATCGTTGTCTTACCGAACACTTCAAATGGTTGGTATACTGACACACAGTATGGTTTTCAGTACTATCAAGCACTAGCTGAAGAGTTACCGCAAGTTTTGCATCGCTTTTTTCCGAATATGAGCCAAAAACGTGAGAAAACCTTTATTGCTGGCTTATCCATGGGGGGGTATGGTTCTCTCAAGTTAGCCCTCCTAACGAATCGCTTTTCTCATGCAGCAAGTTTATCAGGTGCTCTTAGTTTTCATCAGTTTTCACTTGAGGAATCAAGTCTAGGAAGCCCATCTTATTGGCGAGGGATTTTTGGAGAGATTGCTGATTGGACTCAAAGCCCACACTCTATCGAAAGTTTGGCTATTTCTTCAGATAAGAAAACAAAATTATGGATTTGGTGTGGTGAGCAAGATATGCTATTTGAGGCAAATAACTTTGTAGTTAAAAAACTCAAGGAAATGGGATTTACTATAGAGTATAGCAGTAGTCCAGGAACACATGATTGGTATTACTGGGAAAAACAGTTAGAAAATTATTTAGCGACATTACCGATTCATTTCCAACTAGAAGAACGTCTGTCATAATTTGTCATAGAAAATTTAGTTTTCTTTAAGGCTTACTAGATAAAATGAAATTCACTCTGAAAAGATTGGAGGTTAATTATGATTCGATTCATCATTCGTTTCTTTTTTGGAGTTATTCATTTCATATGGCGAGCCATTTGGCGTCTCTTTTGGAGTCTTGTGATTCTCTTTTTGGTACTAGTTACGGCTATTTACTTTATGAGAGGAGGCGTATCTCAAGGCAGCCAAGGTCTGATAAGTGCTGTTCATACAGCTATACAACAAATCAGTCGATTTGCAGGGTCAACTGATTTAGATAGCGCTGGTCAGCGGGTCACAAATAGTTTATCTGATAGTCATACTGAGCATGTAGCAGGGGTTAGATGGAATCAAGCACAGGCGACAATTTACATTGATCCTAACCTAGACGAGACTTTTAGACAAGCTTATGAAGAAGCTATTTCTAATTGGAACAATACAGGTGCCTTCAATTTTCAAATTGTTGAGGACCAAAGTTCAGCAGACATTATTGCAACAGAAATGAACGATAGTACAGTGACAGCAGCTGGTGAAGCTCAATCTCAGACAAATCTGTTAACGAACCGTTTCATGTCTGTTACAGTTCGGCTTAACGCTTATTATCTCTTGAATCCATCTTATGGATATACTTATCAACGTATCGTAAACACCGCTGAGCATGAATTAGGTCATGCAATCGGCTTAGATCATACAGAAGAGGAGTCCGTGATGCAGTCTGCAGGTTCGTTTTATGCCATCCAAGCACAAGATATTGCTGCTGTGCAGACCTTGTATCAAGATTAAAATACATTATGTTACAAAGAATCCTACACGCTATACGTTACTATCCTGAACAAGCCTTTCTTTTAGTCTTTAATACTGGGGTTTTTGCTTGGTTACAAGCAACAGGAACAAGCATTGCCAACCAGATTGGTTTAACCTCTGCCTGGAATCAGTATGTACCTGACGTTATAAAGAGTTTTGTGGGGGATAGCGCTCCAGCAGTTCAAGCTTTCTTTGGTCATTCAGCAGTTACTTGGTTTATAGGTTCTATGATAATCCTTGCTGTATTACGTTTTGTTAAAGGTTTGATTAAGTTTTTACTGATGGCATTTGTTATTCTAGTGGGAGTTTACCTTGTTTACCGTTATCAAGCAACCTTGCAAGGTTTGCTCGGTTGATGGATAAAAGGGTTGGGTGAAAGTATCCACTCTTTGCTGGATTATCGTTATTTCTAGATACAAGTAAGGATTTGCTCAAAAAGCACTTTAAGATAATAGATAACACTGACATTGACAGTACAAGAGTCAAGGTTTTCTTTGCTTTTTAGACAAAACATTTTTTTAACCGATATTAGAGTAAGGGGCTTATTTCTATAGATAGAAGTAAGTCTCTTTAGGTTATTTAAAATAAAGAGTGAAATGATGTTATACTCTTCGAAAATCAAATTCAAA
>NZ_KQ969160.1:22084-39486 GCF_001578805.1 Streptococcus sp. DD10 | reverse complement strand
ATTAAAAACCTTGTGAAATGTATTCAAACCATTGAGATATCAAGAAGTTTTTCAATTCTGAAAGTAAAATTGAAAAATCCTTTGGATAACTAAAATTCCCTCATGAGCCTGGGAAATCATTTTTCAAACTGCGATGGAAAATCACCAGAACGATAAGACTCAGAAGATGATTGCATTTGTTGTCGCGTATTGATCAGACAGAGTTTCTTTTTGTCCCCCTTTTGCTATGAAGTGTAAAATTGCTTAAACGTTCAATTTTTTAAAATTTTTTTACGAATAAAGAAATATGAAGATAAATCCAGATTACCTCGGTCGTCTCTTCACCGAACATGAATTAAGCCAAGAAGAGAAGAATCTAGCCCAAGCTCTTCCTTCTATAGTGGAGGAAAAAGGGCGTTTATATTGTCAACGTTGCGGTAGTTTTGTTAACCGTCGGACCAATAAACTTCCTATAGGTGCCTTTTATTGTAGAGAGTGCCTTTTCCTCAAGCGTGTGAGAAGTGATGAGTTTCTTTATTATTTTGAGCAAAAAGACTTTCCAAAGATAGATGTTCTCAAATGGGAGGGAACACTCACTGAGCATCAGGCTTTGATTTCCAAAGGATTGCAGGATGCTGTTGAAAAAAGGAAAAATACACTAGTTCATGCTGTTACTGGTGCTGGAAAGACAGAAATGATCTATCCAGTGGTGGCGGACGTGATTGCCAAAGGTGGCTCAGTTTGTATTGCAAGTCCACGAATTGATGTCTGTATGGAACTCTATAAGCGCATGCAACAGGACTTTACATGTAAGATTTCTTTATTGCATGGAGAGTCAGAGCCATATTTTAGAACCCCTTTGGTTATTGCTACAACTCATCAGTTATTGAAATTCTATCATGCGTTTGATCTATTAATCGTAGATGAAGTGGATGCTTTTCCTTATATTGATAATCCAGTCTTGTACCATGCAGTCGAGCAAAGCGTAAAAGAAAAGGGAGTTCAAGTATTCTTGACAGCCACATCGACGGATGAATTGGATAAAAAAGTAAGAAGTGGAAAATTAGAGCGGTTAAGTTTGCCAAGACGCTTTCATGGCAATCCTTTGATTATACCAAAACCAATTTGGTTATCAGGATTTACTTATCATTTAGAAAAAAATCAAATTCCAATACCCCTTAAATTTAAGATTACAGAACAGCGAAAGACAGGTTATCCTCTTTTGATGTTTGTATCCGAGATTGAAAGAGGTAAAAAGGTACAAGAGATTTTACAAAATCTTTTTCCAAATGAGAAGGTAGGATTCGTAGCCTCTACAACAGAGGATAGATTAGAACAGGTGCAAGCATTCCGTGATGGAAAGGTGACGATTTTAATCAGTACGACGATATTAGAACGTGGTGTAACCTTTCCTTGTGTAGATGTGTATGTACTTGAAGCCAACCATAGATTATTTACAAAATCTAGTCTCGTTCAGATTTGCGGTCGAGTCGGGAGGAGTATGGATAGACCAACAGGTGACTTATATTTCTTCCATGAAGGGATGACGAAGTCCATAAAAAAAGCCATTTCAGAAATCAAAATGATGAACAAGGAGGCTGGTTTATGATTTGTAGTTTGTGCAATCAAGAATTAAATACAACAATTCGTTTTTGTCAGTTACTGACTTTAGTGGACCAGGAGGATTCTCTTTGCAGTACTTGTATGGAAAACTTTCAGACCATTTCAAACTGCCACTGTCCGACTTGTTATAAGGAAGGTGAGGAAACAACCTGTTCTGACTGTTCTTTTTGGCAGCAAGAAGGGATAGAGGTCTCTCATCGGGCACTTTATCGTTATAATGATGCGATGAAATCCTATTTCAGTTCTTATAAATTTGAGGGGGATTATGAGTTACGCAAGGTTTTTTCACGGACGTTAAAGTCCGTTCTTAAAAGTTATAAGGGATATACATTTGTCCCTGTTCCTCTTAGTCCAGAACGTTTGAAAAAAAGAGGATTTAATCAGGTTGAAGGACTCTTAGAGGCTGGTAAGATTCCGTATCAGAATTTACTGGAAAAAACAGAAACCAAAGCGAGCTCATCGAAAAACCGAGTGGAACGTCTTGAATCGGATTTTCATTTTACTATCAAAAAAGACTGTCAGTTACCTGAAAAGATCCTACTTTTTGATGATATTTACACAACAGGAGCAACATTAAATCGGATCAAAAAACTGCTATTAGAAGCAGGTTGCCAAAAAATTGATACATTTTCTCTTGCAAGATAAGGCAAAAATTTGCAAAAAAAAATGAAAGCGTTATAATTAATATATACAAAGAAATACTTAGAAAGTAGGTACTTATATGATTAAATATAGTATCCGTGGTGAAAACCTAGAAGTAACAGAAGCTATTCGCAACTATGTTGAGACGAAACTGGACAAGGTTGCCAAGTATTTCCGTGATGAGCAGGAGTTAAATGCTCGTGTGAATCTCAAGGTTTACAGAGAAAAAACAGCTAAGGTTGAAGTGACCATTCCACTTGGTTCGATCACTCTACGCGCAGAAGATGTTTCTCAAGATATGTATGGTTCTATCGACCTTGTAGTAGATAAGATTGAGCGTCAAATTCGTAAGAATAAGACAAAAATCGAGAAGAAAAATCGTAATAAAGTAGCGACAGGTCAAGTCTTTACAGATTTGGTAGTGGAAGAAGAAGAAGTAGCAAGTAAGGTAGTTCGTTCAAAACAAATTGACTTGAAACCGATGGATTTAGAAGAAGCACTTCTTCAAATGGAATTGTTAGGACATGACTTTTTCATCTATACAGATGTTGATGATGAGAGTACACATGTTCTGTACAAACGTGAAGATGGAGATATTGGACTTTTGGAAGTTAAGGTTCCTGAAGCATAAAACGAGTGAAGATGAGACGATACGTCTCATCTTCTTTTTTTATGAATAAAGAGACAAAGGCAAAATGGAGAGGGGAGGTTTTGATCGATTTGGTGGTTCCTGTAAGAATATGGTATAATAGGAAAACATAGCTACAATGTTTTAGCGAAAAATAATGGGCTAGCTTGAAATAGAAGACAAGCAAGTGGAACTTCAGTTAGTTGATGGCTTAAACAGATTGTCTCTTCTTTTTATGAGTAAAATTCCTAGTAGGAAATTTTTGGGTTCTAAAAGATGAACGGTCTTGACACATCCTAACGGATGTTCCATCTATATCTTCAAGCAGTGCTTTGAGGAATCAGCTATCGCGTCAACGTTTTTTACCAAAATAAAGCGAGGATGAAGGATTTTTGTATCAGCCTCTTGATACGGATAAATAACAGCTTTACGTATGAAAAGGTGGAAGTTTTTGAATTGGTTTGCTATGAGATGGGGATAAACGTAAAAAGGATAAGGGAGTAACAGAACAATGAGAATTGTATCAGGTGTGTACGGTGGACGACCTCTCAAAACAATGGAGGGAAACATAACGCGACCGACATCCGATAAGGTGCGTGGTGCCATGTTTAATATGATTGGTCCTTATTTTGAGGCTGGTCGTGTTTTAGACTTGTATGCTGGCAGTGGTGGATTAGCGATTGAAGCAGTTTCGAGAGGAATGACGGAGGCTGTTTTGGTTGAGCGGGATCGTAAGGCGCAGGCTATAGTCGAATCCAATATCGCAATGACAAGAGAAAAAGACAAATTTCAGCTCTTGAAAATGGAAGCAGACAGAGCGCTTATGACAGTAAATGGGCAGTTTGATCTGGTTTTCTTAGATCCACCTTATGCAAAAGAACAAATAGTGGCAGATATTGAAAATTTAGATAAAAGAGGGCTTTTATCGGATTCAGTTCTTGTAGTATGCGAAACAGACAAAACAGTTCAGTTGCCTGAAGAAATCGCTTCTTTAGGGATTTGGAAGGAAAAAATATATGGAATTAGTAAGGTGACCGTCTATGTCAGATAAGATTGGTTTGTTTAGTGGATCTTTTGATCCGATTACAAAAGGACATGAAAATTTGATTCGTAGAGCGAGTCGACTGTTTGATCATCTGTATGTAGGTGTTTTTTATAATGCAGATAAGGCAGGCTATTTTAAGATAGAGAGTCGTGTACGGATGGTTGAGGAAGCATTAGCTGATTTGCCAAGTGTTACAGTTATTACTTCTAGTCAAGAGTTGGCTGTTACAGTTGCAAAAAAATATGGGGTGACCAGTTTCGTACGCGGCCTTCGTAATAGCCAAGATTTGATTTATGAAGCGAGTATGGATTTTTTTAACCATGAGCTAGCTTCAGAGATTGATACGATTTATCTGCTTAGCCCACCAAATTTACAGTATATCTCTTCTTCACGTATAAGAGAACTTCTTTTATTTGGAGAGGACATTTCTCCATATGTTCCACAAAGTGTCATAAACCAGATTGGAAAGGACTAGTATGAAAAAAATAAAACAATATAAATGGTACCTTGCTCTTGGGATTGTTGTGCTAATCTTAATTGGATCAGTTACAATCCCACTACCTTATTATATTGAAATTCCAGGAACAGCTGAAGATGTTCGACAGGTTTTGTTAGTAGATAATCAGACCGATCAGGAAGATGGAGCATACGAATTTACAACAGTTGGTGTGGTCCATGCGACACTATCACATCTCATTTACGCTTGGTTGACTCCTTTTACAGATATTCACACTGCTAAGGAAATGACAGGTGGATCATCAGATCTAGAATATCAACGAATCAATCAGTTTTATATGGAAACGTCACAAAATATGGCTAAATATCAAGGGTTGAAAACAGCAGGTAAAGATATCCAAATGGACTTTCTTGGAGTTTATGTCTTGAATGTGGCAGACAATTCTACTTTTAAGGGGATTCTTAACATCGCAGACACGGTAACAGCTATTAATGATCAAACGTTTGAGGATACTCAAGCCTTGATTCATTATGTTGGTTCTCAGAAAATTGGGGACACTGTCAAGGTGACGTATGAAGAAGACGGTGAAACCAAATCAGCTGAAGGAAAAATTATCCAGTTGGAAAATGGGAAAAATGGAATCGGAATTAGTCTTGTTGACAAAACGGAGATTAAATCAGATATTCCCATCACCTTTGCTACAGAAGGGATTGGCGGACCAAGTGCAGGTCTGATGTTTAGTTTGTCTATCTATACACAGTTGGCAGATCCAACCTTGCGTAATGGACGAGTTGTGGCTGGTACAGGTAGTATCGATCGCGATGGGAATGTTGGCGAAATTGGAGGTATCGATAAAAAAGTTTTAGCAGCAGATCGAAGCGGAGCAAGCATCTTTTTTACTCCGGATAATGAAGTGACAGAAGAAGAGAAAAAAGCAGATCCAGATACAAAAAGCAATGCTCAGCTTGCAAAAGAAACAGCAGAAAAGATTGGAACAAAGATGAAAATTGTGCCAGTTAAAACTTTGCAAGATGCTATTGATTATCTAAAAAATAATCCTTAAATAAATCAAAATGGAGATAAAAATACGGTAGCGGATTCTTGCAGGATTGTTTCAAAAGTATTTGATCTACATCCTATATGAAACAAAGTTAATCTATTGGGCAATGGACTGAATCTTTATAGATACAACTTTATAAAAATATGGTAAAATAGAAGTAGTAAAGAACTCCGTCTAGTTGAAAAAATCAAAAAGTTCCCCCGTAAATAAAGCTTAAACTGACTGATAAGCTGTTTGTGGGTTCAGCTTAGAGAAACCCTGTTTTTTTCATTCGATCATCTTTGGAGCGTAAAAGTTAACAAAGAGATAGGAAACCTGCGTTGCATCTGTAACTCCTAGCTTGAAGTCCTGCTTTGAGTGATTGATGCGTTATGTAGCTAGGATTAGTATTCATCGAAGGCTGGACATTTTTGCCCAGCCTCATTTATATTTCATTGAAAAAATATTAAACTGTCTGAATTTTATTAGAAAGCAAATTTTAAGTGCTTAATCTTTAAAATGATGATAAAATGGAAAAGTTAGAATAGAAAGAGGATTCTATGCGTAAGGAAATCGCACCTGAACTGTATAACTATAATAAATTCCCTGGGCCAGAATTTCGTCGGGTAGAAGATAAGGTTTTGTCTGAAGAACTGGAATTTGTCTTAGTTGAAAATGTCAAGGATGCTTTTGAAACCAAGGCTTTTTGCCAGCGTTTTTCAGAAATCTTAACTAAGTTTGACTATATTGTCGGTGACTGGAGCAACGAACAACTACGCTTACGTGGATTTTATAAGGATAGTCAAGGTACCTTAGAAAATATGAAAATCAGTCATTTAGAGGACTATCTCATTGAATATTGTAGTTTTGGCTGTGCTTACTTTATTTTGGAAAATCAAAAACCTAAGCGGGCTTCTTTTGATAAAAAATCCCACCACCATAAGGAAAGAGACCACAAGGAACGGGAGAAATCTCGTCGCCGAAAACGGGAACATGCTTTTCATATGCGAGATAGTAAGCAAGATAGTACCATCTTTGAGAAATCAGCGTCCAAATCCTCTTTTAAAAAACGGAAACCACAACAAAGAAATGAAAAAGAGCGTCATTTTGTCATTCGACAGAAGTAAGGTGTTTTAGAATGGATAGAAAGACGATTTGTCTTGAAGTTCATTTGAAGAACTCTAAAATTGGCGTCTCTAAGAGGTGAGAGATGAAACCGTCGATTTATAGTTTAACGCGTCAAGGCATGATAGAGTGGGCAGAAGAAAATGGAGAAAAGAAGTTCCGTGCTACTCAAATCTGGGAATGGCTCTACAAAAAGCGTGTCCAGTCTTTTGATGAGATGACAAATTTATCAAAAGACTTGATCGAAAAGCTAGAGGAACAATTTGTAGTAAATCCTCTTAAACAGCGAATTGTGCAGGAATCAGCTGATGGTACGGTGAAGTATTTATTTGAATTACCCGATGGCATGTTGATTGAGACGGTCTTGATGCGGCAGCACTATGGTTTGTCTGTCTGTGTGACAACTCAAGTAGGCTGTAATATCGGCTGTACTTTCTGTGCATCTGGTCTTATCAAGAAACAAAGGGACCTTAATAATGGTGAAATCACAGCACAAATTATGCTGGTTCAAAAATATTTTGATGAACGGGGTCTTGGAGAGAGAGTCAGTCATATTGTAGTGATGGGGATAGGGGAACCTTTTGACAATTATGATAATGTACTTAGCTTCGTCCGTACGGTTAATGATGATAAGGGATTAGCCATCGGAGCACGACACATCACAGTATCAACTTCTGGTTTAGCTCACAAAATTCGTGACTTTGCTAATGAAGGAGTACAGGTTAACTTAGCTGTCTCACTTCATGCCCCAAATAATGACTTGCGTTCAAGTATTATGCGAATTAATAGGGCTTTTCCAATCGAAAAATTATTTGCAGCAATTGAATACTATATCGAGACGACAAACCGCAGGGTAACTTTTGAATATATTATGCTAAATGAAGTCAACGATGGCCTAGAACAGGCAAAAGAATTGGCTGAATTACTTAAAAATATCAAGAAATTATCTTATGTCAATTTGATCCCTTATAATCCTGTTAGTGAACATGATCAGTATAGTCGTAGTCCGAAGGAACGCGTGATGGCTTTTTATGATATGCTTAAGAAAAATGGGGTCAATTGTGTAGTCCGTCAAGAACATGGTACGGATATAGATGCAGCTTGTGGACAGCTACGTTCAAACACCATGAAAAAAGATTGTCAAAAAGCAGTAGCAGAGGCAGCAAAAGGATAATGAGAAGAGATAGGTTTGTCTGGTGTGGAGTGATGTTTTACGCTATTTTAATCGCTCTCATGTGTTTTTCTCCCCAATCGACAACAGGTCTCTTGGAAGTAAGTACTCCTGGGATTCAGCGCTTTGGTCGGCTGTTATTACTTTTAACCCCCTTTAACTCGATCGTTAATCTGACTCAGGTAAAGTCGGTTGGGCAACTCATCTGGGTATTTCTGCAAAATGTAATGAATGTCTTTTTACTTTTTCCACTGATGTTGCAACTTCTTATCCTTTTTCCTAACTTGAGGACAGTTAAAAAAGTGCTTTCGCTAGGATTCTTATTGAGTCTGGGGATTGAGTTGACGCAACTTATCTTGGATTTACTAATTGATGCGAATCGTGTGTTTGAAGTAGATGATCTATGGACGAATACTTTGGGATCTTATCTCGCACTCGTTACATACAGATTCTTCAGTAAGAAATTTTTGAAATAATCCAGAAATGAAAATATCTTCTAAATCATTTCTTTTTATAGTCTGATTTGGATAGGGAAGGCAATCTATCTTATAAACAAATGACACATGCTTGAATCATGGATTTCAAGGATGTGTCATTTTTTTCGGCTCTTTGTCAACTGTAGTGGTTAACAATAAGAGTGTTGGACCTTGAGAAATCAAGGTCTTTTCTGTTTTCGGTCAACTTTTGGTCAACCTTTTGAAGAAAAAATTATGCGGATAAGAACTCACGAATACGATTATTTTCTTTTTCTGCTTTTTCTTTGATAAGGTGACCGTATGTTTTAGTAATCTGCGTGATGTCCTTATGTCCCATATTTTCAGCGATGACCCAAATATCAATCCCGTAGGCTAACATAATGCTGGCGTAGGTGTGTCGGATTCCCGTAGCTGATAAATCGTAGGGCGCAATCTTTAACTGCTCTAACAAGGCACGTAGATGAGTGTTGACTGCGTAGTTACTAGGAACTTCTCCAAATGAGCTATAAAAGATAAAGTTGTCTTTGTT
Organism: Streptococcus sp. DD10; assembly: GCF_001578805.1. Lineage (GTDB taxonomy): Bacteria > Bacillota > Bacilli > Lactobacillales > Streptococcaceae > Streptococcus. The sequence continues at coordinate 30,772 of NZ_KQ969160.1, read as the reverse complement.
GGTGATGTCATTATCTTTCAATTCCTGAGCTTGTAATTCTTTAAACTGAGCTAATAGATTCAAGGTTTCTATATCAATCGGAATATTACGAACCGAAGTATCTGTTTTGGGTGGTCGCCATTCTTGTTTACGGGGGTCATATCGCCGATATGTATGTATCTCCTGTGTGTCATATAAAACACAATCCCAAGTCAAACCTAAAACTTCTCCGAAACGTAAGCCTGATTTTAGTTGAACATACAGTAAATAATCAATCGCATGATGCTGTCTATCCATATTGTTTTTCAAGGTAGATAGTAGTCTGTGATAGTCTTTAGTGCTGGTGATTGCTTTTTGGCTCTTGGTCTTTCGGCTAGCTTGACCAGTGATGATAACCCCATCTGTAAAGTCCGTAATCGAGAGTTTATCCCGTTTGGCGAACCGTACGACTTTTCGAACTTCAGCGTTTAAGCGTCTAACCGTGTCTTTACTAACTGTTTGAGCATAGCCATTGATAAACTCTTGATAGTCACTCGCTCTGATGGCAATAGCTGGTTTATCTTTGAAATGTTCTAACATGAGCTTGCCACGGTGTAGATGATGTTCCAGAGTGCCTTCACTTTTATTGAGTGGTTTAATTTGGAGATTATACCAAGTCTGCCACAAGTCATAAAGTGATACTGATGAGTCAATGATGTTGCCATGAAGCAACTCTAGTTCAATCTGAGTAGCTTCTAGGATAGCTTCTTTCTTGGTTTTAAAACCAGAATTGGATGCGACTACCACCTTATTTTTATCGAAGATGCGATAGTCCCAAGTTTTCTTTTTACCTCTTTGTCTATATGATATTGCCATGTGTTATCCTTTCTTGTAGAAAATGATAACCAAGACATTCGTCTTGGCTATTATATCATGTTTCTTTCAATAATTCTGAGAAGTGCTGTTCAAAAAACGCTTTGGTCTTTGATGCAAGAAAGAGATACTTTCCGCCTTTATTTTGAGGATATTTTACAAAGCCTGTCTTGTTGTAGTCAATATCAATTTGAGAACGGATAGCTGGCTTATAAAGGATATTGTCCAGCAACCAAGGGCGAGATACCTGAAGCATATCCAATACTTGGGCAAGAGTCATATACCGTCCTTGAGATGCTTCCTCTTGTAGGTGTAAGTATTCTTCCTTTGAGACAATCACATGAGACTCAGGAAGTTGTACCGTGAGGTTATCAAGTTTGATAGTAATAGTATCTGTCATTATCGTTTTCCTCTATTCTATGTTAGAATAAAGATAGGAGTGGTTTGGCTACTTCTATCTTGTTTAGCTATCGCTGGTTGTCTCGCTTTGGTCGGTAGAGGTATCAGCGGTGGCTTTTTGTGGTGTAAGAGTCGTTTCTTGAATTTTTTTCAAAATATTTGATGCAATGTTTCGAAAAGCTTCTTCATCTTGAATGTCTTTAAGATGAAAAGTATCAATTTTTTTAAATGCTTGACGAGCCTTTTCTTTTAAATCACGTGTGGCATAATAATGCCATAATTCAATGATAATCTCTTGATTCGTATCATCATGATACATTTTGATAACGAAGCGAATACGTCGCATGAGTTGATGGTATTCCTTTTTATTTTTGCCAAACCAAGAATTGCACCATGACCAGTAGGATTCAGAGTTTGTCATGATGGTTAAATCATTGATGATATAGGCATCTTTAAATCGTGAACTTAATTGATTAGCGGAATCAGGTTCTAAGATTTGGAAAAGTTCACGATATGCCATACCACAAGTCGCATCTAGTTCATTGATAATAATAGTTTTCTGACCTTGATAGCCTGAACCGAGGTCAAAGCGTTTTTTGTTAATGGAGGGAGTGTGTGCGCCTAAGCGGTCATGTTCTTCCGCTAGTAAACGAGATAGAAAACTTTTCCCTGTACCACCTTCCGCAAAAATAAATATGCCATTATGATGACGTTCTCCTTTACTCATTCGAATGAACTCTTTTTGAATGTACTCTTGACGATTATCTTCAAACTGCCGTTTGTTTGAGTTCCATGCTTTTTGTGCTGTTCGTTGAGTGAACTGTTCAAATAAGTGTTGTTTAGCTTCAGAAGGAAGTAATCCATCTTCTGAGATTTTATAACTCAGTTCTAAACAATAGTCGCTGACTTCTAATCCTTCGTCAGATTTTTCGACACTATGATTTTTGACTTTTCCCATAATATCATCAATATAAGTGCCGTTTTTTGATGCAATAACTTCTGAAACCTCATAAGGGAATTTGCTTTCCTCCATGTTGCGTTCATTCCGATGGGTAAGATAGCGACAAGCTTTAATTGTACTGCGAACAAATTCAAGGTTCTCTTGTCGTGAGATTTGAAGTGCTTTATAAACAGTAGAGTAAACACGTGGATTTTTGAACTCTATATAAAAGTGAGCATGAAGTGGCTTCGGTGTCCCATCATCTTTTAAATCCTTATCATGGAATATGAAGTAATATTTATCATTTTCATGTTGGCATAGTTCTTTGATGCGTTGTTCAACAGATTTGCGAAAATCATCTTCTGTCAAACTAGAATTAGCGTTATATTCATAGTCGTATGAAATTTGACCGAAATATTTGCGCTTACGAGCATTTCTATCAATCTTATTTTTTGCCAATATAAGAACTCCTTTAACATTTTTTGACACAAATTTGATAGTGTGTGTTAGTTTTAGTGAGATAAATATGATTGGATTTTGTACGCCTCTGACGGAGATTAACGAGGCGTACAAAATCTTAAATAGCTTGTCATACTTTGGCACAATATAGATGTAATGGTAGTACCAATTTTAAAAATAGACGTGGATGGATTCAGGAATGATTTTTATATTTGATTCCGTAGAAATAGGCTCTTTTTAAATCACTACTAGCTTTACACCACGTCTTAGACATAGATAGTACCGTGTGTAACGGTGCTGGTGTCCTTGCTTGCCTGCGGCAGCAGTACACCGCACCATCAGCTATCTCTGTATGGAGGAGATAGAATATTACCATTATCACGAGTGGCGACAGATGAAAAATTTTTGCTTTCATGGTCTCTTATGATGTCGCTAAAATGATAGCTTTTATCCATGTAGTTTAGTTCCCGTTTAATTTTTGGGAATAGTTCTTCAAGAATGTCAGAGCTTTCGCTATTGGCTGGCAAGCGTCCTTTTAAAATCGCATGGTTTTCATAGTAAGTGACTGTTAATGCTTGTAAGGAGCGATTAACCTTTTTGATAATCACTTGCTTTGTATTCAGATAGCGAGAAGACTCTTCCAAGGACGGTTCGACATTGATTTGGGTACAATAACGGCGAATCTTCCAAGTAGCGATATAGGACTTAATGCTATTGCGGAAATAGTCAAACTCTGCGTTTCGATTACCAAATTCAATTAGAATGGTATAAAATAGTATGCCTACCGTAACGATTAACACTAGACGCAATGACCAAATGAAAATAACAGCCACAGCCCAAGTGGATAAGTTCATCTGGTTTATCAAAAACCAAGACAAGCGTTCGATGGATAGTGTCGCTACAAGGACAAGTATCGTCCAATTAACGACATTATATTTATTAAAATAGTTCTTCATGTGTTTTGTTCCTTTCCAAGATTATAGGATGGAGTAAGCAGGGGCATGATATGCGTACGGTGCTTACCATCCGTAAATTTGATTAATCCAGTCCCGATACCACTGGGGACAAGGATGTTTGAAACATCTATATTTGGTAGTAAAAATTGACAAGTGTTGGCATTGATTTCACCTAATATGAAAATGGTACTGATTTGCTCGCGAACGGCGGTATTGCCTGCAAAAGCGTTAGCGTCAAAACGTTGGCTACACAAAACAAGCGAAATAGAGGTCTGACGACCAAGTAAGGCAATCGTTCCAAGTAGTTGCCCGAATGCGTCCCGAGCTTGCTTTGAGCTTCCTTGTACCAGTGCCAATAGTTCGTCGATGACGACATAAATCCGTTCAAAACGTTTGTCAGGTTGCGTCAATAGGATTTCTTGACGTTCATAAATCTTACCAATGACACGTCCCAAGAGTTCATTGACTTCCGTGATAAAGCTGTTCAAGTTTGAGCCATGTGTCGGAGCGAAAACCTCTAACCCTATTTCCTTACCTAGTAAGTAAATATCAGATAGTTTAGGGTCAACACAAATAATTTGGTTTGTAAAAGATTTCAAGCAAGTAATCAAGTAGCGTAGAAAATGAGTTTTTCCTGAGCCTGATGAACCTGATATGGCTAAATGCGTTACGGACTGCATAGATATATTACAAATGTCGTTTGCCATAATGGGAATAGAGTTTTCTGACACATTCTGTTTGATAAAAGATACAAGATTATCAATCTTTAGACGTGTGGGAATGCCATCTAACCATGGAAAGAAGAAAGCTCGTCCCAAGTTGGGGTTCTTAGTGTCATAAGGGACAAAGTAAGCATTATTTTGAGGTAATAGCGTCTTGTAAGGGTAGAGTATTCCAGCACAGATAGCTGAAATTTTAAAGTAAAGTTGCGAATCCATAGAGTAGGACACGGGCAAATTCGGAATGTAAAAGAATCCTGAGTCATTGCTTGCGACCTTAATATCAAATGAACCAAGATAAGACGATTCATTGTTAATATCTAGCGCATTATTTAAATTCCTTAGAATGTATTGTTCTAATGCATATTTATCGTGACCAAAATCAGGGACATCAGGAACGCTTGTTCCTGATGCTTTCTGACCTTGGCGTTTATTATTGACCAAGTATGGCATGATTAGTTTCCTTTCTTGATGACTGTTGCACGGAAAAAGATTTGTCCGGATTTATACTCAAATGCTTCTAATCCCTCGAACTCTACAATATCTCCAATTTCCAGTCCGCTTAAATCAGGTTTGTTTGAGGCTAAAAATTTAACTTTGAATGGGTTTTGGTTGTTTGTGGCGACCCAAACGTGATAGGCTAAAAGCTTATCTGTTCGTTTCATTTTTTCTTTGCCGTTAACAACCTCACCAGTCTTAACGAACTCGTATTGCTTCTCTACTTGCTTACCAGCAAGCTTAAGAATTTCGTCCTCAAGAACTTTTTCTGCAAGGTCATCACTGTAACCATTTGATTTTTTATAAAATACCATAATAGGTACCTCCTGTTAATTAAAATAATGAAGCATTGTTGCTTAAGTGATAACAATCAATGATTGTTACATGACGATGGGTTCTTTAACTGGTAAGAGTTAAAGAGACAGATTATTGAATACCAAACTTTTAAAGCTCTAAATAGTTATATAGAAATATTTTTTTGAAAACGCATTTAAAAATTGATTTCATATAACTTCTGTGCTAGACTAAAAATATAGAGAAAGTTTTCAAATCAGCAGTTAGTTCTGTGAGCTATTTGATATTCCTTATCTATGTTTTTATTTTACCAATAAACAAGTTATACAACAATGTAATATTTTATTGTATAAATAAAAAATATTTTATATAACTTTTTGCTTAATACAAGGAGGATGAAATGTTTGAATACACTCAAGAATTTATCAATAGAGCGACGTTAGATACTATTCCTAAGAAAATTGAAATTTATAAAGAAGAACATAAGATGTTTTATTATCAATTTTTATATAGTTCCCAGCTAGCTAAGGAAATTAAAGAACTGGGATTGTCAGTTGAGCCTTATTATGCTAATGAAAAAGATGCAGCGAAATCACGAATGACACATATTAAAAAAGGAAATCGAAAAGAATTTACTCCAATAGTTGTTCAATTAATTTCCGAAAACATGGGAACTTCTCCTGGTGAACTGTTATGGGGAGAAGAAAAATACTGGCAATCATTGTTACCAGCATTATTTTATGTTCTCCTATTCGATTCTTTACTTGCAGACGAATCAAAGCACGCATTGAGCTTTAAAGCTAAGACAGTTCTCAAAGATTCAGTTGTGTTTGCAAGTGAACTAGCAAAGAAAGAGACTTCGGCAGATTTATCTGACGGTATGATTGATTTCACTATCCATGATAAGGGATTAGTCCAAGCTATTTATCGTTTATATCAACCGAAAGTTCAAGAAAAATTTTCTCAACTATTTAAAGAAGAATTTATTGATAGTTCCTATAGCCCAAATAAACTAAAAAATAAACTCATCTTGTTTGCGCGACGTGTATTTGACGAGGTATTACCTGTACATAATGTGGAACAAAGTTCGTTAGGATACCAAGTCTATCATACTTATGACATTTTCTATTCTTCAGAGACACGTGAATATCGTAGCAGTATCGCAACGCAGTTTGATGAACGTTTTACCGACATTTCTAAATCACATTATTTGGAAAAGGAACAAGAAGAGATTGTAAAGGCTATTGATGGATTTGTTGAAAAGTTATCTGAGATTCAACAGTTACAAGATGCACACTTAGGGTATCGGAATAATGCTGAAGCTCTCTTCCGAAAAGGATTCGACATGGTAGGCTTTGATGATGCTTATTTTGATGATAAACTTAATGGAACTGAACCAGAATTGATGATAGAGGGAGAAATGGTAGACTACGTAAAACATTCTGAAGATGAATTATTTGACTAATATCAAAACAACCGCTAGGATTTGTATCTTAGCGGTTGCTTTTATTTATACTTATTAGTAGTGTTTTGATTGAGCTGATGACGTCATCTTTATAGCTTTCAGGTAGAGCTGACAATTCTTCTAAAATATTGTTAATTTCATCACTCTGCTGTGGAAACTCAAAGTTAAAGAAAACAGTTTCATCTATATCAAGAGCAGAAATAATTTTACTGAGGGTTTGAATTTGAAAATTATATTTTCCATTTTCAATATTATGGATATGTTTTGAACCTAGTCCAGCCAGTTCAGACAATTTTTCTTGGCTTAATCCCCTTTGAGTTCGTAAGTATCTGATACGTTCTGCAATGAATGTTTGTAATTTATCTTGTTCCATTTTTTATTCCTTTTACTATTATTGTAAGAATAAAAGATAGAAATCGTAAGTAGGTTTAATTACACTATCTAAAAAATAAAGTATTGAATATTACACTACAAAATGGTAAAATAGTGCAGTAGAAAGGTATCATACCTAAAAATAGCATGATATACTACGTATACCATGGTTTGACTTAACAGTCAAACCAATCCTATTAGCACTAAAGGAGAATTAAGATTTATGACCAAGAAATTAAAAACTATGGTAGCTGGAGCTACTTTGTTAGCGACTGCGACAGGTACAACAGTTCTTGCGGACGAAGTCACAAGCAAACCAGCTGATACAAGTACAGTTGTCACACAAGCGCAGGAGAGCCAATCTGCAAGTCAAGCAAAATCTGCCCTCGACACTCAAACACAAGTGGTAACAGGCAAGCAAGCTGAGTTAAACCAAGCACAAGCAACAGCTGAAACATCTAAACAAGCTGTAACCGACGCACAAGCTGGTGTGACTTCTGCACAAGATGCCGTTAAATCAGCAGAAGAAAACGCAGCGAAAGCAACACCTGAAAACATTGCAGCTGCAAAAGCCGACCAAACAGCAAACCTTGCTGACCAAACAGCTAATGCCACTGAGACAGACCAAGTGACAGCTCAAATCGCTGACCAAACTAATACTGTTTCAAGTGCTCAAACAGCTGTCGATACAGCTCAAGCTGAAAAAGACCAAGCTGACGCTGATGTGACATCTAAACAAGCGGATGTCAAATCAGCCCAAGATGCTCTTTCAGGCACTGGTCTTGATACAGCACAGGCTAACCTTGACCAAGCCAAAGCAGATGTCAAAACTGCTGAAAGCAACGTTGCAACGGCAACCACTGCTGTCGAAACAGCAAAACAAGCAGATGCGAAGCGTGCCGATGCTATCAAATCTGCTGAAACAGATGTCAAAACGAAAAATGACGCTGTTGAAACTAAAAAAGCCGTCCTAACAGACGCTCAATCTAAAGTTGCAACAACAGATGCTATTTTGACACAAGCAACTGATTCTGTAACCAAAGCGCAAGATGCGTTGAAGAATATGGATGTAATCACATCAAATGGTATTGCGACAAAAGAGATTTCCGATTCTTTGAAATCTCGAATTGGCGCAACATCTAACACAATTACATTTAAAGATGCTTATAACTTGTGGTTACAAAATCAAAACCTAGACACAGAACGCGTCTTGGTTGGTATGGGTGTACTACAAGCACAAAAGTACACCACATCAATCAGTTTATCAGACAAAGACAAAATTGTCAATTTTGAAAATATGTCTGACGCTGATATTACTGAATTGTCACAATACCAAGCGTTATTGCTCAACACTCTACGCAAAGACTTGGGATCATTGTTCAATGCTTCAACAACAGTTACAGTATCTGATGCTGCAATCCAAATGATGAAGCAACAAATTGCTGGATATGTTAAAGCTAACAATGTAACAAATCATATCCGTTCCGCTAACCATCTTGCTGAAAACCTTGGTGTTATTGCACCAGTTCAAACAATGTCAATGTACAATTTGAAAAATTCATTGTTTAAAGCAACAGTTGCTTCTATGTGGCAAGATTCGTCATGGGATTGGGCTCACTTTGAAAATCTGTTCATTGGAACTCACACAGCCGCTGGTGCATTGTTTGTAAATAATCAAGGTGGACTTATCCAAATTGCAACCAACGAAGGCACTCCAATCGCCAACCCTAACGACACTGCAACTCTCCAAGCAAA
>NZ_KQ969160.1:19849-21370 GCF_001578805.1 Streptococcus sp. DD10 | reverse complement strand
AAATCTGCACTTGCTGACGCTGAAGCTGTTCAAGAAACTAAGATGTTAACCTTAAACACAGCGAAAGCTAAACTTGCTGAACAAAACGCTGTTCTTGCAAGTCTCAACGAGCAAAAAGCGAAACTCCTTGCTGAAAAAGACCGCTTGGTCGCTGAAGCAAAAGCCCTTGCTGATGAAATCGAAGCTTACAACAAAGCTCCTGAACTCTTGACAGAAGCAAAAGCAACCTTGGCACAAAAAGAGTTTGAATTGCAAAACAAACAAGCTTCATACGCTTCAGCAGTTGGCGCAGTCCGTCGTATCAGCGAAGAATTGGCAAGTGAACAAGCTAAACTTTCTGAATTGGAAGACGCTTACGCTAAAGCTAAAGACTTGGAAGATAAGGCAAAAGACAACGTCATTGCAGTCCTTCCTGATGGTACAGTCGTTGCTAAACCAAACGTTGCACCAACACAAGATGAACTTCCTGCTGTTGACTTGGACGCTTTGGATAAAGCTATCAAAGATGGTAAAGAGTTTACGGTTGATGAAACAACTGGTAAAGTGGTTATCAGCACCAACGGTGGTAAAACACCAGTTGTTCCTGTGAAAGCAAATGGTGAGACAGTTGCTACAAGTATTGTAAAAACATCTACACCTGCTACACAAAACTACTCACGAGTAGAACGAGCTAAAACCTTGCCAAATACAGGTGAGAAAGAGAGTCTTTTGGCACTTGTTGGGGTAGCTATCCTTTCAAGTCTTGGTTTAGCTGGTGTGAAACGAAACCGAAAGGCATAATTTAAAAAAATCTTCCTACCATGTGGTAAGAAGATTTTTTTGATTCCTCGAATTATCGGAAAGACTGCGCTATTCCAATAATTCTTGGGAATGAAGTTTGGGGATATGCTCAAAATCTAGTTTGGTCAACTCTTGGTCAACCTTTGTATTTTGAATATATCCTAGATAATGACGAAGACTTGGTATATCAGTGTTTTTATTGCCTGTTTTAACGTATTTGAACGTAAATAAAACTGTAGTGGGTGACGAAAAACTAACATCTAGAGAGGACCGGATAGGTCTTCTCTTTTTGTATGTTTAGAGTAATGAAGACACGCTTCTTAAAGTTGATGAAGTTTCTAAAACCGAAACCCAAGCGTTTGATGTCTTTAATCAACTTGTTAGTCGCTTCAAGTTTCGCGTTTGAATAGTCCGTTTCTAGTGCGTTTTTGATGTATCGCTTGTGTCTAAGAAAAGTCCTAAAAACAGTTTGAAAATAGTGATTGACCTTGTTCCTATTTTCCTCTATCAGGTCAAAGAACTCATCTACTCTCTTCTCCTGAAAATGAAAAAGTAAAAGCTGATAGAGGTTATAATAATTAGCGAGCTCTTCTGAGAAATTCAGTGTCTTCCTAACAACTTCATGTGGGATCAAGGTTTGGCGGAATGTCTTTGAATAAAAAAAGTTGAGAGATAGTTTACGGCTGTCCTTTTGAAAGAGTCGCCAATGATTTTTTAAGGCTCGGTAGGGTAGTGACTTCT
>NZ_KQ969160.1:17465-19276 GCF_001578805.1 Streptococcus sp. DD10 | reverse complement strand
TTTTTTTCTATAACAAAATAGGCCCCATAATCCCTGCGGTGGGTTTACCCACTACAGAAATTATAGAGCCTTTTTTTCTTCTATGAAAAATGAGGGTCAAACTAAAACGGAAAAGACAATCGCAAGTGACTTCAACCAAACCACACACGATTGCCTCTATACATCGTCTCATCAGAACAATGTATTACCTCATAACACATAACAAACTTTACGATTATACTTCTACCCAAAATCGGTAAAATTGTTTATGCCATATTATTGTAACGCCTTATCAAAAAAATAACCAGATAAGGTGTTGTTTTAGTGTACACTTTTTACACTAAAATTTAGTTCAAAAAAAGATAACTTCCTTAGCTTGACATATGGAACTCAAACTATTTTTCATCAAATACCTTGATATACTTGACAAATAGTAGAAAAGGACTTAGTCCTGTGAAGTACAGAACTAAATCCTTTCAATAATTATTTGTCCAACTTTTTGGGGTCAGTACATTTCAGCCAATTTTTTATCTTGAACGTTGTTTACCAGCGTTACGATTTTGTTTTTTCTTATCTGTTGAGATAGCTCCTTGATACTGTGGAGTGACATCCTTTCTGCTAGCCGTTGCTGTTTGACTAGGCATTTTTGGTGGATTTGCTTCAAACTCTGCTGTAACTTTTTCACGTAATCGTGGGCGTAAGATGAAATTAGTAATCAGTTGTTGGATGATCGTAAAGATACCACCGACAAACCAGTAAAGGGTTACACTAGCTGGTGAGCTCCAAGAGAAGATTAAAAGCATAATTGGACTCATAAACATCATAGAGCGCATTTGTTGGCGTTGCTCTTCAGCAACTCCTAACATGGAGAGATACCCTTGGATTAGATAGAGAACACCGACGATGAGAGCAAGTAAAATGCTACGCTCCCCAAGATGAATGCCTAAGAAACTAGCATCAGATACACCAGGTGTGTATTGAGCAGCAAAGAAGATGGCTGAGAAGAAAGGTAATTGAATAAGAAGTGGTAAGCATCCCATGCCTCCCAAAATGCTGACTCCCATCTCTTTTTGAGCTGCCATGAGAGCCTGTTGGGCTGCTAATTTTTCTTCTTGGGTTTCAGCCTTGGTCAACCGATCTTGGTAAGGTTGGAGATACGGTTTGAGATACTCACGTTTTTCAGTCTGATATGCTGCTGTCCATGACTGATGAAGAGCGAGAGGGAGAATGATAAGGCGAACGATAATGGTTACAATAATGATTCCAAGTCCGAATCCGAGTCCTTGATTTTCAGCAAAGAAGCGAATCCCATAGCTCATGGGTTGTCCAAGGAGATTCCAAATGAGACCAGAAGGATTTCCACTACTATCACGACCAACGCAACCTGCTAAAAGAAGTAGCGTTGATAGACTCAATCCTGTCAGTAAGATACGATTTGATTTTTTCACTTTATTTTTCCTTCTAAAAAAGTAATACTCGTCTATTGTACCCTTTTCTAGTAAAAATCTCAATAGTTCTTAGGTCTTAATTTGCAATTTTGAAATCGGTGTACTGTTCAAAATTACTCAGGGTGACGTCGAGATAAGTCACACGAGAGAAAGGAGTTGGTCCCTTGCGAATTTCTTGAATAAATTTAGCCATTTGCGCAGATTCCTCAGCTTGAGCCAGAATTTCGACTGTGCCGTCATCCTTATTCCAAACGCGACCAGTGATACCACCAATTTCAAGAGCTAGACTATATACCCCCCAACGAAATCCTACACCTTGTACCCGACCTTGGGCAACCATCCGTACTTTTTGCATGATATTACCTCCGTTTTTTACTCTATTAT
>NZ_KQ969160.1:0-17170 GCF_001578805.1 Streptococcus sp. DD10 | reverse complement strand
TTGAAGAGATTTTCGAAGAGTATGAGACAAAAGTCCTTCATCCTAGTAGGGCTGGGACGATGGGCTAAGTTTTTAAAAATTTAGTTCTGTCCCACCGACTTTTTGTGGTATAATCGTGTGAGACTAGTAAGAATAAAGGAGGTAGTATGAATCTTATCACATCAAAATCTAATAAGGTAATTAAGGAGATAAAAAAACTCCACCAAAAGAAATATCGAAACACCTCTTATTTAATTGAAGGTTGGCATTTGTTTGAAGAAGCAGTTGAGGCCGGAGCAAAGTTGGTTCGCATCCTTGTGACAGCGGAGTTTGCGGATTCTTTGGCAGCCTATCCCCAGTTGTACGTGGTGACTCCAGAAATTTTACAAGATTTAACGGATGCACAAACTCCACAAGGGATTCTAGCAGAGGTAGCCCTACCAGTTGAACCATTACCTGATTTTTCATGTGGGCGCTTTTTATTCCTAGAGGATGTGCAGGATCCAGGTAATGTGGGGACGATGATTCGGACAGCAGATGCGGCTGGCTATGATGGAGTGATCATCTCTAAAAAATCGGCAGATATCTATAATCTCAAGACTTTACGATCGATGCAAGGTAGTCATTTTCATTTGCCTATCTATCGGATGGAGACGGAGGAATTTTTAAAACAAAGTAAGGCAGCAGGCTTGCCCATTTTAGCTTCAACCTTGTCAGAGAACTCGGTAGATTATAAGACTATTGACCTGTCTCAAAATTTTGTTCTCGTCATGGGAAATGAAGGAAAGGGGATTAGTCCAGTGATGTCCGAAAGAGCGGATCAGTTAGTTCATATCAGCATGCCTGGTCAGGCTGAAAGTCTTAATGTGGCTGTGGCTGCTGGGATACTAATGTTTTCTTTAAGATAATTTTTAGAAATTTTGATATAATGAAAGCAAGGAGGTATTCTTATGCCTTATCGAAATGACACAGAATATATGAACTATGTGGGGCATCTCATTCGGAATCCGAAGCTACAAAAGCTAGAGGAGATTCCCCAGCATGTCCACTCGAACCGTTTAGAGCATTCGATTAATGTGAGCTATACCAGCTATAAGATTGCGAAAAAATTTGGTTGGGATGCTAGGAGCACGGCGCGTGGGGGGCTGATGCATGATCTTTTTTACTATGACTGGCGTGTTACTAAGTTTAACAAAAGTCATGCTTGGGTGCATCCACGTTTGGCTGTTCGTAATGCTCGAAAGATTACCAATCTCAACAAAGTAGAAGAAGACATTATTGTGAAACATATGTGGGGGGCAACCCTTGCGCCTCCTCGTTACAAGGAGAGTTATGTCGTTACTATGGTGGACAAGTACTGGGCTGTAAAAGAAGCCATCACTCCTTTTCGTCAAAAGTTACAGGATTACCACAAAAGATACCATCGAAAAATGTTAAAACAATAGGAGAAAGAGATGAACAATACAATTATTCAAGATACCGCTGGTATAAATGCTTTTTATAGCAAAGTTTACTCACTTGTTGGAATGGGGATAGGACTATCTGCCTTGGTTTCAGGCTTGCTCTTGACAGTTTTTCAGAATGTTTTTTATACGATTTATACGCAGATGCCCTTTATTTATCTAGGAGCAGTGGTCTTAGAGTTGGTTTTGGTTTTTGTTGCATCCAGTATGTCGTGGAAAAATAGTCCAGCAGCCTTGCCAGTTTTTCTAGTCTACTCTGCCTTGAATGGCTTTACTCTAACTTTTGTTGTGGCGCGCTATACACAGGGGGTAGTATTATCCGCTTTCGTTACGACAGCCGCTATGTTTTTTGCTCTAGCTTTAGTGGGACGATTTACCAAAAAGGATTTATCAGGAATGGGTCGCGCACTTTACGCAGGGCTGATTGGCTTGATTATTGCAAGCATTGTAAACCTGTTCTTGGGAGGTAGTCTGAGTTTTATTATTAGCATCGTTAGTGTTTTGATTTTCTCAGGCTTGATTGCATGGGATAACCAACGAATTCGCTATGTTTATGAACAATCAGGCGGACAAGTCGCAAATGGTTGGGCAGTCTCTTTGGCCTTAAGTCTATATCTTGACTTTATCAACCTTTTCCTAAGCATTTTGAGAATCTTTGGGAATAATGACTAATCAGTATGAGTGGAAGGAATATCAAACTCTTTTGGGAGAATGATGTTCTTCCACTTTTTTTCTTGGGTTTAAAAGCAGAACATCCTCTGATTGTGGTATAATATCAAAAAGAAGAAAGAGAGTCGCTATGAAAACACCTTTTATTACTCGTGACCAATTAGCAGAAATTACAGCTCATTATCCTACTCCGTTCCATCTTTATGACGAGAAGGGAATTCGTGAGAAAGCCCGTGCTTTAAATGATGCCTTCTCTTGGAATAAGGGATTTAAAGAATACTTTGCTGTTAAGGCAACACCGACACCAGCCATTTTGAGAATTTTGCAAGAAGAAAACTGTGGAGTGGATTGTGCTAGCTATGTAGAGCTACTCATGAGTCACAAGATGGGATTTCAAGATATTATGTTTTCTTCAAATAACACCCCTCAAGAAGATTATCAATACGCCAACCAGATTGGAGCTACGATTAATCTTGATGCTTATGAGGATATCGAACATTTAAAACGTGCGATTGCAATTCCCGAAACTATCTCTGTTCGCTACAATCCAGGGGGTGTTTTTGAGTTAGGGACAGATATTATGGATCATCCAAGTGAAGCCAAATTTGGGATGACCAAGAAACAGCTGTTTCAAGCCTTATCGGAGTTACAAGAACTTGGTGCCAAATATTTCGGTGTTCATTCTTTTCTTGCTTCCAATACGGTGACCAATGATTACTATCCAGAACTCGCCCGTCAGCTGTTTGAATTAGCAGTAGAAATCAAGTCAGAACTTGGAATTTCACTTGATTTTATTAATTTATCTGGTGGGATTGGGGTAAACTATCGTCCTGAGCAGGAAGCCAATGATATTGCAGTCATTGGTGCAGGGGTGCATCGGGTCTACGATGAAGTCCTGTTACCTGCTGGTCTTGGAGAGGTCAAAATTTATACAGAATTGGGACGTTTTATGCTGGCCCCTCACGGAATCTTAGTCACTAAAGCAACCCATCGCAAAGAAACATACCGAACCTATATCGGAGTGGATGCTTCCGCAGTCAATCTGATGCGTCCTGCCATGTATGGGGCTTATCACCATATCACCAATATGGATAACCCACAAGGTACTAGTGAAGTCGTAGATGTAGTTGGGTCGCTCTGTGAGAACAATGATAAGTTTGCCGTCCAAAGAGAGTTGCCTGTAACCACCATTGGAGATACGCTGGTAATCCACGATACAGGGGCGCATGGATTTTCTATGGGATACCAGTATAATGCCAAGCTGCGCTCAGCAGAAATCCTCTATACGGAAGATGGCAGTGCGAGATTAATCCGTCGTGCAGAAAAACCAGAAGACTATTTTGCAACCTTTGCTGGGCTTGATTTTGAAATGGATGAAAGCTAATACTTTTTAAATGGTATGCTTGTTTACAAAAATACAATAGAAAAATGATGCAAAGAGGAACGGAAAATTTTGATAAACTGCTTTCAATATGGTAAAATAGAGTGAATAAAGAATTAGGAGAAAATGAATGAATCTCGGATTAGCTATTTTGTTGATTGTGCTTGCTGCCCTTGGTGGAGTTGTTGGTGGAATGTACTTGGTTCGCCGCCAGCTTGAAAAAGAATTCGCTGAAAACCCTCGCCTCAATGTGGACGCAGTTCGTGTGATGCTTTCTGCTAATGGTCAAAAGCCAAATGAAGCAAAAGTACAGCAAGTTTATCGTCAAATCCAAAGCCAACAAAAGGCTGCTTTGGCTAAAAACAAGAAAAAATAAACTTCTCACTAGTGTAACTGCAGTTACAAGAAGTCATTGACGACAAAAGAGAAGAAAAGCTTGAAGAGGTGATGGGGGAGAACTCATCCCCTCTTTTATCTATTGCTAATATAAGTATGTACTATACTTTCTAGAACAGCAGGGAAGTTCGATGGCCTTCTCTTTAGAAAGATGAAAAGAAAGAGACAGAAAGTAGACCTTATGGATAATCGACCAATTGGTTTTTTAGACTCTGGTGTTGGTGGCCTAACAGTGGTGCGTGAGTTGATGCGGCAGCTCCCTCATGAGGAAATCGTCTATATAGGGGACTCTGCACGGGCGCCTTATGGACCCCGTCCAGCTGAGCAGATAAGGGACTATACCTGGCAGTTGGTTCATTTTCTCTTGACCAAGAATGTGAAAATGATTGTTCTTGCTTGTAACACTGCAACAGCAGTGGTCTGGGAGGAAATAAAAGCTAAGCTAGATATTCCTGTTTTAGGAGTGATCTTACCGGGGGCTTCAGCAGCTATCAAATCCACTCCAAGTGGTAGGATTGGTGTGATTGGAACGCCAATGACAGTCCAGTCTGATATTTACCGTAAAAAAATTCAAAGTCTAGCCCCTCAGACAGATGTAGAAAGTCTAGCTTGTCCTAAGTTTGTACCTTTAGTGGAGTCTGGGACGATTTCAACTAGTCTGACAAAGAAGGTGGTGTATGAAACCTTAGGTCCCTTGGTGGGAAAGGTGGATAGCTTGATTTTGGGTTGTACCCATTACCCACTTTTACGTCCAATTATCCAAAATGTGATGGGACCAAGTGTCAAATTGATTGACAGTGGAGCAGAGTGTGTGCGGGATATTTCCGTCTTACTGAATTACTTTGAAATCAATCGAAGCAGAGAACTTGCGGACATCCAGCACCGTTTTTATACAACAGCCAATAGCCACAGTTTTGCACAGATAGCTGAGGAATGGTTGGGACAAGAGATTCATGTGGAGCATGTAACATTATGACAGATAAAATTTATGAATACAAGGATGACCAGGATTGGTATGTTGGGTCCTATAGTCTTTTTGGTGGCATAAGGACTTTGACGGATGATGAGTTAGACTTTCCTTTATTTGAGTTAGCTAAAATCTTTCGAGATGAGGAGCGTGGCTTTCCACTTTCAGTCACTGTTTTACGCTATGGTTCAGCCTATCGTTTACTCTCCTTTGTGGTAGATATCCTCAATCAAGAAGCTGATCGAAATCTAGAAGTGATCCAACGTCAAGGAGCTCTCTTAATCGTCGAAAACGGCCAACTCTTGCATGTGGAATTACCCAAGGGGGGGCTTGAGGTCGCAGCTTTTTTTGGTAATTCAGACATTCGTGAAACCTTGCTAATCGCAACTCGCAACGAGGGCAAGACCAAGGAGTTTCGTGCGATTTTTGATAAACTAGGCTATGACGTAGAAAATCTAAATGACTATCCAGACCTGCCTGAAGTAGCAGAAACGGGTATGACTTTTGAGGAGAATGCACGCCTTAAGGCAGAAACCATTTCCAACTTGACAGGGAAAATGGTTCTGGCAGATGATTCTGGACTTAAAGTCGATGTCCTCGGAGGGCTTCCTGGTGTTTGGTCAGCTCGCTTTGCAGGGGTTGGAGCGACAGATAGAGAAAACAATGCCAAGCTCCTGCATGAACTAGCTATGGTCTTTGAACTTAAGGATCGTTCTGCACAATTTCATACAACCCTGGTCGTTGCTAGCCCAAATAAGGATAGTCTAGTCGTTGAAGCTGACTGGCCAGGTTATATTAATTTTCAACCCAAAGGTGACAATGGTTTTGGCTATGATCCCCTCTTTCTTGTAGGTGAGACAGGTAAGGCTGCAGCAGAGCTTAGTCTAGAGGAAAAAATAGTCAGTCCCATCGAGCACTTGCAGTTAAAAAACTTTTGGAGGTATTTCCAGCATGGCAAAGCAAGTAATTATCGTCATGAGTGATTCTCATGGAGATAGCTTAATCGTTGAAGAAATTCGCAATCGATATGTCGGAACAGTGGATGCTATTTTCCATAATGGCGATTCAGAGTTACGGTCTGACTCTCCCTTGTGGGAGGGAGTTGAGGTAGTAGGGGGCAATATGGACTTTTACCCAGGCTACCCTCCTACCCGCCTCACCGTTTTGGGGCAAACACGGATTGCTCAAACGCACGGGCATCTCTATAACATTAATTTTGATTTTCAAAAGTTGGATCTTTGGGCGCAAGAAGTGGAGGCTGATATTTGCCTATATGGGCATCTTCATGTTCCAAATGCTTGGATGGAAGGAAAAACGCTCTTTCTTAACCCAGGCTCAATCAGTCAACCTCGGGGACCTATCCAAGAATGCCTGTATGCCCGAGTGGAAATCACAGAGGAAAGTTTTAAGATTGACTTTTTAACCCGCAATCATGAGGTGTATCCTGCCTTATCACGGGAGTTTTCACGATGATTGCACGGGAGTTTGAAGATTTTTTGATGGCGCAAGAGGAGACTTTTTTGACCCCAGCTGAAAATCTGGCTGTCTTGATAGACACGCACAATGCAGATCATGCGACTCTGTTATTGAGCCAAATGACCTATACGCGTGTCCCTGTCGTCACAGATGAGAAGAAATTCGTCGGAACGATTTCCTTACGGGATATCTTATCCTACCAGATGGAGCACGGCTTACCGGATCAGGAGTTTGCGGATACGGATATTGTTCATATGACAGATAAACAGGTTCCGATCGTAGGAGAAAGTTATAGCTTGACTGAGGTTATGCACAAGTTAGTTGATGTGGCCTTTCTACCAGTGGTGGCTCAAGATAGAACCTTTTTAGGAATCATCACTCGCAAGTCTATCCTCAAGGCCTTAAATGCGCTCTTACATGATTTTAAGGAGGACTACACTATTGTCAAACATTCGTGAAGCCATCCCCATTTTTTTAGAAAATAAATCCTTATCTGAAAATTCACGAGCGAGTTATACTTATGATTTAGAGCAATTTGTCAAACAGACTGATGGACAAATCACCGAAACGAAACTGCAGCTGTATCGTGCTTTTATGAAGGATTTGAAACCTTCTGTTCAAAAGAGGAAAATTTCCTCAGTTAATCAATTTCTATTTTTCCTTTATCAGGAAAAATATGTAGCTACCTATCATCGCTTGACTACGCCCAAGTCTCTTAAGTCTGCTCCTGTTTCTGGATTTGAAATGTTAGATTTATCTAGTTTTTGGGAAAGGAGTAGCAATGAGGCGGGGCGCCTGATGGCGCTCATGATTTTAGAGCTAGGCTTACTACCAACAGAAATCTTATCTCTAAAAACCAGCAAGGTTAGTATGGATTTTCAAATCTTAACCATTGAAAAAGCGGGACAGAGACGAGTGCTAGAGCTGACCGATGAGCTGAGTCAAGCACTTTCTCCTTACTTAACAGAGACCTATCTGCTGGATAATAAAGGCTCTACCTATTCGCGTCAATGGGGTTTTCGGCAACTGGAGAGTTTCTTGCTTGAAAAAGGAGAGACCAACTTATCGGCTCAAAAGCTTAGGGAGCAGTATATCTTGCGTCAGTTGGATTTAGGCCGTAGTCTCCATGATATTGCTAAAAATCTGGGCTTAAAAAGCATTACCACTTTAGAAAAGTATCGAGATGGATATAAAAATTAAGGACTTTGAAGGACCCTTGGATCTCTTGCTCCACCTGGTGTCCAAGTATCAGATGGATATCTATGATGTTCCTATCACAGATGTAATTGAGCAGTATTTGGCTTATGTTTCAACCGTGCAGGCCATGCGTCTTGAGATAGCCGGTGAGTATATGGTGATGGCGAGTCAGCTGATGTTGATCAAAAGTCGAAAACTCCTTCCTAAGGTAGCAACCCACCTAGAGGTCGAGGACAGTCCTGAGATGGAGTTGCTGACTCAAATTGAAGAATACAGGAAGTTTAAGTTACTTAGTGAAAAACTAGACACCCAGCATCAGGAGCGGGCCCAGCATTTTTCTAAACCAAAAATGGAATTGATTTACGATGATGCTGAGTTGGTACAAGACAAGTCGACGATAGATATTTTCCTAGCTTTTTCACAAATTCTTCTCAAAAAGAAAGAAGAATTTCGTAAAAACCATACTACCATCGTCAAGGAAGAGTACAAAATCGAAGATATGATGGAGGTCGTACGGAGTCGTTGTCAAGTAGGCAGCCAAACAGCCTTATCCGCAATTTTTAAGGAAACCAAGGACCTAGAGGAAGTGGTGACGCTTTTTCTTGCGACTTTAGAGC
Organism: Streptococcus sp. DD10; assembly: GCF_001578805.1. Classification (GTDB taxonomy): domain Bacteria; phylum Bacillota; class Bacilli; order Lactobacillales; family Streptococcaceae; genus Streptococcus. The sequence continues at coordinate 9,025 of NZ_KQ969160.1, read as the reverse complement.
TTGTTAAGATACAAGAATTGGTCTTATTGCAGGAGGAGGCCTTTGGTGAAATTTATCTACTAGGAAGGGTACATGAGTAAATTAGCAGAAATAGAAGCCCTGCTGTTTGTAGCAGGAGAAGAAGGTTTGACCAGTCGCCAACTAGCAGAGATGTTGATGTTACCACCGACAGGGGTCATTCAATCCTTGGAAAAACTAGCAGACCGTTACCAGAAGGATAAAGACAGTAGTCTTAGTCTCATCGAGACGGCCAGTCGTTATCGCTTGGTGACCAAGAGTGACTTTGCAGAGATTTTAAGAGAGTACTCCAAAGCACCAGTCAACCAAACTCTATCACGAGCAACCTTGGAGACCTTATCCATCATCGCCTACAAACAGCCGATCACGCGTATTGAAGTAGATGAGATTCGTGGGGTCAATTCGAGTGGGGCCATTAGTAAATTGCAGGCTTTTGGCTTGATTCGTGAAGATGGGAAAAAGGAAGTCCTCGGTCGTCCCAATCTTTATGTGACGACAGAATATTTTTTGGACTATATGGGGATCAATCAAATCGAGGAATTGCCTGTTGTAGAAGATGTCGAATATCGACAAGAAGAAAGTCAGTTATTTACTGAAAAGGTAGAAATAGAAAATGAGAATTAACAAATACATTGCCCATGCTGGAGTGACTAGTCGACGGAAGGCTGAAGAGCTGATTAAGCAAGGATTGGTGACGGTAAATGGTCAGGTGGTACGTGAACTAGCGACAACCATCAAGTCAGGCGATAAGGTGGAAATCAAAGGACAGCCAATCTATAATGAAGAGAAGGTTTACTATCTTCTTAACAAACCAAGAGGTGTCATCTCCAGTGTTCGTGATGATAAGGGAAGACCAACAGTGGTGGATCTCTTGCCAGAAGTTAAAGAACGCATCTATCCAGTTGGACGCCTAGACTGGGATACATCTGGAGCCCTTATCTTGACCAATGATGGTGACTTTACAGATGAGATGATCCACCCGAGAAATGAAATCGATAAAATCTACGTGGCGCGTGTCAAAGGGGTTGCCGATAAAGATAACTTACGTCCCCTAACCCGAGGGCTGGAGATTGATGGCAAAAAGACCAAACCTGCTGTCTATGAAATCCTGAAAGTAGATCCAGTAAAAAATCGCTCAGTCGTTCAATTAACCATCCATGAAGGTCGAAATCATCAGGTCAAAAAGATGTTTGAAGCACTGGGTCTACCTGTTGACAAGCTCTCTCGGACTCACTTTGGTCATCTGGACCTAACTGGATTACGACCTGGTCAGTCAAGAAGGTTAAATAAAAAAGAGATTAGTCAGCTCCATAACCAAGCCATCACCAAAATACAGACCAACCGGAGACGATGACAGCTATTCTTATCTGGCTGGTTCGCTTCTACCAGCGCGTGGTATCTCCTCTCTTCCCCCCCTCCTGTCGCTTTAAACCAACCTGTTCGACCTATATGATAGAAGCCATTGAAAAGCATGGGACGAAAGGAGTCTTGATGGGGCTTGCTCGCATCCTTCGTTGCCATCCTTGGTCAGAAACGGGGGAAGACCCTGTACCAGATTATTTTAGTCTTAAACGAAACCGTGAGAAGTAACTTCTTTCGGTTTTTTTAATTTCTGAAATCTGCACTGCCTGTTTTTTCAGACGAATACTATTTCTTAACAGAGTGTTTGCTAGTTTATACTCTTTCTAAAATCTCTTCAAACCACGTCAGTTTTATCCACAACCTCAAAACAGTGTTTTGAGCTGACTTCGTCAGTTCTATCCACAACTTCAAAATAGTGTTTTGAGCAACCTGCGGCTAGCTTCCTAGTTTGCTGATGATTTTCATTGAGTATTAGCAAGTCTCCCTATTTTCTATATCTTCAAGTTTTTAGAGCTTTCAGTGTGCCCTTAATTTGAGAATCAATTCAAAAAGACATCAAATAACTTGAAATTTCATGTTATAAATGATAATATATAAATTGTATGTTGAGAGCTTCGTCTCTGCCTATTTTAACCCCCTCGGATAATATAGCAAATTTATTTAAGGGGGGGGGCTTTTTGCGTGTCTGCTGGATACTTAAAAACAACAATAAAAAAATAAGGAGGTTGTGGGTCTAATGAAAGGCAAACAACAAGATTTCCGAACGGAACGCTTTTATCGTTACGGTATTCGGAAATATAGTTTTGGAGCAGCATCAGTAGCGATTGCGACTGGTTTGATGTTCCTTGGAAATGGTGTGGTTTCTGCCAATACAGTTGAGTCGTCATCAACGGAAGCTACAAGAGCAACTGCAACAGAAGCTAGCTCGTCGAGTTCCTCAGACTCATCTACGACTGCTGAGAGTGTTACTCCTGTGACACCAGCAGTAGCAACTGAGGTGCCAGTGACACCTCAAAGTGCTGATGCAAGTGCAGCAAAGACTGTGGAAGTTTCAGAAGCTGCGACTGCAACAGTAAGTGTAAACAAAGAATCTTTGAAAGCAAAAGTTGCTGAGTTGGAGGCAAAACTAGCTGCAGCAGTCAAAGGGACAGATGCTCAAGCTCTCGCAACAGCACGTGAAACTCTTGCAAGTGCAAAAGCAGTTCTTGATAGTGCTACTGCAAGTCAAGCACAGGTAGAAGAGCAAACAAGCAAGGTATCACTCCTTGTGACAGTTGTAGCAGAAGCATCTGCTAAAGCAACTGCATCTGCTCAAGAAGCTCAAAAAGCCGAAGAAGCTAAAAAGGCTCCAGCAGAAAAAACTGAGCTTGAAAAGAAAGTTTCAGAAGCTGTCGTAACCAATCGCTTGGCAAATGACTTCGTAGAAAAAGAAGCCAAGGAGAAAAACGTTTCTGTTGACCTTACAGATGCAGTAAAAACAGCCGTATCAGCAAATGAAGCAACGGTTGCATCATCAGAAAAGGTTCTCGCAGACCAAACTGCAACAACAGATGCTTACAACGCTTCAATCGCACAGCTGAACGCTTCTATCGAGGCTGTTTACGTATCTCTTCGTAAGGCTGGCAAGGATGAGTTTGAAGTTTCTCTTACTCCAGATAGCTACTACGCAGAAGCAACTGCCAATGCAGATGGTACACGTACCACTCATGCAGAGACTGTAACGGCAGATAATGCTACAGGTAAGGATATCTATAAATTCAATGCAAATGGAACAGCATCTAATGACGGCTCTGCAAGTGCAGGAGACATAAACGCTTATACTAGTGTAACAGGTGGAACTGCTGAAGGTCTAGAAGTTATTGTCTACTCTAATCAACGTGATGGAGAAGAGATCAATCCTGCAAGTGGTTTGTTTTCTGCAAATGGTGGACAAATTGGTCATAATAATAAGGGACGGATGGACTACCCATTATCTGCAGAAATGGCTAAAAAACTAGCTGTCGAAGCTGAAATGTGGCGTGGAAAACTTCGTCCAAGTGGTAGCACTATTTTTTCAGGTTCTGCGAATGTGTTCTCAAATGGTGGAGCATACGAGTTTCTTGCGACAGAGATTTATAAATTGGCGTATGAGCAAGGAGTTGACCGTGTTTATATTCCAGGTTTTAAATCTCGTTTCGGTGTAACCGCTGAAGCAGCTCTTAAAGGGTGGTCTTTAACAAGCGTAAATCCGGAAAACTTACCACCTGGTTTGACTTATGATGCTACAAATGATGTTGTAGAGGGAATTATCACAAGTAACCTTGAAAATGGAGTGTATGATACACGTGTAACGGCCACCTTTACAAATAGTACTACAGGAGCAACTGTTTCAACAAGTTTCCGAAACATGCGTATGGGTTGGATTGGTTGGATGGATACAACTCCACCGGTTATTGCAACAAACAATGCTGTTTTTGAACGAACTGTTGGAGATGATATTGATATTGACCTCAAGTATCAAGATGCTTCAGGTGCCCGAACTATGAATGCAGGTGGAGCTAATGTAACTTATACTAAAGCCAATGGAACAAACACAACGATTCGTCAAACCTATACAATGGCAACAACAGGAGTTGCTGGTGTCAATACAGGTAGCCAATCTCGGGTTCTAACAGATAGCGAAACAACCATCCCAGGTGCCAAATATCAGATGGATCCTAACAGAAGCAGTCAATCTGTAGTTGTTGATGGTCAACAGACATATAACTCAACGGGGAAACTTTATGGTGCATTGACAGAAGCAGGTGTCTACTATGTGGCAACTTACGCGAAAGACTATAATAGAGCCAGTGCTCAAGACCAGTGGATTCAGTCAGGGCAAGAAACACAAGGGAATCTTACAGTCGTTATCAAACCAAAAGTAGAAGCTCTAAACATCGAAACCTACTCAGAAACTGTACCAGTAACCATCTCAAAAGGTGCAACGAACGCTGTTGTTACCATGCCAGACGGAACTAAGACTGTCCTTCAAAACCAAAATGGCAAATGGGTTGTCATCGCATCTGGTGAAGATGTAGACGGTAACACAGTCACAACAACCAATACCGCAGCTACAGTGGGAACAGACTTGGGAACAGTAGGTGATAAAATCAATATCCCTGTTACACAAACTGCCACTGCAACAGCTGGAGTGGATAACATCAAGGTTGAAGCTATCACTGAAAATATCAAAGGAACCTTCCTTCGTAATAAAGTAACGCTCACAGATGTAGATGGTTCTACTCATGAAGCAACCTTGAGCACGACAACTGGTCACTGGGAACTTCCAGAGGACTATGCGACAGTTCAAACGACCAATGCAGATGGAACCTATACTTTGACCAAACGTCAAGTCTATACAGAAGCTCAAGATGATGGTTCTGAAAACTTCTACATCTATAGCTATACACGTACATTTGCAACAGACGGTACCATTAAGAGCGTTGGTGATGTAACTCGTCATAAAACGACAATTGCAAGTAAAAACGCAACGTCTGCAGAGGGTATGGCTGTAACAGTAACCTATGATAAATACACAGATACATGGACTGCTTCAGATGGTTCGACAGTAACAGCTACTCATCTTGGTGACACGTCATGGGATGTCAAAACATCATCAGGATTTGGTGGAGAAATCCGTGGACGTAAAGCAACCCACACTGATGTTGCAACCATCATCAACACACAACCAACTGCAAGATCAACAAGCTATGAGTCAACCAAGGGAACAACTGTTGACCTTCGTAATGCAACTCAAGCGGCAGTAACCATTGCAGATAAAGAAGATACTGCCCACAGTAAGACAACTTACATCACTCGTCTGACAGTGACTTCACCATCTGGCGCTCAAAAAGTATATGATACTAAGACAGATGCTGCAGCTTACACCCTAGCAAGTGACTACGTCCTTTCAGAAGTCGGTGTTTACACAGTTGTTGTAGAAGTGATCGATAGCAACGGCAATATTGTTACAGCGACCTTGGATGGTACAGACTCAGGTACAGACTCAGGTGCAGGTTCATCCGTAGCGAAAACAACTTACACCATTACAGTTAAGGATACGATTACAGGTCATAACGTCACATCATCTGATATCCAAGGAGCTACTCAAACAGGTACCCCAACCTTTACTTCAGTAGGTGACGGTTCAACTATCTCACCAAGTGCAACATCACCAGCCAAGTTGGTAGCAGCTGATAATAGTCTAGTTACTGAGTTGGAAGTTGCAAATCAAGGAACTTACACTATTGACTCAGAAACTGGTGTCGTAACCTTTAAACCACTTCCAACCTTTACAGGACCAGCTACTCCAGTAACGGTATCATTGACAGCAGTTTTAGGTACAGATGCAAACGGTGCGAATATCACTGCAACTGCAACAGCGACTTACACCCCAACAGTTGTTCCAGTCCAACCTACAGCAGTAGCATCTAAAACAAGTGGCCCTCAAGGTCAAGCTCAAACATCGGCTATTAAGTTTGATGCAGCTGACACAGATGATACAACTGTGAACTTTGCAAAAGGTACAGTAGCTATCGATGCTAACACTACCAAGTCTGTTGACCTAAATACAGCAACAGTAACGCTTCTAGATGCAAATGGAAACGAAACAACAACCGTAACAGTAGATGACGAAGGTACCTACACCCTTGACAAGACTACAAATACAATTACCTTCCAACCAGTCGCAACCTTCACTGGAACAGTTACAAAACCAGTTAGCGTTCGTGTAGCAGATGCCAACGGAACAACTGCAACCACAACCTACACTCCAACCGTAACAGATGTAACCATGACAGCTGAAAATGCAACATCTGAAGACGTTCAAGGTAAAACACAAACTGGAACTCCAACCTTTGAAACATCTGATCCATCTGTAACGATTGCAAAACGTCAGTTGATTAACCCAGAAACTGGAACAGTCACAGATGACACTTCAGTTACAATCGAAAATGAAGGAACATATACACTTAATCCAACTACAGGTGTCGTAACCTTCGTACCAGTTCCAACATTTACTGGTGAAGGAACAGGAGTCACTGTTCAAGCGACAGACTCAAACGGAGAGACTGCAACTGCAACCTACACTCCAACAGTAACACCAATCACCATTACAAGTGAAAACGTGACATCTAAGGATATCCAAGGTGAAGAACAGTCCGAAACACCACTCTTTGAATCATCAGACGCAAGTGCTCCAGTATCAAGCTACAAACTTGTAGATCCAGCTACTGGAAACCCAACGACTGAAACTTCAGTGACTGTTGAAAACGTTGGTACCTACACGATCGATGCAACTACAGGTGAAGTGACCTTCAAACCAGTTGCAAGTTACACAGGAACACCAGCAGCAGTGACAGTTCAAGCATCAGCAACTATCACAAACGCAAACGGTGAGTCAACAACCATCACAGGTACAGCGACTTACACTCCAACAGTTGTTCCAGTAACACCAACAGCAGTAGCATCTGAAACAAGTGGTGTACAAGGACAAACGCAAACATCAGAGATTGTCTTTGATGATGCAGACGAAGATAAGACAACAGTCAACTTCGCTAAAGGTACAACTACAATTGATGATGTTGAAAAATCAGTAGAGTTGGATAAAGCAACTGTAACACTTCTAGATGCAAGTGGTAATCCAGCAACAACCGTAACAGTTGAAAACGAAGGTACTTACACATTAGATGGTACCACAATCAGCTTCACTCCAGTTGCAAACTTTGTAGGTACTGCAAGTGGTGTATCTGTTCGTGTAGCAGATGCCAACGGTACAACTGCAACCACAACTTACACTCCAACCGTAACAGATGTAACCATGACAGCTGAAGATGCAACATCTACAGACGTTCAAGGTAAAACACAAACTGGAACTCCAAGCTTTGAAACATCTGATCCATCCGTAACGATTGCGACTCGTCAGTTGCTTGATCCAACAACGAACCAACCAACAAACACAGTTACAATCGCAAACGAAGGAACTTACACGATTGATCCAACTACAGGTGTCGTAACCTTCGTACCAGTTCCAACATTTACTGGTGACGGAACAGGAGTCACTGTTCAAGCGACAGACTCAAACGGAGAGACTGCAACTGCAACCTACACTCCAACTGTAACACCAATCACCATTACAAGTGAAAACGTGACATCTAAGGATATCCAAGGTGAAGAACAGTCCGAAACACCACTCTTTGTATCATCAGACACAAGTGCTCCAGTATCAAGCTACAAACTAGTAGACCCAGCTACAGGCACAGCGACAGATGCAACAAGCGTAACAGTTGAAAACGTTGGTACCTACACAATCGATGCAACCACAGGTGAAGTAACCTTCAAACCAGTTGCAAGTTACACAGGAACACCAGCAGCAGTGACAGTTCAAGCATCAGCAACTATCACAAACGCAAACGGTGAGTCAACAACCATCACAGGTACAGCGACTTACACTCCAACAGTTGTTCCAGTAACACCAACAGCTCAAGAGTCAGCAACGGCTGGTAAACAAGGTCAAGCACAAACATCACAAATCATTTTTGACACACCAGATACAGATACAACAACTCTGAACTTTGCTAAGGGTGAATCATCTGAAGTTTTAGGTGCTGATGGTCAACCTAAGTCTGTAGCACTTGATAAGACTAGTGTGACACTTCTTGATGCAGATGGAAATGCTGTAACAACCGTAACAGTAGATGGTGAAGGTACTTATACTCTGGATAAAGCAACCAATGTTATCACGTTCCAACCAACGGAAGAATTTACAGGTACAGCTACACCAGTTCGTGTACAAATCGCAGATGTGAATGGTACAACTACTGAAACAACCTACACTCCAACTGTTATCGCTGAAGATGGTTCAGTTATTGTTGAGTACAAGGATGAAGAAGGTAATGTGATCTCTCCATCAACAACTCCAGTAAACAACGAAAAAGTAACGACTCCATTTACAACAGAACCAAAAGAGATTCCAGGTTATACCCTTGTTAAAGTGGAAACAACAAATGGTACAGTAGATGAAGAGTCTAAGAAGGTTTCTGGTAAGGTAACAAATGAGCCAACTACAGTAACATATACATATAAGAAAAACGTTCAAACAGCAACTATTTCTTACTATGATGTAACAACAGGCACAGAAGTTGCGATCGACACAACTAAAGTTCCAGAAGCAACTGTTGAAACAGTAGAAGGAACTTACAAAGATGCCATTGACTTTGCTAACCGTGAAACTGCAATTGCAGCTCTTGAAAAAGCTGGTTATGAGTTGGTAGAAGATAGCTTCACAGCAGCAACAACAGCGGACAAGCTCTTTGACAATGATACAACTGTGGACCAAACCTTTAAGGTAACCGTTCAACAACGTGTAGAACCAGTGACTCCAAACGATGAGACACCAGTTCCAGGTCAACCAGTAGATCCAGAAGATCCAAACTCACCAGTATGGCCAAATACTGCAGAAAATCTTGAGTTAACTAAGACAGTTACTCGTACAATCAAGTACCGTTACAACGATGAAAATGGTGCAGAAGTAACAGCTGATGTTGTTCAAACAGTAACCTTCACACGTACAGCAAACATCAACTTGGTAACAGGAGATGTGACTTACGGTGACTGGTCAGCAGCTCAG
>NZ_KQ969159.1:220536-238149 GCF_001578805.1 Streptococcus sp. DD10 | reverse complement strand
CTATTCTTCATCAATCTTGGATTTTACTTCTTCATATGAAAGAGCATGACTATCTTCTTCCTCATACTCTTCTGGCATTTTTCCAGTTTCGTAAAGAGATTTGATTTGCGCACTATCCAATGTTTCATATTTGAGAAGAGCCTCAGCAATCAATTTATGGGTGTCACGATTATTTTGGATAATATCAGCTGCTTTATTGCGAGCTTCATTTAAGAATGAACGCACTTCCTCATCAATTTCATAAGCTGTTTGTTCTGAAATAGATTTTTGAGGTGTTTGAGCACCAAACATGGCATGGTTTCCTTCATATTGGACTGGTCCGAGTTTATCACTCATTCCATATTCTGTTACCATGGCACGCGCCATCTGAGTAGCTTGTTCAAAGTCGTTAGAGGCACCTGTTGTCTGAACATTAAAGATAATTTCTTCAGCAACTCGACCACCCATGAGACCTGCTAATTGTTCCTTCATATCTTCTTTTGAAAGCAACATTTGGTCTTCTTTTGGTAGAGCAATCATATAGCCACCTGCACGACCACGTGGTACAATAGTTACCTTATGAACCACGCGTGCATTAGACAATACTAAGCCAACAATCGTATGTCCTGCTTCATGATAAGCCACCAATTCTCTTTCTTTCTGAGAAACGGTCTTATCTTTCTTCGATGGACCTGCAATGACTCGATCTTCCGCTTCATCAATATCGGATGCATCGATAACTTTTTTATTACGACGAGCAGCAACTAGGGCTGCTTCATTCAAGACATTTTCCAAATCAGCACCCACAAACCCAGGAGTTTGTTGAGCAACAAGTTTTAAATCTACATCGTCTGCTAATGGTTTATTTTTAGCATGGACTTTCAGAATAGCCTCACGACCCTTGACGTCTGGACGACCAACCAAAACTTTTCTATCAAATCGTCCTGGACGAAGAAGGGCTGGGTCGAGAACATCTGAGCGGTTGGTTGCTGCAATGACAATAATACCTTCATTACCTTCAAAACCATCCATTTCAATCAACAATTGGTTGAGAGTTTGTTCCCGCTCATCATTTCCACCACCAAGGCCTACTCCACGTTGGCGACCAACAGCATCAATCTCATCGATGAAGATGATAGCTGGCGCTGCTTTCTTAGCATCTTCAAAAAGGGAACGGACACGACTAGCACCAACTCCGACAAACATCTCGACAAAATCAGAACCAGAGATTGAGAAGAATGGAACTCCTGCTTCTCCAGCGACAGCCTTAGCAAGGAGGGTTTTACCGGTTCCTGGAGGTCCCTCAAGTAAGACACCTGCTGGAATCCGGGCACCTAGTTTGGTAAAGCGTTTTGGATCTTTAAGAAATTCAACAACTTCGACCAATTCTTGTTTTTCTTCTTCCGCACCTGCAACATCTGAAAAACGAACCTTGATATCTTCCTTGTTAGCAGTTTTGGCCTTGCTACGTCCAAAACTCATTGGATTTCGGCCACCATTGCCACCAGTCTGTCCCATTAATGAAAATAAGAAAAAGGCAAAAATTCCGAATGGAACAATCGTTGTCAAAATGCTAATCCACATTCCGCTTGAACTTTCTCGACGAACTGTAACTTCTGTTCCAGATTGACTAGCTAAGTCCTGTACTGTTGATAGACTGGTTTCAGAGGATAAAATAATACTTGTAAAACGACTTACCTTCGTCGTAGCAGGAGTAAAGAATTGTATCCCTGATTCTTCCTGAACATCCTTAGCATTTTTATAAGTACCAGAAATTTCAATAACACTCCCATTTGGTTGGTAACTAATGTCTTTCACATTACCATCGGTGATTTCCTTTGTCAACTGAGTATAATTAATTTGTTGACTACGACCTGTTACATTTCCAGCAAAAAGATACTGAAAACCTGTAACAAGAGCCACTACAATTAAGATATACAGAAAAGGATTTCGAACAAAACTGTTTCGACTATTATTATTCATCTATATAATTATTCCTTCTAATTTGAATACACTTCTTCTTTTAATACACCAATATATGGAAGATTACGATAATGCTCATCGTAGTCAAGACCATAGCCAACAACAAATTCATTTGGTATATTAAAACAAGTGTAATCAGCGTCTATTTCAACAACACGCCCTTCAGGCTTATCCAACAAAGTTGCAATTTTTACAGAAGCGGCATTTCTTTCCTTAAATAAATCTCTAAGATTCTTCAATGTTTGACCTGTATCAATAATGTCTTCAATAAAAATTACATGACGACCTGCAACATCTTGCCCTACATCTTGTTTAATATTAATTACTCCACTACTTGCTGTTCCACCATGATAACTAGAAACCACCATAAAATCAAGGTCAATATGAGTATCAATATATTTGATCAATTCTGCCATAAATGGAACAGAACCTTTCAAAACACCAATCAAGATAGGATTTTTATCTGCATATTCTGCAGTCAACTGGGCACCAAGTTTTTGAGCTGCTGCTACAATCTCATCATGGGAAATCAAAATTTTCTTAATATCTTGTTCTAACATGGTATTACCTATTCCTTTGAATATAAAGTTTACTATTTATTATATCACTTTTTTGAAACTTACTCAAATCACTAGTCACAACCCCGACAATCCCTAATATATTTCCTGATTGTTCAACAACAACAGCCTCTTCTCTTTTTTCTTTAGAAATTTTCTCATTAATAAAAAACGTCGCAATTTCTTTGTCATTCCATTATGAACTATCTTATCATGTGGTTGTCTCAAACGAAGAAGGATAGGTGTTTCACGTGAAACATGATATACCTCAACATTTTCTCCATCTATTTTGGTTCCAAAAGAAAAAAGATAATCTTTAAAACAAGACTCTTGTTTATATTGTAACAAAACTGACCTTTTTTGACTATCGGACTGCAGACTGATTTTTCTTATTTCGAATAGACTATCATTCTTATATAGTTCATATCCTGATTTCAAATGATGATGATAATACTTATTTCCTTGTAAAATATGTAAAACTTGGCTAAATTGTGATTTTGTTAGCTGTAAATCAGGAAAATTCAAGCAATATTGTTCTAATAAAACAGATTGAGTGGCTGGGCTAAAGGTATGAAATACTTTTAAATCTGTTATATTGATATTATCAGTTAATTCAGTTATACTTTGGTATAGAATGTCAATCTGTTTAGAAAAGTCAAGAATACCTTGTCGTAAACGTGGGTTTTCATGCTCTAATTTTGGCAAGTAGAGATTTCGTATTCTATTTCTAAGAAAATCTGTTCCAAAATTGGATTGATCTTCAAAATGAGTGACTTCTGGAAAAGAGGATTTATAAAAGTGTAGCAAAGGACGAATGAGCTCGCCGTTGGCAAATTTTTGTCTCTCTTTTATCCCTGTAAAATATCGTAACCGCGTCCCACGAATAAGTCGCATCAAAACAGTTTCAACTTGATCATCAGCATGATGTGCCGTCACTAAACAAGTATAATGTTTTTTTTCCATTATTGTTTGAAAAAATTGATACCGAAAATCACGGGCATTATTTTCTGAGAAATTTCCAGAAAAACTTGATGTATAACAAGCTACACCAAGTTTTTCTGCTATTTTTTTTATTTGATTTTCTTCATCATCCGATTCTTTTCTTTGCTTATGATTAATGTGTGCAATAGCAATTTCTATTTCTAACTTATTTTGAAATTGAGATAGGCATTCCAATAAAAACATCGAATCAAGCCCACCTGATACTGCTACTAAAACTCGCTGATGTTGTTCAAAATATCCTTTTTCCAAGCAAGTCGTTAGAAAATCTTCTTTTATCACTTCAGTACCTCATAAATATCCTTAGCTATTTGAGAAATTGTATCATAATCAGAGTGTTCTGTAAAAATAGAGAGAATAAATGGTGTATCTGTATAGACTACCGCAACATCGTGTTTAAAATCATAGGCATCGCCAATTTTATGGGCTACTTTTACATCTATATCTTTAGAAATTCTCTGATTATCAAATTGTGTTTCTAACATAGAATCGAGTACGAACCCACCTTGATGATATAGTGCTTCCATCACATAGGAAGCCATGCGAGTAGAAGCATCACGCTCTTCTACATCCCAATGTCTTCCTGCTAATTGATCAATTGTTCGGTGAAATCTCTCATCAGATTGATTAGCTAAATAATAACCTAATAAATTACTTCCAACATTATCCGATTCTTTTGCGGTGCGACTAATGACGTCCTCTACACTATAGTCCTTATTATCCGCATCTTTAGGTAAGCTTCCAGTTCCTGCTGTTTCGTAAGCCCCTGAAAAATCATTTACCTCCTCTTTATATCTTAAAGGAGAACGAAGAGAATAATTTCCCTCATTTATCATTTTTTGACTATAGTATAGGTAAAGAAGTTTAGTAATACTTGCAGAGTACATTTCTTTATCTTCGTTTACACCAGCTGTCAAGTCATTGTCAATTTGTTTCACAAAGATAGAGAGGTTTTCTCTTTGATACTTACTAGTTAATAGCTCTTGAACTTTGTCTATCCTATTATCAGTATCACTTATAAATTCAGTGCTAATCCAGCCTATACCATCAATATAAGCAAAATCACCTTGATTGGTTTTACTTACTTGACTAATCGTTACTTTACTGTAGCTTGTCAATTTACTGGATACCTCTTTGACGTTATTTACAAGTGGTTTTTCATAAAGTTTAAAACCTTTCTTAATCCAAACGGTTTTATTAACTACTTCATTAGACAATACTACATCATCAAAAACAAATCTCTTATCCGCCACTATAAAGTTATTATCTTTTAATTTAAAAATTGGAATCCCTTGTTGATTGACACGGAGTTCTGTAATTTCAAAAGAAGTATTGGGTAATAATTTCCCTGAAGGAAGAGTTAAATCTGCATTTTTATAAGTTACTAATTCTTGGTAAACATTAGGATTTTTTAAAACGTGATTATAGAATAAATCTTGATTAGAAGTTGTCAATACATGCTCTTGTTCCTTGGTCAATCCCTGTTCAGTACTAATGACTGTTTGAGTTGTTAATAACCCTGATAAAGAAAGTAGAAGGAAGAAATACTTACGCATGCTCTGACTGACTCCTTTCTGTTAATTTTAATTCTTGATTTTTTACAGCTAATTCCTTAAGTTTTTCATCCGAATAAGCAAGAAATTGTTCAATTGTAGTTAGTAAATTTTCCATTTTATTGGGGTAATATATTGGGAGCATTGTAAATATACTCCCCCTCCTTAGAATAAAAATATTTAGCTCTTGCATATTTAGCTGCATAGTCATCGTCTTTCAACTTATTTGCTAAATCTGACTGAGCTTTTTCTCTCTCCTCTAATTGTTTGTATTCCTTTTTAAGTTGACTTAACTGTTCTCTTCTTTTGATTAACAACTTATAAGACTCCATCAAATTATATGTAGGGAGAATAAAAAGAAGGATAACTAGAATAAGAACCCAAGCCATAAACCGATTTTTTCTCCGAACTTCTTCAGCTAAAAATTTACGTCGTTGTCCTTCACCTCTAATATATTGATTTTCTATCTGAACAATATTCTTAGACATCTTCTTCTACCCTTGTTTCACTAATGATTTCATACATCTTGTTTGCATCTTCTTTTTTAGTAGAGTCTTTCATTTCCAAGACGCGAACCACTAATAATTTATTTCCAAAGCGAATTTCAATTTCATCGTTAACTTTTAAGTCTGTGGAAGATTTAGCCATAATACCGTTAACTTTTATTCTTCCCTTATCTGCTACTTCCTTAGCTACTGTTCGACGCTTTATAATACGTGATACTTTCATAAATTTATCTAATCTCATAGTACACCTCACAATCCTTATTATTCTATCATTTTTTTTAAAAAATAGCAGTTATAGATTGTATTTGTCAATAGAATGTAACAAAAAGAAAGTTGGTAAAAAACTCAATTAAACAGAGGTCTTTTTCCCAACCCAGAAAGGTAACACAAACAGCGACTACCATTCTTTGTCACGGTTTATTGCCAAATAGCTTTTATGGCATAAAACGCTCAGGGTCCTAATTTTTTATAGGAAACTTTGATACGATCAACTCCACACCTCCCGTATAGACGATTACTTTCATGAGTTAGATACAAATTTTATGAAGCATCTTTATTTTTTCTAATCTTAATTTCAAGCATCTGTTCTCCAAATTGAACTAAGGCTTCCAAAATTTCAAAATCCTTTTTATTCTTAGTCGTAAAGATGATTTCCATAAGACCTTTATTTTCACTAATGCGAGCCTGTAAACTTGTTTTTGATAAACCTTCAAAATAATCTTGGGTCAAGAAAAATTGTTGAGCTATTTTTTCAAATCGAACACTCATCCATTCATTTTTCTTTTCTACACGAGACACAAAAATTTTATTTAGAAAAGCTTTAGCCAACCCTATCTCTAATAGATAGGCAACGACATCAGGATATTCCCCGAAGCGATCCACCAATTCATCCTGAAGTTCAGTATAAGAGTCCCTATTATCTAATTCTCTTATCCTCTTGTAAATCTCAATTTTTTGTCTCTCATCATTTATATACTCACTCGGTAAATAAGCATCAATTTGTAGATTTAACTCAGTATTTGATTGAGTACGTATAGTATTCTTACCTTGTTTTCTTGCGATTGTTTCTTCTAACAACTGCGAATACATCTCAAAACCGACTGAATCAATAAAGCCAGATTGAGAACTACCTAAAATATTTCCTGCACCTCGTATAGACAAGTCTCGCATAGCGATCTTAAATCCTGAACCAAGCTCTGTAAAGCCTTTTATTGCGTCTAAACGTTTTTCTGAAATTTCATTTAACGATTTATCTGGTCGATACATAAGATAAGCATAAGCAATCCGACTACTGCGTCCCACACGTCCTCTTAATTGATATAAGGTTGACAAGCCCATATGATCTGCATTTTCAATAAATAGGGTATTAGCATTTGGAATATCTACTCCTGTCTCGATAATAGTTGTGGTTACAAGAACATCATAGACACCGTTTATAAAATCAAGTAAAGTATTTTCCAATCGAACTTCCGTCATTTGTCCATGAACAAACCCAATATTTGCCTCCGGTACCAAGTCTTGTAATTCCGATACTTTACTTTCTATAGTGTCAACTTTATTGTAAAGGTAGTAAATCTGTCCATTTCGATCAATTTCTCGTAAAATTGCATCCCGAATAACAGCTGCATTTTTTTCTAAAACATAAGTTTGAACTGGATAACGATTAGTTGGTGGTGTTTCAATAACAGATAAGTCTCGAATTCCTAACATAGACATATGCAAAGTTCTAGGAATTGGAGTTGCAGTCAAAGTTAACACATCAACTTTTGTTTTCAATTCTTTTAACTTTTCTTTATGTCGCACACCAAAGCGTTGTTCTTCATCAATAACAATCAAACCCAAGTCTGCAAATTCGACATCTTTTGATAACAAGCGGTGCGTTCCAATAATGATATCAACTTGTCCTTTTTTAACTTGTTTAATCGTTTCTACCTGTTCAACTTTAGTTCTAAAACGACTTAAGATATCTATGTTTACAGCAAAATCTGAAAATCTCTCTTTAAAGTTTACAAAATGCTGTTGTGCTAAAACTGTTGTCGGTACTAAAATCGCTACTTGTTTGTGATCATTAACTGCCTTGAAAGCTGCACGCATAGCAACTTCAGTTTTACCAAATCCAACATCTCCCACCAATAGCCTATCCATGGGAGTCTCTTTTTCCATATCTTTCTTAATTTCCTCTATCGAGCGTAATTGGTCTTCTGTCTCTACATACATAAAAGCATTATCAAAATCCTCTTGATTTTGGTCGTCAGGTGAAAATGCAAAACCTTTCAAGAGACTTCTTTCTGCATATAATTTCAACAAATCATCAGCGATATCTTCAACTTGTTTAACAACTTTTTGCTTTGTTTTTTGAAATCGCCCATCATTCAATTTATTAATTTTAGGGATTTTTCCATCTGAAGCCACATATTTTGATAGAAGTTGAATTTGCTCTACAGGAATTGAAATTCGATCAGAGTTTTGATATTGTACTGTTAAATAATCTCTATGGATTCCTGAAATCTCTAGCGTTTCAAGTCCTAGATACTGACCAATTCCATGAACATTATGAACAACAAAATCTCCCTTTTCAAGCTCACTATAGTCTTTTATTCTTTCAGCATTACTAATGTTTTGCCTACGAACTCGTCGTCGCATTTTTTTTGAAAAATTTCTCTTTCTGTAATCAAGACAAATTTTTCATCGACAAATTGGAAACCTTGAGAAAAATGGCCAACTTGAGCTACTACTTTTATATTTTTTTCCAGAGTGGACTGTAAATCAAAATCATAATCCTGTAAATTTTTCTGTAAAGATTGTAAAGCATTTTCTGTCGTAACCTGAATCACAATCTTATAATTAAGCTTTTCAAAACGCTTGATTTCATCAATCATCATTGGAAGTTGGCTAAAAAATTCCTGCATGGAATGTTGGTTAAACTGATATAAATGATCAAACTTTAAGTTCCCTAATCCTCTATGAAAGTTTGAAAAAAAGGTCGAGGGTTTATGTTGACGATAATCTATATAATTATTTGCAAAGTAAACTAAGTTAGGTAAGGATTTACTATTTTGTAAATCAATTGTCAACATGTCAGCAACTTCCAGCTCAAAACTAGCATGTTTCTCCATAATTCGTTGAAAATCGTCAATAAAAAGCAAATCCGCTCTTGAAAGATAATTTAAAATTGTCCATTCCTTTTCATAGGCAAGGGAAAGGAATTTTCTTACATCTGAGTGAAGATGTTTTTTTTCAGTTTCAAATAAAATTTCTGACAAGTATGATTTCTGTAACTCATTTTGGGATATACTTACTGCTTCATTCAATCGTTTCTCTAGGATAGAAAACTCTTTTTCAGAGAGCAAGATATCACTTGCTGGTGATATAACTACTGAAGAAACCGTTTCTATAGATGTTTGGGAAACTGTATCAAATACTCTAATTCCGTCGAGTTCGTCTCCAAAAAATTCTACTCTAATTGGGTTTTGAGAATTAATATCAAAAATATCAATAATATCTCCTCGATGACTGAATTCACCTTGTTTTGTCACTCTTGAAACTTTATCATATCCCATATGCATCAAACTTGTCACAAGATGCTCCAAGACAAATTCTTGACCAATCGTGAACGATACATGAATTTTTTTAAAATATTCAGGATTTGGAAGTAATAATCGGCTACCTGAAAGATTAACAAGTAAAATCCCAGCACTTTCTGACAGAAGAAATTGGAGGGATTTCAAGCGATTATATACTTTCTCTTGAGAAGAAAAAGCAAATTCAGCTAAAGGTGTATCATCTGCAAAAAAAGTGAATACTTTTTCCTCACCAAGAATTTCAATTAAATCACTGGCTAATTTTTCTGCATCAGTTTGCGTTGCTGTTAAAACAACTACTTTATGTCCCTCTTCAACAGCTGTTGCCATAGCTATCGCCTTAGCAGTCCCCGAAAAACCTAGTACCAATTGACGATTTTTTTTATGACAGTTTGCTAACCACTCTTGTATTTTTTGTTTTGAGAAAAAATTTCTAAACTATTCATACCTTAACCATTTACTCTTTGCATCAATTTTTCAATCGATTCCCCTTCTAAATACCTTATAACTGTATCTTCTACTTTAACTAGAGTATTGAGGATAGTAATATAATCATTCTGTTCAAATTTTCCTAGAACATGATGAACGACTGACATGCCATTCTTAGGTCGTCCAATTCCGATTTTAACACGATTGAAGACCTGAGTACCTATATGTTGAATTATAGACTTAATGCCATTATGACCACCAGCCGATCCCTTTGCTCTTAAACGAATCTTTCCAACTTCCATGTCAAGATCATCGTAAATAATGAGTAAATCTTCAATATCCAAACCATAGTAAGTCAATAAAGCATGAACCGCTTTTCCACTTTCATTCATAAAGGTCGTTGGTTTGACAAGATAAATTTTTTCACCATTGAGGAAAAAAGATGCTAGGTCAGCTTGAAATATCTTATCGTGTGTAAAGGCGACATTCTGTTTTTTCGCTAGTTGGTCAATCAACATAAATCCAACATTGTGCTTAGTTTCAAAATATTTATCCCCTGGATTTCCTAATCCAACAAGCAATTTGGTCATTTATTTTTCCTTTCAAAAGCCAAAAGGGTTGGAATTTTTTCCAACCTAATTGACACTATTTATTAAATGTTATTAAACGTTAAAGCGGAATTCCATGATATCGCCATCTTGAACGATATACTCTTTACCTTCTTCACGCAAGCGTCCAGCTTCTTTCACAGCCTTTTCAGATCCATATTTCACTAGATCCTCATATGACATGGTTACTGCACGAATAAAGCCTTTTTCAAAGTCTGAGTGGATAATACCAGCTGCTTGAGGAGCTTTCATACCACGTTTAAAGGTCCAAGCGCGAACTTCTTTTTCACCAGCTGTAAAGTAAGTTCCAAGTCCAAGTAAGTGGTAAGCTGCACGAGTCAACTTGTCAACGCCTGATTCTGTCAAGCCAAGTGCTTCAAGAAATTCTTGCTTATCTTCATCGTCTAACTCAGAAATTTCTTCCTCAGCACGCGCAGAAATAACTACCACCTCAGCATTTTCTGTCGCTGCGAATTCACGAATTTGCTTCACATATTCGATAGAATCTGGGTCTCCAACAACATCCTCATCCACATTAGCAACATAAAGAACTGGTTTAGTAGTCAAAAGGAAGAGACCTTTAACAACCTTTTGTTCCTCATCTGTAAATTCAATAGTGCGAGCTGATTTTCCATCTTCAAGGACTGGTTTAATCTTTTGAAGAACGTTAAACTCTGCTACTGATTCTTTATCTTTTTGCGTACGTGCCATCTTTTCTACACGCGCATAGCGTTTATTAACTGATTCTAAGTCAGCAAGAATCAACTCCAGGTTAATGGTATCAATATCTGCAAGTGGATCCACAAAGGCGTCTTCACGTCCTTGCTCGCGCATCACATTTTCATCATCAAAAGCACGAACTACATGAACAATCGCGTCTACTTCACGGATATTGGCCAAGAATTTATTCCCTAGCCCTTCTCCTTTTGAAGCTCCTTTTACAATCCCTGCAATATCTGTAAATTCAAATGTTGTTGGCACTGTCTTTTTAGGTGTGATCATTTCAGTCAATTTTTGGAGGCGTTCATCAGGAACCTCAACCATTCCAACGTTTGGATCAATAGTCGCAAATGGGTAGTTTGCTGCCTCTGCTCCTGCTTTTGTAATTGCATTAAAAAGGGTTGATTTGCCCACATTTGGTAAACCAACAATACCTGCTGTTAAAGCCATAGTTTCTCTTTCTCCGTTCACGTTTCAATCCCTAATATTATAACACAAAAAGGGAAAACTTGCTAACCCTCGTAACTAAGAGCTATTATTCAATAATCTTATTCATTTTTCGTTCAAAATCATAACGACTCATCATAACCACATGATCACAATTGCTGCATTTGATTTTAATATCTGCTCCTACACGAGTAATTTCCCAACGATTAGCTTTTTTGCCTGTTGATTTAATCACACAAGCATGTGGTTTTTTCATTTCAACAAAATTTCCAATTTGATACACTTTATTTCCTTTCCCTACTTTAATAAATTATTTTTCCATAAGATAAAAGAGGTTAGAAAGAATCTACCTCTTTTAAGGTTCTAATTCGTTCTAACCGGAGTGATTAATTGGATAAAGTCTTCTTCATTCTCACTTGGTACTAAAGTAAATGGTCGAACTGGTGAAATAAAGCTAATTGCAACTTTTTCACTTGAAAGAGCCTTTAAGGCATCAATCAAATAGGTTGGGTTGAAACTAATACTTAAATCTTCTCCATTTACTTGTTCTGTATCAATTTCTTCATTTACTCGTCCAACTTCAGGTGAATGCACATGGGCGCTAACAATCCCTGTTGTAATTTCAAGTTTAACAGTACCATTTTGTGTAGCATTTGACAAAAGACGCGCTCTTTCCATTGCTTGACGAAGTTTGGATACATTAAAAATCACTTCTGTATGAAATTCTCTCGGAATCAAACGATCTGTATCTGGATAATTACCTTCTAAAAGACGTGTATAGAAGCTTATATTTTCGCTTCTAAAAAGAATTTGATTATTAGCGAAGAATATCTCAACTGATTCGATATCCTCTGTAAAAACAGCTGAAAATTCGCGTAGAGACCGACTTGGGATCACAACATCAAAATTATCTCCAGCTTTTTTCAGTTGAATCTTTTTTTGACTCATTCTATGAGAGTCTGTTGCAACTGTTTTTAATTCTTGATGTTCAGTTAAAACAAAATGTACTCCAGTTAAAATAGGGCGACTTTCTTGTGTACTAGCTGCGAATGCTGTTTCATTAATCAATGTTTTTAATACTTTGGTTTCAAGATGTAACGGATTTGTTGCAGGTACTTCTTGGATACGAGGATATTGTTCAACATTTTTTCCCTTTAGAGTAATCTCAGATTTACCACTTGTTAAAACAATTTGATATTGCTCAATTTCTTTAAAATCAAGGGTAACTTCAGGAAGACTAGAAACGATATTAATAAAGAAATTAGCTTCTAAAAGAATGGAGCCTAAAGAATGAATGAGTAAACCTGCATTTTCATTTTCTATAGAAATAAAATTTTCAATCGAGATTTGTCCATTTGAACCAATTAAGGTAATTCCTTCATTAGTTACATCAATTTTAATTGTGGATAAAATTGGAATAGCATTTTTACTTGAAATAGCTCTTTTAGTAGTATTTAAAGCTTGTAGAAATAAATTAGTATTAATTGAAAAATGAATCATGGATTCCCCTTTTATTATTAATAGTATTATTAGAGTGTTAGTAGTAGTAGGCTCTGTGGATAATGTGGAAATTGAAGTTCAGACCATGGTGCTCTAAGAAAAAAGAATGTGAGTAACCTTGTGGATAAAAGTTAAAACTTATCCACAAGGTTACTTTATTTTTGCTTTAATGGCATCAATTTCCCTAGCAAGGTTTTCATCATTTTTTAAAGCAGATTTTACTTTTGTATGAGCATGAATAACAGTCGTGTGATCTTTTCCTCCAAAAGCTCTTCCAATTTTGGGTAGACTGTTATCTGTCAACTCACGCGCTAGGTACATAGCAATCTGACGCGCTTGAACAATGTGTTGTAGCCTTCTGCTCCCCTGCATCTCTTTGATGCTTACACCATAAAAGTTTCCAACTTCTGATTGAATTCGTTCAATTGGAATAATTTTTACTAAGGTCGCATCTTGTTTTCTAGATCGAATTGCTTGTGCTGCTACTTCAATTGTAATTTCTTTTATATTCTGAAAACTAGCGAGAAGGTTAATATCTTTGAGAGCACCTTCTAATTCTCTGACATTGGAATCAAATTGTCCTGCTAAGTATTCAATAGTCTCATTTGGAAAATGAAGAGCAAACTCTTGAATTTTATTTCTTAAGATGGCGATTCGAGTTTCAAAATCTGGAGGTGTGATATCTTGAGTTAATCCCCACTTAAATCTCGTAACAAGACGCTCTTCCAGTCCTTCCAATTGATCAGGAGTTCGATCGCTGGTTAGAACAATTTGTTTATTATCTGCATATAAGGCATTGAAAGTGTTAAAAAATTCTTCTTGGGTTGATTCTTTTTTACGAATTGCTTGAATATCATCAATCAAGAGCAAATCTAAATTTCGATAGGTTTCTTTAAAAAGGTCGGTAGTATGAAGTCTGAGACTTTCAATCCATTCGTTAATGAAAGAATCTGCTGAGACGTATTTTATTCGTGCTTGAGGGAAGTTAGTTTGAATTTCATTTCCGATAGCGTTGATTAGATGTGTTTTTCCTAATCCAGGACCTCCGTAAATAAAGAGTGGATTATATGATCCACCTGGGTTTTCTGAGACAGCTAGAGCGGCCGCCTTAGCCCATTGATTTCCAGGACCTTGTACAAAGTTGTCTAGGGTGTATTTTGATTTTAAACCGGTTTGTTCAGTTTGTACTGGAGCTTTTTTGTTTGAAGTAGTTTCAATAGAATGGTTGGAAGATTGAACTTCATAGACGGCTTCAATTTTTTCAAAAATATAATGGGCTAGAATTTGCCGTCCATAGATTTCAAAACCAGCAGTTAAGACAATATCTCCTAAATTACGATCCCAATAAAGGGCTTTACTTTCGTTATCTAAGAAAATAGTAGCCGTATCTCCCTCTACTTTGATAAGTTGAGCATCACTGACAAAAAACTCAAAGGCAGCTTGTTGATTTTGTTTTTTTAGTATTTTTTCTTCTGCTAACTCAAGGATACGGCTCCAGAATTGCTTATCTTGTTGACTCATTTCCCCCTCCTTTTCATTTAATGTAAGCCTCTCTTAATGATTCTACCATAAAAGGAGTCAGTTTTCCACAAGTAAATAAAAATAATTCACATTTTGGATAAGAGTTTTCCACAACTTGTGAATAAAAAAGGAAAGCCTTAGAAAACAAGCTTTCCTGGAAAGAAATAGTGTGGACAATCCTGTTGATTAAAACAAATAAATCCACATTATTATTTGAAACTGTTGATAATTCTGTTAAGTTCTTCTAGGGATTCAAATTCAATCTGTAAAATTCCTTTTTTTCCATCACTGCTCTTTAGATGAACTTTGAGTCCTAATTGTTTTTTTAGCTCCTCTTCTATTGATTCTTGAAAAATATCTTTTTTAGAATAGTTTTTTTCTTTTCTTTTTGCTCTTGGTTAATTCCTCTAGACGACGAACGGATAGTTCTTCATGTAAGATTCGCTGCAACCATTCTTCTTGTTCTTTTGGAGAAAATGAGACTAAAAGACGTGCATGAGCTTGAGAAATCGTTTGGTTTATAACGGACTGTTGAATAGACAAACTTAATTGAAGTAGGCGTAAGCTATTACTGATATAGGGACGAGATTTTCCGATAGATTTTGCCAGTTCTTCATGAGTCATACCTCTATTTACTAAAGTTTGATAAGATTTTGCTTCTTCAATAGGATTGAGGTTATCTCTTTGAAGGTTTTCAATAATAGATTGTAACATCATTTCTTGGTCTGTCAATTCTTTGACAATAGCTGGAATAAGCTGTAAACCAGCCAATCGAGAAGCTCTAAGTCTTCGTTCTCCTGCTAATAATTCATAACCAAGAATTGTTGATTTTCTAACGATGATGGGTTGAATCAAACCATTTTGTTTGATAGATTCTGCTAATTCTGTCAACTTATCGGAGGAGAATTCAAGTCTAGGTTGATAAGGGTTGACACTAATGTCATCTATGGGAAGGTGTATTAATTTTTCCATCTTTATATAGAATAACACACCTTTACTGAATTGTAAAGATGTGTCAATTTATTTTATTCAGTTGATAAATCTTGCGATGATTTTGTTAATTTTATTGTTGTAGATTCTTCTTTACCATTGCGATAAAAGGTGATGTTAATTTCATCGTTTAGTTGATGTTTGTAAAGGGCAGATTGCAAATCACTTGTTGACAATATTTCGGTATCGTCAACTTTAGTAATCACATCATATTGCTTTAGTTTACCATCAGCAGGCATATTTTCTTGAACAGATCGAACAACTACTCCACCTTTTAGTGTTGATGGGATGTTTAATCTACTGATATCTGAACTAGATAAGTTTGCTAAGTTTATCATTTGAATACCTAGAGCTGGGCGTGATACGCTTCCATTTTCCTCTAGTTGTGAGATGATATTAACAACATCATTTGAAGGTATGGCAAATCCCATTCCTTCGACTGCTACTCCAGAACTACGGCTAACAGATATTTTGCTAGATGTGATTCCTATTACTTGTCCTTGTATATTAATGAGAGGACCACCTGAATTTCCTGGATTAATTGCTGCGTCTGTTTGAATGGCATTCGTTGAAACAGCTCGTCCATCTTCGGTTGTTAAGCTAACATTTCGACTAAGACTAGATACGATTCCTTGGGTTACAGAATTTGCATATTCGGTCCCTAGAGGACTACCAATAGCAATTGCAGTTTCTCCAACGTTTACTTTACTTGAATCAGCAAATTCAGCAACAGCAGGTGCTTTATCAGCAGGAATACGAACAACTGCTAGATCAGAGTAAGTGTCGGCTCCAACTAGTTCTCCGGCAACTTTTGTTCCATCGGATAATTGAATATCAAGTGATTGAGCACCGTCTACAACATGGTTATTGGTGGCAATATAGGCATACTGCTTATCTTTCTTATAAATAACTCCTGAACCTTCTCCTGAGATAGACTCTTCATTATCAAGGCTAGAACTACTACCTTCTGTTTGAGAGTAATTAATAACAGATACAACAGCATCCTGAACTTTTTTTACAGCTTCAGTTGTGGAGTTTGAGTTTGAATAAGATACAGTTTTTGTGTTATTTTGTCCACTGATAACAGAGCTGTCTTGTTGTTGAGTTAAGAGGAGAGCACCTAATAACCCCCCGATAAATCCAATAATCAGCACAAATAAAGGTTGTACATATTTTTTCATGATTTTCCTCCTTTTAATATAACTATAATCCTAAAAACTTAATCTTAACTTAAAGAATAAAGTTATCCACAATTTGTGGATAACTTTATGAAAACTGTTCATTTATGAAGATAAGAGTACTCTAAAACTGTGAATAACATGTGAAAAATTTGGGGATATGATATAATGAAATCATGAAAATAAAATTAGTTACAGTTGGAAAACTGAAAGAAAAATATTTAAAAGACGGGATTGCCGAATACAGTAAACGACTTAGTCGCTTTACCAAATTTGAAATAGTGGAGTTATTAGATGAAAAAACACCTGACCGAGCTAGTCAGGCTGAAAATCAGAAAATTATGAAAAAAGAGGCTGAGCGTATTTTAGCTAAAATTTCAGATCGCGAGTTTGTCATTGTTTTAGCTATTGAAGGAGAACAGTTTCCTTCTGAAAAATTTAGCCAGATTTTGGCAGAAACGACTATTAAAGGTTACTCAAATATTACTTTTATTATAGGAGGCAGTTTAGGACTTGATTTAGCAGTAAAAAAACGTGCTAATCTTCTTATGAGTTTTGGGAAAATCACACTTCCTCACCAGCTTATGCGCTTGGTCTTGGTTGAGCAAATCTATCGTGCCTTTATGATTCAACAAGGAAGCCCCTATCATAAGTAATCATTGACGAATCTGTCATTTTTTGGTAGAATAAGAGAGTATTGGTCTCATAGCTCAGCTGGATAGAGCATTCGCCTTCTAAGCGAACGGTCGCAGGTTCGAATCCTGCTGGGATCAAAGTGGCTCTTTGTCAACTGTAGTGGGTTGAAGAAAAGCTAAGATCGAGAAAGGACGAATTTCGTCCTTTCTTTTTTGATGTTTAGAGCGATAAAAATCCGTTTTTGAAGTTTTCAAAGTTCCGAAAACCAAAGGCATTGCGTTTGATGAGTTTAATGAGATTATTGGTTGCCTCCAACTTGGCGTTAGAATAGGGTAGTTGAAGAGCGTTGACAATTTTCTCTTTATCTTTGAGGAAGGTTTTAAAGACAGTCTGAAAAAGAGGATGAACCTGTTTTAGATTGTCCTC
>NZ_KQ969159.1:186384-220516 GCF_001578805.1 Streptococcus sp. DD10 | reverse complement strand
AGTGTCTCAAGTCTTCTGAATAGCTCAAAAGCTTGTCTAGAATCTCTTTGTTGGTTAGATGCATACGAAAAGTAGGGCGATAAAAACGTTTATCACTTAGTTTACGGCTATCTTGTTGGATGAGCTTCCAGTAGCGTTTTATAGCTCGATATTCATGGGTTTTTCGATCAAACTGATTCATGATTTGAACACGGACACGACTCATATCACGGCTAAGATGTTGGAGTAAAACAGTCCAGTGGACTGTTTTAGCCTGAGCCTAGAAATTCGAAAGTGAAGCTGTTTAGCCAAGTCACAATAAGGACTAGACATATCTATGGGAATGATTTTAACCTGTTTTCTAATAGAGTGGTGGTAACGGAGGAAGTGATTGCGGATCCTTGCTTGAGTCCGTCTGTCTAGGATTGTGATGACATTTAGGATGTTAAAAAACTGCTCAATAAAGCTCATCTCCCGATTGAAACAGTCACTCCCACGACTGTTTCAACATCCCAAGAAATAATTTCAGGAAGGTGTGAAAAATCATGCTTAAAACGGAAGTTATTGAGCTTGCGAATGACAGTTGAAGTTGAAATAGCCAGCTGATGAGCAATATCGGGCATAGAAGCCTTTTCAATCAACTTTTGATCAATTTTTGGGTTGATGATACGAGGGATTTGGTGATTTTTCTTGACGATAGAAGTCTCAGCGACCATTATTTTAGAGCACTGATAGCACTTGAAACGTCGCTTTTTAAGGAGAATTCTAGTAGGCATACCAGTTGTTTTAAGGTAAGGAATCTTAGAAGGTTTTTGGAAGTCATATTTCTTCATTTGATTTCCGCAATGAGGACAAGATGGGGCCTCGTAGTCCAGTTTAGCGATGATTTCCTTGTGTGTATCCTTATTGATGATATATAGAATTTGGATATTAGGGTCTTTGATATCGAGTAGTTTTGTGATAAAATTTTCGCTTTTTTATTTTTAGGCTCAGGAATTAACAGTCACTCCCCTGACTGTTCATTTATTCCATATGATTCTTTCTAATGATGGTTTCGTCGCTTTTCATTATAGATCTTATGGGACTTTTTTTCTACAATAAAATAGGCTCCATAATATCTATAGGGGGTTACCCACTACAAATATTATAGAGTCATCAAAGTTAGCGTGACAAGTCTGCCACGCTTTTTTGTACATTTTAAAAATCAGGTTAAATGAACACTATGTAAGAATATGTAGGAACTTTGAACTTATCAGAATGATAGAAGAGTTTTACTTGCCTGCCCCCTTCTTTAAAGCGTTTTCAAATAGAAAAAATGACATTTAGGGACCAAAAAATGACATTTGAGGGAAAAAGAAACTATTTTTCTATAAATCCGCTATAATAGTTTTTGTAAGTTACTTACAAGTAGCAAAATCTAAAAAGACATTTAGGGACCAAAATGTAACATTTGAGGGCAACTCGCTCACAAACGTGAGATTATAGGGTATACTACTCCTGTAAGGTAATTTACAAGAAAAAAGAAAGTTTGAGGGTGACTCATGGAACAAACACAAAAACAAATAACGACATTCGCGAATCTAAATCAGTTTGCTAGCTTGGATGAAAAAGAACTGGTGCAGGTGATTGGTGGGGATGGACGATTCACCTTTAATAAAAATGGATTGTTTAGCCGGAGAAAATAATGTTTTGGACAACTGTAAGGATTATTTTATTATTCTTTTCTTTCTTTGCACAAACATATGCGATGGGAGATTTTAGCAAGCAGATCGGATTAAAATCAGTTAAGAAAATTTATTACGTCTATTGTTTCCTTTCACTCTTTGGCTGGGATTTAACAGGATTATTCATATCTGTTTTTTTAGAGATAGAATGGTTATTCTTAATTTTTCGCTCATTATTGTTTTTAGTATCTCCAATGGCTCTTTATCTTGGTTTGAAAAAAAATTATAGTATAAAATCGGACTTTTTGATGTTTCTGACACTTGTAATATATTTAACTATAAAAAGTTCAGCAGATTTATTTTCGGTATTCCTTTCGTCATTAGTGGGAGATGAGCTGGTTGAGGAGTATTTTCCATATCTTTTATTATTTTTAAGTTTAGCTGTACTTATTTTTTCAAAGTATATTAACAAAATATGGACATTTGATTATACCTATTTTGAAGAGAAATCAGCGGAATTTAACAAATTATTGAAAACATCCAAAAGATTTCTTATCTTGATTTATATTGTATTGGTATGTAGTTATTCTTTAGGAGAGACGGATCGTTTTGATAGTTTTGGTAGTATTTTAGCAACAATTTGTTTTATGGCTTTCTTTGTTCTCATGTTTTATGTTCGTGGGAGACGAGAGGATTATGAAAATAAGGAAGAGCTGGAGAGACAAAAGAAAAATCAGGAAAATTTACAGTCTTATACAGACAAGATTGTTTCATTGTATAACGAAGTTAGGGGGTTCAGGCATGATTTTGCTGGGATGGTAACCAGTTTAAGTCTCAGCATTGATAGTGGAGATTTAGAGGAGATTAAGGCTATTCATCGGGATGTTTTGGAAACGGCCAATTCTCACTTAGGAGCAGAAAAGTTTACGATTTTTGAACTAAATAATATTGGCGATAATGCTTTGCGTAGTGTTTTGATGGATAAGGCTATTAAAGCGGAGGAATATGGGTTGAATCTAACCTTGGATATCAAGGACTACATTGGTCGCTTGCCTATCCAGATGCTGGATCTAGTGCGGATGACAAATATAATCTTTGATAATGCTCTGGAGGGAGCCTATGATTCGTACTCAAAAGAAGTAGTGATATCTGTTATTGATCTTCCAAATCGCTATGTTATTGTGGTGAAAAACTCTCGTAAACGTGGAGAACTTCGTTATGAGGATGTTTATGAGATAGGATATTCAACTAAAGGGCGTCACCGTGGATTGGGCTTACCAACGGTTAAGAAAATCATTGATAACTATGAGAATATCCTGTTGGATACAGAAATTACTAAAGATTTCTTTACTCAAGTGATCAGTATTGAAAAGGAAGGAATATTTTAAATGAAAGTATTAGTTTTAGAAGACACGATTCAGCATCAAGTACGAATTGAAACAGCTTTAAAAGAAATTGCTGAAGAACTGGAAACGGTTATTGAAGTAACAACAACAGGAAAGATTCAAGAGTTTGAGGAGTACGTTGAAGCGGATGAGATTAATCAGCTGTATTTCTTAGATATTGATATTAAAGGAGAAGAGCGAAAGGGGTTTGAAGTTGCTCAATTTATTCGTGCCCATAATCCTTATGCTGTCATTGTTTTTGTAACGACTCATTCAGAATTTGCAACGATGACGTATAGTTATAAGGTTGCTGCTTTGGATTTTATTGAAAAAGAAATGGGGAATTTAGCTTTCAAAGAACGTATTAAAGATTGTGTGGAATATACACGTCAAACCTTAATTGAAAATGATCAGGTTGTCGATTATTTTGAGTACGATTTTAGGGGGAGTAAGTTTAGTATCCCTTACCATGATATTTATTATATCGAAACAACTGGTGTTACCAATAAATTACGTGTGGTAGGAAAAAATATGTCTAGAGAGTTTCGAGGAACTCTGGTGGACATTATGGAGAAGGATCAAAACAGTCAGCACTTTTTTTCTCCTCATAAATCATTTCTAGCCAACATTAATCATATACAAGGATATGATAATAAAAATAAGGAAATTGTTTTTTATGGAGGTTCTCGTATTCCTATTTCTCGCTTAAAGGTGGGACAGTTAAAAAAAATAATGCAAGAAAAGGAAAAAAAATGAAAAAAGAGTTGACAAATCGTTTCAAACTGGTATAATAGTATATGTTCTGTAAGGGACATATTATGGTCCGTTGGTCAAGGGGTTAAGACACCGCCTTTTCACGGCGGTAACACGGGTTCGAATCCCGTACGGACTATCTGAAACTACTCCTAAGAGTAGTTTTTTCATTTGAAACGATTGAGATTAAGTTTGGATAAAAATTGTATATTTTAAAAAGAGCATGACAAGAAAAGTCCATGCTCTTTTTGAAGTACATTGAAAATATTGTTCAGTATTACTTTTGTTTTCGGTTGGTGAAAAAATGATAAATAATAAAGGAAAAAGAACCTATAAGAGAGAGAATGGTTCCATTAAATAATCCATTTGGAACAAAACGTAGTTGAACTTGTCCAGAGCCAGCTTTGACGTCCACTGCCATAAAACCAGTTTGTGCCTGTCTAATTGGGACAGAACGACCATTTACTGTAGCAGTCCATCCTTTGTCGTAAGGAATGGTATAAAAGAGTGAAGCGTCTTTCTCTGTGTTATAATTTGTTGTAACAAAGTTTCCGTTTACTTTTGTTTCAACGTTTTTATTCTGTAGAGTTGCAATAGCCGTTTGAAAATTATCTAGGTTAAGCCCATAAAACTCAGGAGTATTATAGGAGACTTCACTATTTTCAGGGAAGTTAATCTCAATTGTAATCGTTTGAGCAGTTGAAAAATAACCGATATTAAAAAATGGAAAGACATTATTTGTTTTATAGTGATAGCTTTTACCTTGAACTGTAATATCTAGTTCTTTGTAATTTTGATTTGTAAAATTTAAATTGGCTAGAGTAAGATATACTTGTTGGTCAGCTGGAACTTCAACTGTATAAGAAGCTTTTGTCATTTTAGTCGAAGCGTCTTGTTTAATCGTTTGACGATTTCCCATAGTGGTCACCGAATCATCTGAAAATGCATTTAGATGATAATAGTATGTTAGTTGTTGATTACTCAATTGATTTAAAAATTTGGTTTGGTTGTCTAGCGTTAAATGATCAAATTTAACATCTTCATAAGGAGTTGAAGTAAGAATAGCAAGTCCTAGAGCATTGGAATTTTCAAACAAATTAACCTTATTACTTGTTGTAACTCGAGTAAATCCTTTTTTATCTATCTCAAATTCTGATAAATTATATTTTATAGTAAAGATAACATCCATAATGATAGAATTATTTTGATATCGAAGGTTCAGATTGGTACCTGGGGAATAAAAGCCGAGTTTATCTAAAGTTGAACTAGTTAAGGTATTACGTACAGATGAAAATTGAGAAACTCCATTGATATTATATTTCATTGTGTCATTCCCTGTTTGAGGATCAGTGAACTCAGAACGATAAAATGCTTGATTGTTGTGTTCAATTTTTTTGGTAAGAGTTTCAATATCAGTCAAATTTTTAGAATAGGAAGCACGAGAGGCAAAAACCCATTCATTAGCAATGCCTTCAACTTGAGAAAGACTATTGAGTCCAATTTCGAAAATAAGAAAGAAAGAAAAAGAGAAAGTAAGAAGTCTGTCGGTAATTTTTCGTTTTGTAAATAAGGAAAGAAGGAAAAGGTAAGCAATGATAAATTCTACTGTTACTGCGAAATTATAATCGGTTAGAAATTCATAATGACTTCTAAAGAAATACGTAGCTAAAAATCCAGTGATTAAAATAAAAAACTAAATAAGAAACGGGAGAGCGTGAGGGTTTTCAAACGATTGAGAGTTTCAGTGGCCATAAAAAGAATGACAATAGAAAATAACCAAGAATAGCGGTGTAAAAACATATTTGGTGCGTGCATTCCTTGCCAGAATAGATCGAGTGGTTGAAGGTAAAAACTGGCAACTAATAGGCTAAGTATAAAGAAATAGGTCAGTTTAACTCTTAACTTAATGGTAGGTAAGGTGAAAAATATTAAACTTAGTAGAAATGGAAGGATACCGATATAAATCATAGGAATCGATCCATATTTTGTTGTATCAAAGGAACCGATGAAATTTTTGGCAAAAATATCTAGATACCAGGCATCAGAATTAAAGATTTGGTTAATTTTTGTAAGTTTTTCTCCATGTGTTTGTAAATCTAGAATAGTAGGAAGAAGCATCACCATACTGGTAAGGGCGGAGAATAGAGAAACGAGTATAAAGTCCAAAAAACGTTTTAAAGTTGTTCTAAAATTCCAAGAAAGGTAGGTGATATACCAAAGTATCAAGAAGAGTGATACCATATACCCAAAGTAGTAATTTTGAATAAACAGAATGCTTAGGCTTATATGATAGAGCGTTTTTTTTCTTTTTTGGATGAGCTGATCAAATCCTAATAATATTAAGGGAATGAGAATAAAAACATCTTGCCATGTTGCAATTTCTATTTGACTGGTTGAAAAACTCATGAGTGAGTAAGAAGTTGATAATGAAAGGAGAAGTAAATTTGGGATGTTTGTATACAATTTCCTCAAAGAATAGTAACTTGTCAAACCTGTCAACCCAAATTTACAGAGTGTAAATAAGTAAATAGCATCTGGCATAGATGATAAGTTAAAAAAATAGACTAAAGGTGATAGAAAACTACCTAAATAGTAGCTTGAAAGAGCATAGAAATTCAATCCTAACCCACTAGTAAAGGTATAAAAAATACTTGAATTGTTATGGAGGATATTTCTGAGCGCGATATCAAAAATAACATACTGGTGAAATCCATCTCCAAGAAGAGGTGAAGTTTCACTGCCCCAGTAGATGCCGTTGGCTAGATAGACAAAAAATAGTATAAAAAATGGAAGTGAGAAAGCTAGCCAGTAAGTCCAGTGCTTTTTAAAATAAAATTTTAAAGTTTTTTTCATTATTTTTCCTTGTAAAGAAAACTCAGTCGACTAATCAACTGAGTTTACAGTAAAATTTACATTAATTTTTCCAAAGTTCTTTAACTTTTGCTTGTACTTCTGCATTCTCTAAGAATTCATCATAAGTTTCATCGATACGATCAATGACACCATTCTTAGACAAAACAATGATATGGTTTGCTAAGGTTTGAATAAATTCATGGTCATGACTAGCAAAGATAATGGATTCTTTAAAGTTTTTCAAACCATCATTTAGACTTGAGATAGATTCCAAGTCCAAGTGGTTGGTTGGGTCGTCAAGTACAAGAACATTGGATTTCAAAAGCATGAGTTTTGAAAGCATGACACGTACCTTCTCTCCTCCTGACAAGACATTTACAGACTTGTTAACTTCATCTCCAGAGAAAAGCATGCGCCCAAGGAAGCCACGCAGGAAGGTATTGTCATCTTCTTCTTTACTTGCAAATTGACGCAACCAGTCCAGGATGGATTCACCGCTTGCAAAGTCATTCGAATTGTCTTTTGGAAGGTAAGATTGACTAGTAGTTACTCCCCACTTGACAGTTCCTTCATAGTCAATATCTCCCATAATTGCTCGAATTAAAGAAGTCGTTTGGATGTCATTTTGTCCAATCAAGGCTGTCTTGTCACCTGGACGTAGGATAAAGCTGATATTCTCAAGAATGGTTTCACCATCAATCTTTACAGAAAGGTTATCAACTGTCAAGAGGTCATTTCCAATTTCTCGCTCGGCTTTAAAGTTGATAAATGGATATTTCCGACTGGATGGAACGATTTCTTCTAGTTCAATCTTGTCAAGCATCTTTTTACGCGAGGTTGCTTGTTTTGACTTAGAGGCATTGGCAGAAAAACGCGCCACGAATTCTTGCAATTGCTTAATTTTTTCTTCTGCCTTTGCATTACGGTCTGCTAGCAATTTAGCAGCAAGTTCAGAAGATTCCTTCCAGAAGTCGTAGTTTCCGACATAGAGTTTGATTTTTCCAAAATCCAGGTCAGCCATGTGGGTACATACTTTGTTGAGGAAGTGACGGTCATGGGAGACAACGATAACGGTATTGTCAAAATCAATCAAGAAATCTTCTAACCAAGTAATTGACTGAATATCAAGACCGTTGGTTGGTTCGTCCAAGAGAAGGACATCAGGTTTCCCAAAGAGGGCTTTTGCAAGAAGAACTTTCACCTTTTCACCGTTAGCCAGTTCGCTCATGTTTTGATAGTGAAGATCTTCTGGAATGTTAAGGTTTTGAAGGAGTTGAGAAGCTTCACTTTCAGCTTCCCAGCCGCCAAGTTCAGCAAATTCACCTTCTAACTCTGCAGCTCGAACACCATCTTCGTCAGAAAAATCTTCTTTCATGTAAATGGCGTCTTTTTCTTTCATGATGCTATAAAGTTTTTCATTCCCCATAATGACAACATCAATAGCACGTTCGTCTTCATAGTCAAAGTGATTTTGACGGAGAACGGAAAGGCGCTCGTCTGGTCCGAGTGAAATATGACCAGTTGTTGGCTCAATATCTCCGGCTAGAATTTTTAAAAAAGTAGATTTTCCAGCACCGTTGGCACCAATTAATCCGTAGGTATTTCCTTCTGTAAATTTGATATTGACATCATCAAAAAGTTTGCGATCACTAAAACGTAGTGAAACATCTGATACTGTAAGCAATTGTTTTCTCCTATATATGTAATACCTTTTATTTTACTAGAAAAGTGTAAAATATTCAAATGTTTATCTGTCAATTTTTAATCAACGAAGTTTACAATGGATTTACAAAATTAGTAATTGTTTCTTCTTGAAGAGGATTTCAATGTTTATCTGTCATTTTATGAAAAAAATGCTATAATTGAAGAGACCATATCAAAGGAGAACGAAATGACCAAACCTATTATTTTAACAGGAGATCGGCCGACTGGGAAATTACACATTGGCCATTATGTTGGTAGTCTTAAAAATCGTGTTTTATTGCAGGAAGAAAATAAATATGAAATGTTTGTGTTTTTGGCGGACCAGCAAGCATTGACGGACCATGCCAAAGATCCTCAAACGATTGTAGAGTCTATTGGGAATGTTGCTTTGGATTATTTGGCAGTTGGTTTAGATCCAAGTAAAACAACTATATTTATCCAGAGTCAAATTCCTGAGTTGGCGGAATTGTCTATGTATTACATGAATTTGGTCTCACTTGCTCGTTTAGAACGCAATCCTACAGTCAAGACAGAGATTGCTCAAAAAGGGTTCGGAGAAAGCATTCCAGCTGGTTTTTTGGTGTATCCAATTTCACAAGCTGCAGATATCACAGCTTTTAAGGCCAATTATGTTCCTGTTGGAAATGATCAAAAACCAATGATTGAACAGACTCGTGAGATTGTTCGTTCCTTTAATCATGCTTATCAATGTGATGTTTTGGTAGAACCCGAAGGGATTTATCCAGAAAATGATGCTGCAGGGCGTTTGCCTGGATTAGATGGAAATGCCAAGATGTCTAAATCATTAGGAAATGGTATCTATTTAGCAGATGATGCGGATACGCTCAAGAAAAAAGTTATGAGTATGTATACAGATCCAAATCATATTCGTGTAGAGGATCCGGGAAAAATTGAAGGAAATATGGTCTTTCATTATCTAGATGTCTTTGGACGCCCAGAAGATGCGGCTGAAATTGCGGAAATGAAAGAACATTACCAACGTGGTGGCCTAGGTGATGTTAAAACAAAACGTTATCTGTTGGATATCTTAGAGAGAGAACTAGGACCTATTCGTGAGCGCCGTATTGAATTTGCCAAGGATATGGGTGAAGTTTACAATATGTTGCAAAAAGGAAGTGAGAAGGCGCGACAAGTTGCTGGACAAACACTCTCAGAAGTCAAGGACGCTATGGGACTTCATTATTTTAAATAACGAACTTAATTTGATAAATTGGGGAGGAATTATCGTTTTTTATAACGTAAACGATAGTTCTTTTATTTTCTCTTAGAATATATTTGACAAATCATTTTAGAATGGTATGATAGAAACAATATCAAAGCGTTACGCTGACTAAAGAAAGAAAAGAGGAATCGGGAAATGTCTAATTGGGACACTAAATTTTTGAAAAAAGGCTTTACATTTGATGATGTTTTGCTCATTCCAGCTGAAAGTCATGTTTTGCCAAATGATGCGGATTTGAGTACACAATTGGCTCCGAACCTAAAATTAAATATCCCAATCATAACTGCAGCTATGGATACGGTCACTGAAAGTCAGATGGCTATTGCCATTGCTCGTGCGGGTGGTCTTGGAGTAATCCATAAAAATATGTCGATCGCCCAGCAGGCAGACGAAGTTCGCAAGGTAAAACGTTCTGAAAATGGTGTCATTATTGATCCTTTCTTTTTGACACCAGAACATACGATTGCTGAAGCAGATGAACTAATGGGGCGTTACCGTATCAGTGGTGTGCCAGTAGTTGAAACATTGGAGAATCGTAAGTTGGTTGGTATTTTGACAAACCGAGATTTACGCTTCATTTCTGACTACAATCAACCTATTTCAAATCATATGACTAGTGAGAATCTAGTGACGGCTCCTGTTGGAACAGAACTTAAAACAGCAGAAAGGATTCTTCAAGAACACCGGATTGAAAAACTTCCTTTGGTTGACGAAGAAGGCCGTCTTTCTGGTTTGATTACCATTAAGGATATTGAAAAAGTGATTGAGTTTCCAAATGCAGCTAAAGATGAATTTGGTCGTTTACTAGTTGCAGGTGCGGTTGGCGTCACTTCCGATACTTTTGAACGTGCAGAAGCTCTCTTTGAAGCAGGAGCAGATGCCATCGTTATCGATACTGCCCATGGACATTCAGCAGGAGTTCTCCGTAAGATTGCTGAGATTCGTGCTCATTTCCCAGATCGTACCTTGATTGCTGGTAACATTGCAACTGCAGAAGGCGCACGTGCCCTCTATGAAGCAGGTGTTGATGTTGTTAAAGTTGGTATCGGTCCTGGTTCTATCTGTACTACACGTGTGATTGCAGGTGTTGGTGTACCTCAAGTAACAGCCATTTATGATGCTGCGGCAGTGGCGCGTGAATATGGGAAAACCATCATTGCTGATGGTGGAATCAAGTATTCTGGTGATATTGTCAAAGCTCTTGCAGCGGGTGGAAATGCTGTTATGCTTGGATCAATGTTTGCTGGAACAGACGAAGCACCAGGTGAAACTGAAATTTTCCAAGGCCGTAAATTCAAGACTTACCGTGGTATGGGATCAATTGCAGCCATGAAGAAAGGTTCAAGCGATCGTTACTTCCAAGGTTCTGTCAATGAAGCAAACAAACTTGTTCCAGAAGGAATTGAAGGTCGTGTTGCTTATAAAGGTGCGGCAGCTGATATTGTCTTCCAAATGATTGGTGGAATTCGCTCAGGTATGGGTTATGTTGGTGCGGCTAATCTGAAAGAATTGCATGATAATGCTCAATTTATTGAGATGTCAGGTGCGGGTCTAAAAGAGAGCCATCCTCATGACGTACAGATCACTAATGAAGCACCAAATTATTCATTGTAAATAAAAAATCCTGTCAAAGCAGGATTTTTATTTACAATAGTGTCAATTTTTGTTTACAGTGATTTGACCGTTCTGGATTGAAAAGACACTAAGATTCTCTGGGAGGTTTTGAAGATGATCTAAGCTAGTTGTAGTAATAAAGGTTTGGATTGACTGAGAGATCGTTTCTAACAATTTTAGTTGTCTGGTGTTGTCAAGTTCACTCATGACATCATCCAGTAGTAAAATAGGAGTTTCATTTGTAATAGATTCCATCAGTTCAATTTCTGCTAACTTAATAGACAATACAACACTTCGATGTTGTCCTTGACTTCCAAAACTGGCGTCTATGCCATTAATAAAAAAAGAGATATCATCACGATGGGGGCCAACGCTGGTATTACGTTTGAATAAATCACGAGAACGATTTTTTTCCAGAGCAAGTTTAAAGCAATCAGCTAAATGGTCTTTGTCTCCAACGTTGACAGAAGATTGATAAGTGATTGATAGTTCTTCTAGTTGATCAGAAATCTCATAATGTTTCTTTTTCCCAACTTTTTCTAATTTTTGTATGAAGTCTAAACGGTGCAGGATGACTCGACAACCATAATCAATCAATTGTTCATCCAAGACAGATAAAAAAGTCTCATCAACTTTATCCGAGTTTTTAAGATAAGTATTACGTTGCTTCAAAACATGATTGTAATTACTTAAGTCAGATAAGTAGAGGGGTTTAATCTGTCCTAACTCCATATCGATAAATTTTCTACGAATAACTGGTGCTCCTTTTATAAGTTGTAAGTCTTCTGGAGCAAAGAGGACAACATTCATTTGACCAACATAATCTGATAGTTTAGCCTGTTTAAGATGATTTACTTTTGTCACGCGTCCTTTTGTTGCGAGATTAATTTCAAGAGGAATCTTTCCAGATTTACGGCATAAGAGACCAGATACAGAAAGGGAATCATGTTCAAAATGAACTAAATTCTTATCTGTTCTTGTTCTGTGACTTCTTGTAAGAGCTAAGAAATAAATGGCTTCTAGAATATTGGTTTTTCCTTGAGCATTTCTACCTAAAAAAATATTTAATTCAGGATTAAAGTTAACTGTTGTATTTTTATAATTACGAAAATGTTTTATATTTAGACTGTCAAGCCACATCTTTACATACCTGGAAAGCGAGGTGCTTTTTTTCCTGTTTTTTTAGGATTTTTATGTGAGTATTTCTTTACAGAGTTTTTTTGAATTAACTCTTTATTCATATTTTTTACAAGTTTTGTGATACGTTCTTTTTCAGCCTTTTCTTCACTAAATGTAATCACTTCAGCTTGACTAGGTTCTGTCAATAGAATGTCAATTTCTAAATCTGGGATGACAACTTGATCTCCACGGCGGAGTTTTTTACCACGGCGGGTTTCTAATTGACCATTAAAGTAAACTTGATGTTCAGAAAGAAATGACTTGATTGCACCACCACTTTGTATCATACCTAAATCTTTAAGAAGTGCCTGTAATGTGATAAATTCTTCAAATAGTTTGTATTCCATGTCTATACCTCAATTCATGTAATTATACCATATTTTTTCCTTTAAATGGTAGTGTAGTTAAAATCAAATTAATTCTTTTTCTAGTTGCTCATAAAGAGCAATTCTAGGTTATTCATGGTATAATATTCTTTATATGAAAACTATGAGGACACATATGGAACTTGTAAAGGGAGTCAATCTCCACTTTATTAAATCAAATAAATTTAAAACAAATAGAATAAAAGTTCGATTTTCGGCCCCGCTATCATCAGAAACAGTTGCAGGTCGTGTATTGGCTGCTTCTATGCTTTCAACAGCGAATCAGCTCTATCCAAGTGCTCAAACTTTTCGTGAGAAATTAGCCAGTCTATATGGTGCGAGTTACACAACAAGTGTTTCACGAAGAGGGTTGGTACATTATGTCGATATTGATCTTTCTTTTGTGAGAGATACGTTCTTGAGTAAAAAAAATGTCATAACGAATGAAATGGTTGATTTTTTACGTGTGAGTTTACTTGCACCCTTGGCAGAAGCAGGGGCATTTGAACAGGTAACTTATGATATTGAAAAGAAAAATGTTATTGCAGACTTAGAGGCTGAGATAGAAAATCATTTTTATCATGCTCATCAAGAGTTAAATCGACTGTTTTTTCAAAAAGAAGAGTTAAAAATTTCACGTTTTGGTAGTGTAAACTTGGTTAAAAAAGAGACAGCTGAAAGTAGTTATGCTATTTTTCAGCAGATGCTCCAACAAGATCAAATTGATATTTTTTTTGTGGGAGAATTTAATGAATTAGGCATGAAAGAAAAGTTTAGTAAGTTTGGTTTTCAAAGTCGAACAAGGGAGCTACAACTTCATTACCAACAGAGTTTCTCAAATGTAACTAGGGAGCAATTAGAGAGAAGAGACTCAAACCAATCTATTTTAGAATTAGGATATGATTTTCAATCAGTATATGGAGATGAAAACCACCTTCCGCTTATTGTTTTAAATGGACTTTTAGGGGGATTTGCACATTCAAAACTTTTTGTCACTATTCGAGAGAAAGAAAGTTTGGCTTATACTATTTCAAGTAACTTTGATATTTTTACAGGTATGCTAAGAATTTATGCTGGTATTGATGGTCAAAATAGAATGAAAGTGTTGGCACTAATCAGTAAACAAATTCAAGGATTAAAACGTGGAAATTTTTTAGAGCAAGAGTTAGAACAAACAAAAAAA
This sequence comes from Streptococcus sp. DD10, assembly GCF_001578805.1. Taxonomy (GTDB): domain Bacteria; phylum Bacillota; class Bacilli; order Lactobacillales; family Streptococcaceae; genus Streptococcus. Next base: position 206,594 of record NZ_KQ969159.1, on the reverse strand, counting down.
ATGGTAAAAAATGCCGCGTTGTTAGCTCAAGATCGTCAGTCAACTTTACTAGAGAGAGCATATCTCTCATCTGTACTTGGAAAGAAGTTCCTTTCACTTAATGAGTGGTTAGCAGCACTTGATTCGGTTACAAAGGAGGACATTATCCGAGTCGCTAAAGAATTACATTTACAAGCAATTTACTTTATGGAAGGGAAATAATGTCAAAAGTTCAATTAGAAGAACTCGCGTATCCATCAGTTGGGGAAATTTTATATAAAACGGTACTTCCCAACGGATTACGAGTGTTTTTACAACCAAAATCAGAATTTCAAGAAACTTATGGAATCATAACTGCTAATTTTGGATCAATTGACACTAACTTTACACCATTAGGTTGTCAATCGGAATTTTCTTATCCACCTGGCATTGCTCATTTTTTAGAACATAAATTATTTGAAAATGAAGATGGTGAGGATTTATTGCAAGAGTTTGTCAAGTTGGGTTCTGAAAGTAATGCCTTTACAAGCTTTACAAAAACAAGTTATCTTTTTTCAGGAACTGAGAACATAATTGAAAATCTAACTTTACTTCAGGAATTGGTCTGTGATGCTTACTTTACAGAGGAATCTGTTGAGAGAGAACAAGGAATCATTCAACAAGAAATAGAAATGTATCAGGATGATTCCGATTACCGTCTTTTCTTTTCAATATTAAGCAACCTTTATCCTAAAACTCCCTTAGCTTATGATATTGCTGGTAGTAAAGATTCAATTGCGGATATCAGTGTAGAGGATTTGGAGGATAACTTTGATACTTTTTATCATCCTTCAAACCTTAGTCTTTTTGTTATTGGAAATTTTGATTTATTACAAGTTTTTGAAAGCATAAAAGAAACTCAATCACAATTTGATAATGATAAAATAAACAATTCCTACCAACGAAATAGCTTGCAAATGCATCCCGTTATATCAACAGGAACAGAACGATTAGAGGTTGCCAGTCCTAAATTAGCTGTTGGTTTTAGAGGACGAGATGAGATTCGTGAGGGAGATCGTTTTCGATATAAGATTATCTTAAAACTATTATTTGCTATGATGTTTGGTTGGACTTCCAAACGTTATCAATCTTTTTATGAAGCTGGGAGGTTGGATTCATCTCTAACCTTAGAAGTTGAAGTGGAAGATGCTTTTCACTTTGTCATCTTGACAATGGATACGGTGGAACCTGTCTCAATCTCACATCATATTCGCTCAGCAGTTAAGCAGTTTGAATCTGATACGGATGTTTCAGAAGAACATCTGGATATTATAAAAAGTGAAATGTACGGTGAAACACTTCATGGTTTTAATTCTCTTGAATACATGGCAACACAGTATGAAACTCACTTAGAGGGAGAGAATTTGTTTGACATTCCAAGAATTTTACAGGAAATTAGTCTTGCAGATGTGTTACAAGTCGGTCGTCGTTTTCTGAATAATTGTGATGAAGCAGATTATTTAATCTTTCCTAAATAAAAGAACTTGAGAAGGAGGAATGATGAGAAAAAAACAATTGGAGAAGTTTTTTTTCTAGAGAGAAGAAATCAAGGACTCTCTTTAGAGGATATTGAACAAAAAGCAGATATTCAATTAGACTACCTGAAAATGATTGAAAAGGATGATTTTGATCACCTCCCTAGCTCCTTTTATGTACGGTCCTTTCTAAAAAAGTACGCTAAAATCTTAGATTTGGATGAAGAAATTATTTTAAATGCTTATGAACAGGCCAGTTTGCTTACTTATGATGAAATAGAAGTTTTACCTTTTGAATCTCGACGAATGAGGCGTGTTAGACGCAATAAAAGTAGTTTCTTACCACTTTTTTATCTCACTTTGCTATCTCTGTCTGTAGTAATCTTTATTAGTTATTTTCTATTACGAAACTATCAGCAGAACCAAACCCTGACTACCGATACCTCTGTGAGTATTGTTAGTGATGCTGTATCTTTTATAGAGAATGTTTCCTCTTCAGAATTAGAAGTGGCTACCCCCTTGGAAATAGAAACGGAAAGTGCTTCTGATTTTATAATAGTAACGGCATCAAATGGGGATAAACCTGTCACCCTCAGTTTATCAGTTGACGATACTACGAGTTGGATTAGTATATCTGATACCGTTTATGCGGATGGAGTAACACTTTCTGATGATAACCCTCGTATTTCTACGGAACTTTCTCCTGCTACGACAACGGATATTATCCTTGGTAATACAACAGGATTGACAGTTAAAATTAATGAACAAAATCTGGACCTTGCTAGTCTTACAAATCTAGCAGGTACCATTCGTTTGACGGTGAAAGGATAATAATGAAAAAAGAAAATATACCGAATGCTTTAACCTTAATACGTGTATGTATGATCCCTATTTTTATCCTCTTATTGAGTTTTGGGGATAATCATTTTCTTCGTGTAATAGCAGCTATCCTGTTTGCTGTAGCAAGCTTGACAGACTATCTTGATGGTTATTTAGCTCGAAAATGGAATGTTGTAACAAATTTTGGTAAATTTGCTGACCCTATGGCCGATAAATTATTAGTCATGTCTGCTTTTATCATGCTAATTGAATTGAATTTGGCTCCAGCCTGGGTGATATCATTGATTATTTGTCGTGAATTAGCTGTAACAGGACTTAGACTCTTATTGGTAGAGACAGGGGGAACTGTATTAGCAGCAGCCATGCCTGGAAAAATAAAAACATTCAGTCAGATGTTTGCAATCCTCTTTCTCCTATTAAATTGGTCTTTTTTAGGTCAGATAACTTTGTATATTGCATTATTTTTTACGATTTACTCAGGTTATGATTATTTCAAAGGAGCTGGATATCTTTTTAAAGATACTTTTAAATAAGAAAATGAAGATTATTGAAGTGGACAATTTGTCCTACCGTTATGATAAGAGTACGGAAAACTATATCTTAAAGAATCTGACGTTTCACGTGAAACAAGGAGAATGGTTGTCACTTATTGGCCATAATGGATCTGGGAAATCAACGACCGTTCGTTTGATAGATGGGTTGTTAGAGGCTGATTCAGGAAATATTGTTATTAAAGGTGAGAAACTGAATCCGAAAAATATATGGGAGAAACGTCGTCAAATTGGGATTGTATTTCAAAATCCTGATAATCAATTTGTAGGGGCAACAGTAGAGGATGATGTGGCTTTTTCACTTGAAAATAATGGAGTTCCTCATCAGGAAATGGTAGAAAGAGTCCACCATGCTTTAGAAGTAGTTGGTATGCTTGATTATGCTAAAAGGGAACCAGCACGTTTATCAGGGGGACAAAAACAGCGTGTTGCGATTGCAGGTGTCATTGCTTTAAGACCGGACATTTTGATTTTAGATGAGGCGACGAGTATGCTTGATCCAGAAGGTCGCCGAGATGTTATTGATATCGTTAGAAAGATAAAAAATGATTTTGGAATGACTGTCATTTCTATCACCCATGATTTGGAAGAGGTTGCTTTGAGTGATCGTGTGCTTATTTTAAAGAATGGACAAGTAGAATCAACTAGTACCCCTCGTAAATTGTTTGCTAGAACAGATTTAGTTGATTTAGGACTTGATTATCCTTTCACTAGTCAATTAATCCGTGATTTAGTTGACAAAGGTGTAAATATTAGTGAAACATACTTGACAGAAAAGGAGTTGCAGGATTTTATATGGGAATTAAACTTGACAAAGTAAACTTTACTTATCAAGCAGGAACTCCTTTTGAAGGACCTGCACTTTTTGATATTAGTATGGAAATAGTTGACAGGTCATTTACAGCCATCATAGGACACACGGGTAGTGGTAAGTCGACTATTTTGCAGTTGTTAAATGGGTTACACACCCCAAATTCTGGTCGTGTTGTAATTGGTGAGGATATAATCACATCTACATCGAAAAATCAAGATATTAAGCATATTCGAAAAAAAGTTGGTTTAGTTTTTCAATTTGCTGAAAGTCAAGTTTTTGATGAGACAGTATTGCGGGATGTCGCTTTCGGACCTCAAAATTTTGGGGTTTCCAAAGAGGAGGCAGAAGCAATTGCTAAAGAAAAGTTACAGCTGGTAGGTATTGGAGAAGATTTGTTTAATCGTAGCCCTTTTGAATTATCAGGAGGTCAGATGAGACGGGTTGCTATCGCTGGAATCTTAGCCATGAATCCAGAAATATTGGTTTTGGATGAGCCTACGGCAGGTTTAGATCCATCTGGGAGAAAGGAATTGATGGACTTGTTTCAATTTTTGCATCATTCGGGAATGACAGTGGTTTTAGTAACTCACCTTATGGATGATGTTGCCAATTATGCCGATTATGTCTATATTCTTGAAAAAGGAAAAATTGTCAAATCAGGTAAACCCTCTGACTTATTTCAAGATGTTGCATTTATGGAGAGGATGCAACTTGGTGTTCCTAAAGCTACTCGTTTTGCCAAGGATTTAGTAGATAGAGGTTTACAATTGGGGAGACTCCCAATTACCATTAAGGAATTGGGGGATCTTTTACATGGATAGTCTGATTTTAGGGAGATATGTTCCTGGCAATTCCATACTTCACCGCTTGGACCCTAGGAGTAAACTTTTGTCAATGGTATTGTTTGTCTTCATTATCTTTTGGGCTAATAATCTCACCACAAATGGACTTTTACTTCTCTTTATTGTTGGGTTGGTTAAATTATCGCGTATATCACTTAAATTTTTTATCTCTAGTTTAAAGTCAGTCATTTTTTTAGTTGCTTTTACTTCCTTATTTCAATTATTTTTTACAACTGTGGGGAATTCCATTTTTGAATGGGGAATAGTAAGAGTAACAGATTATGGTTTATCTCAAGCAGGAATCGTTTTCAGTCGCTTTATATTGATTGTACTATTTTCTACATTATTGACTTTAACAACTATGCCCCTTAGTCTTGCAGACGCGGTAGAATCACTTCTTTCTCCCTTAAAAGTATTAAAAGTTCCTGTTCACGAGATTGGTCTGATGCTTTCAATGAGTTTACGATTTGTGCCGACTCTAATGGATGATACAGTGCGTATTATGAATGCACAGCGAGCTCGTGGGATTGAATTTAATGAAGGAAATATAGTGAAAAAGATTCGAGCGATTATTCCTATTTTAATTCCTTTATTTGCTTCTAGCTTTAAAAGGGCAGATAATCTTGCTATTGCAATGGAAGCTCGTGGTTATCAAGGGGGAGAAAATCGTACGCGCTATCGACAACTTCAGTGGTACTGGAGAGATTGGCTGGCAATGATTGTGATGGTTTTGTTAGCATTTTTACTTTATTGGTTAAAAAATTAAATGTAATAAAGAAAGGTTTATACTTTAGGCAAGTATAGACCTTTTTGCATGAAAATACAATATTGACGTAATATTTGTAACAAAGCTTCAAGATATTGGTAATAAAGAGATGATATAGTATGAGAGTAGAATAATGTAAATAGGATAATTTCAAATTATCTATTAAGGAAATAACTAATAATGAAGAAAATATTTTTAGGCATGACTAGTTTGGTCAGCATACTTTTTGCAACTTCTGTGATTAACGCAGAAACCTATACAGTACAAGAGGGGGATACTCTTTCTAAAATTGCTGAAGAAAAAATACTACCGTTGAAAAATTGGTTGAATTAAATAAATTAACGGATCCTAATTTTCTAGTAACGAATCAAGAAATTGAAGTAACAGAAGAATCAGTCGCTCCAACGACTTATCAAGCACAGTCTGAGCAAGCCCCTACGCAGGTTGCAGTAGTCGAACAATCTTCTGTTACCCAAGTATCCAGTTCCTACGCCTCATCTGCTGTTGTTTTGGCAAATGGAAATACAGCAGGTGAACAGGGAGCTTATGCAGCAGCTCGTATGGCTGAAATGACAGGAGTACCTGCGTCTACTTGGGAGCATATTATTGCGCGTGAATCAAATGGACAAGTAAATGCAACAAATGGTTCAGGAGCTAGTGGATTATTCCAAACAATGCCAGGTTGGGGTTCAACGGCAACTGTCGATGATCAAATACAAGCAGCTTATAATGCGTATTCATCACAAGGGATGTCAGCATGGGGTTATTAAAATTTGATATAAGCTAGTCTAGAATGGCACTTCTGTACCATTCTATTCAGTTTTAAAAATGCTCTACACTATTTTAAAGTGTAGAGCATTTTTTATGAAATAGAATAGTGCAGTCTTCTAGAAGTATCAAGGAATTTATGGAAGTTATCCAACTCTTGATTCTTGTATAGGTTTTAAAGTAGTTTCCTAATTGGAAAAGAAAAGTTTCTTCATAACGGGATGTCAGCATATATCCTTATGTATTGTGTTTTAATTATTATCGGTTAGATTAGTTTTTATCCAAGAAATGAAGGAAAAGTGTCCAGACTTTGATAAATCATTGTAATCATTGCAATAAGCAGTGGTGGATCGTCCGAAGCACTGCTTGGAGTTGTTTGGGTGTTGTGGTATATTATTAACCATTAGAATATAGAACGGAACAATTGAACAATCCTAAGAAGGTGATAGTTTTGTATCTTCTATCTTTTTAAATTGTGTTTAAAAGAGTTAAAATATCTGTGGGACGATCAGCTATATAGTCAGGATTTTCGGCTAGTAAATCTTTTTTTCTACCAAATCCCCAAGTGATAGCTAAAGTGGAAATTCCTACTTCTTTGCCACCAATTAAGTCAAATTTAGTATCTCCAATAATGATGGATTGCTTTTCATCAGCTTGATTCTCTAGTAAAGCACGATGGAGTACATCAGCTTTGTGAAATGCCTCTGGAATGGAGCCATAAATACCATCAAAATAAGTTGTAATTCCTAAATCTTTACACATCTGTAAAGTAATGGGTTCATTTTTAGAAGTTGTGATGTAGAGTTTTAAATTTTTGTTTTCTTTTAAATTTTTCAATAGATCTCTAATACCTGGGAAAAGTTTAGCTTGAAATTGACCTATTTTTTTATAGTAATCTCTATAATACTGGATAGCAATATCAACTTTATCTTGTCCAATTTGTTCTTTAAATGTGACTTCTAGAGGAGGCCCCATAAAACTTTGTATGGTTTTCGTATCAGGGACTGGTAAATTTAAAGTTTCAAAGGTGTGAACAAAACTATTGTAAATGCCTTCTGAGCTATCAATTAAAGTACCATCAAGGTCAAAAAAGATAAATTTCATGTTATTCTCCGAATATTTCTTTTTGGTAACGACGTCCTGTTGGTGTAGTAGCGAGCCCGCCTTCAGCTGTCTCGCGGAAAGCAGTCGGTAGGCTTGAGCCAACTTGATACATGGCATCAACAACCTCGTCAGCTGGTATTTTTGACTCAATACCAGCAAGTGCCATATCAGCTGCTATAAAAGCATAACTAGCACCCATAGCATTTCTTTTGACACATGGAACTTCCACTAGACCAGCAACAGGGTCACAGATAAGCCCTAACATATTTTTAATGACAAAACAGAGAGCTTGACTAGCTTGAAACGCTGTTCCTCCTGCTGCTAGAGTTAAGGCTGCAGCACTCATGGCAGAGGCAGAACCAACTTCTGCCTGACAGCCTCCCTCTGCTCCAGATATAGAAGCATTATTTGCAACAACTAGACCAAAGGCACCGGCTGTAAATAAGAAATGCAGTTGTTCTTCTTCCGATAAATGAAGTTTCTGAATGGCAGTTGTTAAAACTGCTGGTAGACATCCAGCAGACCCTGCCGTAGGAGTGGCACAGACTAGACCCATTTTAGCATTATGTTCATTAACAGCGATTGCATTCCTAGCAGCCGATAATACCGTTATGTCGGATAAAGGTTTTCCATGTTGGATATAATAATTGAGTTTTGCAGCGTCACCACCTGTCAAACCGGATCGGGATAAATCTTCACTCATCCCTAGTTCAACAGAAGCTTTCATGACTTCTAAATTCCGACGCATTAGTTGGAAAATTTCTTCACGGTTTCGCCCAGTTAATTCTGTCTCGGTATGAATCATTAATTCAGCGACGGAACCATTAAAATCGAGGGTTGCTTGCTCAACCAATTCTTTAATTGTATAAAACATAGAATCTCCTATTTAAAGAAATTGACATTATGTAGATGAGGAATCGTTTTAATTTCTTCTACAGCTTCTTCACAATTTCGAGAATCGACTTCTATAATCATGATAGCTTTTTCTCCGGCCTTTTCACGGGTAACGTTCATTTGAGCAATATTGATGTCGTAGCGCGAAAGTGCCTCTGTGACGTGGGCAATCATACCTGGAACATCTTGGTGAACGATAATAAGCGTAGGGGTGTTCATACTTAAAGAAACAGAAAAACCGTTGAGTTCAGTCACTTGGATATTTCCACCACCTATAGAAACCCCTGTTACACTGATGGATTTATGATTATTTTTGACTGTAATTTTTGTAGTATTTGGATGAGGAGCATTACTATCTTTGTGTAAAGTCCAGTAGATTTTAATGCCTTTTTCATGAGCGATATCTAAGCTTTTAGGGATATTCGGATCATCAGTATCCATACCTAGAATTCCAGCTACTAAAGCTAAATCTGTTCCATGACCACGATAGGTTTTGGCAAAAGAGTTATACAGTTGAAATTCAACTTCTGTAGGTGTATCATCAAAAATGGATGATACAATTTTCCCAATTCGAACAGCTCCAGCAGTATGGCTCGAAGACGGTCCAATCATAACCGGTCCAATAATATCAAAAACAGATTGAAATTTTAAGGTTTTCATGATTTTCTCCTTGATTATCTTAAATTCATTATACCATAAGAAAAGGAGTAAAATCATAAAAATCCTCTGTAAATCTTATAGTAAACTTAAAACAAATATATATAAGTCTTTTTTTAGTCTTATGCCAATCTATTTGTAATATTTTTAATCTATTCATCAATGAATAGTAATAGTAGAATAGTACTATAAAAGCATAGAAAAAATATTAACTTTGATTTTGTTTATGAAGTAAATAGAATTAATGTTAATAAAAAGGAGTTTGTAAAGTAATGCAAAAAAATAATAAAAAGTTGATTAAAATGAGTCTAACAGGGATGCTAGCTATAGCTACTTTTGGATTGACAACCCTTGTCAACGCTGATAGCTATACTGTCAAGTCAGGTGATACTCTGTCAACTATTGCTAAGAACAACAATACAACAGTTGATGCCATTGCTCAGAAAAATAATATCAGCAATGTCAACGTGATTAGTGTTGGACAAGTTTTGGAGTTGGACACGGCTGTTAGCACAACACCAGCAGTTGAGGTTACGAAAACAACTGAATCGACCACAGTATCGTCAACTAGTGGACTCAGTGCAGAGGACGCAGAAGCAAAAGAATGGATTGCCCAGAAGGAGTCAAGCGGTAGCTACACTGCCCAAAATGGTCAATACTACGGTCGTTACCAGCTGACTATCACATACCTAAATGGCGACTTGTCACCTGAAAACCAAGAAAAGGTTGCGGATAATTATGTGACTAGCCGTTACGGTTCATGGACAGCAGCCAAGAATTTCTGGTTGGCAAATGGGTGGTATTAAGATAGTGTAGAAAGAGTCTGGGGCAATAGTCTTTAACATCTAAATGAGTTCAGTAATAAACTAATGACGCAGTAGCTGATTGGACTCTTCCTTCGCTTTTCAAGCTCGCAAGAGCTCCTAATCATCCTTGCGGGAGTGAGACAGAACTCAAAATTTAAAATTTTGAGTTCTGTCTCACTCCCTTTTCTTTTACAAATGTGTCAATTTTGAATTGATATTTTATTTGATTTACTTATATTGTTATGTTATAATTGTGGCGAAGAAGTGTTCGCCATATTGACGAGGAGGGCTATTATGACTTACTCGCTTAAATATCTATTATTAGTTATCAGTATACTCTTTATTCTAGTTTTTTTAGTCTTTGTGTACTATTTCAAGAAATATGATGGCGCTAGTCCATTTGAGCAGAGGTTAGATCAGGATGTTCATGATTTCTGTAACCAGCTGGGGATAGATTATCACGATAATTATTTTATCGCTGATAGCTACATTCATCCGTTTTTGAATTTATTCATCGTGCAGCCAATCTTTCAAATATTTATGACAAGGGTAGTTTTAGTGATTGTGACACCAGATGCTCTTTTCATGAGAGTTATTGGTAATCAGATTACATTTGCCAATGACAAGAGGCGAAACTTGGAAGAAAAATTGATTCGGATTCCTAAGTCAGCTATTCAGCAGTTTGATATCCAGAAATGGGAGAAGCGTTTTATAGTTGGCTATTTGGTGACGGTGAGAACAGAGGGCAAAAGCTACTACTTCCATATCAGTGAAAATCAGTTGCAGGGCTTCAACAGTTCATCAAGGAATTTTATCAAACTGAAAGAAAATCATTTTTTAGGGTTGTTGACAGATAAGAATTAGGAGGTTGCTTATGTTGAGTTTAGTCCTAGGTTGCATAACCTACTTGTTTTACTTTTCTCTCATTTTACTCTTTTACTGGTTAGTCATGAAGATAATGGACATATTTATCGACCATTTTTCTAGTTCGAATCCCCAAAATAAAAAACATTAAGGAAGTCTGATTACCTTCATTTTTTGTTTACAAATGTGTCAATTTCTTGCTTTAGCTCTGTCAATAAGTTTTCATCTTCGACTAGTTCTGCTAAAGAAATTCCTTTTTGTATGAGTTGCTTATCCTGAGTGCAGATGCCAATACGAGTGTAAGAAAAAGCTAACATATCGTAAAGTTTATTTGTTTTAGCGTCTTCTAATAGAGTATAGCAAAGCAGTTTACACATCAGCTTGTCACCATTGTAAAGATACATGGTAGAAAGATTCATTAGCAACGTAAGGCGAAGCTGAAAGATATGATTGTAGTTTTTATAGACTTCTAGTCGTTGGAGGATTTTTTCAATAATCAGATGGATATGCTCCAGGAAAAGTGAAGAAGATGGTGTTGAGGATTTTGAGGTCGTTTTCGTACCAAGTATCTTATTTCTCTATGTTAGTCCATAATCTATTGACAACATTGTCAATATCACTTGACAGGTTTTCGATGCCTTTTTCACGGATATAGATAACAACTTCTAACCTATCTTGTAACTGTTGGATAGGGAAATCATGGTGTGTTTTAAGATAATGTTGACACTGTTGCAGTAGTTCTTTTAAGTATCTTGTACCGTTAATGGAGTTCATTTTTAAGAAAGTCTGCATGATAGTGGAGTGTTCACTAGGGTGATGAAGATGGCAAATGTAGTCAAACTCTTCAAAACTCATATTGATCTGGCGCAGGAGAAACTCCATGTTTTCATATTTAGGAGTTGCTTTACCACCCTCTATCTTAGATAGACTCGTTCGAGATAAGACATCACCACAAACATCGTCTTGAGTGAGACCTTTTGACTCACGGATATCCTTATAAACTTTCCCAAAATCGTATCGCATATCCTTCTCCTTTTTGGTGAAAAAAGTTAACAAACAATAAAATTTTGTTAAAAATATTGTATCATAGCAATGTAAAAAGTAAAAAAGAAAGTCGAAATAAAGTTGTGAAAAAGGTTGACATAGTTTAAAAATGGAACCAAAGATAAGAGGAAAAGGATGAGTAGTGTAGATAAGATTAGTAAAGCGCACATCATCGTGTGTGGTGCCTATCTATTTTTATCATTAAGAGCGCCGTTAATTAGCAGTACTGAGTATTTCTTGCTTCTTTTTTAGCATTTCTCTATTCAATAGTATCACTACCTCTATATTCTGTGAAAAATAAAATAGTATCTATCTGTCTAGTTATAAATTCGATTCTGTTAATCACTTTCCCCATTTTAATCAATAAGTTTTTCCCAGAAAGCTTTTCGACTTATATTGTATTAATAAGTGCTTTTTATCCTAGAGTTAGCAATCTTTCATTTAATCGGTAAAGATTTTGATACTAAATTGACTAACGAATATAAAAAAATTAGTCAGTTTAAAAGCAAGGTGTCTCAATCTCCTTGGATAAAATATTTAGAGATTTCTAGTTTTATATTAACTATATTTCCATTTATTCTTCATGGTACAGTTGATAATTATGTACTGACTCTTATCTTTTTGATAAAAATTTGTGTAGATACTACGATAAAATTTTTATTCATCAGATTATTTGACACGAGTAAATTAATGAGGAGGAGAATATTTTTTCTTTTCGCATTGGATGTTATAGCTTACTTATTTTTAGGATATCTTTTACTGATTCAAAAAGCAGGATATCTGTTTTCGGTTTTACTTCTTTTTTCTAATTTTTCAGTTCCATTTATCAAAGAAAAGGAATACGAATTATTTAAAAATAGCAAGTAATAGAAATACGGGTTAAATCTTAGAATGGCTTAAACTCAGACATGATAAAGGGAAGCTATCTTATCCAGGTAACTAAGTGCTATAAACAAAGTTGACGATCACTTGTTAGGAAACTATCCTAACCATGCTTAATAAAAAAGGAGAAAATAAATGGAACTCGTATTACCAAATAATTATGTTGCTCTTGAGCAAGAAGAAATGATGTATATTGATGGGGGTGGTGTTGGTCGTAACTGGTGGAATAGTAGAGGTAGTCTTGCAACAGTTCTGGATGTAGGTCTGGCCATCTATAGTGGTGGTGCGACAATTTATTCTGCTTATGCAATAAAAAAAGCTATCTCAGCTAATAGAGGGGCTATTACGAGAACATTACGTAGTTTAATAATTAAACATGTAGGTAGCGCAGCTGGCCATTTAGCCAATACTGCACTAAACGTTGCGCTAACTGTTACTGGATTTTCACTAGGTGGAGCAATCGCATATGGGGCTGATTGGGCTGACGGTAGCCTAGATGGTTATATTTTTGCTTAAAATGAAACATCTTTTTGCAGGATTAGGTGAAATAAACTTTATAAATTATCTATTGTATATATGTGTAGGACTAGCCCCTCTTTTTCATATATATGTCATAGGTTCGGAAATGAGTTTTGTGAAAATAGTATTATCTATTTTGGGAGTCATATTTGTATGTATTTTAACTATTTCTCGAATTTATAGGAATTTTTTCTATAAAGAATAGTTTGGATTTGAACTGTGTCTAAAAACAGAGGTTGGTAGATTATCAGCCTCTTTCTTGTCTTCTCTAACCAAGCATGTTATAATGAATACTGCTCAAGCGACCTTCAATCGTGAAGCACACACGACCTTCAATCGTGAACTAGTCATTTCGTTTATCTTTTATTACGTCGTTAACTCGAAATGAGATGCAAGCTGAGCTTGTCTGATTTATAACCTCAATCAGTCTCCCAGACTGATTGAGCGAACTCAAGTTATGCCTGCGACTCGTTGCCTATCATATTTTTATTTTAAGATGATAGGCTAAAATGGTCTCCCAGACCATTTTACTACCAAAAGCAAACGAAATGCCTATACTCAAAGAAATTCTATTGAAAGTCATAGTAAATAGAATGTTGAGGGGTATAAATAAACGAATAGATGGGAGACTTACCATGAGTGATAACTCTAAAACACGTGTTGTCGTGGGGATGAGTGGTGGTGTTGATTCGTCGGTGACGGCTCTCTTGCTCAAAGAGCAAGGCTACGATGTGATCGGTATCTTCATGAAGAACTGGGATGACACAGATGAAAACGGCGTCTGTACGGCGACCGAAGATTACAAGGATGTGGCTGCGGTGGCAGACCAGATCGGCATTCCTTACTACTCTGTTAATTTTGAAAAAGAGTACTGGGACCGCGTCTTTGAGTATTTCCTAGCGGAATACCGAGCAGGACGCACGCCAAATCCAGATGTGATGTGTAACAAGGAAATCAAGTTCAAGGCCTTTTTGGACTATGCTATGACCTTGGGAGCAGACTATGTAGCGACTGGGCACTATGCCCGAGTGGCGCGTGATGAGGATGGCATCGTTCACATGCTTCGTGGCGTGGATAATGGCAAGGATCAGACCTATTTCCTCAGCCAACTTTCGCAAGAACAGCTCCAGAAAACCATGTTCCCATTGGGACATTTGGAAAAGCCTGAAGTTCGCAGACTCGCAGAAGAAGCAGGCCTTGCGACTGCCAAGAAGAAAGATTCGACAGGGATTTGCTTTATCGGAGAAAAGAACTTTAAAAACTTCCTCAGCAACTACTTACCAGCCCAGCCTGGTCGCATGATGACTGTGGATGGTCGCGATATGGGTGAGCATGCAGGTCTGATGTATTATACGATTGGTCAGCGTGGCGGTCTCGGTATCGGTGGCCAACACGGCGGTGACAATGCTCCTTGGTTCGTTGTTGGAAAAGATCTGAGCAAGAATATCCTCTATGTCGGTCAAGGCTTTTACCATGATTCGCTCATGTCAACAAGCCTAGAGGCCAGTCAAGTTCACTTTACTCGTGAGATGCCAGAGGAGTTTACGCTCGAATGTACGGCTAAATTCCGCTATCGTCAGCCTGATTCTAAGGTGACCGTCCATGTAAAAGGAGACAAGGCAGAGATCATCTTTGCGGAACCGCAACGCGCGATCACACCGGGACAGGCAGTTGTCTTTTATGATGGCGAAGAGTGTCTAGGTGGCGGTTTGATTGACAATGCCTACCGCGATGGACAAGTTTGTCAGTACATTTAGATTGACAAATTTTCTCAATTTGCTACAATAATAAAAGCAATAGAAATGATGGTCAAAGCTCATGGATGTTGCAGGCTTTTTTGTCCTGCACTCCTTACGAGTTTTGACTGTTTTTGTGTCGTTTAAGGGAAAGGATAAAAATGACTCAACAAGACTTTCGGACAAAAGTAGGAAATACGGTTTTTGGTGTTCGGGCGACAGCCTTGATTCTTCAAAATGGCAAGCTCCTAGTCACAAAAGATAAGGGCAAGTATTATACTATTGGCGGTGCGATTCACGTCAATGAAAGAACGGAAGACGCAGTAGTTCGTGAAGTGAGGGAAGAATTAGGTGTCCGAGCTCAAGCTGGACACCTAGCTTTTGTAGTTGAAAATCGTTTTGAACAAGACGGTGTTTCCTATCACAACATCGAGTTTCATTACCGGGTGAATTTGCTTGCAGAAGCTCCATTGACCATGCAGGAAGACGAAAAAATGCAGCCTTGTGAGTGGATTGACTTGGATGAACTCCAAAATATCCAGCTAGTTCCAGCCTTTTTAAAAACAGCTCTACCAGATTGGGACGGCCAACTAAGACACATTCATCTTGAGGAATAGGAGAGAAAATGATAGTTAAGCTTATTGCCCATGTACTTGTTCATAGTGGTGGTGATTATTTACTCATTCAGCGTTCGGAAATTAAAAGAGGAGAACCCAACGTTTATCCAACTTACTGGGATATTCCTGGTGGCGGGGTTGAAAAGGGTGAACTTCCGCGAGATGGTGCTCTTAGAGAATGCATTGAAGAAGCGGGAGTTAGGCTAGATAGCAGTTCGCTCAAACTTCTTCACGAAGATAGTCAACTGGATACCTCTAAGGATACGGTTTTTACTCGCTTAGTTTATAAAGCAGAGTGGGTTGGGGAGAAGCCAATTATCAGATTAGATCCTGAAGAGCATACACACTTTAAATGGGTTACTCTGGATCAAGCTCTAGAGGAGGAGAAGTTAGTTCCTTATTTGCGAGAAATTTTTGAAAGGTTAAGAAATGACTTATAATTTTACGGAAGAATACGATATTATTGTAATCGGTGCGGGGCACGCTGGGGTGGAGGCATCTCTAGCTGCTAGCCGTATGGGCTGCAAGGTATTGCTTGCGACCATCAACATTGAAATGCTGGCTTTCATGCCTTGTAACCCTTCTATCGGTGGTTCTGCCAAGGGGATTGTCGTGCGTGAAGTGGATGCCCTCGGTGGCGAGATGGCCAAAACCATTGACAAGACTTACATCCAGATGAAGATGCTTAACACAGGGAAGGGGCCAGCTGTCCGTGCCCTTCGTGCGCAAGCTGACAAGGAGCTTTACTCTAAAGAAATGCGCAAGACAGTTGAAAATCAAGAAAATCTCACCCTTCGTCAAACCATGATTGATGAGATTTTGGTGGAAGATGGCAAGGTTGTCGGTGTTCGTACAGCAACTCATCAAGAATATGCTGCCAAGGCTGTTATCGTGACGACAGGGACTGCACTCCGTGGGGAAATCATCATAGGAGACCTCAAGTACTCGTCAGGACCAAACCACAGTCTGGCTTCGATTAACCTAGCTGATAATCTCAAGGAACTAGGACTTGAAATCGGTCGTTTTAAGACGGGAACCCCCCCACGTGTCAAGGCTTCTTCTATCAATTACGATGTGACAGAGATTCAGCCAGGAGATGAAGCGCCAAATCACTTCTCCTATACTTCACGTGATGAGGACTATGTTAAGGATCAAGTACCATGCTGGTTGACCTACACTAATGGTACTAGTCATGAGATTATCCAAAACAACCTCCACCGTGCGCCTATGTTTACAGGTGTAGTTAAGGGTGTGGGACCTCGTTACTGTCCGTCGATTGAGGACAAGATTGTGCGCTTTGCGGACAAGGAGCGTCACCAACTTTTCCTTGAGCCAGAAGGGCGCAATACAGAGGAAGTTTATGTTCAAGGGCTTTCAACAAGTCTGCCTGAGGATGTCCAACGTGACTTGGTTCATTCCATCAAAGGGTTGGAAAATGCTGAGATGATGCGAACAGGTTATGCTATTGAGTATGATATGGTCTTGCCGCACCAGTTGCGTGCTACTCTGGAAACCAAGAAAATTTCAGGTCTTTTTACTGCTGGTCAGACAAATGGAACGTCAGGTTACGAAGAAGCTGCTGGCCAAGGGATTATCGCTGGTATCAATGCGGCTCTAAAAATCCAAGGCAAGCCTGAATTGATTTTGAAGCGCAGTGACGGTTATATTGGGGTCATGATTGATGACTTGGTGACCAAGGGAACTATTGAACCCTATCGTCTCTTGACCAGCCGTGCAGAATACCGTCTCATCCTTCGCCATGACAATGCTGATATGCGTTTGACTGAGATGGGACGCGAGATTGGACTTGTGGATGATGAACGCTGGGCTCGCTTTGAAATCAAGAAAAATCAATTTGACAATGAGATGAAGCGTTTAGACAGCATCAAACTCAAGCCAGTCAAGGAAACCAACGCTAAGGTTGAGGAAATGGGCTTCAAGCCGTTGACAGATGCGGTGACAGCCAAAGAATTCCTTCGCCGTCCAGAAGTTTCTTACAAAGATGTGGTAGCTTTCATAGGGCCAGCTGCCGAGGACTTGGATGACAAGATTATCGAATTGATTGAAACAGAAATCAAGTACGAAGGCTACATTTCCAAAGCCATGGATCAGGTTGCCAAGATGAAACGCATGGAAGAAAAACGCATTCCAGCCAATATTGATTGGGATGATATTGATTCTATCGCGACAGAAGCTCGTCAGAAGTTCAAACTGATCAATCCAGAAACTATCGGCCAAGCCAGCCGTATTTCAGGAGTAAACCCAGCTGATATTTCGATTCTGATGGTCTACCTCGAAGGTAAAAACCGCAGTATCGCCAAGAATCAAGAAAAAAAGAATAACTAGACGAATAGTCGCTGCAAGTGAAGTGGCTGGGATAAAAAAATCTTGTTTTTTAGAACATCTTGATGATGAAAGCCTTTAAAGGTATAATACTCAATGAAAATCATCAGCAAACTAGGAAGCTAGCCGCAGGTTGCTCAAAACACTGTTTTGAGGTTGTGGATAGAACTGACGAAGTCAGCTCAAAACACTGTTTTGAGGTTGTGGATAGAACTGACGAAGTCAGTAACCATACCTACGGAAGGCGAAACTGACGTGGTTTGAAGAGATTTTAGAAAGAGTATAAACAAATAAAAAAGCCAACAAATGTCGTTTTCTGATAAGCAGAATTCTCATTTGTTGGTTTTTTAGCTCAGGTTTTACCCTCGATAAACCTAGCTTGCAGAGCTAGGTGTCTAGGTTCGTTGGAAAGGGCTTGAGCAAGGGCTTTTCGTCCCAGTTGGTAGGATTTGTTGTCCATACTTGAGATACCCAAGAGTTTACCCGTTAGTTGATTTTCCTGGCCGATGATAAGGGGAAGGGGGAGGCCCGCTTCTTCATAGTAGGTCACAATCCCCGTTGCAATGTCATCGCTATTTGCAAAGATCGCGTCAAAATCCTGCCGGATGAGGTCTTTTGAGAGTGCATAGGAGTCTTCTGCGGTGTAAATATCATCATAGATGAGGGGACGGTTAGTAGTACCATAAACAGCTTGATAGGCTTCCATGACTAAGCGATAGGTGGAAGATTTTTCATTTTTTCTAGAAAAAAGCAGAACCAATCTTTTGGCACCTTGAGCCTGTAAAGATTTAAAGGCAGCAATGCAGGCTTCTACTCGCTCCACATAGACACTGCTCAGGTCAGGGTGTGCGATTTTTTCACAACAGACAATATTGCCGTACCGAGCGTAACTAGCGATGGTTTCCAGATCGAGACTTCTCGAAGTAAAAATGATGTGATCAAACGCATGCCCTCGTAGTTGTTCTAGGTAGGAAAGCTCGATATTGGGGTCATAGTTAGAAGGGAGAAAGAGGAGGCTGTGATCACTTTCTTGGGCAGCATCCAAGAGTCCATTGATGAGCTGGGTAAAATAGGGGTGGCGTGCATGGGGAATGATGACCCCCACCCGCTTGGTCAGTCCATGACTGAGTTCCCTTGCCAGCATGTTTGGTGCGTAGTTAAGCTCGTCAATCACTGCTTGGATCTTTTGCCGGGCCTCCTCTGAGACATGAGGGTGGTGGTTCAAGACCCGAGAGACACTGGAAACAGAATAACCACTTTTTTTAGCAATTTCACGAATATTGACCATAAATTCTCCCTGTTTTTCGGTTTTTAGTCTGGATACGTTGGTTAACTGATAAAGGGCAAGAGCAGACTTGCTCCTTTTTTTAGAAAACGTTCCTTCCTGCTCTTGGTGATCTGCTGGAGTGGCTTCACGTAATGTTTAAGAGCATAGCGGACACCATCTTCATCATTGGACTTGGTGATTTTGTAGGCTTTTTCTTTCACTTCGTTCAGGGCATTTTCCATGACGATAGGATAGCCCACCATGTCAAACATGGGTAGATCGTTATGCCCATCTCCAAATGCGATAGTCTCTTCCTTTTTGAGTCTTTCTTTTTTGAAAATATAGGCGATTCCCTTTGATTTTTTTGCCTTTTTGCTCGTAATTTCAAGGTAATAGCGCCCAGAGCGCTGGATCGTAATCTCCTCCAACGAGAGAGTACGAAGCCTCTTTTCCACTGCCAGCATTTCTTCCTCGTCAAAGGTGATGAGCATGAGTTTAAAGATATTTTCGCACGCTGCTAGAAAAGTTTTTTGATTCTGGATGAAATGAGGAGTCTGTTTGGTCAGCTCGTGCTCGTAGCGAATGCCTGCATCTATTTTATCACAATACCAGTGGTTTAAGTCGTAGTAAGACAGGCTCAGCTTTGGGAATTCTTGCCGGATCAGAGATAAGAGATGGTGCGCTGTTTGTTTAGGGATGATAGCCGTGTGCAGAGGGCGGATCTTGCCCTTTTCGTACGAAAAGATGAGTCCACCGTTAAAGGCTACCTGAGGGCCTATCAAGCCAAGCTGGTCCATGGTTTCCTTCATTTCCATGGGAGCTCGTGCAGAGACAAGGGTAAAGGGGATGTTGGATCGTCGAACAGCCTTGGCTGTTTCTGAGCTCACCTGTCCTTGACTAGTTAGGAGGGTGCCATCCATATCTGAAAAAATTCGTTTGATCATTGTTTTTCCTTCTTTTTCTTTGATTTTCGCTAGCTTATCTGTATTGTACAAGCTGGAACGCGTTCCATGTCAAGAGGAAACTCAAAAAAATTTCAAAAAAATAAGATGTAACTATTGACATTACACTAAAAGTGAGTATAATAGTTAATGTAAATAAAAACATTACAATAAAAAAGGAAACAGAGGTAAGAACAATGGCAAACATTACGATTTTTGGACAAGGGAACATGGGGCAAGCAATCGCAAGTGTCTTTACAGCTGGTGGTCATACAGTGGACTTGGTTGGTCGCGAAGGAGCAGGCAAGGAACTAGGCGAAGTAGTTGTACTTGCTGTTCCTTACGGGGCAGTTGCTGGAATCCTCGAAAGCAACAAAGAAGCCCTTGCTGGCAAGATCTTGGTGGACATTTCAAATCCAGTTGACTTTAATACCATGGATGGCTTGGTGACACCAGCAGGCT
>NZ_KQ969159.1:163242-186090 GCF_001578805.1 Streptococcus sp. DD10 | reverse complement strand
CTGCAGCTGAGGAAATCGCGAAACTAATCCCAGAGGCGCGTGTGGTGAAGGGCTTTAACACGAACTTTGCAGCAACACTCGCGACGCAAAAGGTGGCAGGACAAGAAACAACAACGGTGCAACTCGCTTCTGATGATGTGGACGCTAAAGCTACCTTGGTAGCTTACCTCAAAGATGCTGGATTGAAGGTCATCGATGCAGGAAATCTCAAGCGTGCTCGTGAATTAGAAGCTATGGGCTTCTTGCAAATCACTCTAGCTGTTCGTGAAGAAATCAGCTGGATGGGTGGTTTTGCAGTCTTGAACTAAGGACAGAAGATAGAAAAATCCTGGCTCAGTTAACTGAGCTAGGTATTTTAGTCTTCATCAGGTGTGAGGATCATTGGGATAATGATGGGTTTACGTTCGGTATTTTTATATAAGAATGGCCGAATGGCATTGACAAAGCAGTTTATAAGTTGTATTCTTTATGTTTGGCTTATAGGAACTTGATCGATGAATATGACTATTTACGTGATGTGTTTGAATGTGTAGTTTTTCTTACTTTGATTATTTTGTCAAGACTTTGGTTTGAAAGGATAGATGGAGTTTACTAGGTTTTTTGCAAGTTCATTTTTTATTTTGTTACCCATTTGAAATATTGGAAACCTCGCAATTTAGCCTATTTTATGGTATAATGGCGAACAAGAGGTTTATGATGAAAAAATTTCGTTTGGCCCCAATTCATTTTATGATGGTAGGGATTCTAAGCTTTGGCTTTGTAGCAATAGCAGTCGGTTTTTTTAGAAGTCAGTTCCCACTATTAGTTGTACTTTCTGTGGTGCTTGTTTTTTGGGTTGCACTAGCGATTTATCAACAGCAAATCTATGAGCTAGATGATTTAGAGCAGATTCAGTATATAAACAATCAAGCAGAAGCTAGCTTGGCTTCTCTCTTAGATAAAATGCCTGTCGGTGTTGTTAAGGTGGATCAAGATGGTACGATTGAGTGGTTTAATCCTTATGCTGAATTGATTTTTACAAAGGAAGATGGAGATTTTGACAATGAAGTCATCCAAAAAATCTTAAAAACTCCTTTTGAAGATGGAGGAAAGTTAGCAACAGTTGCGGATAAACGGTATGCAGTCTATCTGGACCAATCGAGTAATGTCTTCTATTTTTTTGATGCATCAAATGAATACAATGCAACAATAGAACTGGCAACAACCCGTCCAGTTATCGGAGTTGTTTCAGTAGATAATTATGATGATTTGGAAAATCAGATTTCTGACTCAGATATAAGTAATATCAATAGTTTTATCGCCAATTTTGTAGCAGATTTTTCAAAAAATTACCAACTATTTTATCGTCGTACTGCACCAGATCGTTTTTATCTTTTTACGGATTATACAGTTTTAAGTCGATTGATGGCAGAGAAATTTTCTATTATTGAAACTTTCCGTATGGAAGCTAAAGAAAAGAATCTTTCTTTGACACTTAGTATGGGCTTTTCATATGGGGATGGACAACATGATGAAATAGGGAAAGTAGCTCTTTTAAATCTAAACCTAGCAGAAGTACGCGGTGGAGATCAGGTTGTTGTTAAGGAAAACGATGAAACGAAAGATCCTATTTATTTTGGTGGAGGGACAGCCTCGACTGTTAAGCGAACGCGAACACGGACCAGAGCTATGATGACGGCTTTATCTGATAAGATGAAGTCAGCAGATCAAGTATTTATTGTAGGACATAAACGTTTGGATATGGATGCCTTAGGGGCTTCTGTTGGTATGCAGCTCTTTGCACAAAATGTAATGGGAAAAGCTTATGTGGTATATGATCCTGATGATCTAGGAGCAGATATTACTCGGGCAATCAATGCATTAGACGAAGAAGGCAGTACGAATCTTTTAGTAGTTTCAGATGCTATGACTTTAGTGACAAAGCGTTCTCTTTTAGTTATGGTTGACCACTCAAAAACCGCTTTGACTTTGTCAAAAGAATTTTATGACTTATTTGATCAGACAATTGTAATTGACCACCATCGACGAGATGAAGATTTTCCAAAAACTGCTGTCATTACCTATATTGAAAGTGGTGCAAGTAGCGCGAGCGAACTTGTAACGGAGTTAATCCAATTCCAAAATTCAAAACAGAGTCGCCTAAGTAAGATACAGTCCAGTATTCTGATGGCGGGCATTATGTTGGATACTAAGAACTTTTCTTCTCGTGTAACTAGTCGGACATTTGATGTGGCTAGTTATCTTCGAACGAGAGGGAGTGATAGCGTCTTGATTCAAGAAATTTCTGCCACAGATTTTGATGAGTACCGTGCAATTAATGAGTTGATTTTAAAAGGTGAGCGGTTGTTACCACATGTGATTGTAGCAGTAGCGGATGAGTCTCAAACCTACAGTACAGTTGTTATCAGTAAAGCAGCTGACACTATGTTGACGATGTCCCATATTGAAGCAACCTTTGTTGTGGCTAAAAATACAGCTGGATTCATTTCGATATCGGCACGAAGTCGCAGTAAAGTCAACGTTCAACGCGTTATGGAAGAAATGGGCGGAGGTGGACATTTCAATTTAGCAGCTGCTCAGATTGAGAATGGCGATTTGACACAAGTTGGTCAACAATTACATCACAAAATTTTAAATGAATTGATTCGAAACAAGGAGGAATAGTAAATGAAAGTTATCTTTTTAGCAGATGTCAAAGGTAAAGGTAAAAAAGGGGAAATTAAAGAAGTTCCAACTGGTTATGCTCAAAATTTTTTATTAAAGAAAAATCTAGCTAAAGAAGCAACTGCAGCAGCTATTGGTGAGCTTCGTGGAAAGCAAAAATCAGAAGAAAAAGCCCATGCTGAGTTATTAGCGGAAGCCAATAAAATTAAGGCACAATTAGAAGATGAGTCAACTGTTGTTGAATTTACAGAAAAAGTAGGGCCGGATGGTCGAACTTTTGGTTCTATTACAAGTAAGAAAATAGCTGAAGAATTACAAAAACAGTTTGGAATTAAAATTGACAAACGGCATATTGAAGTTAAATCGCCTATCCGTGCAATTGGATTGATTGACGTACCTGTCAAGATTTATCAAGATGTCACAAGTGTTATCAATTTACGTGTTAAGGAAGGGTAAATTGACAATTTATTGATAAAGTTGTAAAGATGAAAGGAAGCATTAATGACAGAAGTTGATGAACTCCGTACCCAACCTCAAGATATTCTAGCTGAACAATCTGTTCTAGGTGCTGTTTTTATTGATGAAAGTAAGCTTCTTTTTGTACGTGAGCATATTGAACCGGCTGATTTTTTTAAGTATGCAAATCGCTTGATATTTCAGGCAATGATTGACTTGGTTGACAAGGGAGATGCAATTGATGCAACAACAGTTCGTAATATTTTAGATAGTCAAGGTGATTTACAAAATATTGGTGGTCTGTCTTATCTTGTCGAGATTGTCAACTCAGTTCCAACTTCAGCCAACGCAGAGTATTATGCCAAAATTGTTGCTGAAAAAGCGATGTTACGTCGCTTAATTTCAAAGTTGACAGAGTCTGTCAACCAGGCTTATGATGGCGCTACTCCAGCGGATGAAATTATTGCGACTGCAGAGAAGGCCTTAATAGATGTTAGTGAGAACGCTAATCGAAGTGGATTTAAAAATATTCGAGATATTTTAAATATCAACTTCAGTAATTTAGAAGAGCGGTCTTCCCAAACATCTGATGTTACAGGTATTTCTACAGGATACCGTGATTTAGATCATATGACAACAGGTTTACATGAGGAAGAGTTAATTATTCTTGCTGCTCGTCCTGCAGTCGGGAAAACGGCTTTTGCCTTAAACATAGCTCAGAATATCGGAACCAAGTTGGATAAAACAGTAGCTATCTTTTCTTTGGAAATGGGTGCGGAAAGTCTGGTTGATCGGATGCTTGCTGCAGAAGGTTTAGTTGAATCACATTCTATTCGTACAGGTCAGTTAACAGATGAAGAATGGCAAAAGTATACAATTGCTCAAGGAAATTTAGCGAATGCTAGCATCTATATTGATGATACGCCTGGGATTCGAATAACAGAGATTCGTTCTCGTTCTCGAAAACTAGCTCAGGAAACGGGAAATTTAGGACTTATTTTAATTGACTATTTACAGTTGATTACTGGTACAGGTCGTGAAAATCGCCAACAAGAAGTGTCTGAGATTTCTAGACAATTGAAGATTTTAGCTAAGGAGCTTAAAGTACCTGTTATTGCTCTCAGTCAGCTTTCACGTGGTGTGGAGCAGCGTCAGGATAAACGTCCCGTTTTATCTGATATCCGTGAATCGGGATCTATCGAACAGGATGCTGATATCGTAGCATTTCTTTATCGTGATGATTATTATGATCGCGCGGGAGAAGAAGATGCAGAAGCTATTCCAAACAACAAGGTTGAAGTCATTATCGAAAAAAACCGTAGTGGTGCCCGTGGAACAGTTGAGTTAATTTTTCAAAAAGAATACAATAAGTTTTCCAGTATATCAAAAAGAGAGGATTATAACTAATGAGTGATGCATTTACAGATGTTGCTAAAATGAAAAAGATTAAAGAAGAAATAAAAGCTCATGAAGGACAAATTGTTGAAATGACGCTTGAAAATGGGAGAAAACGTCAAAAAAATCGTTTGGGGCGTTTGATTGAAGTGTATCCTTCTTTATTCATTGTGGAGTATGGTAATGTAGAAGGTGAGGTACAAGGAAATGTCTTTGTTGAGTCCTATACCTATTCAGATATTTTAACTGAAAAGAATCTGATTCGTTATTTAGATTAAGAAAAGAAGTGGTTACCCACTTCTTTTCTTGTAAACTAAGTTTACATATTAGTAAAGTTTATTGTCTATTTCGTTTACAAGAATAAAGAATTTCTCTATATTTATAGTTTTTTCTTGTAAATATTTTAGTTCACATTGTAAAATAATCTGTAAACTTTATGCTTGAATCAGATTTCTTGACTTTTTAGATTAAATAAATTATTATAGTAAAGACATATAGGGAGTCTGTGTACAGTCTGAGAGGAAGTGTTAAACTTCGACCGCACCTGATCTGGGTAATGCCAGCGTAGGAAATGAGGAATCGGATAAAAAAGTGAAGCTAGGAGAACTAGGTTCATTTTCAGAAAGACAGTCTTTTCCATGTGGAAAGGGCTGTTTCTTTTTCTTAGAAAAGAAGACCAGATGAGAAAAGGAGGTTTTTATGAAAGCAAGTCTTGCCTTACAGGTTTTGCCCTTGTCACAAGGGATTGATCGCATCGCGGTGATTGATCAGGTGATTACTTATTTGCAGGCGCAATCGGTTTCGCTAGTGGTAACGCCCTTTGAAACGGTTTTGGAGGGCGAATTAGATGAGCTACTGATAATCCTGAAAGGAGCCCTGGAAGTGGCAGGACAAGAGGCGGACAATGTCTTTGCTAATGTTAAATTAAATGTAGGAGAAATATTAAGTACGGATGAAAAACTTAAGAAGTATCGTGCGGCAGCAGATTAGTTTGCTGGGGTTTGTGGGGATTTTGTTGTTGTGGCAAGTGGCAGGTTGGCTAAAACTCTTGCCCAAGTTTATCCTACCAACGCCGCTTGAGATTTTGCAGTCCTTTGTTCGCGACCGGGAATTTCTCTGGTATCATAGCTGGGCGACCCTGCGTGTGGCTTTGTTGGGTTTGGTTTTAGGAGTCTTCATCGCCTGTCTCATGGCTGTTTTGATGGATAGTTTGTCTTGGCTCAATGACCTCATCTATCCCATGATGGTGGTAGTGCAGACCATTCCGACTATCGCTCTTGCCCCGATTTTGGTGCTCTGGTTGGGTTATGGGATTTTGCCCAAGATTGTGCTGATCATCCTAACGGTGACCTTTCCGATTATCGTCAGCATTTTGGATGGTTTTCGGCATTGTGATAAGGATATGCTGACGCTCTTTGGTTTGATGCAGGCCAGTCCCTGGCAAATTCTCTGGCATTTTAAAATTCCAGTCAGCCTGCCTTACTTTTATGCAGGTTTACGGGTCAGTGTCTCTTATGCCTTTATCACAACTGTGGTATCTGAGTGGTTGGGAGGTTTTGAGGGGCTAGGGGTCTATATGATTCAGTCCAAGAAACTGTTTCAGTACGATACCATGTTTGCCATTATTATACTTGTATCGGTGATCAGCCTTTTGGGAATGAAGCTGGTTGCTCTGAGCGAAAACTATGTGATTAAATGGAAACGCAGTGCTTAGCGTTTTTCAAAAAGAAAAGAGGAAAAGAAAATGAAAAAGACTTGGAAAGTTTTTTTAACGCTTGTAACAGCTCTTGTAGCTGTCGTGCTCGTGGCTTGTGGTCAACAGACGGCTAGTCAGAATAGTCAGGAAGCAGCCTTAAAGAAAATTGATTTTATCCTAGACTGGACACCTAATACCAACCATACAGGACTTTATGTTGCCAAAGAAAAAGGTTATTTCAAGGAAGCGGGAGTGGATGTGGACCTGAAATTGCCACCAGAAGAAAGTTCTTCTGACTTGGTCATCAATGGCAAGGCACCCTTTGCAATCTATTTCCAGGACTACATGGCTAAAAAATTGGAAAAAGGAGCAGGGATCACTGCCGTTGCTGCTATTGTAGAACACAATACATCAGGAATCATCTCTCGTAAGTCGGACAATGTCACCAGTCCAAAGGACTTGGTCGGCAAGAAATACGGAACCTGGAATGATCCGACAGAACTAGCGATGCTCAAAACCTTGGTCGAATCCCAAGGTGGAGACTTTGAAAAGGTTGAAAAAGTACCCAACAACGACTCCAACTCGATCACACCGATTGCTAACGGAGTCTTTGATGCAGCCTGGATCTACTATGGTTGGGACGGAATTATGGCTAAGTCTCAGGGTGTAGACGCTAACTTTATGTACTTGAAAGACTATGTCAAGGAGTTTGACTACTACTCACCAGTCGTCATTGCCAATAATGACTACTTGAAAGACAATAAGGAAGAAGCTAGAAAAGTCATTCAAGCTATCAAAAAAGGCTACCAATATGCTATGGAGAACCCAGAAGAAGCTGCGGATATTCTCATCAAAAATGCGCCTGAACTCAAGGAAAAACGGGATTTTGTCATCGAATCTCAACAATACTTGTCAAAAGAATACGCAAGCGACAAGGACAAATGGGGACAATTTGACGCAGACCGTTGGAACGCTTTCTACAAGTGGGACAAGGACAACGGCATCCTCAAAGAAGACTTAACAGACAAGGGCTTCACCAACGAATTTGTGAAATAATGACAGAAATTAGACTAGAACAGGTCAGTTATGCCTACGGTGAGGAGCAAATCCTCAAAGCGATTAATTTGCAGGTGCAATCAGGAGAAGTGGTCTCTATCCTAGGCCCGAGCGGTGTGGGAAAGACTACTCTCTTTAACCTGATTGCAGGAATTTTAGACGTGCAGTCGGGACGCATTATCCTAGACGGGGAGGACAATCCCAAGGGGCGCGTGAGTTATATGTTGCAAAAAGATCTCCTCTTGGAGCACAAGACGGTGCTGGGCAATATCATCCTGCCCCTTTTGATCCAGAAGGTGAACAAGGTAGAAGCGATTGCACGCGCGGATGAGATCCTTGCAACCTTTCAACTGACTGCTATACGGGACAAATATCCACACGAGTTGAGTGGAGGGATGCGACAACGCGTGGCTTTGCTTCGAACCTATCTTTTCGGACACAAGCTCTTTCTCTTGGATGAGGCCTTTAGTGCTCTTGATGAGATGACCAAGATGGAACTTCATGCCTGGTATCTGGAGATTCACAAAAAGCTACATCTGACGACTTTGATCATCACGCATAGTATCGAGGAGGCCCTCAATCTTAGCGACCGTATCTACATCTTGAACAATCGCCCTGGGCAAATTGTTTCAGAAATTAAACTAGATTGGTCAGAAGGTGAAGACAAGGAAGTTCAAAAGATCGCCTACAAACGGCAGATTTTGGATGTGCTGGGGGTTGAATAGAAAATAAGGTTCCTCTTGAGTGAGGGAATTGAAAACTAGAAATGCGAAAAAAGAGCACAAACTGTTATCGAATGAAATACTTTAAAATCACCTACAACAACGAATGATACTGATCTGACTTCTTTATCAGAAAGTATTATTCGTTTTTTAGTGTTTTAAATTTAACTATCTTGCTTTTTCAGCAGTTTCTGTTTGAGTTCCTGTTTTTTAACGAAAGTTATATATAAAATATTTATATAAGTGCTTGACTTTCATTGTTGATAGGTATATAATTTATATATAAAAAAATAACATATAAAATTTTTATATATAAAAGGAGGGCTGAACATGTATTTTCCTACATCATCTGTCCTGATTGAGTTTCTCATCTTGGCGGTTCTAGATGGTGAGGATTCCTATGGGTATGAGATTAGTCAAACGATTAAGCTAATCGCTAATATCAAGGAATCAACTCTTTACCCCATTTTGAAAAAACTGGAGAAGAGTCGTTTTTTAACCACCTATTCTCAGGAATTTCAAGGACGAAAGCGCAAGTATTACTCGTTGACGGATTTAGGGAGAGAACAGTTGATTCGGTTGAAAGAGGATTGGCGGGTTTATACAGATACGATTGATGGCATTATAGAAGGAGGCATTCGCCATGACAAGAACTGAGTATTTGGCTCAGCTAGAGCGTTATTTGAAGAAGTTACCGAAGGAGGACTATGATGAGGTTATGGATTACTTTGTAGAACTCTTTGATGAGGCGGGAGATTTGGGTGAGCAGGAGTTGATGGAGGGACTGGGGCGTCCCAAGGAAGCGGCTCATGAGATTATGTCCAATCTTTTGGATAAGAAACTGAGCGATGAAACCGATAGCACCAGTAAACGCCATCTTATGCTCATTATCGGCTTATCTATTCTAGCTGCACCTGTAGGGGTTCCTTTGTTGCTTTTTCCTTTCATGGCAATGATAGGCATACTTGTCGGTGTGATTGTTGCAATCTTGGGAATTGGAGCTGTAACTCTAACAGCCTTTCTCTTTGGAGCTACAGTCGTCTGGGATAGTTTTACTCTTTTTACGGAGTCTCTACCTGCATTCCTATTGATTTTTGGAGGGGGCGTAATTGCTCTTGGGATTTCATGCCTGATGTTTTTGGCGATTTTCTATGTGGTTCGTTTTGGAGCTAGCCTTCTCATTCATGTTGGTAAATTCTTCGTTAATAAGTTGAAAAGAGGTGCTTAGGATGAAAAAATGGAGTAGAAGAATTCTTATTTTTGGCGTAACTGCTACCATATTGGGAACTTGTGCGATGATGACAGGAGTTGCTACTGGTGGAGTTAACTCACTACTCGCACTCTCTCATCATGCAGTGTACAAAGAGACTGAAATTGATGAAGTTATTGAAGAAAAAGTAGAGAAGTTAGATATCTCCATGGATCAGCATGAGGTATTGATTCGAGAATCGGAGGATGATAAGATTCATGTAACTTACTACAATCGTATGACTGGACAAACAGACTTTGACCAATCTGTCAAGGATGGAGTTTTAACATTATCAGACAGCAATGAAAAGAAGTCTCGTGATTTAGGAGCTGGTTTAAATGTCATTCTTATCGCTTATCAATATGTTACAGGGAGAAATTCTCAGGTGAGCATTGCCGTTCCAAAAGGAACGATTTTAAAAGATATCAAGGTTCGAATGCCAAACTTGCGCTATACGTTTGGGGTAGTTGGAGTAGCTACGGAACATGCGGATATTGAAACGGCTAGTTTTCATAATAGTATAACTCGTACGATAATAAACAGTGGAAGTATCAAAACCCAAGGAATCCTCTATATGGGAGATGGGGCAATATCCCAGTTGACGATAGAGTCTGAAGACTCTCTAACACTAGATGAAGTAGCCATCCGTAAACAAGTTTCGGTGAAGGCTAGCGAAACACTTTCTCTCTATCTAAAAGAAGGGGAGGAGGACAGAACCTCTTATCACTTGACGGCTCCTAATGGTGATATTGGTCTCTTGAACACTGTAGAAGACTACGGATATGACTATGACCATATTCAAGAAATGGGAGAAAAGTATGAATTTGGTAATCAAAATGCCAGCAATAAATTAATTGCAGAAACAGATTCTGGTATCGAAATTTATAAACCGTAATCAAAAAAAGCCTTAAAGCAGCTTCTTTTTTGAAGCTAATTTTAAGGCTTTTTGTTATTGTTATAAATTTTTCTTCTTTTTTGCCTTTTTAGTGAGGGCAACATCGCAGTTATCTATGCTCGTAATCAAGCGATCTGTCAACTGAAAATCATCTATTTGTGCTTGTAAATCAATTTCATAAGTTAGAGTCAACCGATCACCGCCATTGCTTGTATTGACAGAAATGAGATCAACTTCAGTACAAAGAGATTCTAGTATCTGTTGAACTCTGCTAGAGATAGACTCTTCCTTATCAACTGTGACGGTCAAGTGTCTCCGACGTTGGTTGTCTGTCCGACTTTGTTGAGTTTCTAAAAGGAGCCAGATAGCAAGTAGGAAGATGGTTGAAAGAATAGCGAGTAGAAGATAGCCGGTACCAGCGGCTAACCCGATAATCATAGCTAGAAAAATTGCGATTAATTCTCTGGATCCACTGGTTGCTGAACGAAAACGAATGAGGCTAAAAGTACCCGCTACTGCAATGGAGGTTCCTAAGCTACCATTTACAAGGAAGATGACAAGGGTCATCAAACTAGGAAGTAGGGTTAAGCTGATGACAAACTCTCGAGTATAAAGGGTTCGATATTTATAAGTCCAAGCCAGAGCCATTCCCAAACCTAAACTAACTAAGAGGGCAAAGAGTAGCTGAAGGGGATTTACGCTTGTTGTAGCATTATTAAAAATTGAGTTAAATAAACTAGACATAAAGATTACCTACACTTTCCTGATTGGGCCGGGGGGCATAGTCAAGTCCTTGAGATTTGTGATAGGCACAACTATATTTAGAGAACTTCTGTTCTACTAATCCATGTTTGTCTAAAATAGTTTGTAGCCACTGAGGTTTACGTCCGGCAGCTTTGATTTCCATAATAACACTATCATCTTCAAGGAGAGGTTTTCCTGTATTTCCATGAAAAAGACTGACCAGCTCATCACGATAGGTTAGATTTTGGTCAATCGTAACACGAACTTTACTACAAGGCAAGTCCAAGTTTGTCTTTCTTTCTTTCATAGAAAAGCGATCGTAGTAGATATACATACGTGGTTTCAATCCATTATCGTAGCGATGACGGAGTTGGCGGATTTCTTCTACTAGTTTCGTATCTGTGATTGTTTCATCTATTTTCCCTAATGTTAATAATTGTGTAATGGAGTGAGAGTTTGATACTAAACGGTATTTATGCCCAACGCCGTCTTCATCTTTCGATTTAATTTCAAGGAATACTTGACTGTCAGATTGTGGATTTTCTAAATAGGTTCGCATACGGATTTTTTCTCTGCGATTTTGCTTAGCAAGGGCATCTTGAATCACGTCAAAATCTTCTGTATCAAAGTAAACATTTGAAATAGTAGAAGTTGGATAATCATCCTCAACCAAGTAATTCTTTAAGTCTTTGATGACTTTAGGTAGATTTTCTTTTGCGATGATATACTTAGTTTCAATTCGTTTAAATGAAGTTTCAAATTGTTGCGTCATGTTCTTTTCCTTTTCTAATAGGCAGGATTTAACTCAATCATTCTTCAATTGGAAGAGAGTTGCTTATGCTGACTATCGTGTTATTTTTAAATAAAAATAGTTGCTTTTAGAAAACAATAGTGAGACGTTCTCCCACTTGCTTTTTAGTTT
Organism: Streptococcus sp. DD10; assembly: GCF_001578805.1. Taxonomy (GTDB): domain Bacteria; phylum Bacillota; class Bacilli; order Lactobacillales; family Streptococcaceae; genus Streptococcus. The sequence goes on along the minus strand of NZ_KQ969159.1, from coordinate 174,291 downwards.
ATCCTACATTTCTTAACGTTAGGTTAAGAAAATCTTAATGAAACCTAAATTTCAGATTTCTTTTAGGAAAGTTTCAGAAATGTTTTAGTTAAGACTGGTAAACTAATTTCATCAAACAGGTAAAGGAATACAATCTATGAAATCAAAAAAATGGACTTTTTTATTAACCAGTGTAGCGGCATTAACGCTTATGACAGCTTGTTCACAGGCAGCTAGTCAATCCGGAACAAGTTCTACTTCAACGGAGACAACTGCTACAACAACCTCAAATACTACTAAGAACACCACTTACTTCACCGATAAGGACTACGATACTTCTTATGATGAAAGTACTGCTTCTACTGTGAAATTGTCTGGTTCGAGTGCAACTGTATCAGGAGATGGCGTAGCTGTCTCAGGCTCAACTGTGACTATTTCGAAAGCAGGAACGTATGTTATCTCGGGAACTTCTGATGGCGTACAGCTGAAGATTGAAGCTGGCGACTCAGATGAGGTTCATATCATCTTGGATGGAGTGACTATGACCAATACAGAAGCTCCAATCTCTGCAACCAAGGCAGGTCACGTTTACTTGACTTTGAAAGATGGTACGACCAATACTCTTTCTGATGCAAGTTCTAGCACAGATGCAGATGCGGATGCAGTAATTTTCTCCAAGGGGGATCTGACCATCAACGGTAAGGGTACTCTGAACATGACTGCCAACAAAAACAACGGAATCAAGGCCAATGATACCCTTCATATCACAGGCGGAACTTACAATATCACGGCTGTTGGGGATGCCTTTAATGTCAATGATGCCCTTAACATCACTGGAACGACTATGACCATTGATGCCAAGGAAGATGCCGTTAAGGTGGATAATGATGACGATACTTCTGTCGGAACCATGTACCTTTCAGACAATACTATGACGATCACAGCAGGTGATGACGGCATTCACGCATCAGGCGACCTTGTCATTGACAGTGGAACTTACACAGTGACCAATTCTACTGAGGGTCTTGAAGGCAAATCCATCACCATTAACGGTGGCGACATCAAGATCTACTCTACGGATGATGGGGTTAATGCGGCTAATGCCAATGCTAACCAAAGTGAAATCTTCTTCACCATGAATGGTGGAACTCTAACCGTTGAAGTTGGCCAAGGGGATACGGACCCAATCGACTCTAACGGGAATATCACGGTAACGGGAGGAACCATCAATCTGACAGGCCCATCTGGATTTGACTTTGATGGAACAGCTACCTATACAGGTGGCGACATCACCATTAATGGCGAAAAACAAACCGAAATCGTCAACTCCATGCCTGGAGGCGGTGGTGGTTGGGGTGGCCCTCAAGGCGGTGGTGGTCGTCCATAAAAGTTCCAACCCTGTAAATGTAGATAAAAAAACAAAATCAACCATCGTTTTCATAAAAAATAGAGCATTTCCATCCTTGGAAATGCTCTATTTTTTATGAAAGTTGGGATGTTGCTTTCTAACTGAATAGCAACTTCAGTCAAAATCAGTTTGTTTTTTTATTCCCTTCGCAAAAACTGGTCCAAATAGTACTGGAAGTAGGTTTTCTTACCTGTAATCATGACTACACGGCCTTCCAGTCCATAGCGGAGCTGGTCGGCTTCTTTCTCTGTTAGCTGGGTTTCGGCTTCCAGTTTAAAGAAGTTGCCCCGTTCGCTCTTGGTTGCTGTGCTATCCAGTTGGCTAATAGTGGAGGTCAGATTGATTTGTTTGTTGGTGTCATTGACCGTGGTAAAGCGAATGCGATCACCCACCTTGAGCTGAGCGATGTCCTTGGAGGAGATGTAGGCAGTGATTTTGACCTTTTTTTCCGTGGTGAGGAGGGGATAGAGCTGGGCGAGGAGGGTTCCTTCAGGGACGAGGCTGGAGTGGCTGGTCTCAGGATTGAGGTGGAGCACACCGTCTTCGCTAGCTGTGATAAAGCCTTTCTGCACCAGACCACCTTGGACTTGCTTGCCTGCCTCAGCGTCAAGGATTTTCTGGTCTAGGCTGGTCAATTCCTGTGCGACACGGGTCAGTTGCTGGGCTTTGAGGGACTCCAGCTGACTAGAGAGACTCCCCGAGTAAGCCTGTTGGGCGCCAGTTCCTGCATATTGGACACGGTAGCCTGATAGGGTGCCTTCTAGCTGGGCGATTTGGGCATCGACTTGTGCTATGGTCTGGCTTTTGAGTGCCCCTGTGTTGTCTGCCTCTGCCTGCGCTTGATAGGTTTGGTAGAGGGAGTAGCCGACGTTTGCGCTGTCAAGCGTTGTCCCGTTTTGGATGGCAGACTTGGCAGTTTGGTAGTCAGCGATTTTGGCTTGGGTTTCTGCTATGAGATTGCCCAGCTCCGCCTGCGAATTAGCAGCCGCTGCATTTTGCGAGGCGATGGTGGCGTTCTGCTGGTCGGTGTTGGCACGGAGTGTCCCTGCTTGGCTCAGATAGTCTTGGAAAGCCTGCTGGTAGCCAAAGTTATCCGCCGCTGGGAAGCTATCGCTCCCCGTCTCAAGACTCGCCTGCAAATACTCCAACTGCTGTTTCTGGTCTCTGAGCATGTCCAGCTGGCTGGCATAGGTCGCCTCCTGCACGGTCTCCGCCCCACCCTGATACTGGATAAGGAGGTCGCCTTGCTTGACCGTCTTATTTTCCGCTAGATTATTGGTGACGATGGCATTATTACTGGTGGACTGGATATTGGCAATGATACGGTTGGGTTCAATGGTCGCTCCAGCCGTCACCGTGATTTCCTTGGTCGCGAAGAGGGCAAAGAGTAGGACAAAGACCAAGAGCACCGCTGTCGGGATGATGACACGGCTAGAAAAGTTATGGTAGCGACGGTTGTAAAACTCGGCACTTTCTAAAAATTCGTGATTCATGTCCGCTCCTTTCTAACTATTGACCAAGTGGGCGTAGAAACCGCCCTGAGCCAGCAGGTCACGGTGAGTGCCCTGTTCAACGATGCGCCCTTGATCCAGCACGACCACGTGCTCAGTCCGCTCTGCTATGGTCAAGCGGTGGGCGATGAAGATGAGAGTTTTGTCCAGCGCCATGAGATTGTCCACGATTTTCTTTTCGGTGAGAATGTCGAGACTGCTGGTTGCTTCATCTAGGATGAGGACAGGCGCATTCGTCAGCAAAGCCCGTGCCAGGGCAATCCGCTGGCGCTGTCCGCCTGAGATACCAGCTCCGTCCGTGGTCAGCTCGGTCTGGTAGTTGAGAGGCATTTTCTCGATGTCCGCTCGGATCTCAGCCAGCTCTACCGCACGCAGAACATCCTCCTGCGTCGTGCCCTCTCTCGCTCCCAAGAGCAGGTTGTCCATGATAGTCCCGTTAAAGACGTAGGGCTGCTGGGGCAGGTAGTTGATGTAGCGGCGCAGGGAATGCTTGTCAATCTGGTTGAGATTGACACCGCCCAGGCTAATCTCCCCCTGACTGGGGTCGTAAAAGTTGACCATCATCTTAGCCAGAGTCGTCTTACCAGACCCTGAAATACCGACAAAAGCCACCTTAGAGCCTTCCTTGATGGTCAGGTTGATGTCAGTTAGGACATTTCGCCCGTAGCCGTACTGGTAGCTGACATGGGAGAAGGTCATATCCCCACGCATCAGGCTCATATCTTGCACGGTTTTCTTTTCCGCAAACTCGGACTCGACCAGATAGACCTCGTTGAGGCGGTTATTGGCCACCTGAGCTGTCTGGAGCTTGGTTTGGAGATTGATGATATTTTCCAGCGGATTGGTGAAGTACACCAGCAGGGTGTTGTAGGTGATGAGCTGTCCTAGGGTCATCTGGTTATCCATGACCAAAGTCGCTCCCATCCAGAGGATGGCAACGTTGAGGAGGAGCTGGGTGACCTTTTTCAGCGCCTTCTGCTGGCTCTCTGCTCGACTGTAAGTAAAGGATTTCTTGAGATAGGCGACAAACTCCTTGTCAATCTTCTGATAGCGCAAGCTTTCACTGGTCAGGGACTTGATGGTCTCAATCCCGTTGATGTCCTCGATGATAGAGGAAGACAGAGTGGCATTGGCTTCCATGGTGTCCCGATTCATCCGCTCAAAGGGTTTCATAAAGGCAAAGATGATGACCGTGTAGATGGGCAGTGCCAAAAGACTAATAAAAAAGAGGTTGATGTTTTGCGAGAAGAGCACCATGGAGATGATGAGCACTGTCGAAACATCCAAAAATATAGACAAGATAGTACTTGCAAGAGCATCGATGATACTGTTAGCATCTGTAAAACGAGAGATAATCTCCCCCGTGCGCCGTGTCGCAAAGAAGGACATGGGCAGGTGAAAAACGTGCTTGATGTAGGAGAGGATGACATCGATAGACAGCCGTTGCCCCAAGATCAAAAGCAGGTACTCTTGGGCATAGCCTAGCACCTGTTGCAGGATATAGACCAGCACCAATCCTATAGAGATGATACCCAGCGTACTCCTCATCTGGTCAGGCACGTAGGTGTCGATGATGGACTGGAGATAGTAAGAACCGATGATATTGATGATAGTGACCAAGAGCGTCGCTAAGATGATATTGGCAATCAATCCCTTTTGCTTGGTCAGGATAGGGAGAAAGGAGAAAAGCCCATTTTTAGCGTCCTTATGGGGCTTGTACTCAGGTGTCGGAGCGAGAAAGATGGTCACACCCGTCCACTCAGACTCGAAGCGTTCCCGAGGTATCTTGGTCATCTTGACTGTCGGGTCTGGGTCAGCGATATGGATAGAGCGCTTATCCTGCCCCGTCACCACATAGTAGTGCATGAGCTTGCCTTCCTTGAGGACGTGGGCGATGAAAGGATAGGAGATATCTTCCATGTCAAAGAGAGACATATCTGCTCGGATAGCCCGTGTCTCAAAGCCGAGCTCCTCTGCCACTCGCACCAGCCCAAAGGCAGTCGTCCCCTCCATGGTGGTTTTGGCCAACTCACGCAGATGAGCCAGCGAGTAGTAGGAGCCATAGACACCAAAGACCATGGCGAGAGACGCGACACCACAGTCCATCTGATCCACCTGAGGACGGTAGTGTCGTCGGTGAAATTTCATAAAATTCTCCTCTCAAAAAAGTGTTTTCTCTATTCTACGTTCTCGGACAACTTTTGTCAATGATTTTCAGAAAATTTTGGCTATTTTCAAAAATCATGAGAACGCTTTTAAACTATTATACCCGAATCTAGCTGAAAAAGAGCAGGAGTGCCTAGAATGACCAAATCTGTACCTGAGTGACATGTTTGGTGGTAGTAAAAAGGCAATTCTTGGCGAATTACCTTTTGCATTATCTGAAATTGTTTATTCATCTTTCAAATAATTCATATTTGGCATAGGAGGTTCTACGTATTTCCAACCGCCAAATAGAGAACCTAGTATGACTGTCAGAAAATAAATAATGAGATATTTCTTTTTTCGCATAATTTATCTCCATTGCTATTGTGTATATGTTCGGTAGAATTGAGAACTCAGTGTTTTAATTCGTACTGAATATAACCTCCCCAAAGTCCACCGACTAAAGCACAGCCAGCTACTGCCCATGCACCTGCTGGCAGGCAGGTCGCTCCAACTTGAATGGCACCAGATGCTGCTGCCTTTAGAATATCTTGCGCACTTGGATTATAGTGACCATAATTATTACCGCCGTGAATTTCCATCAGCTCTTCAGCTGTCAGCACTTGAAATTGTTTGTCTACGTTAGCCATGATATTTCCTACTTTTGAGTCAGCAAGTGTGGTATGGCGACCACGAGTAAAGGTCGATACGTTTCACCGTCACGGTGGATGAGAGTGTGTCATAGGTCTACCTCGTCTTTCATAGGTGACAATGTTTCTTGCTAGTCAGCAAGTTCTGATTTATAGGAAGCACTTTCCTTTTCTTTATGTTTTTATTCTATCCTAAAATTTTTAAAAAAGATCAAGAGTGCCTACAACGACCAAATCTGTACCTGAGTGAACAAAAATACCAGAGAAAGTCTCTCTGATATTAGTATTTTAAAAATAATGAGGATGGACAAACAATGCCCAACGGTTGACAAATAGTAGTAATGATAACTGTATAAATCAATGGTCAGTTGGTGTGTTGTATTGTATGTCTTTTTCACTTTAAAGCTGACCGAATCAACTATGTGAGAATGGGGAAAGAACATTTTATTGGTCGGAATTTTTACCCCTACCATACAATATTTTTAAGTATCTGTTTTTTTATTTTTCTGGTTTAAAAAAATTTCAAATAATACTTCAAAAACGAATATTAAAGATAGAATAAGAAAAATTTTTTTAGAATACAAACCATATAGTAGTAAAAAAATTAAGACTCTAGAAATAGCAGAAAAAATATTTGAGTGTTGTTCACACATAGTTTGAATACATACTGAGACGAAGAGTAATAATAGAATACATGCTAGATAAATCATTTATCCAATTGCTGTGTAAGCTAAGTAACCACATATAGCGGCTCCACCTACACCTCCGATAGCAGCTCCCCAAGGTCCAAATTTTCCGCCTAATTTAATTCCTCCTGCGGCACAACTCATTGCAGCAACTACGGCTGCACCAGCGTTATTACCACCATATATGTCACGAAGGTTATTTTCATTTAATGTTTCAAAGTGTTCAAAAGTCATAATCAGAATCCTCCTGTTGCTGCAGTCACTCCTGCCCAGAGTGCTCCTCCGAATTTAGCACCGATGTATCCACAGGCTGGTGCCCATGCTGCACCTACACCTGTTGCAGCACATACTGCAACTCCTAGTCCCCACCCAGAGACTAATGCACTTCCGCCCTCTAATACATTCATCTGCCAATTATTTTTACCACCATTCACATCCATCAGCTCCTCTGCTGTTAGCGTCTGAAATTGTTGTTCTACGCTTGTCATAAGCGTTCCTTCTTTTTCTTTCTAGCAGGTTGGTTGAGTTACCTACACCTCATTGCTTTGTATCTCTATCAGTTAGTCAATATCTGGCAATCGCTTTCATTTTAGTCCACCTTTAAGAGATGTTTTATGAACGTTCATCTTTATGGTTCTATTATATCCTAAAATTTTCAAAAAAGATCAAGAGTGCCCACAAAGACCAAATCTGTGCCTGAGTGAACAAAAACGGAGCTAGGTAAACTAACCCCGTTTGTAGCTAAGCAACTCACTTATCAGACAGTTTGACATACTGAATTCCCCATAGACACAAAGTACAGATGATGAGGAATAGCAATCCGCAGAATAATCCAATAATCTTTTGATAAATTTCTAGGGCAGTTATCATTCTAAAAAATCCAATCACACTAAGTAAAAAAGTAACCGTGTAGTAAATTATTTATAATGATAATACTAACTGCCAGCAGTACAAGGAAAAATATCAAGATAGGAGGTTTTCTAGCAATATTTTGCGTTAGGATAAAAAGCAGTAAGCACGCCCCTATCACTTGTACGATAGTAAAACGAAGCCATTGAAAATATTTATACTTCATTTTATTCTCCTGTCATTGATAATTTAGCAGGTTAATAAAGCACCAGCTCCAATACCAAGTACGCACATACCTGTACGTCCCCAGTCGAAGCCTCCACCGCTAACATCCATCAGCTCTTCAGCTGTCAGCACTTGAAATTGTTTGTCTACGTTAGCCATGATATTTCCTACTTTTGAGTCAGCAAGTTCCGATTTGTAGGAAATGCTTTCCTTTTCTTTATGGTTTTATTCTATCCTAAAATTTTTAAAAAAGATCAAGAGTGCCTACAACGACCAAATCTGTACCTGAGTGAACAAAAATACCAGAGAAAGTATCTCTGATATTAGTATTTTTTCTTAAACACTATCCCTGCTGTACTAAGACTGAGGAGTCCGATTAGTGTAGTAACAAAACTACTACTATCCCCTGTGTTTGGCAGAGTTTTGTTGGTGTTTTTTGCACTTGTCTGAGTAGGAGTTGCGTTTTGCTTTGTTACAGTTAGAGTTTGTACCGCAGTGACATTTTCAGTCTTTTCAGCTTTGACAGGCTTTGTCTTAACCTCTGTCAGGACTGGCCTAGTCGGCACCTCAGTTGTAGTGGTAGGAGCTTCTATCTCACTGGTTTTGGGAACGTAGTCTTTCTTATAGAGATTTTTGTAAAGCTCCTCAGCAGTTGTATCACCACCGACCCAGCCAGCTTGGAGCTTGCCATCGACCAGATAGAGCGTCGTTGGCGTACCTGGGATGCCGACAGTTTTGAAGAGAAAGTCTTTCGCTTTTTGGTCAAAATCCTCACTATCAATATTGTAGTAATTGAGCTTGCTGTCAATCAAGTTGTTCAACTCTTTCAGCGTCGGTGAAAAGAGGCGACAGTGGATACAGGTCGGGCGACCAACGTAGAGGGTCGTTTCTCCCTTAGCATCCTCGGAAAACATGTTATAGACCGTTTGGATATCAACCTGTTGTAAGTCTGCCACGTTTTTCTCGTAGTCCTCGATAGTAATATCTTGATGTTCTTCCTCTGCTGGCTGAGGAGCAGGAGTTTCAACATTTGTGTCAGTTTCGGTGGTCGTTGATTCAGTCGGTTCAGTCTGCACGGTCTCGGGGCTGTTTACTGTTTCATCTGCCAAAGCAGTTCCTGTTGAAAAAGCGAGGAGACTGGCAGTGCTGAGTAGGTAGAGATATTTTTTCATAGGGGACTCCTTGAAATCAAGAAATTTCTCTTTTATTTTTGATAATGTAGTAAGAAAGATAAGAGAAGAAAGCAAATACAACTAGGCGACCACTAACCATCAGGAGACTATTATTGGTGAAACCATCTAGGAAGAAACTATTTTTACCAGATAGTTTTAGTAAAATATTGGCTGTATCTGAAGTTGTCATATCTAAGAATGTAAGAATTTTATTCCCGATACCGCCTGTAACTACATTCATCAAAAGAGAAGGGAGGAAAAATAGTAGTACGGTGCTGGCAAAACTGGATAGTGGATTTTTGGTTAGACTGGAGATGAGTTCAATCAGCCCAATTATAAATAGCAATCCAATATATTGTAGGATAATCAAACGAATTAAAACATCTAATAATGTTAACTCGTATGGGAATTGAAGGATGTTTGTAAAGTTATTTATCCAAAACAGATTCATCTGAACACTCGTATCCCAGCCACTGAAGCCATAATATCCTGCAAAAACAGCTAAGATAGCAGAAGCAACTACAAGATAGATGATTGAGCTGACAATAAAGACTGCTAGTAATTTTGCAAGAGTGAGTCGTGTCCGTCCATTTTTAGTTGTCATCAGAAGTTGATTCATTTTATTTGCAACATCACCAGAGAAGACAGAACCACAGAGGAAAATGATGAGTAAAATAACTACAATAAAAGAATTGCTCAACATTTCAAAAAGATGAAACCAAGGAGCGAAGTTCCCTAATTTTAGTCGGTGGAAAGGAAAAGCAGAGTGCAGTTCTCCTTGACTTTTTAGCTTGATATTATCAAACTGTAACACTTCGTCGGATTGGAATGTCTTTTGGAGAATATCGTCACTATTCGGTACAAAGATGGAGATAGCTTCCCAAGAAAATGCGTCATAAATCCCTTTTTGCTTAAAATCAGAGATGTTTTTTGCATAGTTATTAGTAATACGACTAATCAGGTCATCTGTCAAGTAACCCGTATACTCTTCAGCTGTATCTCGGTTAATACGAACTGCTTCTTGACCACGGACTGAAGCATTGGAGTATCCAGCGATATCATTCTTAAAGAAAGATGGCTGAGATAGTCCGATAATGGCTAAAATAGCTATGATGATAGCAATGAGACTTGATTTTTTCTTGAGGATTTTTTTCAGTTCAAAGTTTACTAGAGACATCATGATGGCAACTCCTCTCTGAAGTAATACAGATACAAATCTTCTAAGTTGGGTTCGACTCTTTTAGCGGATTCTGTGGGGGATTCAGGGCTAATGATGCGCAGCGTGCGGTAGCCAGACTCTATTTTCTCGTTGACGACACTATAGTTGTGGTAGTAAGTGTGGACTAGTCTTTCATTTACATCAATCTCCCATACTTGATTTTTTATTATGGACAGTAATTCTTGACTGGAGCCGTGTTGGATGAAGTTTCCATCTTTGAGTATGAGAATTTCTTTTGCGATAGCTTCAACATCAGATACGATATGAGTGGAAAGGAGAACGATTTTGTCAGTAGAAAGATCACTGATAATGTTTCGAAATTTGATACGCTCCTTTGGGTCCAATCCTACAGTTGGCTCGTCTAGTACAAGAATTTTAGGGTCGTTGAGTAGGGTTTGAGCGATTCCAAGACGTCGCTTCATCCCACCAGAGTAGGAAGAAATTGGTTTTTTAGCAACATTATCAAGGTTTACAAGACGAAGAAAGATATCACACTCTTTTTTGGCTATTTTAGATTTCATTCCTTTTAAAGAGGCCATGTAGAGAAGAAAATCTTGTCCAGAAAAACTAGGGTAGTAGCTAAAATCTTGTGGTAAAAATCCGATGTACTGATTAAACTTGTTTGGTTTTAATGTTCCATCTAGCAAAATGTCACCTGAACTCGGTTTTAGTAAGTCACAGATGATGTTCATTAAGGTAGTCTTACCGGTACCGTTAGCACCTAGTAACCCGTAAACTCCGGGGGTGAAGGTGTAAGAAATATCTTTAAGAACAGTTTTATCTCCGTAAGATTTACTGATGTTTGAAAGTGTGAGTTTCATGAGAGTTCTCCTTTCTTTTTTCAACCTATTACAAAGTAAACGTTTTCTTAAAACCATAACATTCCCTGTAAACATAGATAGCGAGATGGTTGTAGACCTCCCGCTATCATGAAAAGTGTATTGATTAAGCTGGACTTACAAAGCACACAACGTTATATTTTTTGTTATCTAGGCGTTATACACTCCACAAATAACCCCATGAACTCTTGCATAGGTATCAGCATTTTGTTGAGCGGTATTTCTGAAGAGATGCCAAGCGCTAGTGTGTCCATCTGAGCAACCCCAGGTATATCCCCAACCACCAGAAACAGTAGCAAGCTCTTCGTTAGTTAATACTGTGAAATCTTTTACGTTAGCCATGATATTTCCTCCTTTTGATACTCA
>NZ_KQ969159.1:151558-162411 GCF_001578805.1 Streptococcus sp. DD10 | reverse complement strand
AGTATGAGTCAGCAAGTTCCGATTTGTAGGAAACGCTTTCCTTTTCTTTATGGTTTTATTCTATCCTAAAATTTTCAAAAAAGATCAAGAGTGCCCACAAAGACCAAATCTGTGCCTAAACGACAATTTTGGTTGAAAAGAGCAAAAAAGCTAGAGATTTTTCGTCTCTAGTCCTTATTTTTTCTACACTTCTCTAGCTCTCTCTTCCCCATACGAGAGACAGAGAAAGACAAACCTTCGATTAAATCAACTTGTTGGGAATTTAGCCCTGTAATAGCGTTGATATTAACCAGAACAGTACGATTGGCATAGGCGAAGTAATCTCTCTCAGCTTGCTCTTGGATGCTTTTTAGCGTACCATAGACGGTTTTCGTTGAATGATTAACATAGTAGACTTTAAGCCGATGAGAGTCAGGCTTGGTCTCGATAGCGATGATGTCGTGATAGGGCATGGAAAAGCCCTTTCGCCCCTCATAACGGTAGGAAAAGACTTGCAGGTTTTCTCGTGTATCGTGCTGAGTCACATAGTCGATACAGCGTTCAAGGTGCTGTCGGTATTCTCCCTCAGGTTTATCCTTGGAGATAAAGTCGAGAGCAGAAACTTGATACTCAAAAGCTAAAGGTAGTGCCTCGGAGTGGGTGGTGACAAAGGCAATGCTAGTAAAAGGATCTCGTTTACGGATTTCTTGTGCCACCGTAAAGCCCAGTTTCGGGTCATCGTCTACCTCTAAGTCTAGCAAGTAAAGCTCATAAAGGTCAAGGTAGTTGGTGAATGTCTCCAGCTCACGATAGGTTTCTGCGATGTCAATGTGTAGTTTCAGGTTGCGGTCTTTGGCAATGGCAAACAAGGTTTTTTCGATGCGTGCCTGTTGATCTGTTTTATCTTCTAAAACTAAAATTCTCATGTCTTTTTCTTCTCCTTTCTCATAGGCAATTCCAAAATCTGCGTGAATATTTCCTCACCTATCTGGGTATCAAGGGCTAGGTCGTACTCGAACACCATATCCTCCAAAGTAGCCAGTCCAGTCCCACGCCCCTCCTCCTTGGTGGAGTAACCACGCTGGCTGAGACGATTCTGTTCGAGGACAAGTTTTTCTCGTGTATTTTTGATGATGAACGTCACCGTGTTGTCATCGGTGATCAAGGCGATATCAATCTGTGGTGTCTCAGCCTCTCTTGTTGCTTCAAGAGCGTTAGTCGTGAGGATAGAGAGCATGCGGACAGCCTCCAGCATAGGAATATCTAGCTTTCTGACATAGCCAGTCGTTTGGAGGGTGACAGGGATTTCTTGGTTTTGGGCACTGATCATGGTCTTGGCAAGGACATTGCGGAGGGGGATATCCTCGATGTTTTGCAGGTTAAAGGCGGTGTAGTCTGATTTTATCAGTTTTTCATTGGTTTTGAGAAAAATGTCTTGGTAGATTTCCCGTATCTCATCGATATCATTACGAGCAAGAGCAGGTTCCATGCTGGCGATAATGCTTCCAAAGTCATGGCGGAAGCCACGGATTTCATTGTAGAGACTGCCGAGTTTGTTGACCGTCTCTTGCATGGTACGATTATCCTCTTCTTGACGTTTGATGGTTTCTAAGTCATAGTGCGTCTGTTGCTCATGCTTGACATAGAGCCACCAGAAGAAGAAAGCTGTGAAAATAATTACAGAAACCGTTGTATCAAACCGATGATAAAACTGATAATTTCCATTGGTCATAAAGGAAGAAAAAATCCGAAAAGCTGTTAAAGGAATGAAGAGTTTTAGACTTTTGTCAAACAGCGATTTGAAGTCCTCTGAAAAGAAGAGTTCCCAGTCGATAGGGAGTTTTCTCATGATAAAAACGGAGATAAAGAGCGCAAGGAATTGAAAGCTGGCACCTATACTATTGCCTAGCATATCGTGTAAATAACTAAAGTCAAATATCATTCGCATAAAGAAAGTGACGAGTAGATAACGGATACTTTGGAAGAGTAAAAAAGAAAGAGGGACAAGAAGAGAGAATGCTTTTTCTCTTTCTTATCAACTCTGGTTAGTACAAAGTAGTAAAAGATAATAATCAGAAAGTGAAAGCTTTCCCCAAAGGTGCGTGAGGCGATCTGCTGGAAGAGTATTATGACTAACCAGTATCTTTTTTTAGTAAATGTAGGGGATAGCTGGCTACCGAGATAGAGATAGGGGACGACAACAGAGCTAATTATGAGGAGGATAAAAGTTATCCCTAATATTGTTTCTAGGAACATATTTATCACATCAAGTTTTTCTCATAGTTGCCACCAGCTCTTTTTTGAGAAGGGCAAAATCCTATGTTTTGACAGAAAGAAAGCCAAAAATTGCCTCCTCCCCCACTCACCTCAACCAGCTGATCCTGTGTCAGGGTTTCAAAAGTTTCCAGGGCTGTGAAGTTTGTTGTAGTGTTTTTCATGACAATTCTCCGTCCTGCTTGAGCAGGTTTCTCTGTTTTTCTTTCATTATACCAAAAAAATCGCAGATATATCAAGAGTGCCCAGAACGACCAAATCTGTGCCTAAGTGACAGGGTATAGATGTGAAATAATTGATTTTCAACATTTCCCTTTACAAAAATCGCTATCCATGGTACAATAGACTTTGTGTGAAATAGCAGCAGGAGAGTATAGAGCTCGTCAACAGGACATTCGCTATGAAAGTAGCCTTTGCTGTTTAGGTGAAAATGTTCTGCACGAATTAGGACTTTCCAAGTGACTATTTCTCCATATATTATCTTACAGGAGGACATTTTCATGTCACGTTATACAGGACCATCTTGGAAACAATCTCGCCGTCTTGGCTTGTCCCTTACAGGTACAGGTAAAGAATTGGCACGTCGTAACTACGTACCAGGTCAACACGGACCAAACAACCGTTCTAAACTTTCTGAGTACGGTTTGCAATTGGCTGAGAAACAAAAACTTCGTTTCTCTTACGGACTTGGTGAAAAACAATTCCGTAACTTGTTCGTCCAAGCTACTAAGATCAAAGAAGGAACTGTCGGTTTCAACTTCATGCTTCTTCTTGAGCGCCGTTTGGACAACGTTGTTTACCGTCTTGGACTTGCGACTACTCGTCGTCAAGCTCGTCAATTCGTTAACCACGGTCACATCCTTGTTGACGGAAAACGCGTTGATATCCCTTCATACCGCGTAACTCCAGGTCAAGTGATCTCAGTTCGTGAAAAATCATTGAAAGTTCCAGCTATCCTTGAAGCGGTTGAAGCTACTCTTGGACGTCCAGCATTCGTATCTTTTGATGCTGACAAACTTGAAGGAACACTTTCACGCCTTCCAGAACGTGATGAAATCAACCCAGAAATCAACGAAGCACTTGTCGTTGAATTCTACAACAAAATGCTTTAATTTCAAAAAGTATCTTGAAAAAGCCTACAACAGTGGGCTTTTTGCTTTGTCTTAAAATGTTGATTGCTGGGTTTGTTCAGTTATTTGTTCAGTTACAGATTTCCTAGAGCCGTTTCAAAGAATGAGACGGCTTTTTTAGCGTTCTCTTTTGAGAGATGACTATAAATATCCATGGTCATAGATAATTGGGAATGACCTAGGCGGTTCTGGAGTTCCTTGTAAGGAATACCTGAGTTAAGCAGTAAACTAGCGTGGGTATGGCGGAAACCATGAAAGCCTATGTTATTGACCTGGGCACGTTTAAAGTGAGTTCTTAACCTGGTTTGAAGCGTTCTATTGTTTGGGTACTCATGAATAAAGTCAGAGAATACCACAGTTTCAGAGCGTCCTAGTTTCCAAGCCTCTTGAATTTGTCTAAGCTGGTAGGCTTTTAACATGGCAATAGTTGCCTGGTCTATATCTATATCCCGATAGCTGGAATGTGATTTAGGGCTATTGATTTCTTGCTTATAGTTTAGGGTCTTCGTGACATGGACAACAGCATTATCTAAGTCAATATCAGACCAAGACAGGGCAAGCGCCTCATTGATACGGCAACCCGTGGCAAGTAGAAACTTGTACAGAGTGACCTCAT
The DNA here is from genome assembly GCF_001578805.1 of Streptococcus sp. DD10. Taxonomy (GTDB): domain Bacteria; phylum Bacillota; class Bacilli; order Lactobacillales; family Streptococcaceae; genus Streptococcus. The sequence continues at coordinate 158,412 of NZ_KQ969159.1, read as the reverse complement.
AATAGAGACGGTACTTTTCAAGGTCGAGGCTATCGAGATAATCGAGAAATGTTTTTAGTTCCTGGTTCTCAAAGTGCTTTACCTTTTGGCGTTTTGCCTTTTGAGTGTTTCGGGGGAGTATGACCTCACGGGCTGGATTAAAGGGCAGAGCTTGCATAACCACGCCATACTGTAAAATACGCTTATTTAAGCCGTGTATTTTGTCATAGTGAAGATATGCCCCGGGTTCGCCCTTATTAGTCTTTTCTGCTAGTTTATTGACGATAGACTGAATAAGTGGCGTTGTCAGCTTATCGAGCTTGTAAGCCCCAAAGAGTGGCAGAATGTGGGTCTTAAGGACTTTTCTAGTATAGTCTTGAGTGTTTGGCTTTACGGTATGTTTGTAGCTATCCCACCATAGATTAGCTAGTTCCTGGTATGTGGTAATGGTCGAGGCTTGAAACCTAGTAGAGCCGTTTTGAATAAACTCTATTTCAGCCTCTTTGGCTTTTTGTTTGACCTCTTTTCTAGTCCGACCTGTTACACTTGTTTTGACATCTTTACCCGTAACTTGGTCTTTTCCAAGGTAAACATTGGCACGGTAGACAGTCGAGCCGTCTTTTTTGGTGATTTGGTTGATTTTCATGATGATAAACCTTTCCATCAGCAGGCAAGCTATTATTAAAAAGGTTTTAGATTGTGGTTTAAATCATGCTAGGGCTTCACAGTTTGCCCTGTATTCGTTTTTAAGTAGTCAGACGGTAAATAATACCAGAGTATAATACAAGGCGAATATGGGGCTATTTATCGGCTAGACGTTTTAGATGATCCAGAGCTTTTTGATTGTTTTTGTAAAGTACCTCTAACTGTTCTTTGGCGATTCTATTGAGTTCAGTTAGGCGGTTGCTTTGTGATAGCCCTTGTTTTATCATTTCAGCGTTAAGACTTTGTAAATTATTAAGGACTAGCAATTGCTCAATAGTGGCATTATCTCGCTGGTTTCCTTCTTTTTCTGGGAAAGCTTTCTTGTATTCTTTGGCAGTCATACCGAACAAGGCAACATTAACCAAATCAGCTTCAGAGGAGTAAGCGTATGATATTTGAGACGGCTGAAGTGTTGGGACAATATTTTCTTTAATTGCATCAGTTTGTATTGTGTAATTGAGTTTTGAAATATAGCGGTTCACTTGCCAATCTAACTGATTTCTATAGGCCTCTTCTTGTTTAAGCCGTTGATAGTCTTGAATGATGTAGAGTTTGAACTCTGGGGAAATCCAAGAAGCAAACTCAAAGGCTATGTCTGAGTGGGCATAGGTTCCACCGTATCGTCCAGCTTTTGAAGTGATACCGATGGCGTTCATTCTTTCTATCCATTGTTTAGAAGTCATTACAAGCCTACCAGGTTCATTTCTAACCGTATGGAATTCCATACGGTTAAAATTTGGGTTATTAATACTTTCCCAAGTTGCTAAAAAATCTATAGTAGCGTAACTACTAAGCCAGTTTGATATGACTATTCTAGGATCTTCATTATTTTTATATTTGGCTATATCTGTCAAGCTAACATAATCAGTATTATTGGCTAGTAAAGTGATTTCTTTACCGTTTGCGTTGATTTTAACCATGGTAGTCCTTTCTAAAACATTGTAAGTTGTACAGTTTTGTTGACATCAACAAAATTAGTAGATATGGGGCTTATATAGGCTTGAAGTTCGAACGAACCACGAGAAACCACGCACTTCAGGATCGTTGGATATTGTGGCGCGTGGTATGCTTTTGATCGCTTTTTAATTTTCTCTATATTTGATATGCTTTACCCTTTACCAATGATAACCTTACTAATCCAGGTAGTCGCGTTCTCCATATGCTGATTTCAAGACTTTCAAGAGTTTTTCGGTCTTTTCTTTTGTTCTGGTTTCTTCGGAGATATATCCGCGAATTTGCTCATCTAAATCATTTCTAGCAAACTCGTTACCGAAAATAAATGAGTAATCGCCGATTATTTGTTTGGCTTCGTCATTATCAGAAAAAATCAAATTGGTAAACTGTTTTCCTCTTGGTGTAGCATTATTGAGATTGGCAGCATGTACCATAGAATATAGAGACAAAATTTCTTCATCGCTGATAAAGATAGTGTTATCACGGAAAAATGTAATGAAGTCTTTAAACATCTTTTCCTGGAACTTCTTGTTAGAGCGTTCCATAGAGTAAGCTAAAATCATCCCCTTTTCAGGTTCTATCACCACTTCATCATCATATATTTCCGAGTCATCAATATACCCCAACAGATATCCAACGCTTACCCCGAAGTAGTCAGCTAGTTGCTGGGCTTTTTCTGGTTTGATTTGGCTTTCTCCATTTTCCCAATTTTGAAGAGTCCGATAATGAACCCCAATATTTTCAGCTAACTCTTTTTGAGATAGCTTTTTTTCTTGTCTTAATTCTTTCAATCTATTCATGTTTTATCACACCTTTCAAAGATGATTATATACTATATCTTAGAAAAAGTACATTTTTTTTGTGCAAAAATTAAAAAAATAGTTGACAACAGAAAAAATATTGTGTATCATACAAATCAAGCACAGAAAAAATGTGTTCCTCCTCCAATCTTTCACACTTTCAATCTATTCATGGAGGGGGATTTTTTAGAAAGGGGGAAAGCTATGAGCAAACTACGAGGCTATCGGGTTATGTTAGGACTAACTCAACAACAGATGGCGGACAAGCTAAAAATTTCTTTGCAGTCATACAACAACAAAGAATTAGGTAAAACGCCATTCAATGACAAAGAACGCCTAGCGATTAAGTCAATGGTTGCAGAAATCAAATCAGATATAACCATAGATGAACTATTTTATAGCTAGAAAGGAGTAAACCAATCGCAATACTATATTACATCTACAAGATACTCCACTGGTGCTTTACCACTGGGGATTGACGAAAGGCAGGCAAGCAATGAAGAGGAACTACACCAAAGTCATTGAGGAAATGCGAACCACTCACGGGCTGAACCTGGTAGCCATAGGGCAGCATATCGGCATAGATCCCCGAACAGTTGGCAAATGGGCGCAGGGCAAACATAAGCCCAACAAGGAAAGCAGAAAAAGACTAAATAAGTTATACAGAGAGGTTACGCAGAATATGACAACACAATCACAACAACCAACTTTTTTTCATGCATTTGAAAAATGGAAAAACGAGAACAGCCAGCAACGAAAATCAGAAGTATTGAAAGTTGTCACAACACAGAAATTTGGGACTAAACATTTTGATGTTTACGGAGACATTCAAAATCCGTTATTTGTAGCGGTAGAGGTTGCTGAGATGATTGAAATCCAAAACACCACAGATTTACTAAAACGGGTAGATGATGATGAAAAGCTGACCTATGTAATATCTAGGGCAGGTCAAAAAAGAGAAATGAACATGCTGACAGAGTTCGGGGTATACGAAGTTTTATCACAATCACGTAAACCTTTAGCCAAAGAGTTTAAAAAGGTAGTCAAGCACATTCTGAAAGAAATCCGACTAAAAGGCTACTACATGGCTGGGGAGTTGGTGGAAGAACCACAGACCACTATAAAAGCCCCTGACACGTTGGCAGAGGCAGAGCGGTATTATATCGATACACTAGCCAAAGCCATTGCAGAGGCTAAAAATATGGACGAGAAGGGCCGTCTGACAAGCAAGCTAACCCGATTCATGCAGGAGGTAGAACCACAATGGAACTAGTCTACATGGACGGTAAGAAAGAGCCGTATACACTGAGCAGTATTGTGGCAGATTGTACGGGCTTGCAACACCATACAATCACGAAGAACACCGAGCATTTGAATACGTGGTTATAGCCATGGCTTTTAGAAATAAAAAAACGCACCACAAGGCGCAGAAAGCAACAAAAAAGGCTTAACGGGGACCAACCAGCAGAGCCTTTCACACTAACACTAAAACGAAATTAACAAAAAAGCAGGCAAGCTATTATTAAAAGGGTTTTAGATTGATTTATACCTAGATTATAGTATATTTAGGATATTTTGACCATACGGAGAGCGCCAACTCTTTAAACTGGTCATCATTCTATGCGTTCGCCAACTTTGGGGAATCGCCCAGCGTTTGGAGTGGTGCTAATCATGTATAGGAAACGACAATTAAAAAGGCCAATGGAGGAATAACATGGTAACAGACCTAAACAACATGGCACAAGTAGAGTTTGATAACTTGATGGCTGAAATTAAGAAGGAACGTCCCAACCTCTTTCAGTTTATCGCTGATTTTGTAGATAGAAAAGTAAGCACCGAAGAGATGGAAGACTTCTTAAAGATGGAACAAAGCGACCAAGTGGACTATATCAAGAGTTATCAAGCGAGGGTATAACATGAATGAGTTAGATCTTACGAATACACAGGCGGTTGCCTTCATGGTGGTATTGATTGGCTTGCTGCTTTATCTAAACCACCGAGACCGCAAAAAAAGCGCCAAATTAGAGCGAGAAAACAAACAGACGATAAAAACCCCCACCGAGGATTTAAGCCCTGATTATGGGCGATATATCCAGCTTTCAGGGGTAAGAGTTTACGGAGGAATTGAATGAATCTAACACTGAATGATAAACGAGTATTAAGACTAATCAAGGTAGGGGCTGAGAACTCTATCACAGGGGCAGAAATCAGCTTAATCACTAAACTAGCAGAAAGAACCGTACAGGATATTATCAGCCGCCTGATCACGCGCTACGGCGTCCCTATCATTGGTGTACGTCATGGAGCTTTTAGAGGCTACTTTATCCCAGCTAACAAGGAGGAACTATTAGACGGAGCAAAGGCATTCTATAATCAGGTACAGGAGGAACAAAAGCGCCTAAGCGTTTTGTTAAATGCTGATTTAGAGAGTTACAAGGAACTACTGAAAGGAGCTGATACAAATGTTTAGCCTAAGCAAAGAGAGCGAGCAAGAACTAGCCCGTGGAGTGCTGGAGCTTGTGGAGAACTACCTGGAAGCTCGTGAGATGGTCAAATCACGCTTGACGGGGTTAATATCAGCTCAAGAGGTCATGGAAGAATTAGATATCAAATATAAGACGTTGCAAAAGTGGGAACAGGCAGGGCTAAGACGTTACCAGCCCCCACTAGAAGACACTAGGAAAGTCTTTTATAGGGTCAGTGATATTCTGGTATTTTTGGGGGTTGAAACATGAGCAAATTCGATACCCTCCCAGCTACTAGCATGGGCAACTGGAAAATGAAGAACGTTAGGAACATAAAAACCAGAGCATTCCAGCCTACTACTACTGACCCCGAACAGAGACGATTGAACAACATGCTAAAGAAGAAACGGGGGAAAGGGAAATGACTAACTTTCAGAAACTCTTTGGATATGGGCGCCCCTACAAAATGGCAGATAAAAATGTTTGGAAAGATAGACGCCCAACTTTAGAGCAGACCCAAGAAAGGAAACATCTGAAGAAACTGAAAAAGAAAAGGAAGAGAGGGAATTAAGATTTTGACTACCGAAGAATATTTTTTTACAACCCTCAAGGGTGCTAGGGGGCAATTGAACTATGAGTATGAACTGATTAAAACACAAGTGTATCAAGCAACCTATGACAAGGCTATATCTGACCCTAAAGACTTAAAAAGGGTTGAAGAGGGAAAACTAACAGAGGTGGAACTAACTGAAAAAGCAATCGAAAAAGCCCAAAAAGCCAGCGATAAGGCACTACCAACTACACCGCTTGGGGTAGCTCTTATGTTAAGAAAGTTTGTTCGCTTTATCCGAATAAAGCCCGAAGCACAGGGGCAGAAAGCTCCCTTGTACTACTACGACCCTGACAAGGGGATTTGGCTTGAAGATAACGAATTTTTACAGGATCTAATCGCTGTTATTTTTCCAAGCGTGACAGAAAAACAAGCCTATGACATCCTTTATAAAATTGCTAGACAAAGCCCTCTAAGGACAATCAAGACTAATTACACGGTCATAGGTGAGCAACTTTATAACTCAAAAGCAGGTACTTTTGAAGAATTAACCCCAGCGGTCACAGTCACAAGAAAAATAAACACAGACTATAACCCAATAGCTACCGAGCCTAACATCAACGGCTGGACACCCAGGGCATGGCTGTTAGAACTGTTTGACGGCGACCAAGAACTTTACAATTTAGCAATTCAGATTATAAAGGCTAGTATTACAGGGCAATCCCTACACAAAATTTTCTGGTTATACGGTGAAGGCGGAACTGGAAAGGGAACTTTTCAGCAATTACTGATGAACTTGGTTGGTATGGAGAACGTAGCCAGCTTGAAAATCACAGGTTTAGAAAAAAGTCGCTTTTCAACTTCAATCCTACTTGGTAAGTCGCTGGTTATCGGGGACGACATCCAACAAGACGCTGAAATCAAAGATACTTCAGAAATGTTTAGCCTTGCAACAAGCGACATCATGACCATTGAAGAAAAAGGGCGTAAGCCTTACAGTATCCGCTTCAATGTGACTATTATTCAATCTTCTAATGGCTTGCCAAAGATGAAAGGGGATAAGTCAGCGATTGACCGCCGATTTAGGATTTTACCTTTTACCAATATCTTCAAAGGTAGACCAAACAAAGCAATCAAGAATGACTACATCACGCGCAGGGAGGTACTGGAATACTTTGTGAAGCTAGCAATAGAGACACCAACCGCAGACATCAACCCAGCGCAATCGGTGGATATTTTGGAAGAACACCACAAGGAAATCAACCCCGTGCTGGACTTTGCTTCTCAATTCTTTACGGATGAACTAACCAGCGAATTTATACCAAACGGTTACGTTTTCCATATCTGGAAAGAATTTCTAAAATACTATGAAATCAACTCATACTCTTCGAAAATCAAATT